>CATLLJ010000006.1 GCA_950022495.1 uncultured bacterium
AAAAAGAAAAAGTAGAACCGAAAAAGAAAAACACGCTTGATTAAATGGCTCGAGTCATCAGGGGCAAAGCCCCCGAACCCCTTTTTGTCACCTGAACTGCTCGACACAAGGAAGATTTCATCACAAATTAAAAACGTATCCTACTTATTACAAACTTCTTTATACATTTTTAAGTATTCGCCGCAGCTGCGTTTCCATGAAAAGTCAGCTTCCATTGCAGATTTACGCATTGCATTAAATACATATTTATCTGTATAAACATATAACGCACATTTAATAGCATTCAGCATATCCCAGCCATTATATGCCCAGAACTTAAATCCGTTTGAATTATCAAGAGGATAGCCTGTAACTGTATCTTCCAAACCTCCTGTTGCACGAACAATCGGCAATGAACCGTAACGCATTGCAATTAACTGGCTCAATCCGCAAGGTTCAAATTTTGACGGCATCAAGAAGAAATCAGAACCGGCATATATAAGATTTGCAAGCTTAGGATCATAACCAACATAAGTACGAATATTCTTAGTATTATTTGACAGCCAGATAAACAAGTTTTCGTAAGCTGCATCACCGCTTCCTAAGAATACAAAATCTGCATCCAAATTTTGCAATTCATACTGCATATCACGAATTAAATCAATACCTTTTTGATCAACTAAACGTGAAATCAATGCAATCAACGGTCTTTCCGGATTATATTCAAGACCGAAATATTCACATACGGCTTTTTTATTTTCTTCTTTTTTATGATTTTTGCTTAAATCTTTTACATCATAATTCTGTTTTAAAGCTTTATCTTTTTTAGGGTCAAACACAGTGTAATCAATACCGTTCAGTATTCCACGCAGTTTATATTGAACACCTCTTAATGTATAATCCATATTTTCGCCGTATTCAGAACCCAGAATTTCTCTTGAATAAGTCGGCGACACTGCAACTACTCTATCAGAATATTGGATTGCACCTTTCATCCAGTTTACTCTATCGTAGTGTTCACATCCCCATTGGTTGTAAACAATGTCTTTTCTCATGTTGGCAAAATCTAAAACATCTTCAAACCAGATTCCCTGATATGCAAGGTTGTGAATTTCAAACACACATTTAGTATCTTTCCAGAATTCATCAAATTTATAATTTGAATGCAGATACATTGGAATCATTGCAGTATGCCAGTCATTTGCATGAATTACATCAGCTCTGAAATTCAAGGCTTTAGCGTATTCCATAACTGCAAGAGAGAACGAAATATATCTTTCGTGTTCGTATCTCGGGTCTAAATATTTTGGATAAACTTCTTTAAAACAAGAAAAATACCAGTCATTTTTTACAAAAAATACATTAATATTTGTCCCTGGAAGTTTGGTCATATAAAGATTAAACTTATGAGGCTGCCATCCAAAAGTCAGCCACATTTCTGAGTTTTCTAATTCTTTTATCTCGTATTTTTCTTTATCAATACAGCCATGAAGAGGAGTAAAAATTGCAATTTCCGCATCTTTTTCAAGTCCTTTTGGTAAACTTCCTACAACATCAGCTAAGCCTCCTGCTTTAGAAAATGGTGCAACTTCTGCAGATGCAAATAAAACCTTCATTATTCCTCTCTTTCTATCTTAAGAGAAAACATGGCAAGACCTTGAAATAACCCGTATTTACTAAGGTTTAAGCTTGGTTATTTTCCCTTTCTGACACACTCTCTTCTGTACCCTGATTGTCCATCATAATTGCAGAATTGTCAACATTAGGATTAAAATTCAAACCGTATTTTTGAATAATATAAACAGCTTGATTCATACAAAGTTGTGCCTGCTCATTATTTGAGCGTGCAGCATAAATTCGAGACATATTAACTTTATTTAACATTGTTAAGTATTCGCTGATTCCATCGCCTTTTTCCATTTGAATAGTGGAATTATTCAACATACCCAACGCAACATCAAGCTTACCTTCAAACATGTTAAGCAAACTCATAATATACATCCCTACATGCCTGATAGAATCCATACCTTTTGTTCTGGAGACAAGGATTATTTCATAAATAATTGAATAAGCTTTTTCAAATGAATTCAGTTGAATATAAGAATAACCGATTAACAAATCAGCAAACAATTCAAAAGAATGAAGTGAATAATCGTTTGCTAACAGTTTAGATTTATATATTTCTTTTGCGAATTCTACAGGTTTATTTTTATACTGAACAAAAGCATTTATAATATGGAATACTACATTCGGATATAAATTATTTCCTGCCATTTCCTGATTTATATTTACAGGCTGACCTTTTATCAAATTTTGCAACTGAGAAAATACACAATATTCATTAGGGATAAAATTAAATAATTTCTTAGAAATATCTAAAAATTCGGTTACATCTTCATGCATTGTCACAACGTCAGAAATAGCAATGCACGCAACGCATTCCTGAATCATACTCTTGAATTCTTCTTTAGTTACTATTTGATACTGCATTGTTTCAATTTTAGTATTATCCAATACATTCAACACATTATAGCCGATATCAATACAATCCTTATATGCACCTGAATTAAATAGAATTTTAATATGCAATATGGACATCAAAAGGAAATTGGCATCAAAATTCGGAGCCGCAGGATCAAGAGATTTGCCTTCAAAAGAAGATAGCAATTTATTAGTAAGAGTTTTTGCATAAGTATATTCACCATGGTACATTGCACCCTGTATCATTTTGGTACACAATTCAACAAAACTCTGATTATTAGAAGAATCTTGAAGTCCTGCAAGGGTTACGTCTGCAATTTCTCTAATTTTTTCCGGATTATAATCCACCATATTATTGGCAATGTTGTCATATATAGATGATTTAAACTTTTCTAACTCTTCGGCAGACCAATCTGAAGAATATTCGTTCAAATATTTTATAATTTGTCCTGAACAATTTAAATAAGATGAAAAATCACCCATTGACAGGTTAATATTGGCAAGTTTTTCCCAATCAAATATAACCTGCTGATGATTTCCGGCAAATTCATGCAATTCTGCGGTAATAACACTTGTGTAATCATCTGTATAAACTTTATTCAACAAATCTTGTGAAATAAATTTCAAATCATCCGCAGTTAAGATTTCGGTAATATTATCTCTAATTAGTGAATAATTCGAGAAGTACATACTTCCATTATAGAAATATAAATATCCCATGCCGGCAAGAGTATCAGCAACCTTTTGCCAATCATCAAAGCCGAGAGCTTCAATTGTTTTTATATCAATCCTTGTACCAAGAAGAACTGTCATAATAAGGAATTTAAGAACCTGTTTATTATCTTTCAGCAAGTTAAATCTACGCTTCATAAGGTTGTCCATTGTAGATGGAACCATTGTAGTTTTTTGGCTTACCATTTCAACGGAAGTGTCCGTGTATGAATAAATACCGGATTCTACAAGATACTGAATTGCAAAATCTAAAAATAACGTGCTGCCGCAAGCGTATTTAATAAGACGCTGAAAATAAAAATCATTTATAATATTTTGATAAAAATCTTTATCAGCTTCAATAATTTCACTTGTTTCAGACGGCTGCAGAGAAATCTCTGTATAGTAAGGTCTTGATAATAAGAAATGAATGTCTTTATGAAGCGAATAATCTTTATCATAAGTAATCAGAAAACTTATATTAAAATCAGCAAAATTATCAAATAATTGTTCCAGAATAAACAAAGAACAGGTATCAATTTTTTCAAAATTTTCAATATAAATTAAAGTATCAGGAATCGCTTCTATCAATGATGTGAATACTTTTAAATATTCATCCTGAGTATCCTGATAATTACTCATTTCACGTTGATTAAGTGCAATCAAATCTTTTACAAGATTACCGCTATCAACCTGACTGAACATTGAAAAGTCTTCTGATTGAGCGAATTTTGGAGATATAGTATATTCATAAAGCGACGAAATCAATTCCCTAAAAAATGCGTACGGAGAGTATTTCATGCCATCGTGGCAAGTAATTGGAATAATATTTCGATAAATACCTGTTTCATCTGCTGCGGATAAAATCTTCAATGTATACGGCTGATACATATTCGCAGCTTTTATCGCAAGAATACCTTTCGGAACTTCCTGCAAAACTTCAACAACCGTATTTAAAACATTTATACTTTTTACATTATAAAATTCACAATTAATTTCATCAAAATCAATAAGTTCAATATTGTATAATTTTTCGTCAGAAATTTTACTTTCACTAACCAATGTTTTTTGAACTTCTTGTTCATTATCAAACATTGCTGTTTTAACAAAATGCGGTATTGTTGAATCTTCATCAGCTTGAGTTTGTGAAGCTTCCTGCAGAAATTCTTTTATATTGATTTTGTCTTTTAAGTTAACCTCAAAAAACTGTTTCATTTTGCCTTTTACAAGAACAGAATTAAGAGTTTCTAACTTGTATTTTTCATTATAATAGTCATAAAAATCTTCATCAGTCATGACCTGAATTGCATCCAAAGCTTTTAAATCTTTGTCGGTTGACTGATAAACCATATTTGCCTGAAATCCAGAATCCACATCATACGGATTATCATCAATATTTCTCTGCATTATTGAAAAATTACATTTCAGGGCAACTCCTTTGCGTTTTAAAAGTTTAACATTTAACTTTGTAATAAGGTTAACTAAGGCTAATGTTGCCTCAATTGCTACATTTGCGGAAGCTGATTTTGTATAAACACTATTAAACCTAATAATGTACACATCCCCTTTGATAATTTGTCTTCTTACATTTATTGAAGAAGTAAAATTAACAATCATATTATCAAGATTAGTCCTAAATTTAGTATAAAGTTGATTGGAACCGAGTTTTGCTTTCACAACATCACTATTAGGAAAATCAATACGCAAAACCGCAAAATCTTCCGTATTAGATTCACCTTGAATAGCACTTTTTTCATTAGAATATCCGCACTTAACACATTTTTGATTTTTGGTAAGATTTATCTTGCCGCATTTTGCACATTTAACAACTAGAATTTCACCACATTTACGACATGTGTTTTTAGTATTAACAGTACGGCAAACAGGACAAATGATTTTGAGCACCTTCTTACAATTCGGGCACACCATTGCATTCTTATCTATTTCCGCTCCGCATTTAGGACATTCCATACTGCGATTATACCATATTGACTTAATTTTAAACTAATTTAAACAGATGATATTACTGGAAAAATTTTTAAATTTTCTTTACAATTACATAAAATAAAAGCAAATTTTCAGCTTCACAACAATTGATACAATTGAAGGTTACGTAATAGGACAATAAAATGATAACAAATAATACATCTACCCCAATGATTACAAATTCGTCTATAATTTTAGAAAAACTTGAAAAAGAATTAACCGATGAAAAAAATAAAGTATATAGACGCCAGGGGCTTATCGGCAAAGGCATCGACAAAACAAAAGCTCTTGTAAAGGTTGGAAGAAATCAAAAAAGCGTTCAACATAAAATTGATGAATTCAAAAAAGGTAATATTGATTACCAAACAGTAGACAAATATATTAAAGATTATAAATACGGGCAAAGAGATGCTTCAGAACTTGTATTAGATACCCTGACAGGCTTATCTGCATTCGGTATGTATTCAGCAGCAAGAAAAATTACAACATTTATATCACCATTCGCAAGCAAAGATATTGCATCAAAAGCCGGAAAATATTCTAAAGGTATTGGAATAGGTTTGGGAGTATTAACAGGAATATTTACAAAACCAACTTTAAGATTTATAGATAGAATTTATTTAAAACGCAAAGAGAAAAAAGATAATAAAACTTTCTGGAAAGATGTTTTATCCGGAGGTATAGATGGTGCTGTAGCTCCTGCTGCAGTATTAAAAGGTGCATTGCTCGGAGTACCTGTCCTGATGGGCGAAAACACTCTTCAAAGATATTTATTTATAAAAAGAGATGACAAAAAATCATTCTCAGATTTTATAGACAAACAAAAAGACAATCTTGGATTAAAAGCTGCAGCAGTAGGAATTGCTGCATATAAAGGAAGAAAATTACATTCAAGTTTAAGTGCATGGAATAAAGCAATTGCACAGGCATTAGAAAATGTTAAAGACTTAAAACCAATGCCGCATGTAACAGGCGAATCAGAATTTAATGCACTGGCTGAAAAAGCATCCTTGCTATTAGACCAAAAATTATTTACAGAAATTTTACTTCCAGGCAAATCAATTGAAGAAAAAATGAGATTGATTGAAGCAAAGAATATATTCTTACCTAAATTTATCCAGACAATTCCTGAAAATATTTTAGGAATGTTCGGAGAAATGGGTAACGGATTAGAATTTATGGGAATGAAATTAAATAACCTTGAAGAACTTTCAACAATTGTTACCAGATTTAAAAGTGACTGCCCTCAATCAAGAACTGTACAAGAAGCTCAAGAATTTATCTCAAAAACTTACGGAAATAAATATACCATTATTGAAGATAAGGCACTCGGTGTCGGCACCGTAGCTGAAACCTTCCTTGCTAAAAATAATGAAACAGGACAAGAAGTTGTTCTGAAATTCTTGAAAAAAGGAATGTCTTTAGAAAAAATTGAAAAAGATAGAACTGAATTTATTGAATTAATTAAAGCTAATTCAACTTCAGATAAAGAAAAAACAGATTTCATGATTAGAAAAATCAATACTTTATTTGATGCATGGGCACAGGAAGTTGATTTGGCAAAAGAAATGGAAGCAACACAAATTCTTGGCAAAAATGCAAAACATTATCACGCAATTAAACCAATTGAAGTTAAAGATAATATCTATGTAATGGTAAAAGCACCGGGTGTTCAATTTAACCAATTTATTGACCAGATGATGAAAGAAGGCAAGAAAATATCAGAAAAAGAAATGTTTTCACTGATGCAAAATTATTTTCAGGTATTTTTTGAACAGCTTTTATCTGTACCTAAACACGGTATAAAAGTTATGCACGCTGACCCACACCCTGGAAATATTTTCATAAACCTTGCAGATAAAGAAAGACCATTCACATTTATTGATACAGGCAACGTTCTAAGATATACTCCTGAAGAAGCTATTGAAAATGCATTGAACCATTTGGACTACTTCATCGGGAACTCAAAAGGTATTGCAAAAGCACTGCTTAGAAATGCAAATTTACCGGAAGGTATGACCGAAAAACAAGCTCTCGAAATCGTTGAAAAAGGTTTGAACGAAAAAGTTTACAACTGTCATACAAACTTCTTAAGCGGTAACTTATTCAAACATATCAATAATATCGGCTTGCAGGTTATGCAGGAAAATAATATCATCGCGAACCAGAATAATACAAACCTTATCAAAGCAGAAACAACATATTTCTCTAATCTGACTTGTTTAAAAGACATTATGGAAATCGTTGATGACAAAGCCGGTCATTTAGATCAAGTTGAAGCACAAGAACAACTAAAAATAATGGCACAAGAAATTCAAGATTCTATCAAAAACTCAGCAATCAATAATAAAGGATTTACATCAAAACAATTGAAAGAAAGATTTGACTTTATAACAGAACATAAAGAAAGATTCTATTCTACAATCTTATCATTTGCACAAGCAATGAAAGGAATGTAAATACTTTCCCTAATACTCAGCTTTATGCTATTATAAAGTAAGAAGGGGAATAGAATGAGTATTATATCTGACGACAATGATTTCCAAACACAATCAACTCATAAAAAAAATCCTGTTGTAAAACCGGAGGCAATTGAGTTTGACAAAAATTTTGAAAACAGTATTCGTCCAAAATCCTTTGACACTTATATAGGTCAAAGTGCACTGAAAGATACTCTAAAAATCACAATAGAAGCCGCAAAACGCAGAGAAAAACCACTTGACCACCTGTTGTTTTACGGACCTCCGGGGCTTGGTAAAACAACTCTTGCAGGTGTTATTGCACAGGAAATGGGTGTTGAAATTAAAATAACTTCAGCCCCTGCACTTGAACGTCCCCGTGATATTATCGGAATTCTAATGTCTTTACAGGGCGGCGAAATTCTATTTATTGACGAAATTCACAGGCTTAACAAAGTTGCAGAAGAAATTCTATATCCGGCAATGGAAGATTTTTACCTTGATATGACAACAGGCAAAAGCCAAACTGTAAAAACTTTGCGAGTTCCGCTTCCTAAATTCACATTAATAGGTGCAACAACAAAAGCAGGAGAATTATCAGGACCGCTTAGAGACAGATTTGGAATTATTCACAGACTTGAATTCTACACTGATAAAGAACTTTCACAGGTAATCAAACGCACTGCAGGAATTTTAGAAATCGAGATTGATGAAAAAGGTGCACTTGCTATCGCAAGACGCTCACGAGGCACCCCTCGTATAGCAAACAGATTGATTAAGAGAGTAAGCGACTATGCTCTTGTAAAACACGATGGAAAAATTACCGAACAAATTGCTAATGAATCACTTGATATTCTAAAAATTGATGAATTTGGACTTGATACAACAGACAGAAGCCTTTTAAAACTCATTATCGAAAAATACGACGGGGGGCCTGTCGGGATTGAAACTATTGCCGCAGCTATCGGAGAAGATGCAAGAACAATTGAAGATGTCTGCGAACCATTCTTATTACAGGCAGGTTTGCTTCAAAGAACACCACGAGGTAGAAAAGTTTCGCCGGAAACATACAGACATCTTGGCTACAAAACTAAAAATGCCAACTCTGCACAACAAAGTTTATTTTAATTTAAAAACTTCAATAATCGCTCATTATGATTGAAAATCTTGAAAAAATAAAAGCAGCCATAGAAATTGAAAAAAAATATCGTTATATCGATATTCATGGTAAGACGCAAAAATTTTCGAGTTTTATAAAAAAAGAAGCACAAAAAAATTACAAAAAATCAAAAAAAAATCCTCGCTGGGCAGTTGTTGTAGAAGCGTTTGATCTTTATCCGGTTTCATCCATGCCTGATAGAAGAAAGGCAATTGAGCATCTAATAAGAGTTATAAAAGCAGATTTGCAGCAAGATGCGATTGAGCAAAAAGAAGAAAATGAACGTCAAATACAGCGGACAAAACACCCGTCAGAAGTTGATGTAATGTATATTAAAGGTGTTGGTCCAAAAGTTGCATATAAATTCAACAAACTCGGAATATTTACGGCTCAAGATTTAATGATGTATTTTCCGAAAAAACACATTGACTATTCATCACGCACACTTATAAAGAACTTAAAAGAAGGGCTGACAACAACAGTTTTCGGTTACATTAAATCAGTATCTTCTTTTAACACAAAAAATAATTTATCCGTTACAAGAGTTGTTATCGCAGATGAAAGCGGCAGGTTTGAACTAAGCTTTTTCAACGCAAAAGGCAACCGTTATTTATTAGAAAGAATGAAAGCTCAATTTCCGCAGAATGCAGGGATTATGGTTTCCGGCGTAGTAAAACGAAACAACTACAGCGGACAGCTGACAATGGATAAACCGACATATTCAATTATGACAGGCGAATTTTTAGAAAATCCTGATTCAAATTTGAATATCGCAAGAATTGTTCCTATTTACACTGTCTGCGAAAATTTAAGCATAAAAACTTTACGCAAAGCTATTTTTAATGCAATTGAACTCTACAAAGACGACATAAAAAATATTATCCCTGATTTCATTCGAGAAAGACTTGGAATAATGGATAAAAAAGATGCTGTTCGTCAGATTCATTTTCCGGATTCAATGGATGCACTTGAACACGCAAGATTTTCTCTTATTTTTGAAGAATTGTTCCTAATCCAGTTAAAACTAATAAGACTTCGCGAAAACACTGCAAAAAACACATCTTCATACGCTTTGCATGTTGCAAAAGACGGATTGGTACAGCAATTTATTAAAAGCCTGCCATTTGAATTAACCTCAGGGCAAAAACAGGCAGTTAATGAAATTCTGCAAGACATGAATTCTGATGTTCCAATGCAAAGACTTCTGCAAGGTGACGTAGGCAGCGGTAAAACAGTAGTTGCAACAATTATGCTGCTTGCAGCAATTGAAAACGGATATCAGGGTGCAATTATGGCACCGACTGAAATCCTTGCACAGCAGCATTATAACAACTTAATTCAATGGCTGACACCAATGGGATTAAGTGTAGGATTATTTTTAGGAAGCCATGGTAAAAAAGTCCGCCAAAAATTTGAAACTGATTTAAAAAATGGTCAAACCCATATTGCTGTTGGAACACATGCACTAATTCAAGAAAACGTTGAATTTAATAATCTCGGGGCAATCGTTGTTGACGAACAGCACAGATTTGGAGTTAAACAGCGTAACGTATTAAAAAAGAAATCTCAAAATCCACAAATGCTTACAATGACAGCAACTCCTATTCCTCGAACCCTTGCACTCACTGTTCATGGGGATTTAGATTTGACGGTAATCAATGAACTGCCTAAAGGCAGGAAACCGATTAAAACAGTTCTAACAGGTTCCCACAAACAAGTCTGGGATTTAATTAAACGTGAAGTTGAAGATGGAAGACAGGCATACATTGTTTATCCTTTAATTGAAGAAAGCGAAACTCTATCAGCTAAAGCTGCAACTATTGAAGCTGAACGATTACAGGCAGAAGTCTTCCCTCAATTTAAAGTCGGACTTTTACACAGCAAACTCAAAAATGATGAAAAAGACGAAGTAATGAAAGACTTTAAAGACGGCAAATATGATATTTTAGTTTCAACCACAGTTGTAGAAGTCGGGGTTGATGTTCCAAATGCAACAGTTATGGTTATAGAAAACGCAGAACGATTCGGTCTTTCACAATTACACCAGTTAAGAGGGCGTGTCGGAAGAAACAGTCTTCAATCATATTGTGTTTTAATAACCTCTTCCCGTTCACAAGAAACTCGTGAAAGATTAGGAATTATGGTAGAAACAAACGATGGATTTGTTATTGCCGAAAAAGACTTGCAGCTTCGCGGACCGGGAGAGTTTCTTGGAACCCGCCAATCAGGCTTGCCTGATTTAATAATTTCAGATATTGTACGAGATGCTAAAATTCTTGAAATTGCACGAAATGAAGCCATAGATTTTGTAAAAAATTATAAGATAGACGATTTTCCAATGCTCAAAAATGTAACCTCACTTGAAATGTTCACAGGTTTAGATATATAATACAAAATAAATAATTCTAATAAATAAAAAGGAATATAAAATGCTTAAAATAAAAAACATTAAATATACACCTATAGCAAATATTAATATTAAAAGAACACCTAACCATAACGTGACATCACTTACAGAAAATCAATTTCACCCTGAATATTTACAACGGGTACAAAAAACAAGACAAGATATATTTTCAAAGTTTTTCAGATTTGTCAGAGCTTTATATTATGCAAATATAAAATATCGTTAAAAAGATTTTAATTAAAATTTTATAGGATAATCCTTAGGAATTTTCCAACTATTTTTTGCAATCATTGCAACACAAAATGATCCCATAGTTGGATAATTGTCGTTATCCACCGCATTACGGCATCCTCGCCATTGATAATTTTTTATATCATTATCACTAAATCCGTATCCATCATAATAAACTCCGGCACTTGGAACATTATGAGCAACATCCCCGTTTGCTGCATTATATGAATATCGAGCTTCAGGTAAGATATAAAAATTAAACCTATCACGTCCCTGAGCATTAGGTTTATTTGGGCCATTAATATCTACAGTTACAAAAATAAACCTGGGAGTACTTGTAGGAGCATAAGCAGCATGTCTATAAATTTTCCATTCAGTCCCATTAAGAAGGGTTAATAAAAAGTGGTCTCCGCTGTTTTCATAGCTTCCAGTTGCTCTTTTCATATCTGATTTTAAATAAGGCACAATATATGTGTTTGCAAAATCTTCTGTATTTAAATTTGTATCCCAGCCCGACGGGTCATCATAATCAACAGTCGCAAGTTTAACCACCTGAGACAACAGTGAGTAAGATTGTTTTAGTCGGGTTTCAACAACATGTTTCTGGTATGCAGACATCAAACCTGGAATAGTTATTGCTGCAACAACGCCTATGACACCAAGAGTAATCAGGACTTCAGCCATCGTAAAACCAGCTTTTTTCTTACGTTTTAGTATATTTTCTTTTTTAAATTCCAATTTTAAAATCCACTATTATAATGCTATATCCACCATTATAATAGTATAGAATACACTTTGTCAATAGTATACGATTTTAATATGTCAGACTATACTGAAATATTAAAACAAATTGGTTTAAATTTTCGAGTTGAACGAACAAAACAGGGGTTATCGCAAGAAAAATTTGCTGAACGGGCTAACGTTCACACAAATTATATTGGCAAAATCGAACGCGGTGAACAGAATCTGACAATAAAAAAAATTGTAGATTTAACTAACTCTCTAAACATTCCCGTAGAAAATATTTTAAATTTTTAGCAAAATAAAATCCCATAAATTATGGGATTTTATTTTTTAAACATTTTATGGTAAATTCTGCTAGCTAAAGATGGAGGTTCAAACATATTCATAAAATCTTCTGTACTCTTTATCCTTTTAAGATTGTGCTGGTAAGCTGTATAAAGATTTTTCATAACTTTAACCGGATTATGTGTAGATGGACCGGATTGTTTAACCAATATATTATAATAATTTTCACTGTTCATAGGGAATTTACCCTTCGCACCACGGGTAATGTAATATCTGTCAGCAACAGCACATCTTGCTGCAGAGATTGTTCTAAAAATTTTCATTCTTCAAACCTTTCTATTTATATTTCATCTGGGGTGTATTGAGGTAAAAACCCGATTTCCGCAATGGAAATCGGGTTATAATAATCAGTTATAAATTAGTGACTGCATCCGCAGCAAGAACCGCAAGCACAAGCCATTGCTTCTTTAGCTTCTTCTAAACGAACTTTGATACGTCCGTCAACTGCAATACCTTCACCTGTTTTTTCAGAAATCAACAATGGGTTAATATCTAACTCATCAATGAAACTGAAATCGTGAACTAATTGAGACAATCTCAATAGAGTTTCTTGAATTTGATCCATTTGAGCAGGAGTTGTACCTCTTGCACCTTCTAACAATTTGTATGCTTTTACTGATTTAATCATTTCAGCTGCATCAACATCAGTTAGAGGAGCAATTCTGAATGTTACGTCTTTCATAACTTCGATGAATACACCGCCTAAACCAAACATCATCATTGGTCCGTATTGAGGGTCTGTTGCGATACCGCAAACCATTTCTCTGTTACCTTTAACCATTTCTTGAATGATTACACCTTCAAGCCCATCAATAAGTCCTTTTTCTGTTAACTTAGCGATTAAGTCTTGGTATTCAGCTCTTAATTGTTCTTCAGATTGGATGTTAACTCTTACACCGCCAACATCAGTTTTGTGAGATGTTGTTTTTGAAGTCATTTTCATAACAACAGGATATCCGATTGAATTACCAACTTCTACAACTTCTGCTTCGTTTGTAGCGAAACCTGATTTACAAACTCTGATACCGTAAGCATCAAGAACATCAATTGATTCACGAGTTGTTAATTGAGCTCTGCCTTCTGACAATGATTGTTTAATAATTTGTTTTGCTTTTTCTCTGTCAACATCGAATACAGGGATTTGACCTTCAGGTCTTTCCATCCATTTTCTTTGTTGATTTAATCTGTTAAATCCGTCAGCAGCTTCTTCTGCGTACATAAAGAACGGCATATTAACATCTAAGTCAGATAATGCTGTGAAGAAATCGCTCTTAGTCATGAATACACCGATAACAGGTTTTTCAGGGTATTGAGCTTTAATTTCCATAACAGCTTTAGCTACGTCGATATCTTTCAAACCTAAGAATGGTAAGTAGATAACCATAATCATATCAACATTTTCATCAGCGATAACTGTTTTTAATGTTTCTTTGTAGTGTTCGATAGGTGCAGATGCTATCATATCGATTGGGTTTTTAACTGAAGCAGCTGATGGTAAGAAGCTTCTAAGTTTTTCTTTTGTAGAATCAGTAATTTGAGCCATTTGCATACCGTATTCGCAAACAGCGTCAGTTGCCATAATACCAGGACCGCCAGAGTTAGTGATAATTGCAACTCTGTCACCTTTTGGAATAGGGCAGTTAGCAAAAACTTTTGCTGTTGCAAATAAGTTTTTCAAAGAATATTCTCTGATAACACCTGATTGAGCTAACAATGCATTTGCAGCTTTATCAGCACCAGCTAAAGAGCCTGTGTGAGAAGAAGCAGCAGAAGCACCTGCAGCAGATCTGCCGGCTTTCAAAGCTAATACAGGTTTTTTCTTAGAAATTCTTGTAGCTAATTTTCTGAAGTTTGAAGGATTTTGAATTGATTCCATGTAAAGAAGAATTTGTTCAACATCTTCTTCATTTTCCCAGTATTCCATAGCTGTTTCAGCGTTAACGTCAGCCTGGTTACCGATTGAAATAAATTGAGCAAAACCTAAGTTAAGGTCTTTCAAGATATTCAAAATACCGCCGCCTAAAGCACCTGATTGAGAAACGAAACCGATGTGTCCACGTTCCGGTAATGATTCAGCAAAACATCCGTCCATTCTAACTTCAGGGTCAGTGTTAACAACACCTAAGCAGTTAGGACCAACGCATCTCATACCGTATTCTCTAACTTTAGCAAGTAATGCTTTTTCAGCTTCAGCACCTTCTTTACCGGTTTCTTTGAAGCCTGCAGTGATGATACAAAGACCTTTGATACCTTTTTCGTGGCATTGATCAATTGTATCTAAAACGAATTTAGCGTTAACAACGATAATAGCTAAATCAACTTCACCAGGAATTTCTTTTACTGATGTATAAGCTTGCAAACCTTCGATAATACCGCCTTTAGGGTTTACAGGGTAAATATTACCGTTGAATTTGTATTCTTGTAATCTTTTCATGATGTCAGAGCCGATTGTGTGTTCTTTTGTTGAAGCACCAACAACAGCAATGGCTTTTGGTTTCATAATTTTGTCTAAATTACTGTTCATTTTTCGTCCTTTCTTTTGTTTGTTATAATTATTTTTTTATTGATTTTTTAAATATATTTACTAATTTTGAAAAAATGTTAGATGATTTATTTATTGCTGGAGCCGTATTTTTTTCGCCACTAATATAAGTTATTTTTGGCTCTCTGCCTTCAAAATAATCTATTCTTGCAGGACTGTAATCACCTGTTTCCTGCCAGTGTTTCCAAATTTGAGCTAAAGCTTTGTTTTGCATTTCCTCATGATTTGCAGGTGTTTTATTACCAAAACTGATTGCATCAACTCTCACTTAGTACCCTCCCTGAATCCATTCTCTAACTCTTAGAGTTGCACCAAGTTCATTTGCAATTTGTTCACATTTTTCAACATCAAGTCTTCTGCCTTTGTAGCCGTCAACTATAGATGCCACGGTTTTAATTCCTGCACCAGAGCAGCATTTGATGAATTTTTTAACTTCATCATAAGCACCGTCAAATTTTGGTTGTGAAAGTTCATTGTATTCCTTAGAAGTGGAGGCATTTAAACTAACTGATATTTCGTCAATAAGACCTTTTAAATCTTCAACAACATTTTCTTTATATACAAAATTAGCATGACCATTTGTATTTATTCTTATTTTCACGTCAGGGTAATTTTCTTTAATATATTTTGCAACCTGTCTCAGAACTTCAAATTTTAAAAGAGGTTCGCCATAACCGCAAAAAATTACTTCTTTTGCATATTGTATTCCGTCATTCTGAGCTTTACGAAGAATCTCTTTATATTGTTCAATAACGTCTTGTGCAGTAAAATCTTCGCTTTCAAGCCACAATTCCTGACCGCATACATCATCTTTATCCTGTCTTAAACAAAAAATACATTCATTTGTACATCTGTTAGTTAAATTTATATAAATCTTTTTATCCAGTTCGTAAACTAAAATATTTGACATGTCATACCCTTTTGTATGTCAATATTATCATACACACACGTTTTTTTTACAAGGGGCAAATAAGATTTAAAAACATGTCAAAAATATTTTTTACAGCTTTTGTAATATTGTATAGTTAAGGAGTTATCATGTTCGTTCATAATATTTCAAATATATTATATACAAATCCATATCAAAGAAATACATCATTTCAGGGACTTAAACCTAACAAATTATCTCAACCGAGGATAAAAAATTGTGAATACGGAGTGTTACCCCAACAAACTCAGGATATAATTGCACATATTCAAGAAAATTGGTTTAAAATAAAAGCTTATTTTGATGCCCTCAAAACCAAGCAGGTAAAATGTGTTCAAATAAGAAAAAATTATGAACCTTTAATCAGACGCAATAATAAACAGGGATTAACTTTCCAAACTCCGGACAATAAAGAATTAGTTACAGTTTTGCAAAGCAGAACAAAAGATAAAAATCTTATCAGATTTATTATTGAAAACGGTGAGGATACAACGCATTTGCTTGTTGATACTCCGGATAAAGTCGTAAAAAATTTAGATGCAACTAACCCATATTATCTGCCGCAAAAGTTTAGATATATGACAGATTCAGAAATTCAAAGCTCAAATATTTCCCGATACGCAAAGTTTATTGATATTGAAGTAGATAAATACAATGATTATTTGATAAGATATGATGAACTTTTCCCACGAAAACGTAAAGCTCCAGCAAATCCTATTATACGTAAACCTAAAGTTAAAGAGGTTCCGGAAATTAAAACATATACAGTAAAAGATGCTTTAGATATTTTTGATGAGAAAAACACAAAAATTCCTTCACATATAAATAGAATTGTTTCGCCTCGTTCTGGACAAATACTGGCAGTAAATTTAAAAACATCAGAAGGCAGTACATTGAAAATTTCAAAGAAGATTAATTCAGAATTTGATATAAATTTAAGATATTTATCATTTGAAGAAATTCTACCTAATGGAACAAAAAAATATTTAAACATTGATATGGATACAAAAGAATTTCTGAAAAATTCATTGAACGGAAAACCTATTATTGATGATGAAGGTATGCTTCATATTTATACTGATGAAGAATTAGCAAGCTATGATATATTAGCAAGATTCAATAAATATATGAATGAAATATTCACACCTTCAAAATCAAAAAGCCCACAACAGACAGAAGTTACCGTTTTTGAGATAAAAACAAAATCTAAAAACAGAGAAATCTCTCTGGAAGAAATTGAAGATAAAAATTTATTAAAAAAACTTGATAGAGAAATAGGTTCAACTATAAACGAAGATTAGTATAGTAATTTAATCTATGGACATTTCCCCCTTTTTGTCATAGATTGAAATTATGTATGATGATTATAAAAATATTCTGGAAGAGTTAAAAAAACATTCACATTTTAGGGATTTAAAGAATTTTGAAGGCAAAGATGAAAAATATATTTACTTCAAAGGCAAAAAACTTTTAAATCTTTCGTCAAACAATTATTTAAACTTTGCAGATAACAAACAGATAACAGAAGAATTTTTGGATGCGGTTGGTACTGAATATTCTCTTGGCAGTGCATCAGCAAGACTTTTGACAGGAACTCTTCCTGTTTACGGTGAATTAGAAAATTTGTTATCAGATTTATATGGTAAAGAAGCCGCACTATTGTACAACAGCGGATATCATGCAAATGTGGGAATTGCAAGTGCTTTAAACCAAAAAGGCGATGTAATTTTTTCTGATAAATTAAATCACGCAAGTATAATTGACGGGATGAAATTATCTGACGGCAAATTTTTCAGATTTCCTCATAACAATATGGAAGCTCTTGAAAAACTGTTAATTCGGGAGCGAGAAAATTACAAAAATGCTTTCATCATAACAGAAAGTGTTTTTTCTATGGATGGCGATATTGAAGATTTGAAGAAAATTATTGAATTAAAGAAAAAATACAACTGTAATCTTATAATTGATGAAGCCCATGCTTTCGGAGTTTTTGGAGAAAAAGGTTTAGGTGTTGCAGAAGAACTCGGCATTATAAACGATGTTGATTTAATTGTCGGAACATTTGGCAAAGCTGTCGGCTCAATGGGAGCTTTTGTTGTCGGCTCAAAAACTTTAATTGATTTTTTAATTAACAAATCACGTTCCTTTATATTTTCAACTGCATTGCCGCCGATAAATATTGCATTTACAAAGTGGATTATTGAAAATAAATTTCCTCTTGTAAAAGAAAAACGAAAACGTATGCTTTCTATTGCTAAGAAATTCGGAAGCGACAGTCATATTATTCCGGTTGTTGTCGGGGAAAATAAAGACACTGTAGATTTGTGCGAAGTTCTGTTCCATAACGGATATTTTACACTTCCGATAAGACCTCCGACTGTCCCTGTTGGAACTTCACGGTTGAGATTGTCTTTGACCTGTGAAATAGAAGAACAAGAACTGGATTTATTGATGGAGAAAATAAATGAAAAGCTGCTGGTTAAATAAACAAAATAATAAAAATCTCATAGTATTTTTTGCAGGATGGAGTTTTGATGAAAATCCGTTCAAAGGTTTTGAATTCGATGAGTCTGACGTTTTATTTGTTTATGATTACAATGAATTAACCATGCCGGAAGATTTGGCAAATATTAAAGGTTATGAAAATAAGACCCTGATTGCATGGTCTATGGGCGTTTTTACAGCGTATTTATTAAAAGATTTATTTGCGGACTTTAATCATAAAATTGCAGTTAACGGAACAGTAAATCCTGTTAATAATGATTTTGGAATTCCTGTAAAAATGTTTGAATTAACATTGAAACATGCTGAAAAAGGTTTGGAAGGAAAATTTTATCAAAATGTATTTTTGAATGAAAAAGAATTTGAAAGATATTCTAAAAATCCTGTTCAGCGTCCAATTGATAACAGAGTTTCTGAACTTGAAAATTTATACGATTTGATTAAAAATACAAATATTGAATACGGAAAATTTTATGATTTTGCAATTGTGAGCGATTTTGATAAAATTATTCCTCCGAAAAATCAAATAAATAGCCACGAGAAAAATAATACTCCTGTTGTAATATTGAAATCAGGACATTTTCCGTTCTATAATTTTTCTAATTTGAAAGAAATTATAAATGTATATAGATAACAAATTTATAAAAAAACAATTTGAAAAAAGTATGAAAGATTACGATAAAAATGCCACAGTTCAAGATTTGATGGCATCAAAATTAGTAATCGAATTATCTAAAATATCAACAGCTTTTGATAATATTTTAGAACTTGGTTCCGGCACAGGTTTATTAACAAAACGCATAGCAAAAAATATAAAATTCAATAATTATTATGCAAATGATTTAGTTGAAAAATCAAAACTTTACGTTCAAAAACTTGTACCTTCTGCCAATTTTATTTGCGGAAACGCACTAAAAATTAAATCCCCACGAAAAGTTGATTTAATTGTATCAAATGCAATGTTTCAATGGTTTGAAAACCTCGAAAAAGCAATTGATTTAATAAAATTAAATATGACAAAAGACAGTATTCTAGCTTTTTCCACATTTGGACCGGATAACTTTAAAGAGTTGAAAGAATTAACTGGGCTAACGTTAAAATATCGTTCAGAAGATGATTTAAGAACAATTTTAACTAATGCCGGATTTGAAATTTTATATATGGAAAGTTTTTATGAAGAGCTGGTATTCAAAACTCCATTAGAACTTTTGGCTCACATGAAACATACCGGTGTAAATTCTCTTTCCGAAAAGACATGGACAGTAAAAAAAGTGAAAGATTTTTGCGACAACTTTTCTAAAAAATTCCAGAAAACACAGCTAACATATTCACCAATAATACTTATTGCAAGAAAAATAAAATAATAAATTCTAATAGCAAAATTTTTTTTACATACATTTAAACAAATATGGTAAACACGTATTATTTAATTTCTAAAGATATTGGTAAAAAATTTTATAGATATAAGGGAGATGCTATCAGGGTATCCTCTCAAATCCCGTATACTATTGATGAAGTAATCATCGGAGTAAAAGGTAAAATTGGGCAGGAAAGAAAAATAACGACCTTTAGAGATTCAAAAGGGCAAATAATAGAACGAGCTTTTGATTATTTTAACAAACCATATAGAAATATGGTTTATACACGACAGGATAGTATAATTGGTCAAGAAAATTTTGTAACCACAACTACAATTAAAGAATATACCCTGCCGAAAAGAATATTATCCGCTTATAAAGATTTAAAAGAAAACTTTCAAAAGCTTGGTCCACTAGTATTATGGACTCCCCAAAAGATTGAAACAAATCATCTATGCGAAAACATAAATAACGGGGAAAGAATTCTATCAAGAGTATCTGTATCTAATATTGAACACCCGACAAAACATAATTACTAATTATAAACCGCAATTTGAGCAAGATGAGAAACGCGTAAGTGCATTTTTTTCATGGGTTGATGGTTCGATAAACTTTAATAAACATTATAATTTTAAATCAAAGTCACAGTTGATAAATATAATTAGACATGAAGTTGAACACGCATGGCAAGGGTATCTTGACGCTCGAAATAATAAAGGAACAAGAACTGATTGGGGAAAAGCTATTTTTGAAAAATTTGGAGACATACGAGAAAAACATCTAAAAAAAGAAGCCAAAACTTATACCGTATCTATAGATAATTATGTAAGATATGATGAAGATTTTGACAGATATAAAAAGAATTATATAGAGATTATGGCAGAAAGAGCAGGAGTAAGTATTCAAAAACAATATGACAATGAAGGAATGCCTATTCGTAAAGCATTTCCTTATGTACCAATAGAATTATTATAATAAAAACTGCGTAGCTAGAATAAACTTATGACTGTCAGGAATATTTTGGTTTTGACAAAAGACATAATTCAAAATAAGTTTTAATGCCTGTCCCTTAATAAACCAGTTTAAGCCAATAGTATATTCCCTTCGCAAATCATTAGAAACATCTCTATTAGGATCAAATTGATCAACTCTTCCAATTAATTGCCAGTGAGGATTAAATTTCCAACCAGCAGTTGCAGCAAAACCACAGGCTTTATTTTCACTGATACCATTAGAACCGTTATAACCATCAGCAATAGCAGCTTCAAAATTTGTCCATAATTTTTTATATTTATAACCCAGATAAACACTGCCAACACCATAATTAATCTGGTTATGACCGCCATTAAAGCCTCCGCCTATAGTCAATTTACCCCATTTTTTATCCTTGTGTCCAAAAGGTTTAAAGTTCACCCAGCCATTAAATTCAGCTCCCGGCATACCGCTTGTTATATATCTGCCGGAAGACCCAAGTGCAAGGTTATAGTCCATATATTGATAATTACCGATAACTTTTACAGCAAGTGAACGTGCACTCCCAAAATTCCTTGCAATTTGAGATCTGGCTACAAATGGAAGAATATATGAAGACGTTCCGCCTTCCACACCTGTTTGAACCCTTGAATAACCTGCAACAATTTGATGATGTGGTATACTTGTGTTCATTATATAAGCATCAGAAATAAATCCATCTATATAATTTAACCCTTTATTCGGAATAGGATTTACACTCAATTTAAATCTATATTCCGGATTTTTAAACTGACCGTATACACCAACCTGAGTATTCAAATTATCATATTCGGTTGAATAATCTGACTTTAATAATCCCGATATGGAACCTCTATAGGCTCCAAATACCTGAATTTTCTGAATTGGTCCATTTTCAAATTTGAATGACAAATCATCCTTGTATAAATATGAAGGAACATCTGTTCTTGTTATTTTACTGTGATAAATTTTACCGATTAAAGTGTCTTCATCAATTACATTATCGTTATCTTTATCAAACATTTTAAAAATTTCAAAATCCAACTCTGTGTTATCCATTACAGAATCATCATCGTCATCATCATTATCAAATAAATCAAAGAACTTTTTACTTTTCTTTTGTTCAGGAAAAACCGCATTTTCTTCAGAATTTAAAACAATTTCATTATCATTTAAAGTTTCAAGCAAAACATCAGCATAACCATTTTCTACCCGTGCGTTTGCACTCAGGGGCAGAAAAAATAATGCAGCAAAAAACATTAATTTTAAGATTCTTTTCATTTATTTGAATTATACCATAAATTTTGTGGATTTTATAAAATTTTTATTGTATATTTCTGCTATGCCGAATAAAGTTAAAAACAATAAAGAAACAACAATAAAAGCCCCGATTGTTGAAGCATTAAAAACAGCATACAACAATCCTACTTACCAGTTCCATATTCCGGGACATACAAAAGGTTTTGGAACATTACCTGCATTCAGAAATCTTGTAGGGCGTAAAGCATTGATGGTTGATACAACAGATGAATTTGATAACCTGGGAACATTAACCCCTGCAACCGGTCCTATTAAAGAAGCAGAAGAACTTGCAGCACAAGCTTTTGGTGCTAAAAGAACATTCTTTTTATTAAACGGTTCAACTATCGGCAACCTTGCAATAGCAATGGGTTTAACTAAAAAAGGACAAAAAGTAATTGTCAACAGAAACTGCCACCGTTCAATTTTAACAGGTTTGATTATTTCAGGAGCAGATCCGCTTTGGATTATTCCTGAAAAATTTGAAGATTGGGGTGTTTGGGGTAATATTGATGCAAAATCAGTTGAAAAATTATTAGAAGAAAATAACGATGTTTCTGCGGTTTGGATTACTAATCCTACTTATGAAGGTGTTGTTTCTGATGTTAAAGCTATTTCAGCAGTATGTAAAAAATACAATGTTCCATTGATTGTTGACGAAGCACACGGATGTTTGTGGAATTTTAATGACAAACTACCTGAAACATCACTCAAACTCGGTGCAGACATAGTTGTTCATTCACTACACAAAACAGGCGGCAGTATGAGCCAATCTTCTATGCTGCATATTAGCGAAAATTCTCAAATAAATGCCGACGACGTTGAAAGAGCATTAATGCTTTTACATACAACAAGCCCGTCATTGATGCTATTAGGCAGTTTAGATGCTGCACGTGCAAATTTACAAAGCCAAAGAGGTCAAAGACAACTAGCTAAAGCTATATCAAATGCTAAATATTTACGCTCCGAAATTGATAAAATGGAAACAATTCATCAATTAAAATCTGATTTTGGATACAAAACAGATGTTACAAAAATATTTATTAAAGCTGACGGACTTTCAGGCAAAAGATTAGAATCTATTTTAGAAATTGATTTTGGCATTGAAGTTGAAAGTGCATCTGATGTCGGAATTTTACTTCTAAGCAACATCGGCAACAAACGTTCTGATTTTGAATATCTTGTTAACTGCCTTAAAAAAATCGACACTCATGATTATAAAGATATTTACTATCTTGAAAACAAAAAACACATGCCTATGCTAACCCCGATTATCAAAAAAAGCTTAAGAGATGCTTATTTTTCAGAAAAAGAAATTGTGTCAAAAGCTGAAGCTGTAGGCAGACTTTCCGGAGAAGTTGTAGCAGAATGCCCGCCGGGGATTTCAATCCTGCTTCCGGGCGAACTTATTACAGAAGCACATCTTCCATACTTAACCGATTACGAAACTATCGAAGTTATTAAATAATATATCTAAATATATCTAAACATATATTCATAATTTAGCAAAAAATTTTACTTTTCCAACTTTTTATTGTAAAATTAACACTTGTGGTAGGATTTTAATTATGGCTATAGAATCAATTCAAGTGAATACAACAACACCACAGCCTCTACGCAGAATGTCATCCTTTATGTCAAATCGTAAGGAAATTTCTTATGGTCATATTAACGTAAAAAAGAAACCGCCTCAGGAAAATCAGCCAAGCCTTACAAAAAAAGATAAAATACTTGCAGCTATAGGTGCAATAACCGGTGTTTCTATTGTATTAGCTGCAATAATGAAAAGACAGAAAATCAAAAATCCTTTCAAAGTCGAATACACTGTAGTTGAAATGCTTTCAATGGCTGCAGCAGGTAATATCGGCGGAATTTTATTAAGTTCTATAGGGGAGCCAAAGGAAGATAAAAAGAAAAAATGGAAAGAAGGAGCTTTCCAAATGTGCTTGACATCTGCACCAATGCTTCTTGTTGACGGTGCAATAAAACTGTGCGGCAAATCTAAAAATCCTAAAATAAACAATAATTTCACAAAAATTATAGCTTCTGCTGCAGGTGTTGCTATTGGTTCAAATACAGCAGTCGCAATATCGAACAAATTAAGAAGTGACAAGGAAGCGAAAAAACCTAAACGTGAATTAAAACTAATTGATATGATTGCAAATCTTGACGACTTTGTTGCAATCTGCGTACTTGCTAAAATTCCATTCGCAAGCAAAATTCACATTGAAAGAGCACTGCCATTTATTTATTCATTCTGCGGTTTTCGCTCAGGAACAGGCGACAAACGTTAAGCTTTTTCAAACCATTCAACACATAAATTTAAAAATTCTTCCGGAAAATCGTGATACAAATCTTCTGCATGATTAGCATTTTTAAATAATTTGTACTGCTTTTTACAAACTGCTTTATTATATAAAGCTTCTGTATGCCACGGGAAAACCGTAGGATCTTTTTCACCTGCAATAAAAAGTGTCGGCACATTTATTTTAGAAACAACATCAATTGGTTTTATTTTTTTCAAAAATGGAAATCCTGCACGAATTGTTAACCATCTTTTTGGTTCAAATTTTTGGAACAATGTAGGTATCCCCGCTTGCGGCATAAACATTCTATTTTCAATTTTCATAAAATCAGCAGGAGCAGATACTGCAATAATTCTATCCGCTGATTGAAATTCAGAACCGTATAATAATACTAAGGCTCCTCCTAATGAAAAACCTAATAAATATATATTTTTATATCCACATTCATTTTTTGCATAATCGACAACTTCACGCAAATCAAAGAGTTCTTTTGCCGTAAAAGTATAAGCTCCACCACTTTTACCGTGCCCGCGAAAATCCATAGTGACAACATCAAACTTTTTGTTTAAATCATTAGAAAGCATTTTGAAAGCTTTAGAATCTTTTGTCATAAACCATCCGGGGCAGACTATAACGACAGAATCACAATTACTTTCATAATGATTGATTGCAATTTTAATATTATCTTTTGTATATAAAAATTTTTCGTTCATTTTACTTTTTAGACGGCATTAAATTTGAAAAATTCTGCATTAATTCTTCCATATTTGGAATGGTGCAAGCATTACTTTCTGCAATCATTTTATGCATTTTTTGTTCAGCTTCTGAGGTTTTTATTTTACGGGCAACATATTTTTCAGCCGGATCTTGAAGCATATCTCTTACCTGTTCTTTTGTTTCGCTGCGTGCAATCATACCGTCAACCAGAATATTCAATTGATCTTTTGTAAAATCGCATTTGATAATAGGTTCAATTTTAGAAATCGCTTCATCTTCAATATTAATATTAAAAACTTCACGAATATCTTTACCTATGCCGTCAATTCTGCCTTTAATTTCATACGAACATTTATTATCAACCCATCCGTTTATATCTAATTTAAAACCAAGTTTTAAACCAAAAATATCAAGATATTGATTTACATGCAAAGGCTCGCATTGACGGAAATTATTCATATATCTTGCACTAAGAGCATTAAGCTGTTCTTCAAAAATATTCGGTGTAGTAACAGTTTTACCTTGAGCCTGTTCGACGACATTCTGATTTATACTTTTTTGTTCCTCAATATTCGGTGATTGAATTGCGTTAGCAACAGAATAAGTACCAACTAATAACAACGATATCAAAATCCATTTAGAAATATTTTTCATAAATTACTCCTTTATAAACCTAGCAAACCATTCATCATATTATTGAGTTCATTCATATTTAAAATAGTACAAGCTCTATCATTTAGCAGAACATCCATCAATCTTCTATCTGAGGCTGACATATTCATAAATGATGAAATATCAAGACTTGAAGGATCTTTCAACATGTTATGCGAAGCTCCGTTGTTTCTTTCTTTTTCCTGCAAAATAGAATCGCCGACATATTCAAGCTGCTGTTTAGTGAAACCGCATCTCACTTTTGGTGCATAAGTAAGGATTTGGGCGGAAGACGCATCAACACCATATAATTGCTTAAATGTAGAATTAGCACCGTTAGATTTTGCATTGAAATTCAAAATACATTTGTTACCAACCCAGCCGTCAATTTTTACATTAAAATCAAAATCAACACCGGACATACCAAATGTCATAGTTTCACTATAAGGCTTGCACATTTTGACACTATTAACTAATTTATTATTCTGCGGTGCAGTTTTATTTATATTAGATGAACTTTTAACCCTCGGGGCATTAGCATTTGTATTTTTTTGTTGATTTTGTACAGGCGGTTTGTTTATTTTTCTGGTAGTTTGCACGACATCTGCAAAAACGCTGCCACCTAAAAATAACACTGTTAATAATAAAATCAAATAACTTTTTTTCATAATTCCACCTTTAAAAATATTATACATAATATCATAAGTTTTGATATAAACTATTTAGAGGGTTTTTACAAACTTGTAAATTTAGTGTATAATGAAGTATAACATTTATAAAGGGGGAGAGATGAGCAGCAATAACACTAATAATTTATTATTTTTAGGGATAAGTATTCTTGTTATTGGTCTTTTCCTTTTGTCTTATTCAGTAACAACATACAAAGAAGTTGAGTCATTAGCAAATAAAATTGACTTTGAAGAACTTGATAACAACAATCAAATGTCGTCATCTGATAAATATTTTAAATATTTGTCAATATCAGATTATTTAAACCAGATTTTAAACAAAAATAAAAACCTGCTGATGAAAAATTCAGCCTGTATTTATCTTGATTATGCACAGCATAACGCAATATCTTTATACAAATTAACCTATAGCGGAGTTCAAACAGAAGAAACAAGAAAGAGTGTTGCAGCAGGAAATGTCCGCAATTTATATACTATGCTTGATAATTACAAAACCTGCAAACAAACTGAAACCTATAAAGCTGAATTAAAAAACATACTTGATGATATCCAAAAATCAGATAATCTCTATTCTGAAAGAGAAAAGAGAATGGAATCATTTATGAAAGACTATAACGTTAAACAGGAAGAAGTTACACCTGAAGAAACAAATATTGAAGAACAATACCAGAATGCAGGTATTGCTGAAGATAATATAGAAGAACCACAACAATAAAATAATTTAGCTCCTTCGTTTCCATATTTTATCAGGGATAGACCAGCCATTATCTTTTATATATTTTAAGCAACAATATCCATTACCTGTTTCACAATTTTGTTTAACTTGAGCTGCAGATCTATCATTTCCAGCCGGAATAAGACCTTTTTCGGTATCATAAACCAATATAAAAATATCTTTGCCTATAATATTCGGCTTTCTATCATCATTTACATCAAAATAAAATTGCATAGTACTTGTTTTAGTAGAATCTATACCAAACAAACTGGATGTTGTACCTGAAGTGCTACCGTGAAGATTAAAATAAGCACCTTTTCCCGTTCTAAATGGCATTATTGCCCATCCAATAGTACTGCCATCAGCTACAACATTTGTTTCAAAATTTGGTGTTTTATTATTCAAAGTTTTAACAACTCCTCTTTTATGCCAGCAGCCAGCAGTTTGATAACAAACTAATTCAACTTTTAAATGAGGTGCTAAATAAGCATCAGACCATTTTTTCATACTAGTTGTGCTATTCGCAGATATTGAAATTCCTTGAACTTCTTCATAAATAGCAAATCTCATAGCCTGTGCAATATTGGAATAATTTTCTTTTAATTGTGCTTCTGTTTGAGATTTTTGAACATTAGATATTAAACCGGGCATTGTAATTGCGGAAACAACACCAATTACCCCAAGCGTAATTAAGACTTCTACCAATGTAAAACCAAGTTTTTTATAAACCTCCAAACCTATTAGACTAAACTTTTTAATAGTTTACTAGTATTATACATATTCACTTGTAAATTTTAAGTAAAAAAAACCACTCACAAGTGAGTGGGTCGTTTTCTGCATCCTAATGGTCTCTTTTAGTGTTTATTATTTAGGAGTTTATATGTTTTTGGGGTTAATGAACTATTTATATTTAGTGTTTCGACTACACTTAAATCTTATACACTTATTATTGCACAATAAAATTTTTCTGTCAATATTATGTTTTAATATTTATTTTCATTCCGTGAAAATACAACAATAGTGTACATTTTACACTTTACAAAACTTAACAGTTGGCCAGAGTTAAGCATTTAAGAGAATTTCACCAGTTCATATACGGGGATTTCAAGCTTATCAGCTATTTCTATAAGAGTATCAAGAGAGGGTTTTGAAAATGCAACTTCAATTTTTCCCATAAAATTTAGTGAAATATTTAATTTATCAGCAAGTTCTTGCTGCGTCAAGCCCAATTCCTTCATTCTCTTTTTAATGTTTTTCCCTAAATTTTTATAGAAATCAATATTCATACGTACAGTTTATACGTAAATTTTTGTAAATTATACGTACCATCCGTACGTAATAAAGTATGATAATCTCATGATTGAAAATGATAAACATACAAAAACAGCCTTCACACTTGCCGAATTTTAATCACACTCGGCATAATCGGGGTTGTTGCAGCAATGACTATACCAACCCTGCTGACAAATTTACAAAATAAAAAACTCGAGAGCCAATTTAAAGAAGGTTATTCAATTATGGCACGTGCTGTCAGAATGGCAACAAACGACAACGAATCCTTTTTTGAGCGTTCACAGGGATTTAATTACAGGAATTTTATAAAATATTTCAACGGTGCCACTGATTGCGGCGGAACTGCAGAAGTTAGCGACGATTCTGATTTCTGTATGGTAAGACAGCAAAATATTGACGGAAACGCCGGCACTGTAACAAACAAAGATAAGAATTACAGGAACTTTTCCAAAACTTCAAAATACATAGCAACAAACAATTTAGATGATGGTCAATTTTATTTAATGAACGGAATTTTAATAATGTTTGACCAAAATCGTCCTGATTTACTTATCAGCATTGATATAAACGGCAAAAAACAGGGACCAAATATCTAGGGATATGACTTATTTACGTTTCAACTAAAACAAAGTGAATTCAGCGGCAGTACTTACAACGGAATTGCATGTGCATATTACGCAATGCAGGACTCAAATTATTTCAAGTCACTTAGTAAATAATCTGCACATTAACTTTTCTTGCACGGGCTTTATTATCGAAATCAATCAGCACAACCTGCTGCCATTGCCCCAACTGCAAAACACCGTCAATCAATGGGACATGAGTTGAATTTCCAACAATTGAAGCCCTGACGTGAGCATAACCGTTTCCATCATGCCACATTTCATCATGGTGATAATTTGCTTCAACCGGAGCAATTCTTTCTAACGCTTCCGGCAAATCAACCAGCAGACCCGGTTCAAATTCAATATTTGTAACCGAAACGGTACTTCCCTGTGCATAAACAAATACAACTGCATTTTGCAAAACGTGATTATAAACTACATTTCTTATTTGCGGGGTAATATCTATAATATCTGTATTTCCCTTAGTATGTACAGTAAAAACATCATTAATAATTGTCATAATACCCCTTCAACACTTTCTTTTTGCAGATTTTATCTTTTTCCTGATTTTATAAAGAAAACTTATAAATTGCAAGGATAAAAATCAAATATATACTTTTATTTCCATGGTTTTATAAGAAATTTAATTGCCTTGCCAGCAATATGCTGTTCCATTGCATACTCAACTTTTTCAAGAGGCAAAGTTTCTGTAATAAGTTTCTCAACCTCAATTTCGCCGGAGTCAATATACTCTAAGGCTTTCCTGAAATATTGCGGAGTATGATGGAATACACTCATCATTTTTATATCACCATAATGCATTCTTGTTGTATCAAATGAAACTTTAGAGCCTGATTTACAACCGCCAAAAAAGTGAACAGTTCCGCCAGGTCTGACACAATCAAAAATTTGCTCCCAGATTTCAGGAAGTCCGACACATTCAATTGCAACATCCAAACCCTTGCCTTCTGCTGAAAATTCTTTAAATATTTTCACAGCATTAGGATATTTTTTCAAATCAACAATTTCATCAGCATGTGCAAAATCTTCAGCAGCTTTAAGTTTCATTGGATTACGACCTGCAACAATAACTCTTGCACCCATCAGCTTTGCAACCCTTGCAAACATCAAACCTATCGGACCAATCCCAATAATCCCGACACAATCCCCTTTTTTAATTCCTGTACGCTCCGCACCGTGAACAACATTAGCCAGAGGTTCACAGAATGCAGCTTTATCAAAACTTAAATCAGGTGGCAACATAAGCATATTCTTCTTTACAATACGAGCCGGAACAGTTATATATTCAGCATAGGCACCATTAAGCAAATCTAAATTTTCGCAAAGATTATACTCCTGTCTTTTACAATAAAAGCATTCTCCGCACGGTGCAGAATTCGCAGCAACAACCCTGTCTCCGCGTCTAAAACCTTCAACACCTGCACCAACTTTCTCAATAATACCTGCAAATTCATGACCAAATCCGGATGGAACTTCTTTAATTAAAACCGGATGCCCTCTGCGAAAAGTTTTTACATCCGTACCGCAGGTAAGAGCAGACATAACTTTAACTACAACCTCTCCAAATTCAGGAGGTTTAACCATTACATCTTCATATCTAATATCTTTTGGTCCGTAATATTGAATTGCTTTCATATTTTCCCTTTAGATAAAATAATTATACAGCAAAAAAGAAGTTCCGATTATTGGAACTTCTTTTTATAATTATAAATCTTAGTGACCACGATATAACTTTTTAAAGTACTCTTCATCTGTTGCTGCAAAAAATGCACAGGTATACCCGTTATATGAAGAAGTACCTACAGAACATCCCGGATTGACCCTTCTATCACAGCAATATTTTGTAGGATCTTCACTGAACATAATATCTGTTCCGGCTGCTCCCAGCGGCAAAACCTCTCCGTCTTTCATCACTTGAAATACAAATAAGTCATATCCAAGAACATTCGGTCTTTTATCCTTGCCATTCACATCAACAACAAGCCAAATATTGTGATTTGCACCATACTCACAACCTTTACAATTTTCGATAGCAACCATCATTCCATTGTTCAAAACAAATGCACCATCATCTAGTAAAGTACTGGCAGAGTTTGCAGTCATTGTAACATTTTTATAATCAGAAGTTGTAGGACATAAATCTGTATTTGCAGCTGTATTTGATCCACCGCAATCAACAACAAATCTGTTATAATTCTTAAACACAGGATAAAAAGTTCTTGTCGGATATTTGCTAGGATCAGTATCAATATCATCAGAATCCATATCAGCAAGAGCTTTTGCCATAAGTGAATATGCCGTATTAAACTGAGCTTTTGATTGAGCAGCTTTTTGACCGACAACAAGCTGAGGCAAAACAAGTACTGCAACAACTCCAATTACAGCTAATGCAATTAATATTTCACTTAGTGTGAAACCCCATATTTTTTTAATCATAATAATAAATTTCCTCTATATTTTTTATAATTATAACATATTTTTGAACTTCTCTCAAGGTTAAACTTTTTATAAATTGCAACAAATTGAATATAAATCAAAAATAATGTATCATATTAATTATATTAAACAATATATTGGAGAAAAATTATGGATTTAACAGAATTAAGAGAAAGCAATGAACTTGTGAATTTATTTTGTTCATTAGCTGAAATACCCTCTCCATCCTGTGATGAAGAAAAAGTTATTAAATGGATTTGCGAATACTGTGAAAACAATCAATTAGAATACGAACTTGACGATTACCAGAATATATATATAAGAATCCCTGCAACAGATAAAACCAAAGACCCTGTATTGCTTTCAGCTCACATGGATGTTATTGGTGACAATTCTCCTGTTGTACCGTTTCTGGACGGAGATTTGATTAAAGCACAGGGCAGAACCCTCGGTGCTGATGACAAAGCAGGTGTTGCAAATGCATTATATTTTGCAAAAGAACTTGTTAAAAGAACAGATTTTAAACATGGCGGATTAGAAATTCATTTCACAAGAGATGAAGAAAACGGCATGACAGGAATTAAAAACACAGATTTTTCTAAAATTAATTCCAAATATGTTCTTGTTTTAGATAGTGATGCCTTAGGTCAATGCCTGACTTCAGGTGCAAGCTACGTAATGGTAGACTTAAAAGTTAAAGCCTTTAAAGGCGGTCACTCAGGTAATGACATAGGAGACCCGACCAGAGAAAATGCAGCAAAACTTATTGCTGATTTAGTTGCAGATTTACCACAGGGAGTATTTTATTCCGAAAACGGACAGGTAATTACATCCTGCAATATCGGCGGAATTTCTGCCGGAGACGTAAATGTTACAAACATTATAAACACAGATGCACACGCAACATATTCAATAAGAAGTTCCAACAAAGCTAAAGAAAACGATTTAATTGAATTGATGCAGGAAATTGTAAACGCTTTTAATGAAGATTATAAAAACATAGCAGAAGCTGAAATAACTTTCACTGAAAAAATGCCTATGTTTGAAAAAAACGAAGATGAATACTTACCGATTTTATTTGAAACAGTTGCAAAAAAAATCGGCTTAGAACCTGAAATATCATCATTCCATGCCGGTGCAGAAACACATATTTATGCAAATAAACTCAATGCAAAAGGTGAAAAATTCTCTCCATATTTATTGGGACTTGCAACAGTTTGCAACATGCATTCAGCTAAAGAATATGTTGATTATAAGACAATGATTAAAGGGCAGGAATTGTTGAAAGAACTATTTGAGGCATATAATAAATAATGCAGCTTGTAAAACTTAATCTTGCACGAAATTGTTTAAAATACATAATAAAAGCATACGGGATAAAAGAAATTTTTATCCCGTATTATTCTTGTCAAACCTTATGGATTGCAGCAAGAGAAGAAAAATGTAAGGTAAAATTTTATCACATAGATAACAATTTCATGCCGGCAATTAAATTCCCGAAAGAAGCATACATTGTTTATATAAATTATTTTGGATTGTGCACCGAAAACTGCAAAAATCTAGCCGAAAAATACAAAAATTTAATCATTGATAATACGCACAGTTTTTATTCACAAGCAATAGGTTTAAGCAGTTTTAATTCCTTAAGAAAATTCTTTTATGTACAAAATGGAGCATACCTTTATACGAATAAAATCCTCAATGAAAATATCCCGTCAGATGATTTAAAATTAACACCAAGCCAGTTTCATAATGATACTGAAAAATTTATTAAAAATGAACTGATTTTAAATAAAGAAAAAGATATCAAATACGCAGCACCGGAGGTAATTACAGCCTTATCCAAAATTAATTTTGAAAAAGATAAAAAACAAAGAATTGAAATTTTTAATAAATATTCAAAAGCATTTGATAAATTCAACAAAATCACACTGAAATTAACTAATAATGATGTTCCATACTGCTATCCGTTTTGTCCGAACTGCAAAGTTGATATTCACGATTTAACAATTTTAAGATTATGGAAACCACTTCCAAAAAACTTTGTTGAACATACATTTCTAAATAACACAATGGCATTGCCGCTGAATGATGATGTCTATGCTGATAAAATAATCAAAACAATAACTTTATAATTTATTCTGGTTCTTTTAATATTTTTTCGTACTTATCAAGATTATCAAGAATTTCTTGAACATTTTCATCGTTATTTGACGGAATATCTTCATCTCGAAGATTTAAATCATGAGCCTTTTTAACTGTATTCATATCAGATTTTGCCTGAACTGCAATTTTCAAAATTTCAGGTAAATTAATTGCTGTTGGATTTTCACTTGCCAGATTTTTGTAATAAGTATCCTCATAATCATTGTTTAATCGGAGTTTCCAGTTTGTATTGTTTTCTTCGCCACCCTTGTTATAGGTTTTATCAATTCCAAAAAAGTCGGCAAATGAAATCTGTATTTTCTTACAGGTTAAAAATAATTCCGCAAATTTTGCTTTCACACGTTCAGAATCATTTTCCGCAATATTTTTACAGAACACATCGCGATACTGTGCACGTTTTGGATTTGAATTCAAAAATCCTGCAAGATAGAAAATATTCCAGGCATCTCCACTTCTAACCCAATCCTTTTTAATCATTTTAAGAGCAGGGTCAGAATCATGTGAACCAACCAACCCCCAGTCATGTTCATCCTGGCTTTCTTCTGCCCTCATCCATTCAAGCTGAGTTATACCCGGTAAATTGTTCTTAACTAGATATACATCATTAAACGCAAGAGTTGGAGCACATAAATCTTCCCAAACTGGATAATTTTTATCAATGCCATGTTCTTCTAATGTCGGAATAATAATTTTATTCAAAATCTGTTTAAAATTACCATAAGAGTCAACTTCCGGCATATTTGAAATATTATTACCTTTAAATTTTTCTAAATTAACTTTTTCATTCACAATCTCTACTGAATTTTTGTCATAAATATATGGATCAATTAATCCTAATGCATGGTCAATACGTACATTATCAAAATCATTCAAACAAGCTTCCAATTTTTGTTTTAAATATTTTCCAGCAGGTCCTAAATCATTTTCGCCTACAAATAATTTATTAGGATCAAGTACCGGAATATCCCACAATTGAGGCCCATATTTACCGCCATTTGGACAACCCATTCGATAATCCTTTAAAAACAAGTCCTGATTTGCCCATTCATCAGAAGCTGAAAATCCAACAAGTAAATCACTTATATATTTAAAATTAAGATTTTTTCTTAATTCAGTATTTTCTTTCACCTGTTTGTCTACAAGAAATTGTCCAAGAAGATAGGTTTCAAAATCATCTTTAGAACGGTTCACAATTTTCTTATATCGTTCAATCGCAATCGGATCTTTATCTCTAAGCCTAGAGATTAAATTTCTATCCAAATCATCCCATTTTGCAAACTTCTTAGTGCCATACATTTTTGATAAAATATCAAATAATGCTTCTGTTTTAAGAATATTACCTTTTTCTTTTTTGAAATTTACAAATTCATTATTCAGAGCAACAGCATCCGCATCACCGTCTTTTACTTTTTGTTTCAAATTATTATTTGCAATTTTTATACAGTACTTATAGTTTGCAAAAGCATCAGCAAAAGTTGAGTATGAGTAATTTTTGCCATTTGAATGCGGTTTTTGAGATGCAAATTTCAAATCGTCTTCAGATAAAATATTTGCGTATTCATCTGTTGTTAATTTTTGCAAATCCAAAAATAAATAGTTTTTTGTTTCAATAGTAGATTTATATGGTGAAATACTTTGTGCATCACGAATAACTCCGACCGGTCCTAACTGGTTTGAATTAAATCCGTGTAAAATTTCAAACGGCAACAATTTAGCTGCAGCATTTCCATAAGGAGAACCTACGCCGATATCATTTTCGGTTTCAGGAAAACAAGTACCATGTAAAATCATTGAAACTTCTTCTGTTCCAAGATAATCAAAGGCAGGCTGAAGAGCATTATTTCTGTAATCATGTTGTTCTCTTTCTGTTAATCTGCGTTGAAATGGCAAATTTACAGTATTGTTAATCCCTATACCTGCTACTTTCATATTTCCATAAATCCTTTATTGATATCGAAAACGATGATATGTTTTATTATAAAACAAAACATAAAAATTTTTGTTACATTTTATTAAAAATAGAAATAATTTTGGCAATTCTGAAATATCAACAACGTTTCCTCTGGTACAGGTAAGTGTAACAATTAGAAAGCAGGTATTATATGAAAACAACATCAGCTCTTAGAGCAATCGGATTTCCGGAAATAGCAGCCCGAACAGGTAAAGTATTGACAAGTATCCCTATGAAAGATAAATCAACTGTTAAAATTTTATCAGATGCCCATTCGTTTGATGTTTATCAGGTCAAAAATGGTAAGATAATAAGTGCATGCGGCATGAGGGGTTCCGAAGACTCTACAGACATTGGTAACTTTGCAAGTGGAATGCTTGAAACAATACAGAAAAATGCAGCTGATGGTATTGATGTATTTCAAGAATGGATGAAATCTTTAGCTAAGCTGGCATCAAAACAAGATTTACAATAAAATGCAGGCAAAAGCCTGCTTTTCTTTTATTAAGATATTGCATGTTATATATTTTTCAACTAAAATAATATTATTAGTGTTTAGGGAATTGAGGATTTAGGAGTTAATATGAAATACGAAAATGTGTTTACTCTTTTAGAAGAAATTACTTTGCAAAATGGGGAAAAAGTTTCTTTAGGTATGAAGTCAAAGTGGGGATGGGACGAATTCACATATAAAGGCTTAGGACTTTTATCAAGAAGACTTGCATCATATATAATAAATGATTTACAAGTACCAAAAGGAGAAAGACTTGCAATTTTATCCGAATCAAAACCTGAATACGGAGCCTGTGTATTTGGTTCTGTACTTGCAGGTTTAACAACAGTTCCACTGGATAATAAATTAACAATATATGAACTTGATTCAATATTATCAAGCTGTGAACCTACAATTATGCTTGTATCAAGTGCTAATATTGAAAAAGCTAAAGAATTAAAAAATAGAATTTCGTCAATAAAACATATTATCCTTATGGATCCATGTGTTCACGAATCTATTGAAATCCCTAGTTTATACTCAATCCCTGAAAACTACAATGCAAAATGGAGACGCCAGCCGCTTAGTGCAACGGCATTTACAATTTATACATCCGGCACAACCGGAGCACCTAAAGGTGTTGAAATTTCATTCAAAAATATGCTTGCTCAAATGCACGATTTAAGAATAGCATTAGAACAAATTTTACCTGAAAAAGTTGAAATGAGACATCTATCTATTCTTCCGATGAATCATTTATTTGAATTGACTGTAGGATTTTTTATATTTTTACATTACGGGCATTCAATCTACTATCCACAAAGTCTTAAACCAAAAGATATTATGGATGTAATGAACGAAAAGAAAATCAAATTTATGATTACAGTCCCTGCGTTTTTAAAATTATTGAAAACTTCTATTGAATCAGAAGTTAATAAAAAACCTCCAATAGTTAAAGCTATATTTAATTTTAATCTTAAACTTGCAAAATACCTTCCAATAAACATGCGTAGAGCTATGTTTAAACAAATTCATGCAAAATTTGGCGGAGAATTTTTCGGCTGTATCTCAGGAGGAGCACCATTAGATCCAAAAGTTGGAGAATTTTTCCAGAGTATAGGTATAAAAGTTTATCAAGGCTATGGAATATCAGAAGCAAGTCCTGTTGTTGCAGTTAATAGAGGCAAATATCAGGATCTTAAATCAGTAGGACAAGCCTTAAATTCAATTGAAACTAAGATAGACCCTGAAACCGGAGAATTATTATTAAGAGGTCCGTCAATCATGAAGGGTTACTATAAGCAAGAGGCCTTAACCAGAGAAACAATAACTGAAGACGGCTGGCTTCATACAGGTGATATTGCAAGAATTGACAGCAAAACAAAACTTATTTATATCACCGGCAGAATTAAAAACATGATTGTTCTATCAGGCGGTAAAAAAGTATTCCCTGAAGAAATTGAAACAGTTTTAGAACAAAGCCCTAATTTTGAAGAGGTGTGTGTTTCAGGAATGGCAAGAACATTCGGCGAAAAAGACGGCTGTGAAGAAATTGTTGCAATAGTTGTCCCAACAGCAAATTACGCTTCAAATTTCACAGACAAAGATAATCTTGAGACTGCAATTAAGAATGAAATTAAATATCTTTCATCTCAACTTGCACCTTACAAACGCCCTATAAAAATTATTGTTCGTACAGAAAATCTGCCTAGAACAACAACCAGAAAATTAAAACGCGGCGAAATAAAAAAATTACTTTGTGAAAGTGCCAAATAAATCTTTTTGATATAAAATAAAAATATAAAACAAGAGTAAATATATTATTTATATTTACCCTCTCGGGATGTAGCGCAGCTTGGTAGCGCACTTCGTTCGGGACGAAGGGGCCGCAGGTTCAAATCCTGTCATCCCGACCATTTAAAAGACTCGTTAAGAGTCTTTTTTGTTTCTTATTAGGGCTGCCCAACCTACGGATGCCAGGATTACATCCTGAGCACGCACGTGGTTTTTTACGCTTTCGCTAAGAAGCTACTGATGTGATACCTGTTTAATGAACCCCTAAATCTGACCACATATCAGCCAAAACCTGCAATTCACGTCTAACCATTCCATCGCCGAGAATCTGGTCAATTGCATCTCTATTAACATTAGTTAATTTATAAGAGAACTGTGCACTTCCGTCACCGCCGGCTTTATGTGACAATTCATGTAATGCAGTTTCTAATACATCGCTGAATGACGCTCTGTCAAGATAGCCTTTATCAATCCAGAATCCTTTTGATGTAAACTTATCAAGTATTGCTTCAGCAAGAGTGTCTGTGTATAAATGAGATTCGCCTGCCGCAGTTTTATCGAAAATATAAATTTTAGTATCTAATTCTTCAGTTGAAAAATGACCTTTTTTAACAAGATTTTGTAATTTACTTAAAGCTTCTTTCAAGATTACAATTTTCTTTGATTGGACTTCTGTCGGAGCTATAGGATTGTGTGCTCTTACTCCGCCCATTAATTGTCCAATAGTCTGCATTCCGAGACTAGAAAATCCCTCTTTACAAATTACATACCCTTTATCTCTCAGCTCATCAACTAAAGCTTGAGATGATCTAGAATAAGCAACATACTTAGATGGGAAATCAATATGTACCGGTTTTGTAGATATCATATATCTTAATTGTGTAATAAAGGATTCTACAAATTCATCCTGAGGTTTCATTTCAGAATAATTTACTTTTTCCCAATATGGTTCAAATGCCTTTAATAACTTCACACAATCTTCTTTTGGCATTCTATCCTGTGCGGCTAACCAATTGGCAATCTTTCCAAGCTGGCTTCTATTTAGAGAAGTTCTATCTCTGGATGGATCTAAAACTGAAACAGGTAATTTTTCTTTTAAAAAGATAACAGTATTCTTCAAACCATCGTAATCATTATCAAATTCAAAACGCTGACCGGCAATATATATGCCGCCTTTTTCATTAGCAGATAGCATTTTTATACCAACAAGTTCGTTTTCAAAATCAGGTTTGATAAAATGAGGGTTACCTGAATGATAGAATCTATTAATACTTGCCTTAAATGAATCCAATAAACCTTTATCCCTTGTTTCAAATTCAATAAAGTTACCGTCAAATTTATTTACTTTATCAAGAGAATACATTAAAACTCTGCTGTCAGATAATTCACTATTACCTAATGAATAAGTCAACTGCCAATTATCAGAAGCATATCTGACATTTTGAGCACCGCCGTCTTTTAATAATTTCAAAGCAGCCATTTTCAACCCTTCGCCATAGTTACCTGCGGCTCTTACGTCATCTCTTTTGGTAGATTCACCAATATACAACGCTTTATCCGCAGTATAGGTGCTCTCGCCTGAAATTCTAACTCTATAGCGGCCGCCTTCAATTGGAGTAAAATCTAATTTTACACCATCAAGAGTTTGACCGTGTCCATCGTAGAAATTCTGCAAGATATCGCGTGCAATTTTATCATTATTCCATTGTACAGAATCGGCATAACCTTCAGTGATATTAGTTGCCTGATTTCTAATAGGTGTGAATTCTCTTGATTCAACTTTTCTAACTTGAGTTTCAACAGATTTTGGGATTTCAAATCTAAAACTGCCATCAACACCAACTTCCGGAATATTTAAAATGGCATTCATTGCTCTATTATTTGTACCAACATTTTCAGGTAATGGAATTGCGTCGTCAAATTTTACAAAATCACTGCTTGAAGATGGAGGAACAAGCGTGTCATATTCAATTCGTTTACCATCAATTTTTTGCTTTATTCGAGTCACAAAACTGCTATCAGCATCAGTTGGATTGATATCTCCATCAAAAATGGTATTTAAACGATTTTTAAAATCCTGAAGTTCTTTTTTTAAAGAGTTATTAAGCTGGGTTAAATCATCATTATATCGTGTCAGTCTTTTAATCCTGCCGTGTCCTATCAAGGTTCCGCCAATTACAGCAGCAGAAAGAGCAGATGCTGCAGCAATTCCTATTACTTCTTTTTTATTAAAAGTTCTTTCTTTTTTCTCAGTTTTATTATTTATATCCTCTGTTTTTACAGCAGACTCTTCTGCGTTATCAGTTTTTGAATTTTCGATTTTTTCCTGTTCAGGATTATTAGATTTAAATGTATACGCATACTTGAAATTGTTTATAGGGGAAATATTCATGAATTTAAATACCTTTTATTCTACTTTCAATAATATTAATGCTGCACAAACAATTTTTTGCTATCAAACTAGATACAATAAATTATTTTAACTCTCTTTTCCACGTGATAAGAAAATAGATTGAGAGCACAAAATAAGTTGCCCACATTAAGATTGTTGCAAAACAATTTGAACCATGCAAGTATGCATTAATCCACATTATCGTAGATAAACCATTAACCACAAACCATACATACCATTGCTCAATACAGCGTTTTACCGTTAAAATCAGACCAATAACAGAAAGTACTGCGGTTAGTGAATCCATAACAGGACTTTGATCATGCAAGGATATTAGAATTAGATAGAATGCAAATGAGCATAAGATACTTATAGCCGAGTATAAAATTCTTTCTTTATTTGTAAGCTTTGTTTTAACAATTTCCTGCGAATCTTTTTTCAGATGTTTTTTCCATTTAAAAATTCCAACAATTTGCATAGGAAAATAATACAAAGCATACAATGCTAAATTCCCAAATAAATTATTTTTTAAGGCAAGATATGCATAACACAAAGTTCCGCACAAACCAAATAAATAACAAGAGATTTTACCTTTACCTGCAAGTATAGAATAACTTATACCGCATACGGCTGATACCAGTGCAATTTTATTATCTCCGATAATAACAGATAATATGATTATCAGAAGTATTTCCAGCGGAAAAACAACTCTCTCAATCTTTCCCCAGCCTGATAATTCTTTTTTGATAAACTCCATTATTTTCATTACAGTTATTTTAACGTAAAAATAGTTTATTGAAAATATTTTAAAATTTAGTAAAAATATTTTACTTTTGACTTTGTGTGGTGTCTACTAGTAATAGGAAAGAAAAAATGCAAGTTCAAAAAATCACAGCAGCCGGAATAAATTATACAGGCAAATTACTAAAAAATAAAAGAGTATTGAAGTGTTTGGAAAAAATATCCGAACACGGAACATCTTTTTCTGCCGGAACATCGCTACTGCTTTCCTTAACTCTCAGACCTATTTCAATATTTTCAACTCCGGACACTGAAAAAGAAAACAAACAATATGCTGCTGCTAATTCTATTTGTTCAGGGCTGATAAAATTTGGTATGGTAGAAGCAGTTGCACTGCCAATTGAATATGCAGTCAAAAAAATTGACAAAAATCCTGCTAAATTTTTAAACGCAGAAACTCTAAAAAAACACCCGATAAATTCTAAAAGTTATAAACTTATGACACAGGTATTAAAACTAAGCACAGGATTTTTGACAGCAGTTCCAAAATCCATGCTGACACTTGCATTAATTCCAGTAATTATGGATAATCTCTTTTTCAGACACAAAAAGAACACCCATCAAGAAGAAAAAATCTCAGATATCAAACAACAAAACATCAATTTTACAGGAAGAATTTCTGATAAAATTGCAAAAGGGTTAGGAAAAATTCTTGATAATAAATCGTTTCAAAATTTTGCAAAAAAATATGAAAATAAAGATAAAGATGTAGCTAAACATATTACAGCAGGAACCGATATTCTCTTAACAACATCTTTTGCCTATCAAACAAACAAAAGCAAAAAAATAAAAGAAAACCGTAAAAAAGCACTTATTTACAATAACATTATCGGCACTGCAATAACTCTAATCGGCGGTTATGGAATTGATAATCTGGCGAAAAATAAAACAAATAAATTTATTGAGAAATTCAAAAAAATTAATGCAGGAGATGTAAAATTACAAAAATATATTGAGGGCATAAATATCCTGCGTCCTGCACTGATATTTGCAGGAATTTATTACGGAATATTACCAATAATTTCTACTTACACAGCCGAAAAAGTAGATAAGTTTATTGAAAAAAGAAGTAAAAACAATTAGATATTTTTAACAATTAATAAAACTAATTGTTTAAATTTTTCTTTAACGTTATTTGTTGTTTCAATTACTTCTTCATGAGTTAATTTTCTATTGGAAATACCGCTTGCATAATTTGAAAGACAGCTAATACCAACAACTTTCATACCGCAGTAATTTGCAACAATAGCTTCCGGAACTGTTGACATACCTGCTGCATCTGCACCCATAAATCTTGCCATTCTGATTTCTGCAGGAGTTTCGTAACTTGGTCCTGACGAAGCAAAATAAACACCATGTTTTAAGTTAATATTTAAAATTCGACCTGCAGCATCAACTATTCTGATTAAATTTTTGTCATAAACTTCTGACATATCAGGGAAACGGGTTCCAAAGTGCTCATCATTCGGTCCGACAAGAGGATTTGCACCCATAAAATTGATATGATCAGTTATAACCATTAAATCTCCGGGTCTGAAACTTTTATTCACTGCACCTGCAGCATTTGTAAGAATAACAGTATTAACCCCCAATTCTTTCATAACCTTAATTGGGTATGTAATTTCCTGCATTGAGTGACCTTCATAGTAATGATTTCTGCCCTGCATCATCACAACTTTACGACCTTCAATAGTTGCAAAAACAAGATTACCTTTATGACCTTCAATGGTTGATTTTGCAAAATTAGGAATTTTTGAATATGGAATAGCAAATTCCGAATATTCATCTGCAAGTTCGCCCAACCCCGAACCCAAAACAATACCAATTTCAGGTTCAAACCCATCTGTATAGGTATTTAAATAGTCAATCGTATCTTTTATCATCTCATTAACCCCAATGCATTTAACATATAATACGGCACAATAATACAAGTATTATTGTGCCGTTATAAAATTTATTAACCTACCAATCTGTTGTCATCAGCTTCTGATGCTTTTACCATCAAAGCATGCTCAACAGGATTTTCTTTAGTGTAAGTTGTTTCATGAGTTTCATCAAAACCAAAATCTTCTCTTGCTTTTCTTGCTTGATTTTCATCAACGATTTTTTTTGCAAGTTCAGCAATTTCATATACTAATTTGTATCTGTTATCAGAATTTTCATTTAAGTCCCATGCTACTTTAATTATTTGATCCATTAAAAACCTCACTTTTATTGTTATAAATTTATAATATAATACAAATAAATTTTTCGCAAGTGCTGACAAGCCAAGACTGCACTATATTATTCAGAAACTTGAATATAGGCTTTCAAAATTTTATTAGCCACAGTATCATCAATTGCCTGCTGGAGCTTATCCAGCGGATAAAATGTCGATAGTCCTGAGACTTTAACTTCTTTTGATTTTAATAATTCAAAAGAATCTTTTAAATCGGCTGGAGATGGGGAGTAACTGCCAAGAACTGTTAATTCACGATAATAAATTTCATTATTTGCATAACCAGTATTCATTGGTGTACTTGAAAATACAAGAATTTTACCGCCATCACGAACATATTTTAAAGCTGTTGGCAGAGCCTTATCAGAACCGGAAGTCATAAAGACACCGTCGGCTTTTATACTGTCGCACATTTCAGTAACATTAAATGCTTCAATGCCGAGACTTTTCAACAATTCAACACGAGAACTAATCAAATCACAGCCCACAACATTCATTCCAAAAGCTTTTAGAGCTTGAGCCATAAGTATTCCGATTGATCCAAGTCCAACTACAAGAGCTGTTGAATTTTGTCTTAAACCTGCACGTTTTACTGCACGAATACAACACCCTAACGGTTCATAAAACGCAGCTTCATCATTAGTTAAATTTTCAGGCTTCAAATATGCCACATTCTTTAAATGCTCTTCTGAAACAAAAACCAATTCACTAAAACCGCCGGGTTTAATATTTGTTTCTTTAAAATGTCTGCACATAGAGACATTACCATTTTTGCAGTACTCACATTTCCCGCAAGGAATATGATGTGATGTAATAATAACATCACCTGTTTTGAAATCCGTATCGGAATCGATATTAACAATCTTAGCAACAATTTCATGTCCCAAAACCGTGCCATCTTTTGAAATATGCTGTTTAAGTTTAACAATATCCGAGCCGCACAAACCGCAGCCTAAAACTTTAACAACAGCACCTTTTCGACCCTGCAAAGCTTCGTTTTCTCTTTCTTTAATAATTATTGTTCCATTTTCAATTTGAGCTGCTTTCATATATCCTCCTGCCCAATCTTAACACAAAAAAAAGACTGAAATCACTTTCAGTCTTTTTTATATACACCTGTCTAATTAGGCTTGTTCTTTTACTTTTTTAGCATCTTTTTTGTATTCATCAATTGCTAAAATTGAACAGATTATTAAACAAATAATACCTGATGCTAACCAGAAGTATATTGCACCATCCCAGTTTTGAACACCGTTTTTACCTAATTTATCAACCAAGAAACCTGTACCTGTAGCTGACAGGAATGCACCTACATAACCAAAGGTTCCGGTGAAACCTGAAGCTGCTGATGCAACTTTCTTAGAACTTGATTCAACTGCACAAAGTCCGCCAATCATCATTTGAGGACCATAAGTAAATGCCCCTAACAAACCAATAATTACATAATTTAAGTTTGTAATAGTGTTAAATTTCAATGCAATGATAGCTATAATTACACCAACTAAATAAATTAAATTAACAGGTGCTCTTTTGCCTTTAAACATTTTATCCGAAATAACACCGGCACACATTGTTCCGCAAATACCAACTAACGGTAAAGAAGCAATCATACCTGTAGCTTTTTCAAGTCCGATACCTTTTGCATTTTTCAAATACATAATCATCCAGTCTTCTGCACCAAATCTGATAATGTATACAAATACATAGGCAATAGCTAACAGCCAAAGTGTTTTATTACATAAAACATATTTTTTGAAGATTTGAACATAAGACATTTCATCTTCTTCTTTTTTATCTTCAGCAGATTGTTGTTTTACTGGTTCATTACGGTAAACTTCAACATCAGGCAATCCTAATGACTGCGGTCTGTCGCGTAATCTTTCAAACAACCATAGTGCAGTAACTGCAGCTAATATACCCGGAACTAAAAATGCAGCTCTCCATCCAAAGTGAGCAGCTATGTAGCCTGCAATAATAAAGCTTAAGAAAGTACCGGTCTGGTGTGAACAAGACCATGCAGCCCATTTTGTTCCGCGTTCAGAATTTGAATACCAGTAAGTCAAACTTTTAGCAACTGCAGGGAAGCCGGCAGATTGGAACCATCCGCTTACACCCCATAAAAATGCAAGTGTCCATAATAAAACTACTGCAAACATTTTAGGACTTAATCCTAAAACACCAATAGCACTAGGAGCTAATGCAAATAAAATATTTGCTATCGCTGTCATCAAAAGTGCTGTTGGGAAAAATTTTCTAACATCTGAGCCGTCAGCAAGAACACCGTTAACAAACTTACCAATACCATAAGTTAAATAAAGTGAACTGCCTAACAAACCTAACTCCGTTGCAGAATAATGGAATTCATCCATAATACCCGGTAAGGCTACTGCAATATTTTTCTTACATAGATAAAAAATTGTATAACCAATGAAACAAGAATAAAACATTCTCAAACGCCAATGTTTATACATAGAATCTACTTTTTCAGAATCCTGAATAGGTTCTGCAATTGGAGGCTCTTTAAAAAATGCCCCTAATTTTTTAAACATAATTTTTCTCCTATTTGTTATTCTTAATTACTTGAATATTTCTGGTTTCAGTTAATTCTTGTCTGGCATTTTTAAGGATTTCTCTTTTTTCCTCATCAAGCCCGTGTCCGTTTACAAGTCTGTCAATAAATCCTGTATTCAATTTTGTTGCCTTTTCTAAAGCTCCAATTTCTTCTAAAACAGGTTTTATAGCATTAAAATCATATCCGAAAGTCTGTTTTGAGTTATAAACCAACATATCGCCTTCTTGCGATGTGACAGGAGTTCCGCCCTGTTCAAAATATAATTTAAATACTGATTTTAAATCCTGCAATTCTGATTGTAATGTTGTTACAGTTTGCTGAATTCTTAAAAATCTTTCAAATAAGTATTCAACATTTTCAAGCTGTTTATTTTCCCAATCAAACTTTTGCAAGTATAATTTCTTAAGTTTAGGATAAGCCAGAGCCAGTCCCATAGTGTCACCCATTGCACGGTGGTGGTCTTTCAACTCAACATTAAATTTTTCAGTCAAAGCATTCAAACCATGTGCATCTAGTTCAGGATAAACTTCTTTAAACATCTGCTGGGTGTCAATTCTTTCATTTTTGATTTCTTCCCCTGTCACACGTTTAGCCGCTTCATTAATAAACATATAATCAAAAATAGCGTTATGTGCAACAATCGGATAATCTCCAATAAATTCCAAAATTTGAGGAATTGCCTCAGCTTCAGTTGGAGCATCTGCAACCATTTCCTGCGATATTCCATGAATTGCATAACTTGATTTTCTAATATGTTGTTCAGGATTTATCAATGTTTGAAATTCGTCTTTAATTTTACCGTTTTCCAAACGAAGAGCCGCAAACTCAACCATTTTTTCTCTGGAGTAATCTAATCCCGTTGTTTCTGTATCTAAAACTATCTCAATTACTTTTTTTCTTGCCATTTTCTCGTCCTAATTACATCTGTATAGATAATAGCATAAAAATTTTTTCTATGATAGAATGTGAAGAGTTAGTTAAGTTATAGGGGATAAAACATGGGAAATGTTATAGACGTTACAGAAGAAACTTTTGAAGCTGAAGTTAAAAATTCAGAAATTCCGGTTGTTGTAGATTTTTGGGCAACATGGTGCGGACCTTGCAGAAAATTAGGTCCTGTTGTTGAAGAAATTGCTGAAACATATAAAGATAAAGTAAAATTTGCAAAGGTTAATGTTGAAGAATGTCTTAACATTGCCAAAACATATTCAGTAAGCGGACTTCCAAGTATTTTAATTTTCAAATCTGGTGAAGCAGTTGAAAGAATGGCTGGGCTAATGCCAAAATCAACAATCATTTCAAATATTGAAAAACAACTATAATTCCTCACCATAGAACCAATGATACGAACAAAACAAAATTTACTTTAAAAAGAATCTTTCTTTGTTCACTTTTTATTTTTGATTGCGATGCAAAAAGAAAATGTAGAACCGAAAAAGAAAAACACGCTTGATTGAATGGTTCGAGTCATCAAGGGCAAAGCCCCCGAACCCCTTGAACTTATTTCATTATCTAGAAATACAACATTTAAAAAGGACGGGGTGATTAAAATCACCCCGTCCTTTTTAAATCCATAACTTATGCATCAATTAACATACTTGCACCGATAACTCCGGCACTATTACCCAATTCAGCAGGAACAATTTCTACTGCTTCTCCGGCAACAACCATAGCACGTTCTTTTATTGTTCTTCTGATAGGATCAAAAAGTAAATCTCCGGCTTCGGCTACTCCGCCGCCAATAATTACTTTTTCAGGGTTTAGAAGATTAATTACACTGGTCAAACCTATACCAATATATTCCCCTACAATTTCAAAAATTCTTTTTGCAACAGGGTCGCCTGCTTCAGCAGCTTTTGCAACCATATAAGGAGTAATTTCTCCGCCTTCAGCTGCTGCCATTTCTCTAAATTTTGTAGATTTTCCGCCCTTAATATAATCTTGAGCCATAGCAACTATTGAAGGACCTGAAGCAAAGGCTTCAAGACATCCTGTATCACCGCATCCGCAGATTGGTCCGCCATTCATTTGTAATTTAATATGACCGAGTTCACCGGCAGCATTTGAAGCTCCGCGTACAACTTTTCCATTAATCACAATACCTGAACCAATACCGGTTCCTACAGTTATACAAATAAAGTTTTCACAGCCTCTGCCGGCACCAAATTTTAACTCACCTAGAGCAGCACATCTAACGTCATTATCAATACGTGTAGGAATATGAAATTCTTCTTCAATCATTTGAGCAATAGGAACATTTACCCAGCCCGGAATGTTAGGTGCTAATTTTACCACACCGGTTTTACAATCAACCTGACCGGGGAAATCGAAACCAATACCTTGAATATCTTTTGTTTCAGTATTTGTTTCCTTCATCAAATCCTTAATTGCTTGCTTAATATTATTAACAGTGTACTCATAACCCATTTTTGCATAGGTTGGAACACTATTAGAATAAATAATTTTACCGTCATCAACAAGAGCGATTTTAACATTAGTACCGCCGACATCAATACCTATTCTCTTAGCCATAATTCTCTCTTTCTGTTAGTATTTTTACTCTATTATGATACCCCAAATATAAACATTGAAAAATTGTAAACATTTGTTACAAAAAACCACTTAAATGTTAAAGATTAAACCTTAAAATGCCGTAATCCTACATGTACGCACTAAAAGTTACGATAGCGTCAAGTCATCGAAAGGAAAAAAATGGGATTATCAGCAGCACAAGCAAGATTATTAACCATAACAGCCAGAAAATCTGACTGTGAATTCCAATCTATGACTTTATCACATCAGAAGATTGCACTTTCTCGTAACATGGAAAGACTTTCTAATGAATATCAAAATTCATTAAATCAAACAAAATTAGTTTATGATTATTATGGAACAAATCAAAGCAGTTTAGCTCTTGATTACGGACTTTTAATGACTCCGTCAATTTATAATGATTATTATCCAAAATTAGTAACAGATGCTAAAAACAGAGTTGTATTAAATGCATCATACGCAGCAGCAGCAAGGGCTGCAGGTATTCCGGCAGAAGGTTTATGCGGAACACCTGATTCAAGTGTACGTAATGCTTTTATTGAAGCACTTGCAGGTCAAAATATAATCACCCCGACTAAAGCTGCAACCATACAAGCAACTTCATACGGCAACCAGATCGGTTTAGGAAGTACCGTTTCAGTAAATGCTTCTACTACTGATGTAAATTTTGAAGAATTAATGAGCTTAATTATGGCAAAAACATCCGATTCTGCAAGCTATGGTTTTACAATGGGTATAAACTACAGTGAAGCATACAGAAAGGCAACAGGAATAGATTCTAATGGAGATGGAAAAGGTGGTCAAACTGATACTCCAGCATTCCCTAGTGGTACTACATCTGAACACTTTGTAATATATAAACCTGATCCTACAACAGGTAAATATGTAGAAGATAAAGATATATCCGGTGCAGACTCTTCTCAATCTGTAAATCTATATGAATTATTATACGGAGATAACCAATATGTAATCGGTGTTTCTACACCTCAAGGTCAATCTGTACCAGTACAGGATGCTGCATATTTCCAATTACATTTAATTGGAGAAAGTGAAAATGACCCATCTTTTTTAAACTGGATGACTGATCAATTTAAATCTGTCTTGGGTGGTACTAATCTTAACGATCAAGCTTTACAATATGCATATAATGCCATATATGATATGATTTATCCGGACAGTTCTATTCAAGATGCTTATGTTAAGGACTTCCAAGGAGCCAAAAGAAAAGATCGAACAAAACGTGGACAAAAATACAAAGACCAATTAAAAATGATTGGTACAATAGTTAATACAAACAAACACCATGGCGGACAATGGGATAGCGTTAAATCAAATGCCAACAATTATTTAGGTTTTACGTACCATGCAAAATCAGATGGTAATGACAGACATGACCACGCAGATATTGCAATAAATTTAAATAACATTGCTAAAGTATTCTTAACTGCTTTTGTTGAATATCAGCAAGGTGTTGAAAATTCCACTTATGATTATACTATAGGTAAATTAACTGATAAAAGTTTGTATAATCCTGACCGTGATGATTTTCAATTTACAATTGTTTCAGATGCCGAAATTGATAGCGATGATGAAGCTCTAGATGTTTACTTCTACGATGCATTATTCAATATGATTTGTACAAGCGGATGGACTGAAAACGATCAAATCAACGATGCACAATATATGCAGGAAATGTTGAAAAGCGGTATGGTTTACATATCTTCAATTCGAGACGACGGTCATTATTATCAAGGAAACTATGCTACTGACTCATATATCAGAGAAGTTACCGATGATGAAGCCGTAGCTAGAGCTCAAGCTAAATACAATACAGAAAAAGCTAAAATTGAAAACAAAGAAGATACTATTGATTTAAAAATGAAAAACTTAGATACTGAAATATCAGCATTAACTCAAGAATACGACACAACCAAATCAGTAATTTCAAAATCTATCGAAAAATCGTTTAAACGATACGATGCATAAACATAAGAAATCAAAATCAAGCGGGATAATACTCCCGCTTTTTTATTTTAATTTACTGTTGCCCCTAGACTTTACAGGCGAAATACGATATAATAAATATATGCAAGGAAGCTTATGAGGATTGGTTTTATCGTGAGATTTTGGAATAAAAAAACAGCATTTACACTGGCTGAGTTACTTGTAACACTAGGAGTTTTAGGTTCAGTTGCAGCATTAACACTTCCTACAATTGCATATAATTACAGAGGTAAAGTTTTAGAACAACAATTTAGATCTACATATAGTGAAATCAAAGAAATAGGTTCAAGAATGAATCTTGAACACGGGGATTTAGGTACATTTGCATATAATTGTGTATCTGGTGCTGCTTCGTTTAAATGTGGTGAGCAAAGACCAAATAACGGCGGAAACGTTTATGGCGGAACTAACCGATGGGCAAGTGAATTTGTAAGTAACCTAACAGGTGGCGGTCCTTTTAATGAAGGAGCTAACAGCGGTACCGGTATTTCTAACACCTTGTGGCAAATATATAGAAATGCAGGAGCACCAAGAGGACCAAAGTGGTTTGATAAAAGAACAGCAGGAGATGGTCCAGGAATAGTATGTGACAATGGCGGCATTTGGACAGACGCAAAAGGAAGAATCTGGACATTTAACGCTGAAAACCAGTTTGTCTGTGTTGACATAAACGGAACAGCCGCACCAAACAGAATGAATGTTGATACATTTATATTTAAACCAATGAGTGCCAGAGAAATGGCAGTTTATGTATACGATGACCCTGACCATCCTAATAATTATTCAGGTCAATTTGTACCTTGCGATATCAATAAAATTTCCGGAGATAACTGGGGAAATGCAACGCCGCAGCAAAAAGGATTTGCAAAAGGTTCAGGTTCTGCTGTAGACTGGTGTCCGTTTAATGAACCATTAGAAAATATAGCACCTAAAATCAAAGACCGATTTGGAAATGTTACAGGTAACAGTCTGAATTCGACAGGTAATAAAACAATGAACCATAACAACAACTACTGGAGAGATTACATCGACTACAGATAGTTTTTCATTTTATTCTTGTGTATATTTGCGTCCGACAAGTTCATCCGGCATAAACTGCTGTTCGTAATCAGGTGCATCATGACTGTAAACATAACCAACACCAAAACCGTAATTTTTTGCATCTTTATAATGAGCATCTCTTAAATGCATCGGAGGCGGAAAATCTTTACCCTGTGAAATATCAGAAAGTGCCGTATCAATTGCCATACAAGCTTCATTAGATTTCGGAGCTCTTGCAACATAAATTACAGCCTGAGCAAGAGGAATTCTACCTTCAGGCAAGCCTAAAAGCTCGACGGCTTTATGAGCATTTAAAGCAATATTCAGTGCATTAGGATCAGCATTTCCTACATCTTCTGCAGCACAAGTGATTAACCTTCTTGCAATAAATCGCGGATCCTCGCCTGCCGCAATCATTTTTGCAAGATAATATATCGCCGCATCAGGATCGCTGCCGCGTAAACTTTTTTGGAATGCAGAAGCACAGTCATAGTGTTCCTGCTGAGAATATCTTGTATTTCTTTGCTGGCAGATTTCTTCAATAATTTTTACAGTTAATATTCTTTTATTATCTCTCAAATCACTTGCAAAATAAGCGTTTTCAACGATATTCAGTGCATATCTCGCGTCTCCTCTTGCAATGTTTATAATAAAATCCAAAACTCCGCTTTCGCATTCCATCAGCGTATAATTTGTTGCTAGATATGTAAAGCCTTTTTTAATAATAGATGCCATACTTTTATCATCTATTGCATTGAGTCTTACAACCTGTAATCTGGAAAGCAAAGCCGGAACAACCTGAAAAGACGGATTTTCAGTAGTTGAACCGATTAAAAATAATGTTCCGTTTTCTAAGTGCGGTAAAAGTGCATCCTGCTGAGTTTTTGAATATCGGTGAATTTCATCTATAAACAAAATTGTTTTTTGCCCTGCACGCAAAGCATCTTTTGCTTTATCAACTGCATCTTTAATATCTTTAACACCGGAGGTTACAGCAGAAAGTTCAATAAAATTCGCATTAGTTTTTGTCGCAATAAGTCTTGCTAATGTTGTTTTACCGCAACCCGGAGTTCCCCAGAAAATCAACGAAAAGAGTCTGTTTGTTTTGAGCAAATTCAATATCGGGCTATTAGGAGCCACGACATTACTCTGCCCCAAAAAATCTTCAATTGTTTTCGGGCGAAGAATTTCTGCAAGCGGTATTTGTTTATTTTGATTTTCAAGTTCTGTAAACAAATTGTTCATAGTATAATTATAGCACAGGGGGTAAATGTTGCCATCAATAATATCCAGATTTTACAAATATTGGTATTTTAGGGGTAAATGTTACCACCAACAATATCAAGACGTTACAAATACCGGTATTTTAGAGTAAATATTGCCGCCATTTGTAGTAAAATTTGATAAATTTTGCAATATCCTTTCCGAGGGTAGAATGAAGGTTTAACTATGAATAAAAATTTTTGGATTGTTATAGTTTCAACTTTAATAATTTTGACAGGAATATTCTTTGCTTTTCATCAAAAACAGGATAAAAACGAAGTTGTATTCTGGACTTTACAGATGAACGATTTTGCACCTTATATCAATGGGGTTATAAAAGATTTTGAAACAGAAAATCCTGAAATAAAAATCAAATGGGTAGATGTACCATTTTCTGAAGGTGAAAAAAGAACTCTTGCATCTGTTTTGAGTGATAATCCGCCGGATTTGGTTAATCTTAACCCTGATTTTTCGTCAACACTTGCACACAAAGGTGCTTTGTATGAAATTCCTCAAGATAAAACAAAACAATTCAATCAGGAAATTCTTAATGCATTAAAAACTAACGGTAAAATTTATTCAATTCCGTGGTATGCAACAAGTGCTATAACAATTTATAATAAAGATTTGTTCAAAAAAGCAAATTTACAGGTGCCAAAAACTTATTCTGAAATCGTTGAAACTGCACCAACTATCAAACAAAAAACCGGTGCATATATTACACTTCCAAACATTACCGAAAATGATACAATGCTAAAGATTTTGAACAAATTCGGAGTTTCTGATGCATATTCAATCAATAATAATAAATCAGTAAAGGTTTTTGATTTGTTCACAAATCTGTACAGAGAAAATTTAATTCCAAAAGAAACAGTCACAATGACATTGCAAGAAGCTCTCGAAAAATATATGTCAGAAAATATTGCGATGATTGGAGCAGGTGCAAACTTTTTAAATATGATTAAAGAAAATGCACCATCAACATACGCTAAAACCGACGTCGCTCCGCAAATTGTCGGCGAACTCGGTCAGAATGATTTTTCATTGATGAATTTTGTAATTCCATTACGTGCAAAGCATAAAGATGAAGCTTTGAAATTTGCACTATTTTTAACAAATGACAAAAACCAACTGGAACTCGCAAAACTAACTAATGTTCTGGCAACAAATGAAAAAACTTTGCACAACGAATTCTATACAAAGTATAATGAGAAAGATTTGATGGCAAAAGCCCGTGTAATAAGTGCAAAACAATTGAACAAAGTTCAGCCTGTATTTAGAACACAGAAAGGTCAAAAAGATATCAATAATATTGTAAACTCTGCTGTACAGGAAATTTTGCTGGATAAAGAGTCAACACAGAATATCCTCAACAGAGTTTCAAAAGATTGGAAAGATTTATTAGAAAAATAATTAATGTTTGACATTCTTCGGGCTAACGTCCACAGAATGACAAAATTAAAACAAAGGAGAAAAAATGAAAGCTGTAGTATTTGATAAAGAATTAAAATTAGTAAACGATTATGAAAAACCGGTTCCGCAACCCGGGGAAGCTCTTGTTAGGGTAACACTTGCAGGAATTTGCAACACCGATTACGAAATCACAAAAGGTTATATGGGATATGTTGGAATTCTTGGGCACGAAGCAGTCGGTGTAGTAGAAGAAGTAAATGGTGCGGATAAATCACTCGTCGGCAAACGCGTTGTTCCTGAAATCAGTTACGGCTGTAAAGACCCGAATTGCAGATGGTGTGCAGAAAAAATGTACCGTCATTGCCCTGACCGTCATACATTAGGAATTTGGAGAAAAGACGGAGTTTTTGCAGAATACTTTACAATGCCGACAGAAGTTTTATTTGAAGTTCCTGAAAATGTTCCTGACGAGCAGGCTGTTTTTGTGGAACCCCTTGCCGCAGCTCTTGAAATTACAGAACAACACCATATCAAACCGTTTGAAAAAGTTATCGTACTCGGGGACGGTAAATTAGGTTTAATTACAGCTTTAGCACTAAACGCTCAAAATTTAGATGTAACTTTAGTCGGGAAACATCAAAACAAACTTGATATTGCAAAAGCTCAAGGTGTTAAAACTGCATTGCTGCAAGACTTCAAAGTTGAAAAAATTTATGACGTTGTTGTTGAAGCAACAGGCTCAATTTCAGGATTTGAAACTGCATTAGCTCTAACCAAACCTCGCGGAGTACTTGTTTTAAAAAGTACAGTTGCAGCGTCAAAAGAATTTAATCTTGCACCGATTGTTATTGATGAAATTACAGTTCTGGGCTCACGCTGCGGTCAATTCCCTGCTGCGTTGAGACTTTTAAAATCAGGGAAAGTTGATTTTTCACCGTTAATTTCCGCACAATATTCAATTGATGATGCTATTGAAGGTTTTGAAAAAAATAAAGAAAAAGATACTTTAAAGGTGCTTTTAAAAATATAGTTTTAGAAGGCTGCCGCAAATATGTACGAAATTAAAAAACAAATTTATTTGAACTTAACAAAAAACCAGAAGTCCGCATTGTGCAATTACCTGCGGGCTCTGGTAAAAAAATCCATGGATTTATCGGTCGAGGAAATCTGGGAAAGTTTTGCAGCAGACGAAAAGTATTATCTTGAATTAAACTGCTCACGGTTTGAATTTCTTGGCGATATTATTGATAACGATGAATTCAAATCTGACACCATCAAATATTTAAAAGAATGCAATAAATATTATGCCTACAAAGAAAAACAGCGTCCAATATTAGAAGCAAACAAGGAATATGAAAAGAAAAAACGAAAATTTTTGCAAGAAGTAAAAATGTCAAAAGAACCGCCAACTAAAAAGCAGCTTTATTATTATGAAAGACTTCGCAAAAAATATGGACTGGAGAAATTAGAGTTAGCATCAAAACTTGAAGCACGCAATGAAATAGACAGAATAATAAAAGAACACGACACAAGAGGTGTTTTTAACGAAACCGGAGAGGATGAATAATGCTTATACCTGAAATAGTAAAAATATTGACAGATGCAGGAATAGAAGAAAACGAAGCAAATATTGAAGTAAAACTTCTTATTGAACATTTTGCCGGCTATTCACTTGTTGATATTTTAACGGGTAAAAAATTAACCGAAGACAAGCTGAAATTAGTCGAAGAAAAAGCAAAATTACGTGCATCTTCAAGGCTTCCTATACAATACATAATCGGTCTTGCAGATTTCATGGGCGAAAAATTTATTGTAGATGCAAATGTACTTATTCCGCGTGATGAAACTGAAATTCTTGTGAGAAAAGCCATTGAAATTATTGAACAAAATAATTTTAAAACAGCTTTGGATATGTGTACAGGCTCAGGATGCATAGCTTGTATGATTGCAAAATTAACTGATTGTCAGGTAATTGGTGCAGATATTTCAACAGAAGCATTACATGTTGCATTTTCTAATATGGAAAAATTTAAATTATTTAATCAAGCAATATTTAGAAAATCTGATTTGTATTCTAAAATTCGTGATGATGAAAAATTTGATATAATCGTATCTAATCCGCCGTACATTCCAACAAAACTCAAAGAAACTATCCAAAAAGAAGTATCGTTTGAACCAGAACTTGCTTTGTATACATCTGACGAAAAAGGTATAGAATTCTACGAAAAAATTATTCAAAAAGCACCTGACTTTTTAAATAAAAATGGTTATATTTTATTTGAACTCGGCATTGGACAAAGTAAAGATGTTGCAGAAATCTTAAAAAACAACGGGTTCTCTAACATTCAAGTTGTAAAAGATTTAGCCGGCATTGACAGAGTAATTCTCGGCAAATTATAAAATATCCAACGGGTCAACATCAATCGTCATTTTTATATCTTTCGGAGAAGTTATCTTATTCAAGAAGCTTGAAACAAATTGATGCCCTTTATCTTCCAACTTATTTTTTATAATAATTTGAAATCTATAATAACTGTTTATTCGTTCAATCACACACGGGGTCGGCCCGAGAACTTCAAGCCGTTCGCCAAAACCGAATTTTTCAATCATTGTACAGAGCCTCAATGCAATTTCCTGAGCCGCTTTTTCTGCCCTGAAATTATTCTGAGAACTCAAAATCAATCTGATAATCTGACTGAATGGAGGATAATCAAAATCTTCGCGTGAAGTAATTTCTTTTTGATAGAATTCAAAATAATTCTGGGATTTTGCACTTTCTAAGGCATAATATTCAGGATTATACGTCTGAAAAAATACTCTACCTTTGAATTCACCACGTCCTGCACGTCCTGCAACCTGAGTTAACAATTGAAACCCTCGCTCAGAAGCTCTGAAATCCGGCAAATTAAAACTTGCATCCGCAGAAATCACACCCACCAGAGTTACGTTCGGATTATCCAAACCCTTTGCAATCATCTGGGTTCCAACCAAAATATCAATATCTCCGTTTTGAAATTTTTCTAAAAGTCTTATGTGTTCGCCTTTACGGGTCAAAACATCACTATCAATACGTTCAATATTATAATCAGGATACAAATCTTTTATATATTGTTCAATTTTTTGGGTTCCTGTTCCTAAATTTTTCAGACCATCAAATCCGCAATTCGGACAAACATCAGGAAAATATTCAACATGGTTACAGTAGTGGCATTTCAACATATTATCTTTCGCATGCCATATCATTGGAATTGCACAATTCGGACATTCAATTACATGCCCGCATCCCTGACACTGGGTGTACGTCGAAAAACCGCGGCGATTGATTAATAAAATCACCTGCTGTTTTTTATCCAGAGTTTCTTTAATCGCTGTTTGCAATGGTTTAGAAATCAAACTTTTATATGCGGCACGACCATACTCTTGCATATTTATAACAGTAACAGGAGCAACTTTTGCATTATTATAGCGTTTTAGCATTTCAAACAAGTGGTTTGAATTTACAGCTCTATAATAACTGGAAATATCCGGAGTAGCAGAACCTAAAATTAGCGGACATTCATTAAATTCAGCAAGTTTTCTCGCTACAAGTCTTGCATCGTAACGCGGAGCAGGTGAAGTTTGTTTATATGCCCCTTCGTGTTCCTCGTCAATTATAATTAATCCGATATCTTTTAATGGTGCAAAAACTGCCGAGCGAGCACCTGCAAGAATTTTTATTTCGTTTTTATAAAGCTTTTGCCAGACATCATATCTTTCGCCTTCTGAAATACTGCTATGCCAGATTGCAACATCTTTTGTTCCGAATTTTTTAGCCAGACGTTTTGTTAACTGTGAAGCGAGTGCGATTTCAGGTGCTAAGAATAGGACATTTTTACCGGCTTTTATTGTATCGTCAATCAATTTGAAATAAACTTCGGTCTTTCCGCTTGCAGTTACACCATGCAATAAAATTTGCGGAGATTTTTCGTTTTTAATCTGTTTTGATATACCTTCATAAACTTTCTGCTGTGTTTCTGATAATTCAAACAAATCTTCTTTTTTATCAATATGCAGAATATCCAAAGGATTGCGGTAAATCTGTTCTTCTATAAGTTTTACACAGCCGAGAGCTTCAAGTTTTTTTATTGTTGCACGGGTTGTTTTTGCTAGTTTTTCAAACTCGATAAGAGACATTTTCCCTTTTTCTTGCAGAAGTTCTAAAACTTGCATCTGTCGTTTTGTTGCACCATCAAATTTTACAAAATCAATTGTCTGTTCTGTTTTTAAAGATTTTTCAATTAATTTTAACGGGATAGCAGTATTTAAAACAGTAATTAAATCCGTGCAATAATAATTAGCAACCCATTCCAAGAGTTTTAAATACTCAACAGAAAACAGCGGAGTTTCATCGAGAATTTTTGCAACTTTTTTTGCCCTGATTTCAGGAGGCAAATAATCTGAAAACCCTACACAAAAAGCATTTATAAGTCCCTGTCTTCCAAACGGAACCAGAAGAGCCTGACCGATTTTGATTTTATCCTGCATTTCAGGCGGAATAATGTAACTAAAAGTTTTAACACCCAAAACTTTAATATTCACAAGACAGACCGCGTATTTATGTTGTTCATGCACAATAGAAGACGGCTCGCGTCTTTTTAATGCAAGTTTGCGAGCCGGTACTTCAAATAAATTTGTTTGTACAGTTTCATCTGTCATGTTAGGTTACCCCTCACTGCTCTCACCAAGGAGAGGATAGATTATTATTCTGCTTCTGCAGCCATAAATTCTTGTTTTGCTTCTTCAATAGCTTCAGTTAATAAGTCTAATTGATCAGGGGAGAATGTTACACCTTTTTTTGTTGGTAACCATGTAGCACCATCGTCTGTTGTATAGAATATTCTCATATTTAAATAACTTCTGCCTTTGTATTCACTTACGGAAATTTGTAATTGTTCAGTATCTGATCTTTCAATAGTAGCTAAAATTTTTGCGTCTGCCATTTTTCTCTCCTTATTTACTTGTGCTAAATTATTTTAGCACAACGGGGTAAATATTGTCACCAATATTTTCAATATTTTACAAAATTTGAAACCTGTTAATTTTCTGGTATTTTATTATTAAAAACACAGGTATGAAAAATTGGAAACAAATATTTACGCAATAACAGATTCCCATCAGGAAAGCAGAAACTTAAGCCGTTTATTAAGCGGCATATATAATTTTGAAAAAGATAATACTAAAGATTTTTTATTACTGGACTGTGGTGATTTATTCAAAGGTATCTATGAAAAAGATTTATCTGTGAAGGCCTATTTAAAAATTAAAGAACTCCTTCCGCAGGCACAAATTTTTATAACACTGGGGAACAATGATTTCGGATTTAATAAAAATGATTTTGAATATTTAAAAACAACAGTACAAAAATTTCAAAACGCCGGAATAAATGTTATTTGTGCAAATCTTTTTGATAACAAAACAAATACCCATGCAGATTGGATTCCAGAATATAAAATTGTTGAAATTAATAATCAAAAAATACTCATAACAGGTTTTTGTCTGAACAATTCATGTGCTAAAAAATTCGGTTATGAGCTAACACCGCCGGAACCGTGTTTTGAAAATTTTATAAAAAATATAGAAGAAGATTATGACAAAATTATCGTCTTAAACCATCACTGGTATACCTATAGCAAAAGTTTATTTGATTTTGCAAAAAGTAAAAACATAGATATTGATTTAATTATTGGCGGACACGAACATTCACCCATAGAACCTGATTATACAAACAATATTTTCTATCCCCTTGCATTTGCAAGAACTCTTTATTCTATGACTATTGATAATAAAATCGATAATATAAAAGAAATTCCTGCAGAAAAACTTGACTTTATTCCTGAACTTGAGCTGCCAATAATTAAATATGAAGAAAAAACAAGTCTTAAAAAACCAATTGCAAAAAGAGTTTTAAATTTAACCAAATGCTACTCCGACCCTTGCCCTTTAGGAACATTTATTTCTGACAATATGAGAAAAATCGGAAATACCGATATTGCATTTCATTCTACGGGTTTTACAATGTATCCTCTTAGACTAAAAGACAGTGAGTACATTACTAAATACGATATAGATAGAGTGATTTGTGCAGGTACGCATATTGAAAAAATTGAAATATCTACAGCAGAATTAAAACAGGTTTTTGAAAACGCAACAATAAATCGAATGTACAGAGACCGCGGTAATTCAAGATTTGTACAATGCTCCCAAAATATTACTATAACTGGAAAAAAGTACCCAGAAACTAAAACTTATAAAATTGTACAAATAAATATTAATGGAGAAGATTTACTAGATGAAAATCAAAACCCGATTAATCCGGACAGGAAATTTTCCTGTACAATTGACCCGTATATAGGAAGCGGAGAACAGGGATTTGAAGTATTAAAAAACATTCCGAAAACTCAAATTTTACAAAATGGTGAAAAAGTTAAGATAAACGAATTATTCTTTAATGCGGTCAAAAATGCCGAAAAAGAATTTTCAAAAGAAAATCCTGAATATCCGAGTTTTGGATTAATTGATTTATAACACTATACAGTCAACGCTTTAACTACTTTATAAATATCTTGAACTTTATCAGGATTAGAATTTACCATATCAAAAATTAAATCTTTCAAAGAATCTTTTGATTGAAAATGTTCAAAATCAAATAGTTCAACAGGCGAAATTTCAAAAACATATATTATCTTTTCCATTGTTTCTGTTGACGGAAAACTATTCCCTGTTTCAATTTTTCCAACAGAACGCACACCAATATTTAATAATTCTGCAAGATTTTCCTGAGTCAAACCCTTACGTTTACGAAGTTCTCGAAGTCTTAATCCAAACTTTTGCTGAAAATTTGCCATAAATTCCACCTGTTTCTTCAATCATTATAATAATTATCCGCAAACCATAAAAGGTACCCGAAGTGCTAATTGATTTCAAAACAGGTACTGTTATATCATTTTTAAGTATTAACAGTACTTTTTTTATTAAAAACAAGTACTTAAACATATCAGAAAGAGAAATATGGAAGTAAAAAAAGAAAGATTTTATAATGTTGATTTTTTTAGATTTGTATTAGCATTAGAAATCATACTATTCCATTTCGGATTATTGTTTAAGAATTCAGCTCCATTTTTTGCTAAAATACACAATCATTTTTGTCATGGGTTTATCTGTGTAGAATTCTTCTTTATAATCTCAGGATTCTTTTTATTTAAAAACATAAATAGAGATGAAGATACTATTACATTTATAAAGAAAAAACTTATTAGATTATTACCGGTAAAATATTTTACAATTGGAGTCTGCGGTATTGCTAGTTTATTTTCTAAAGGTATATTCCTATCATTTAATAAAATTATTATTTCATTACTACTGTTAAATTGTATAGGATTTAATCAAACACGAACAGCTCCTATTGAAGTCTGGTATATTTCTGTACTATTTTGGGTATCTTTATTTTATTTTTATATCAGTAAACATTTGAACAAAAATTGGTTGAATTTAGTCTTATGGTTAATCGTAGTATTAAGCTGCAGCTTTATTTTAAATTGTAACTATCCGCATTACGCCGGAATTTTTGAAAATAACTACTTCATAATAAATCAAGGAGTAGTACGCGGATTATTTGGTATAGGTTTAGGATATTTTATAGCAATGCTATACAAATCAAATTTTATGAAATATAGTACCGGATTAAATAAATTACTTATTTCAGCTATAGAAATTTATTCATTAAGTTTTCTTGTATATTACCTTGCAATTAGTAGTAAAGTTCCAGGAAATAACTACTTAAATTATATTATAATTTTTTCATTATTATTTTATCTTATGCTAACAAAACAAGGATTTGTATCAAAACTATTAGATAATAAAATACTCGCAAAACTAGGACAATATGCATATTCGTTATATGTTATACACTGGGTAATTTACCTTATTTTAAAACCATTTTGTTTAAAATTTTCTCCGGAAATATTTTTTATTCTATGTATATCAACTGCAATAACTTCAGGCATTCTAACCTTTTACTTCATTGAAAAACCGGCAGCAAAATATTTGAAAGAAAAATTTCTAAACATTCAAAAACCAATAAATAATCAAGTCTTACCAAAATAAAAGATTTATGTTATAATTGCAACATATACGTTTTGAAGAGGAGATTATTATGCACACAGAAGAAAGAACCTTTATTGCAGTAAAACCTGATGGTGTTCAACGCGGACTTATCGGAGAAATTGTAAAAAGATTTGAACAAAAAGGATACAAAGTAATCGGGCTTAAAATGCTTCAAGTTACAGATGAACAAGCAAAAGCTCACTATGCTGAACATGAAGGAAAACCTTTCTATCCAAGACTTATTAAGTATATTCAGAGCGGTCCTATTGTTGCAATGGTAATTCAAGGCTATAATGCCGTAGCCGGAGCAAGACACATTATGGGTTCAACTAATCCTGATACTGCTGAAGTTGGTACAATCAGAGCTGATTTTGCTCAGGTGATGGAATACAATATTGTTCATGGTTCTGATTCTGTTGCAAGTGCAGAAAGAGAAATTAAAATTTACTTTAACGATAATGAATTATTTACAGAAGGTAAATGCATGTCTGAACTGGTTATAGAAAGTTTAGACGCAGAAGTATAACTAAAAAAGCTGCCGATGGCAGCTTTTTTAAAAGATTTAGACAGGTAAAATGAAATGAATGAAAAAGATTATTTTAGCTATGAATTAATTCACGAAGATGCTCAAACAGGTGCCCGTGCAGGGATTTTAACAACTCCTCACGGCAAAATCGAAACTCCGATTTTCATGCCTGTTGGTACAAATTCTGCTGTAAAATCTTTGACATGCGACCAGATTAAAGATACAGGGGCTCAAATTATCCTTGGAAATTCATACCATTTATACCTGCGTGCTGGCGATGAAAGAATTCATAATTTCGGCGGAATTCATGGCTGGATGAATTGGGATAAACCAGTTTTAACGGATTCTGGTGGATTTCAAGTTTTTTCACTTGCCCATCTTAATAAAATCACTGAAGACGGTGTTGAATTTAGAGATCCGAAAGATGGTACAAAGCATTTTATATCACCGGAAGTTTCAATGAAAATCCAACAAAATATAGGTGCTGATATTATGATGGCATTTGACCAGTGTGCACCATATCCTTGCGATTATGAAACTGCAAAAGCCGCTATGGAAAGAACCCACCGCTGGTTAGAAAGATGTTTTAAAGCTAAAACTAATCCTAAACAAGCTTTATTTCCAATTGTTCAGGGAGCATTTTTTGATGATTTAAGAAAGGAAAGTGCAAGGGTTATTTCTTCGTTTGATGCGGTTGGTTATGCAATCGGCGGTGTTAGTGTCGGCGAACCTGCTGATGTTAAAAACCATTTTACAGAACTTACAGCACCACTATTACCAAAATACAAACCTAGATATTTGATGGGCGTGGGAACACCTGAAGATTTGCTTGACGGAATAAAATACGGTGTAGATATGTTTGATTGTGTATTACCGACAAGAAATGCCCGTCACGGCTCATTCTTCACCTGGGAAGGCAAATCAAATATTAAAAACAAAAAATACGAAGACGATGCACGTCCTCTTGTAGAAGGCTGTGATTGCTATGCTTGCAGAAACCACTCCAGAGCATACATCAGACACTTATGGAGATGTCAGGAAGCAACAGCTTCAACATTATTATCAATTCATAACATAAAATTCTTGATAGATTTTGCAAAGAAATGCCGTCAGGCAATTTTGGAAGACAGATACGGCGACTTTTACGAAGCTCATTATCAAAACTTAATTAGATAATATTTATCTTTTCCAAACCCTGTCATCAATTTCCCAGCTATCCGATATAAGTTTGGATAAGCACCAGTAGCCGTCACCGGTCAAACAATTTTGTTCGACTTGAGCTTTTGTTTTATTATTTCCTGCAGGAACAAGACCATCTTCAGTAAATGCCATTATATAAATATCTTTACCAATAACATTCGGTTTTCTGTCTCCATTAGCATCAAAGAAAAATACTAAACCTGAACTATTTGGAGGTATTGTAATCCCAAACAAAGAATTCATGCTTGCTGCATCGTAAGAATCTATATTAAAATATGAACCCTTTGGAGTAACGAATGTAATAATATTTCCACCAATTCCATTGCTGTTTTCATTACTCGGAACTTGATGATTAAGAGTTTTAACAATACCAACTTTATGCCAGCAGCCTGGTTTATTTACACAAACTTGCTCAGTTTTTAAATAAGGTGACATATAAGTATTAAACCAATCAGCCATGTGCTTGTCACTACCATCTCTTATTTGCATATCAAACCCCAAACCATCGGCAATAGAAGCTCTCATAGCTTGTTGAATAGATGAATAAGCAACTTTAACTTGAGATTCCAATTGTTTTTTAGTGATATTAGTCATTAATGTTGGAATAGTCATTGCTGCGACAACTCCAATTATACCTAACGTAATAAGTACTTCTGCCAGCGTAAACGCACTTTTAAAAACTGCAAATTTCAATCTTCTCATACAGACCTCCGCAAAAATTATATCAAAATTAAACTATTAATTCAATATATAATACTCTGTTTGGAGCACTTTATAATGTTATAATCTTGATATAAGTAGTCATAATATATATATGACTGAAGAAGAAATTATAAAACAGATAGCTTTTAATATAAAAGTTGAAAGAATGAGACAAAACCTCACCCAGTTTCAACTGGCTGAAATGATTGAAGTACATGAAAAATACATTGGAAAAATTGAATCAGGCAGGCAAAATATTACAATCAGAACACTTATCAAGCTATCAAAAGCCTTAAATGTTGATTTAGACAAATTTGTGAAAATAAAATAATAATTAAGTTATTTAAGCATCTCTATGACCAATTTTCAATTTATGGTCAATTTCTGCAGTACGCTGATTAGCGTTTAATCTGCCTCTTACAGCATGGTAGCACATAACTCCTAAAGCTCCAACACCTGCAATAACTTTTCCTGATTTTGAAATATTTTTCAATGGATGTTTTAAAATCTCAGTGAATTTAGGACTTTCTTTTTTGAAAACTTTAGGTAATGTATTGAATACCCAAGAACCGCCTAAAAGAGCAGCCCCTGTAGCACAGGCATAAAATAAACCTTTAACATAAGCATTTGCCAATTGATTTGCACTTGCCATAAACTTCCAAAAATCAGCAGTTTTTTCTTTAAATGTTTTTAATTTACCGCCTTTTGCATTCGCATCATTTTTATTAAACAATGCTGCTGCATCTTTATCTTTTTCTAAGATAACTGTCGGCTTTACCCAGCATCCCACTTCTGTAACTTTACCTGATGGTGTAATTTCATATTCCAAACCATCAATCATATTGCGTTCTTTCATGTGGATAATATTAGCTTCCGGAATGTATTGTTTTGTCCAATTTACATCTTTCAATCTGGTTTTAAAATCTGAAACTTTTTGCTCATTTACAGGCATTTCCAAAGTATCAGGTTTTGTTTGAGCAACAATAGATTTCTCAACAGGAGCTTGCACATCTTCTTGTTTTACAGTTTGATCTGCTCTAAAACTTACCGGACTATAATTTATTCTCATCATACAACACACTCCTTGTTGATTTTATGAAACCATTAAAATATTTAATTTTGCTATTATTTTATAAATCTTTACAATCCGAATAAAGATAATTGCGGAACTCCATCCTCATTATTACTCATTTTCTTACGAGTTGCAAGGTTGTTAGAAAAATCTTTCTGCATTTTCACCATCAATTCTTCTGAACGCTTAACAACTGCAGATGGTAAACCTGCCATTTTTGCAACTTGTATACCATAACTTTTGCTAGCTCCGCCCTGAACAATTTTTCTCAAAAATTCAATCTCGCCATTTTGTTCAGAAATAGTAATTCTATAATTTTTAATCTGCGGATAGGTTTTAGTCATAACATTAAGTTCATGATAATGGGTTGCAAATATACATCTGGCATTAATTTTGGTTGCAATATACTCTGCAACTGACCACGCAATAGCTACACCGTCATAAGTACTTGTACCTCTGCCAATTTCATCTAATAGAATAAAACTCTTGTCGGTTGCAGTATTTAAAATGTAAGATGTTTCAATCATTTCAACCATAAATGTTGACTGACCAAGTGTCAAATCATCACTTGCTCCAACTCTGGTAAATACCTTATCTACAACACCGATTTTTGCATAATCAGCAGGAACCCATGAACCAATCTGTGCCATAATCACTATTAATGCATTTTGACGCATATAAGTAGATTTACCTGCCATGTTTGGTCCAGTTAAAATCATAAATTGGGTAGAATCTTCAGTTCTTGAATTTGATTTTAATTCTAAATCATTTGAAACATATTCACCGAGCGGCAAAATTTTCTCAAGAACTGCATGTCTTCCGTTTTTAACAATAAAATCATCAAAATCATCAATTTCAGGACGACAATAATTATTTTCTACAGCAATTTCAGCAAGAGAATTCAAAACATCTGCTCTTGCAATACAATCTGCGATTTCTCTAATTTTTGAAACAAATTCCTTTGAATATTCTCTAAAATCACTAAATAGTTTATATTCTAATTCAGTAGATTTAAATTTAGCAGAAAGAACATCGTCTTCATGTTTTTTAAGCTCATCGGTAATAAATCTTTCAGCACCGGTAAGAGTCTGTTTTCTAACATAACTCTGCGGAACCTGATTTAGATATGAATTTGTTACTTCAATAAAATATCCGAAAACTTTGTTATAACCGATTTTAAGATTTTTTATACCTGTACGTTCTTTTTCTTCCTCTTCAAAGTTACGCAGCCATTCTTCACCGCCGGTTAACAAATCTCTGAAATAATCTAATTCTCCGCTGACACGTTCTTTAATAATTCCGCCTTCTTTCAACAAGACAGGGGGATTATCCACAATTGTATTTTCAACAAGCTGAACATAGTCAGAAATGCTTTCACGATACTCTCTAATTGATGCAAACATATCATTATCTAAATCTTCGGTTGCATCTAAAAGCTGCGGAAGCATAGACAAAGACAGTTTCAAACTCACAAAATCTTTCGGACTGGCAGAACCATTACTCATACGTGTTGCAAGTCTTTGAATATCATAAATTTTTTCTAAAGCTTCTGATAAATCAAATCTGACATTACTTTTTTCAACCAGTTCCGTAACAGAATCCTGACGGTTCATGATATCAGAAACACTTTTTAAAGGCTGACAAATCCAGCTTCTTAAAAGTCTTGCCCCCATATTGGTTTTGGTTCTATCAATTGCCCATAATAAAGAACCATATTTGCCTTTTTCCCTTAAAGTTTCAACAAGTTCCAGATTTTTTCTTGTTGAAGCATCCAAAATCATATATTCAGAAAGTTCATAAGCTTCAATTCTGTCAAATTTCGGCATATTACCTTTTAAAGATTCCCAAACATAAGACAACAACGCTCCTGCTGCTCTAAATCCTAATTTATATTTTGAATATCCGAAACTTTCCAAACTCTTAGTTTTGAATACAGTTTTTAAATTATTTTCAGCAAAAGACGGTTCAAAAACACCTTCCGGAATCTTTGAACAATTATATCTTTTAGTAATCTCTTCCGGCAGGTTAATAACCTCATCCGGAACAATCTGAAACGGTTTAATCTCCTGTCTGATTGCAGGGGCTACAATTTCAGAAGGATTTAATCTTGCAAGTTCTGCCATTATTAAATTCAGCGGAGCCTGAGTTGTTTTAAACTCCCCTGTAGAAATATCAGTATAAGAAAATCCGAACAAGTCAGATTTTTCATCTTGATAAATCGCACAAATATAATTGTTAGAATTCTGGTTTAGCAAATTACTTTCAGTCAAAGTACCGGCTGTAATAACTCTTGTAACTCCGCGTTTCACAAGTCCTTTTGCAAATTTTGGGTCTTCAAGCTGATCACAAATTGCAACTTTAAAATTTTTCTGAACCAATTTTTCTAAATATCCGTCAGCAGCTTTTGCAGGAATGCCGGCAAGAGGAATACGTCCCAATTTAGGTCCTGCGTCACGTCCTGTCAGGGTTAATTCTAACTCTTTAGACATAATAAGTGCATCTTCAAAAAAGGTTTCATAAAAATCGCCTAAACGATACCATAATAAAATTTCCGGATTTTCCTGTTTAATTTTCAAATATTGCTGCATAACAGGAGTTGTATCTTCGGGATTAACATCCCAACTATTTATGTGATTGATTTCAGATTTGCTCATATTATAATATTCATATAAAAACAAGAGGATTTCAACATGGGTTGTTTAAAAAACGTAACAAGAGCAATTTTTCTAACTATAATAATTACAGGTTTTGTTGCATTAGGCGGACAAAGATGGTTAAAAGAGCAGATTATTAATTTCGTGAACCCTAGCAAAGATGTCGTATTAGAACGAGCCCAAAAAGTTGGAGATTTCTCCAAAATTAATAAAGAATTTGAAATAGAAAAAGCTGCAGGAGTACTTGGTTACAATGCAGTTCTTGCAGAACACAAAGCATCCGGTCAAAAAATGATTGTTGTCGATTCAGGAAAAAAAACAATACTAACTGCGGAAGATATCAAATCTTCTGATGCTGAAGAAAAAATAAAATCTGCAATAAATAAAATTAAATACCAATCAGCAGCAGTTGAAGAATTCCATGTAATAGAAAAAGGAACAATGAAATCTTACGGCAAAGATATTCCTTACGTGAAATTTACTGCGAAAATCAAAAAATTTCCGATAGGAGAAATCGGCGGAATAATTTCTGTTGTAAAAGATGAAAAAGGAAATGACAAAATTTTAGTTTCAGCAAACGAAAAAAGCAGATATTCTCAACTAATATCCAACGAATTTTTCAAAGAGATAAAATAAAAAATTTTTGATTAAGACATTGACAATAAGTTTTTACCACGTAGAATTATTAATGTGACAAGTAAATATTGGGACGTCGCCAAGTGGTAAGGCAGCTGGTTTTGGTCCAGCCATCTCGGAGGTTCGAATCCTTCCGTCCCAGCCATTTAAAAAACCTTTCGAAAATAATCGAAAGGTTTTTTATTATTGATATTATGATGGATAATTTAAACAATGCTCGATATTCTCTTTTGGAAGATACATATTAGCTCCCATTGAAAATGGAACTTTATCTTTTTGTCCTCCATTTGCCAGCCACTGTGCACATTTTTTATTAAGTTCAATATTATCAGCCCTGAAACCTAATTTATAATAAAATCCCAGCGGATTTCCTCTGCTGATATCAAGAGGAAAAACCTGTAGACGTAATCGTCCTTGACATTTAGAATCAGCTAAACTTTCCCTCAAGATTTTTTGTATGGTTCTTGTTCCGGTACCTGCACTCTGTGCTTTATCCGCAACAATCTTATCAATATATATATGTCCTGTACCAATATAATCCTCAGGAATTTGATATATTCCAGGAAATCCTAAATGTTTATCAATAGGCGTCCAACATTGGACTTTATGATAAATCTGCTGGGCACAAGTTTCAGTTAATTTACTTATATCTACAGCATCCTTTGATAATGGTGCTGACAGCTTTATAGTCTCAATATTAACTTGAATAGGTTTTAAAACAAGTGAGCTTTTATTGCCTGCTTTTACCCACGCTACAATTTCTTTTCCTGCATTTATACCTGCTTTTTGTAACATCATATTTTCATAAAGTCTTCTAAAAAACTTAATTGCTAATTATTAAAAATTTTAAACATATATCTTTACAATAATAGCAAACTTTATTTTGTTTTAACTTTATCTATTACAAAAGGAGACTTAAATATAATGATCATCAACATTACCCCAAACCTAATTAATAATGTTAATTTCTCTAACGAAAAACAAAATTTAAAACCAGTTATGTTTCAAACAATTTGAAACAAGATTTATTTACCAAATCCCAAATCAATTTTACAGGGATGAGCTACGCAGAATTTGAAAGATTTTGCAGAACACTGGAACCGACAACATTAAAAAGAGCATTTGGAAAAAGTTCAATGGCTGATTTCTATGCCAAATTGAACGACTTAGAAACTAACAATTATGGAAAATTTACTGCCTGGTTTGGAGTAAAATCCTTAAAAGAACTTCTGCAAAGAGATAACATTGAAACCCTTTTAGAAAGAAGACATTTTTAGCCAAAGGTAATATCTTACGTAAAGTCGTTTACGAAAGAATTCAACTATGAAGTTTTACAGCTATTATCCAGAGATAGATGCTGCCATTCCAACACATTACGAAGAGCAGCCTGTTTTACAAACGAAGAAAATGCCGGAATGGCATATTGTGCTGCAAGATTCAAAGATTATGAATACATTGACAGACTTTCTGAATATGCAGCAAGTCCATCCCGCACAATTCAAGATATGAGGGATATTCATACCAAAGAATACCACCCGCAATGGACTACCCTTGAAAAATGGTCTTATGAAGAAAAAGAAATTAAAAAAAGTTACATAGAAAATATATTAAAAAATCGTGGATTCGCTCCAAACAAAATAGATTATGTAAAAAGTTTTGTCGATGAAGAAACATTCAAAATAATTGATATGCTTGCCCGAGATAAAGATTGTCCTATTGATATGATTCAATGGGCATCTGGCTATGCAAATATAGAAAATGAAGAACTTATGCGATACGCCGTATCTAAAAAGGATTATGATGCAATTTATGCTATCGGCTCAGGTAAAATCAGAGAAAAAAGCGAAATTGACGCAAGATGGGCAAAAAGAAACACTAAATCTTCATATTCAGAACAAACCTCATCTTCAGACAGTACTCGCTCAAGTCAAACTCAAAAACCTAGAGGATGGACAAAAGAACAATTTGTAGCACATATTCAAAAAGTACTATCAGCAAGAAACTTCAAGACATATTTGTTAAAAGATACTGAAGTAAGAAATCTTGCAAAACTATTAGGTACTACACCTGAACAAATCAGAAATATGGATAAAAAAGAATATCGCAGATTATCTTTAAAATTCCATCCTGATAAAGCCAAAGATGGCGAACAAGAATACTTTAGTTTTGTAAATAGTCTGTACAACGGAAAAGTTGACTAAAAAATAATGTGGCACCCGTTTAGTCACCACTTCCAATGATTGTAATTGACAGAATAATTTTGATAAAAAAAACGACCACCAAAGGTGGTCGTTTTTTGTGATTAACGTTTTGAGAATTGGAATCTCTTACGAGCTCTTTTTCTACCGTATTTTTTACGTTCTTTAACACGTGGGTCTCTTGTTAATAGACCTTCAAGTTTAAGAACATTTTTGAATTCTTCATTAGATTTAACCAATGCTCTTGAAATACCGTGTCTGATAGCACCGCATTGAGATACAACGCCGCCACCTACTGCTTTAACTCTAACATCATATCTGTCTTGAGTTTCAGTTAAAACAAGTGGTCTATATACTAGCATTTCGATAGCTGGTCTGTTACCGATATAATCAGTTAATTTTTTACCGTTAACGAAAATTCTGCCGCTGCCTTTAACTAATTTAACAACTGCAATAGATGATTTTCTACGGCCTGTTGCCATAATATCTTTATCTGCCATTATTTAGCCTCCTTTTCCAAGGTAACAGGTTTTTGTGCTGCATGTGGGTGTTCCGGTCCAACATAAACTTTTAATTTGTTGAATTGTTCAGCACCTAAAGTATTGTGTTGTAACATACCGCGAACAGCATGTTCAATAATAATTCTAGGATCTTTTTCCATCAACTCTTTAAAGCTAGCTGATTTTAATCCACCCGGATAACCTGTGTGGTGTAAATAAATTTTGTCAGTTTCTTTTTTACCTGTAACTTTCACTTTTTCAGCGTTGATAACGATAACAAAATCACCGGTATCTACGTTTGGAGTGTATTCAGGTTTGTTTTTTCCTCTTAAAATGTTAGCAACTCTAACAGCTAAGCGACCTAATGTTTCGCCTTCTGCGTCGATTACATACCATTTTCTTTCAACTTCAAGAGGTTTTGCTGAATATGTTTTCATTGCATTTCTCCATATATTGTTTTTAATACATTACTTTCATTAGTGTTAATCCGTATGGACTAACAGTCATTCCAGCCTTTCGGCGGTCTCTGGCTTCAAGAACATCTTTCATATGTTCAGGTTCCAGATTGTGTCCTTCTATTTCAAGAAGGGTTCCGACAATTGTTCTTACCATATTATACAGAAATCTGTTTCCGACAATATCAATAATAACTTTGTCTCCGACCTTTGAAACTTTCGCTTCATATATAATGCAAATTGTGCTCGGGTTAAGCGTTCCGGAACTTTTGAAACTTGAAAAATCATGTTCTCCAAGAAGATAATTCAAAGATTTCTGCATCCTTTCTTCATCTGTCGAATATTTCACTCTCAATAAGTCTCTATCAAAAGCATTTTTACAGCGTCTGTTTATAAATTCAAATCTGTAATGCCGTTTTTTAGCAGACTTTTGAGCATGAAATGATTTATCAACTTCCCGTAAGTTTGTAACAGATATATCATACGGCAGAATTTCATTTATAGAGTAGAGAAACTTTGAAGCAACAATCGTTTCATCTGTATCAAAATGAACTTCCTGACCAAGTGCATTCACACCTTTATCTGTTCTTCCGGAAAAAATTGCTTTAATCGGTCGGTTATTATATTCGGAGCCGGCTGCACACCGGCTACCGTATATCAATGTACTGAGTGCTTTTTCGAGTTCTCCCTGTATTGTCGGAGCCGCTATTTGTTTACCGTTTTCAAATTGAATTTGGCTTCCCGCATAGTTTTTTCCGATATACTGAACCGAAATCGCGTATCGTTTTATCGTTGGCATTTCTGCTCGGGTCCCCTTCCGGCACCCTTACACCAATTGAATTAGTGCCATTTCAGAAGCGTCACCACGTCTTGGTGGTAAGTGGTAAATTCTTGTATATCCACCTTTTTTATCTGAATATTTTTTACCGATAACTACAAACAATTTTCTTAAAACTGTTTGAGAAGCTAATTTTTTATCAGCTTGTGGAGCTTCAAAAACTTCGCCTGAAGCTAAGTCCATGAATTTACCGGTTTCTTTATTATAGATATATTTTGCTGCCTGGCGGATTGAGTTCAAGTCACCTTTTTTTGCAAGAGTGATAATCTTTTCAGCGTATGGTTTCAATGCTTTTGCACGAGCCAATGTTGTTGTGATTTCACCGTGTACAAAAAGTTCGGTAGCTAAAGAACGAAGCAAAGCCTTTCTTTGGTCTTGTGCCTTACCAAGCGTATGTTTTTTTGTTTGGTGTCTCATTGTTCTAGTATCCTTTACTTAATTAATTTGTATTATCCAATTAAATCTTCTTCTTCAATAGGGCTTGGAGCTAAGTCTAAACCGAAGTGATGAAGTCTTTCGATAACTTCGTCAGATGATTTCTTACCGAAGTTTTTAATATTTAATAAATCATGTTCTGATTTTTTCAATAGTTCTGACATTGAATTGATGCTTGCTCTTTTCAAGCAGTTATAAGCTCTTACAGACAATTCTAATTCTTCAATTGTCATTGTAGGAGTTTCTTCAACTTCGCTTACTGCTTCTTCAATTTGTACAGCTGGAGCAATTGCAGGTTGACCTGTAATTGAAGCAATTTGCATGAAGTGTTCAATAAGTAAGTTTGAAGCTTGACTTAAAGCGTTTTGAACATCAATTGAACCATTTGACCAGATTTCAAGAGTTAACTTATCAAAGTCTAATGCATCACCAACACGAGCACTTTCAACATTGTAGCTTACACGTTTGATAGGCATAAATGTTGCATCGATAGGTAAAACATCGATTGAAGCATCTTTAGAATCTCTTGGAACATCGTGAGGAACATATCCTTTACCTGAATCAACAATAACATCAGCATGGAATGAACCGCCATCTGCTACTGTACAGATTAACCAATCAGGGTTAACAACTTTAACACCTGCAGGCAATTGAATATCGCTTGCTAATACAGGGCCCGGTTTATCCACGTCAATTCTTAAGTGTTGAGATTCTTTAGATTCAGTTTTAACAACTAAACCTTTAAGATTTAACATAACATCAATTACGTCTTCTAAAACACCAGGAATTGCTGTATATTCGTGAGTAATACCTTCGATTCTTGCACTTGTAACAGCTGTACCTTCAAGACTTGATAATAATACACGTCTTAAAGAGTTACCGATAGTTGTACCGAATCCTCTTTCTAACGGTTCAATAACAAATTTACCATATTGTGAACCATCAGAACTGGTTGCTGTATTAACACATTTAATTTTTAATTCCATTATTTTATTCTCCTAGTTAAAATCTACTTAATTGCTAGTTATTTAAGCTAATGCTTATCTACTTACAATTCCTATTTGGAATAATATTCGATAACAAGTTGTTCCTTGATTTCCGGATCTAATTCTTCTCTTTCAGGAATTCTGTCAAATGTAATTTTTAATGCATCTTTATCGATTGTCATCCAAGCTGGAGCACAAGCCATATCGATCATACCGATTACATCTTGTAAATATTTTGCACTTCTTGTTTTAACTGTAACTACATCACCTGCTTTTACTAAGTATGATGGAATATCAACTTTTTTACCGTTAACAAGAACGTGACCGTGGTTAACGATTTGTCTAGTTTGTTTACGGGTGATACCGAAGCCGGCTCTGTATAATGTATTATCTAATCTTCTTTCTAAAAGTTGTAACAAGATAGTACCTGTAACACCTTTTCTTCTAGCAGCTTCGTTGTAGTATCTTACGAATTGTTTTTCGCTTACTAAGTAAGTGAATCTGATTTTTTGTTTTTCAGCTAAGTGGATTGCATATTCAGAAAGTTTTTTTCTAACTGCACCATGTTGTCCTGAAGCTGTTTGTCTCATAGAAGATGTTAATTTTCTATTTGACAAATCTTTAACTTTTTTATTTCTAAATAATTTGTTGGTTGGTCCTGTATATCTTGACATTTTTTAATTTTCTCCTTTTCTTGTGCGGGGCATCTATGGTTTGCGTTTGGACTAATTCGCAAGCCCCCGCGGTAACTACTTTTGTTGAAATTTAGAGTTTTGTCTTGGATTCTTGGCGGTTCAAAACTTTTCATTCCGTTGCGTAATTTATTTAAATTACTTCACTCCATCAAGTTTTTCACCGGGACGTGTTGGTTCGCTTTGTTATTGTTCGCCTGCAAAATTCAACAATTTTAATAAAAACTCATAGGCTCACCCAAGCTCACACGGCACACTAGCCAAAATTCGCTATACTCTACGTTTTTTAGGTGGACGGCATCCATTGTGAGGGATAGGAGTTACGTCTTTGATAAGAGTAATTTCTAAACCTGCAGCTTGAATTGCTCTGATTGCAGTTTCTCTACCTGAACCAGGTCCTTTGATATGAACTTCAACTTTTTTCATACCTTGATCGATTGATTTTTTTGCTACCATTTCAGCTGCTGATTGAGCTGCAAACGGAGTACCTTTTCTAGCTCCTTTGAAACCTGAAGCACCTGCTGTTGCCCAAGCAATAGCATTACCTTGAGTATCAGTAGAAGTTACAATTGTATTGTTAAAAGTAGATTGAATATGTACAACTCCTTGCAATACATTTTTCTTTTCTTTTTTCTTAGTTTTTTGTGGTCTTGCCATTTCTTTATCCTTTTTCTTTGTTACTTTTTGATTTTAATTTAATCCGCCTGTGCAATCATAGATTGCTTCGTTCCTTACACTACAGTTTCAGTCACAACGGCGGTTACATAATGTTTCGTCCCTGCCGGTCTTGCTCATCGCAAGCCCGCTCCGGACTTCACACCGGCTTCGCTTATTTCTTCTTAGAAACAGGTCCTGTTTTTTTACCGCGTTGAGTTCTAGCGTTAGTTTTAGTTCTTTGACCGCGGCATGGAAGTTTACGTTTATGTCTCATTCCTCTGAATGAACCAATTTCTTGTAAACGTTTGATGTTCATTGTGATTTCACGTCTCAAATCACCTTCGATATGGTAATTAGATAATTCGTTACGTAATAATTTAATATCTTCATCTGTTAAATCATCTGTTCTTAAGTCTGGTGAAATTCCAGTTGCTGCTAAGATTTTTTTACTTCTAGCAGGTCCTATACCAAAAATGTAAGTTAATGCTACTTCCATTCTTTTGTTACGAGGTAAATCTACCCCTACTAATCTTGCCATTTTACTTTTCTCCTTTTCTTGGCTTTTGTGCAACCTAGAGAATTTTCTATTCCTTATTTGCACCGGGTGTTAGATTTTTTTGGGTATGAGGCATAAATACTTCCTCACCAACCGTTTTTGAGCCTTCGGTTCAGGCTATTTGTGAATTAAACTAACCTTGACGTTGTTTATGTTTAGGGTTTTCACAAATTACGGCAATTCTGCCTTTTCTTTTAATACATTTGCATTTGTCGCAAATTTTCTTTACTGATGATCTTACTTTCATTGTTTTGTCCTTTATATATTAGTTTGTACGTGAGATTTCTTGTTACTTAAGTCTAAATGTAATACGACCTTTGGTTAAATCATAAGGTGTCATCTCTACTTTTACCTTATCACCCGGTAAAATTCTGATGAAATTTTTTCTGATTTTACCTGATATATGTGCCAGAATTTCATGATCATTTTCAAGTTTGACTTTGAACATTGCATTCGGCATTGATTCGACAATTGTGCCTTCTAACTCTATTACGTCTTTTGCCATATTTTCCTCATTTTCGGCTTGGTAAACATGTGAACACACATGTGTTCATTTTATATCGTACTTGCTAAATATTTGTTTGCAAGCAATTCTATAGGGATTTATACAACTCTCTTAACATGAAATATTTGAATGTTTTTATAAACATACCACACAACCATTATTTTAAACTTTAGTCCGTTTTTCTTTTATAATAAAACTTCCCATGGTATTGTAAATTTTTATTAAGCGATTTTAATGTGCCAATTGTTAATTAAACATTTAATATAATTTTGAACAATTATTACAAGTTGCCATTCTAAATTTTATTATGCTAACATTAAATTATGCAAACTAATATTGAAACAGTTACGATTAGAAATATGGAACCGCAGGATGTTGATGGAATTATTAACATCGAACAACAGGCTTACGGAGACCACCACTGGTCAAAAGCATCTTTTCTATCTGAAATCAGCAATGAACTTGCAAGATATTATTCTTTATTCAACAGCGAAGGAGAACTTTGTGGTTATGCAGGATGCTGGCATATATTAGACGAAGTTCATATTACAAACATTGCCGTAAGTTCAAACTGCAGACGAAGAAAATATGGAGAAGCTCTTTTAAAAAGACTTATTGATGATTGTTATGCAGCAAAAATAAAATACATTACGCTAGAAGTAAGAGTCAGCAACACTGCAGCAATCAATTTATATACAAAATACGGATTCAGTTCATTTGGAACAAGAAAGGGTTATTACCAAGACAACAACGAAGATGCCATAATTATGTGGACCAAAAATATCTTCTTTGACGAATTCAAGATCCCTTATGAAAAAATAACAAAAAGTTTAGAGGAAAAAATTTTAGTAAAATGACACAAGAAGTTTTAATACCTAAAATGAAACGTATTGATAAGCAGCAGAGAAGAATAAGAATTCCGCTTGTTAACTTTGTTATAATTATATTTTGCATATTATTAATTATTTCATCAACTTTTTTAAATATAGATTTAAAACACTATATAATTCCCACAGATTTTTTTTCAAATAAAGACTTGACCGCAAATGATTTTATATACAGTTTTTACATTATTCCGCAAATACCAATAATAATGTTTATATGTTCCTTAGTAGGGAAAAGAATGGCAGTAACAAGTGTTATGCTATATATCTTAGCAGGATTATTTTTTGTGCCGATTTTCGCACTGGGCGGCGGGGTTAGATATCTTGCAGAATTCGGATTTGGATACATTTTAGGGTATATTCCGGCAGTGATAATTGCAGGCAACTTTCTAAAAAACAGTTATTCATTTTCAAACTTAATTAAATCCTCAATACTTGGAGTTTTATCAATACATATAATCGGAATTATATATATGATTTTGATTGCAATATTAAAGCATCAGGACTGGAATTTTATCAGCGGCTGGATTCATTATCAAAGCGGGCTGAAAATTATCTATGACATTGTTATCAGTTTTGTTTTAATGTTAATTGCCAAATATTTACATTCAGTTTTAAAATTTATCCTAAATTAATATTTGCCCTAAACCTGTCATTATGGTATAATTTCGGGTAGGATGGTGAGTTTATGAATGAGATTCTCAAATTATTATCAGATATACCAATACTTATAGTATTAACAGTATTTATCATATCAATTATATACACATTAACCCAATACATTAAAGTTGGGAAAAATTTAAATATTATAATACAATTTATATCGAATTTTAAAAAAAGCGATTTAAATTTCAGATTCAAAGAACTTGACACCTGGATGATGTCAAACCCTTATGTATCACTAATTTGGACAGAATTTAAAAATACCCTTGTGTTCTCTGAATCGTTAGCGTTAAAAAGTGTCGGCGACGATGTAAAATATCAAGATATTTCTTCTACAGTACAAAATATTCAAACAACTGCAGACCCGTTATATTTTTTCAATGAAGAAACTCTTGTTACATCAAAATTAAACTATAAAATGATACAAACAATTCCAACTGTACTAACAGGTTTTGGTCCATTGTTCACATTTTTAAATATCGCAATTGCATTCGGTAAAATTGACTTTTCAACTCAGGAAAAAACAATTTCATCAGTTGCAGGATTTATGTCAACAATGCAGACTGCAGCACTTGTATCAGTAGTTGCAGTAGGTTCTTCATTAATCTATCTATTAATTGAAAAGCTTTTGTATAATAAAATGTGCAGAACTCCATTAGGACACATTAAAAAGATTACAGGTACATTATTTGCAAGTATTTCTGCTGAAAAATTCTTATATGAACTTCTAAGAGAAACTAAAATTCAAAACAACTCCAGCGAAAACTTGATGAATGCAATCCCTGACGAATTTAAAACAGCCCTGAATGCAAGTATGGCAAGCAACCTTGTACCATACTTAGAAAACTTGATTTACGGTTTAAATCAGTTGAATAAACAATTGAAAGAAACAGCAAAAACAACCAAATCAGATGTAGTAGATGATTTATTCTAAAAAGGATATCAATGGCAATAGTATTCAGAAAACAGAATAACGAAGAAGATGGAGGAAATATCTTCTGGGTAACAATGGCAGACTTGATGTTAGGTCTTGCTATTATCTTTATTACACTGTTTGTACTTGCTATGACAGGATTTTCACAACAAGATATTCAGCAGCAGCAAGCTCAGATGGAAGTTGCGGAAAAAATCAGTCAAGAAATGCAAGATGCCGGAATTGATGCCGATGTTGATAAAATGACCGGCGATTTGAAAATTTCTGATGTAGAGTTATTTGAACTTAACAGCTACGTTCTTTCTGATAACGGTAAAAAACTTCTTGATAAACTGGCTCCAATATATATAAATTCTATTTTTGCAGATAAAGAACTTGCAAGCCAGATTGGAAATATAATTATACAGGGGCATACAGATTCCCAAATGTTCGCCGGAGTAAATTCTAAAGACGAACAGTTCTTAAGAAACATGGACTTAAGTTTAAAAAGAGCAAATTCGGTAGCAGAATATATTTTTAAAACAAACTACAACAAAAAATACGCTGATGAATTTAGAAAAATGATTGTCGTTGAAGGAAAAAGTTTCAACGAACCAATTATAATAAACGGCAAAGAAGATTATGGCAAAAGCCGCCGTGTTGAATTAAAATTAAAAATAAAAGATTGGAATGTGTCAAAAGCACTGGGATTAAGGAAATAAAATGATTAACGAACAAAATATTATAGAAACAATAAACATGATAAGATTGTACAATCTTGATATCAGAACAGTAACATTGGCTTTAAGCTTGCGGGATTGTATATCAGAAGATATTGACAAAGTTTGCGACAATATTTATAACAAGATAAAAAAATATGCACAAAATCTTGTAGCATACGCAGACGAACTTGCAGACGAATATTCAATACCGATTATCAATAAAAGAATTGCCGTTACACCGATTTCACTCATTGGAGAAGCCTGCACAAACCCTGACTATGTCAGAATTGCACAAACTTTAGACAAAGCAGCAAAAGAAGTAGGGGTAAACTTTATCGGCGGTTTTTCCGCACTGGTAGAAAAAGGCTGCACAAAAGGCGACAAGCTTTTAATTGAAAGCATTCCGGAAGCACTGGCAAAAACAGAAAGAGTTTGCTCTTCCGTGAACCTTGCATCATCAAAAGCCGGTATTAATATGGATGCAGTTCTTAAGATGTCTGAGATTATTAAAAAATCTGCTGAATTGACAAAAGAAAATGACAGCATAGGTGCCGCAAAACTGGTTGTGTTCTGTAATGTACCGGGGGATAATCCTTTCATGGCAGGTGCGTTTTGTGGAATAGGAGAACCGGAATGTGCACTAAATGTAGGCGTTTCCGGTCCGGGAGTAGTAAGAGCAGCTGTGGAAGCTTTACCTGATAATGCCAATATGAGTGAATTAGCAAATAAAATTAAAGAAATTGCATACAAAATCACATCCACAGGCGAACTTGTAGGAAGAAAATTAGCAAAACGTTTAGACATCCCGTTCGGTGTAATAGATTTATCACTGGCACCGACACCGGCTCAAGGTGACAGTGTTGCTGGAATATTTCAGGCAATGGGTTTAGAACATGCCGGAGCACATGGAACAACTGCGGCACTTGCAATGCTTAATGATGCGGTAAAAAAAGGTGGCATTATGGCAAGTTCACACGTAGGCGGATTATCGGGAGCATTTATTCCTGTTTCAGAAGATGCCGGTATGATTGAAGCAGCAGAAAAGGGTTATTTAACTTTCAGCAAATTAGAAGCAATGACTTCTGTTTGTTCTGTAGGACTTGATATGATTGCAATTCCGGGTGAGACTCCGGCTGATACAATAGCTGGAATTATCGCAGATGAAATGGCAATCGGTATGATAAACAAAAAAACTACTGCAGTCAGAATTATACCTGCGGCAGGTAAAAAAGTTGGAGATTATATCTCTTACGGAGGACTTCTTGGTGAAGCTCCGGTTATGCCTATAAATCAACTTTCATCATCAAAATTTGTCAACAGAGGTGGAAGAATTCCGGCACCAATTCATAGCTTAAATAATTAAATTTATAGAGGTGAATAATAAATGGCAAAAACAAATTCAATATCCAAATTTAGTAACAGTTTAGTTGAATTTTTGATTAATTCACTTACGGATAAGCACGGAAACGCAAGAGCAGTTGCTCAAAAATATAACAATTTAAAAGTATATATGGATCCTGCAAAAATAACAACACCGCACTTTTTTGTATCAGTGGGAATATCCGAAGCTTGTTTTGCTATCGAAGACGGTAAAAAATTAGATGGAAGCCTTGGATACGAAGACGGTTATGTTGTTAGATGGGCCGGCAGATCAAATATCCACAACGAACTTGAAGCTTTTTGGAAAGCACTCAAAGATGCAATTTCGGCAATGGATAAAGATGAAGGCGACGGTAAAAGTACTGAAGCACTTATTCAAAGTAAATTGGCTGAAGCGGCTAATGATTCAATGAAAGTTGATATGACCGGTACCGGTATTGATAAAACAAAAAGATCTGAATATGATAGAAAGAAAAAATCATACCTGAAAAGATTTAAAAATAAAAAGATAGACAAATAATTTTTAAATTACCATGGATAGTCAGTAGAAGCTTTCCAGCCATTTCTTCTTAATTTTTCTGCACAATATATTCTTATATTACTTTTTTTACAATCATTATTAATCGCAGTATCAGATAAATTATAGCCTAAGGGCATAACACTTCCGTTTGAAGTTCTAACAAGCATAAATAAATCATTTCCAAACCTGTTTGGCTTATTAGGTCCATTAATATCTACAATAACTCCTGAAGAACTCGTAATACTAAAATCATATTGGCTGTCTGTATCCTTATCTCCGGATGAAAGCCCTCCTCTTGTGATTACAGAATATAATATACCATCCATAGTAATAAACGGAACTCTATTTTCAATATTAAAAACGCTATAAACTTTTGAATCCCATGGATTAGCTGTTTTATACCCGCATTTTTGGGCAGTATCACACCAGACAGCGATTTTCATATAAGGTGCTAAATATGTTTGAACATAATCTTTTGTTCTAAGAGTATTATCCCAGCCTTCATAATCACCATTCTCATTTACAGACAACTTGATAGCTTGATTAATTATAGATTGGGCTTTTCTTAGTTTAGAAATCTTTCCATTTTGATCAAGTTTAGCTATTAAATTCGGAATTGTCATCGCAGCAACTACACCAATAATTCCCAATGTAATCAAAACTTCTGCTAAAGTAAATGCTTTAAATTTCATTATCACTTCCGTTAATATAATACATTATCAAATGTAATAATACATTATATAATGAATAAAGTCAACCAATATTTGTATTATTCAGTAAAAATAGTATTATTTTGCTGATGGAAAACGAAATAAAATTAGAAACAAATAATTTAGCTTCTCAAATAAAATATATTGGTGCTTTAAACGGTTATACCATAACTAAAATTAAAGAAGAAGTTAATCGAAAATATAACAAAACCGACAGCAATAGAAATCTTAGCAACAAATTCAGAAACAAAACAATTAGGGTAAACGAACTTGTTGAAATATTGGATATTTTAGATTACGAAATTTACATTCATAAACGATAATCTTTTTTTATAGATGTCTCTCGGGTTATATGATATAATTAACTTATGAACGAAAAATTGAAGGACAGTTTAAAACTTTTGCCGTCATTACCGGGCTGTTATATTTATTACAATGCCGATAATGAAATTATATATGTAGGGAAAGCTAAAATTCTCAAACGCAGAGTAATGTCTTACTTTAACAGGAAAAATCACGACAGTGTTAAAGTAAATGTCCTTGTTTCACAAATTGACCGATTAGAATACATAATTACCAATACCGAAGTTGAAGCATTAATTTTAGAAAGTCATTTAATAAAAAAACATAAACCCAGATATAATATATTATTAAAAGACGATAAAAAGTATCCGTACTTCTTAATAACTAACGAAGATTTTCCACGTATTTCAATTGTCAGAAAAAGAAATATGAATGCTGAAAAAGGCAAATATTACGGACCTTACACAAACATAAGAGCTATGCATTCAACACTGGATTTTTTAAAGAAAATTTTTCCTTTGCGTCAATGCAAAACTCCAAAATTCAAATCCAGACCCTGCCTGTATTATCACATCGGTAAATGTCTTGCCCCATGCCAGAATATGGTAACAAGTGAAGAATACAAAGCAATTGTTCATCAAGCAGAATTGTTTTTATCAGGCAAACAATCTGAACTTATGAAACAATTGATGATTCAGATACAAAAATATTCCGAAACCGAACAATTTGAAAAAGCTGCACGACTTCGCGACAGCTACTACGATTTGCAAAAAACACTGGAAAAACAAAAAGTTGTCTATGAAAATACTAAACTTAACGAAGATGTAATATCACTTCAACATGATGACGGAATTCTAGCTATTGTCATAATGATGATAAGAGAAGGCAGACTTATTGATAAAAAAGATTTTACATACGATGTTGAAGAAGAGGATAAAACTGAATTCTTTGCAACATTTTTCAAAGAATATTACAACACTCTAGCATTAGAATTTCCTGATAAAATTGTATCAAATGAACTCGAAGCAGTCGGGGATAAAGCCTTATACGAAGAATGGCTTAATATAATTTCCGGCAAAAAAGTTAAAATCAGCTACGGTAAATCAGCTCAAGGCAAAGAACTTCAAATGCTTGCAGATAAAAATGCAAAAGTCATTCTTGATAATGCAAAATTATCCAAGATGACTAAGATTAGAGACGATTTCAATAATATCGGTTCTTATTTGAAGGAAAAACTAAAATTAAATAATTTTCCATACAGAATTGAGTGTTACGATATTTCACACATTCAAGGAACCAATACCGTTGCCTCAATGGTAACTTTTATTAATGGTTTGAGCAAAAAATCCGAATATAAAAAATTCAAAATTAAATCAACCGAAGGCAAGCCTGACGACTTTTTATCAATGAAAGAAGTTTTGACAAGAAGACTCTCCCGTCTCGGTGAAAAAGGCTGGGATAAGCCTGATTTAATAATAATTGACGGCGGCAAAGGACAGTTATCAAGCGTTATGGCAATTGTTGAAGAACTAGGTGTCACAGGAATAGATTTTGTCAGCCTTGCAAAAAGACAGGAAGAAGTATTTCTTCCAAATCAATCAAAATCAATACTCTTACCGCGTGAATCCAGTGCGTTATTCCTAATCCAACGAATTAGAGACGAAGCACACAGGTTCGCCATAACATATCACAGAAAATTACGTTCAAAAAAGAGTTTAAGTTAAACAAAACACTTATTAGTCAAATAAAGCATTGATTTTATCTGTAATATCCTGCGGATCAATTTCGTTAGTAATTTTATTTACATCCTGTGCTATTTGATATAACTTAGCAGCTTCAATTTTATCACCTGTAATTGCAATTGAACGGGCAAGGTTAAAGTGAGCAAGAGCATAATTAGGGTTATGTTCAACAGCTTTTTTGAACATTTCCATTGCATTCTGAACTCTTCCTAAATCATCAAGATAAATTACACCGAGATTATTATATGCAATTGAATAATTTTCATCATATTTAATCGCATACTCATATTCTCTTATAGCTTCATCTGTTTCACCTTTACCCCAGTACAAAAATCCTAAGTTACAGTGAATTTTTGCATTAGTCGGTTCAAGTTCAAGTGCATTTCTATAAACAGCAAGAGCATTGTCATAATCTTCTTTATCATAAAACGCACTGCCTAAGTTAACGTAAATATCAATATCTTCAGGAGTTAACAGATATGCACTCTGGTAAGATGTAATTGCCGCATCCAAATCTTTTTTAGCTTCCTGAAATACAAATCCTAAAGTTTGATTTATAACACTTGTCCACTCTTTACTCGGATTTAAAGTGACAGCAGTCTGGAAATGTGACACTGCACTGGCAACATCGCCTTTTACATAAAGAATATTAGCAAGATTAGAATGGAATTCAGGCATATTAGGCATAATTTGAATTAGTTTGTTATAAACTTCAATCGCATTATCATAGTCGCCGATATCTTCATAAGCCTTGCACAAATGACGATACGCAGGAATGTTCAAACTATCAAGCCAGATTGCCATTTTGTATTCAGTAATAGCATTTTCAAACTGTCCTAATGATGAATAAATATCACCTAAAAGGCAATATAAAGGCACAAATCCAGGAGCCTTTTCTACTGCTTCTATATAAACATCAATAGCTTCATCCAAACCGTTTGACTGAACTTTTGAATATCCTTTTAGCAAAATCGGTAAAAATTTTATATAAGCAAAAGAGTCTTTAACTTTCTTCAAAGCATCAATATCAAATGGAAGAGTTAAAACTGACAATGCATATTCTCCAATTGATTTTAATTTATTTTTAAACACTCTGAAAGATGAAACTTTATAAAGATTATGCAGCAGATAATGTGCACTTGAGCTTCTTAATGGTGCGTACTTAATAGCATTTTTAGCATTAATTTCTGCATCCAAAAATCTTGCTTTTTTAGTATAAGTTTCAGCAAGCATATAATACGCTTTTGAGAATTTTGGATTCTTTTTAATTGCTGTTTCAAAATAATTAACAGCTTTGTCCAAATCACCTTTAAAAAACTGGGCTCTGCCAATTTTGTAATAAATATCATAAGAATCAATATAAGATTCAAGTGCAATTTGATATTCTGTAATTGCCTCGTCAATATACTGGCAGGAAGAATAAATATCTAAATGCCATGCCAGATATAAGTCACCCAATCTCAAATGCAAATCTGCATTTGTCGGATCTTTTTGAAGCCCTATTTGACATAATTCAATGGCAGACTTAACATTGCCGGTTTTAATTTCTTTTTTAATTTTTTTATTAAGTAATTCTGTATCGCTTTTCATAACCATTTATAGACTCTTTACCAATCATTGTAATTAATTTTCCGCAAAAAAGCAAGGGGTAAATGTATGTTTCCAATATTCATAATATTTGCAAGTTATTTGATAGGGTTGGGGGGGGTAAATATATGTCTGCAATATTTGTACTATTTGTAAGTTATCAGATAGAGGGGAATAAATGTATCTTTCTAATATTTATAATTATGAAACTTTTATGCTACAATAAGTAAAAAGGGGATATATAATATATGACAGATAATAGAATTTATTTTGTAGACGTAACAAATAGAGACGGTGTTCAAACTTCAAGACTTGGTTTGGCAAAACTTCAAAAAACCATTATTAACTTAATGCTTGATAATATGGGAATAACCCAATCAGAATTTGGTTTTCCGACTACAAAACACGAACTAAATTATCTGAACGGCAACCTTGAACTCGTAAAACGCGGAGCAATTAAAACAACTAAGCTTTCAGGATGGATGAGAGGGATTGCATCCGATGTTGAAGACTCTTTTAAAAATGTTCCAAATCTGCAATATGTGAACCTTTCACAGTCAACTTCCGAACAAATGATTAATGGTAAATATCTTGGCAAAAAAACGCCTGACGATATTATCAAAATGACTAAAGAAGCTGTAGAATGTGCAGTTGATAAAGGTGCAAAAATTATCGGAGTTAACGCAGAAGATGCGTCAAGAAGCAATCTTGATTATTTAATCAAATATGCTTCAGAAGCAAAAAAATCAGGTGCATACAGGTTCCGTTATTGCGATACTCTTGGTTACGAAGATCCCCAAACAACTTATGACAGAATTTATAAAATTGCAAAAGCAACCCAGATGCCGATTGAACTTCACTTCCATAACGATTTAGGAATGGCTACAGCTTGTTCTGTTATGGGAGCCAGAGCGGCAATTGATGCCGGAGTTGATGCATATATAAACACTGCGGTTAACGGTATGGGCGAACGTGCAGGAAATGCCGATTTAGTTTCCTGTCTTCTTGCCTGTCTTAAATCTGCAGGATTTAAAGGTAAATACCTGATTGATGAAAACATCAAACTAGACAGAGCTTGGCAATTAGCTAAATACACAGCATACGCATTCGGCGTTGATATTCCGATAAATCAGCCTGCAGTCGGTGATAACGCTTTTGCTCACGAATCAGGAATTCATGCTGACGGAGCTTTAAAAGACCGTAGGAATTATGAACTTTATGATTTTGAAGAACTTGGACGAGGCGAACCTGAAATCATTGAAACCGGAAGAATGATTACAACCGGTGAATACGGCGGTATCAAAGGTTTCCGCAACGTATATAACAATTTAGAAATTGAATTTAAAGACGAACATGAAGCAAGAAACATTCTTGAACTTGCCCGTTACGCAAACGTACACACTCAAAAGCCTTTGACAACAAGCGAATTAAGATTTATTTATTATTATCCTGATATTGCGGCAAAGGTAATGACAGTATCACCTTATTACGAACCGCTTGGGGCAATCAAAGAACGTGTGGAAGCACAGATTGTTAATCCTCCGAAGAGTGTAATTTAGTTTTATAAAAAAGATTACACAGTTCTTCAATTGTGACGATAAGGTTTTCAGACTTTTCGTCGATATATTCTTGCAAATCGAGCAGGAAGTCGGCATCACCGCCCTCATCGACATATCCGTAAATGCAATATTTCATTGCTTTTATCAGCCTGTCTAATTCGTAATATTTATCTTCCAATTTTGAAATCAAATTTTCCATATTGTATCCTTTCTAATTTATAACTGATCCTTCATTTCTTTTAAAAAGAATCTTTTCTTTGTTCACTTTTTCTTTTTGATTGCGATGCAAAAAGAAAAAGTAGAACCGAAAAAGAAAAACACGCATGATTAAATGGCTCGAGTTATCAGAAACTACGTTTCCGAACCTTCCTTTCATGTTATTTTGGGGTTCGGGGGCTAAGCCCCTGATGACTCGTTTCATTTGGTCGCCAGTTTCTCTTTCTTTGCTTCTATTTCTTTCTCTTTGCGTGGCAACAAAGAGAAAGAAATGAAGAAATAAAATTCATTAAAATATCATAATTTATTCTCGCCTCCTTTGTGTGGCATAATTCACATCATGTGAAGCATACTACATAGAATAAACATTGTCAATCGTGTAGAATAATTACCATAATGAGCAGTAAAGATAACAAAATAACAAAATTATTTGGTAAAAAAATAAAATTTGAAAGATTTAGAAAATCTATGTCTCAGGAAAAACTGGCAGAATTATCTAATTTAAGCCGGCGAACAATTAGTACAATTGAAACGGGAGACAGCGTGCCGTCTATAGAGACTGCGGCAAATATCGCCCGCGGCTTAGACATTGAGTTATACAAAATGTTTATTTTTGATGATGTAGAATAGGGCTTTATTATGGACAATCTCGTTGATAAATTAAAAGAACTCGGGTTCAACTCATACGAAGCTAAGGTTTATATCGCTTTGTTGAAAAAATATCCTGCAACAGGATATGAGGTCTCTCAGATTGCAGATATTCCGCAATCCCGTGCTTACGATGCTTTGAAATCCCTAGTCATTAACAAAATCGCTTTCTCAACTGACGACAAACCTCAAAAATACACCCCTATCACTCCAAAAGAATTAACTCAAAGATTTAAACGCAAAATGAATTCTACTATTGATTTTTTGGAGAAAAAACTTCCTAATGTCAAAGAAGATTACAACGAACCAATCCATAATATTTTTGGCTACGAAACAATACTCGACAAACTAAAAGAAATAATTAAAAACACAGAACATTCCATATATATTGAAATATGGTCAAGCGATTTTAAACACATTGAAAGGGTAATAGAAGAAGCTTACGACAAAGGTGTAACAATAAAAATTGTCGGTTATGATAATATTACCACCCCTTTTGGTCTTGTATATAACCACGGCGGAGGCAAGGAAATAGAACAGGCTAAAGTGCGTTCTATATACTTATTATCTGACGATAATGAATGCATCTTTGGAAACATTGAATCTAGAGTTGTATGGACAAAAAACAACGACATTGCACTTTTGCTAAAAGAATTTATTGTACACGATATGTACCTGTTAGATGTAAATCAACAATTCCCTGAACAACTAAGATACTTCTACGGAAGTGGATTTAAAAAACTTAAAGAAAAAATTATTACTCCGAGAAAAAAATAAAATTATACTTCCTGCATGTGAACTTCCCATCGTCCGAAGCCCGCACCGGTTTCCGAATCAATATATTCAATATACTGCTTGTCTAAAATTATGAATTGTTCACCTTTCGGATAAACAACTTCTCGATTACATCCGAGGTTATAAGCTCTTGAGGTTTCACACTTTGGATGCATAATAAATTTTACATTATTCGTAGACAGGTGATCCCCGTAACCCACTTCGGCGTAATGTTTGTGTATTGAACAACACTGTCTTGTAGGAACTGTATATATTTCGCCGCATTTTGGAAGAGATTTAACGAATTTGTCAGGATTATCTGCTTGCAGCCAATGATAAACCGGTTCAATATCAAATTCTGAAATATAGTCTTTTGGCACAATATAATCAAATTTAGCACAAATTTTTATTCGATGTTTTGAGTTATATCTGCTGCCAAGCCCCATTACAGCTTTTGAAAGCTCAACATCTTCAAATTCAAAACCGGCAAGATGTGCAGTTTGCCAACATCGATAAATGGCTTTATCTGTAGAATTTTCTGTAAGCTTAGGTAAAAGATAAATCTCAGAATAACTATCTATTTCCCTTTGCTTATTAAACAGTTGAATTGCTTTTAATCTTTCTTCTGAAGTTAGTGGACGTTTTTTAGGAACATTATCAGGCTCATATTTTAGTTTTGATTTGATGGTTTTTATTCTGAAAGCATCCATTTGTTGAATTCTTCTATCACGGGTTTTTGCAACTCTTGAAACGAATGCAGAAATACTTTCACCATCTTTTTGAGGAATATTTTCAGCAATTGAAGCAAGATTAAAAAATAATCTTGAATACAAATCTTCCATTGCAATAAGATGACGTTTTCCCCATATATTATATTGATTTATGTTGTATAAATCCACACCTTCTTCTGCAATATCTTGAAAAAGTTTTATAATATCGTCCCTTGATATTTTCACACCTTGTTTTTCCAAAAGTTTAAGTTCTGCAATGAGATTTTTCACAACAGATTTAGTACTCGGCATAAGCAAACAATGAGCTGTTTTTTTAATCGCAGCATTTAAATTCTTTGAAATAGTTTCTGCTAATAGTTGTGGATTAAATTTTTGTTTCTGTGCAATACTTTTTGAAATTTTAGAAAAATATACATCTAAGCTTTCATCAGTCCTTGGATTTTCTTTAATTTCAGCAAGTACAGCTCTCATATAATTTCTGCGATTGATAAGTGTTTGAGCTAAATTTTTATCAGACACGGTTTGACGAATTGCCTTATCAGATATGCCACAGACACTCTCAAATGAACTTACAAGTTCTGCGTGGCTCATTTTTGAATATATTGCCTTGCTTGTCCAATTTCTACCGTCAACAAGTGTAATAATTTCGTCAACCGTATCGCCGAAATCAGGTTTCAAACCGCCCATTGCACGGTATCTCAAAGCACCGCCGTTATCAACTTTAACAATTTTATGTCCATTGATAAAAGTATTTCCCGGTAAAAGTGAATCCCAATTAGCTAGCCATGCATCGGCAGCAAAACCTCGTCTAAGCAGCTTTTCATCACCGCTTTCGACACCTTCTGTAAATTTACTTGCTAAACCTTTGAGCTGACCATTTATAGTAACAGGAATAATTTCAGGAGTTTCAATACCTGCTAAATTATATAATTTTGAAGCTAATATTTCAGATTCAATATGTCCTTCTTTTTGAGCATCCTGTGCGAATTTCACATAAAATAAATCGCCTGTAGTATTATTTTTTGCCCAGAATGCATCCTGCGAACCAAACTGGGAACCGTTAAACATACACCATTCCGAGTCACTGCCGTTTGCCGCAATTTTCACAGATTTAGGAGTATAATTGGTTCTCAAAGTTTTTTCAAACTTCGCTTTTTCGGTTAATTTAACAACATCCTCACATAAAGATACATGTCTTAAATTTTGTAAATCTTTAATAAGCGGTTTATCCTGAACATGCAGAAGGCTTATACCGCAAGCTTTTGCACATCTTGCATATTGTTCAATGTTATTTAAATCAATTAAGGGCAATTTCATAGTTATATCAACATTCTTCACTACACTGATATTTTTATAAAAAACAAATGTTCAATTAATTGTTAAAACCATGCTATTTTTTTAATAAATATTTACTTTTCAATTTTGATTTTAAGTTTTATAATAAGTGTAAGTTAGACATATATTTTTGGGAGAAAATAAAGGGAATATGGACGGATACAGTTTTGAAATAATAACAGGTCCAATGAGTTGTGGCAAGACAGAAGAGCTTTTGAGAAGGATTAAAAGATGTATTATTGCAAAGAAAAAAGTGATAGTTATTTCACCGGATGTTGATACAAGGGCAAAAGGCGACTACATTGAATCAAGAAACGGTCTCTGGTTAGATGCAGTTAAAGTGAAACATTCTATACAAATTTTAAGCCTTGTAAAAGATGCTGAAGTTGTTGCAATTGATGAATTACAATTTTTCGATGCAAATATCGGGAAAGTTATTACACAGCTTATGAATGAAGGTAGAAAAGTTATAGGTACCGGACTTGAATTAGATTTCAAAGCTGAACCATTCGGACACATGCCTGAATTAATGTGTATTGCTACAAAAATTGATAAGCTGCACGCAGTTTGTATGAAATGCGGATGTGAACACGCTACAAGAACTCAAAGATTAATTGACGGTAAACCGGCAGATAAAAATTCACCGCTTATTATGATTGGCGGAGATGAAACTTATGAAGCCCGTTGTATCAAATGTTATGAACTACCTGATGAACATCCTGAAAAATCTAAAAAAGGATTTAGATTATTACAATTTAACAAATAATCTTTTCAATTCATAATTTCAACCGTTTACCTTATCGACAATCAGCTTTATATGTGTTAATATAAAGCCTGTAATAATTCCTTATCAGGAACATTTTAAAAATATTTTCGTCACTGATAACAAGAGGGAATTATTGGAGGTTTAAATAAGAATGAGAAAAATTATGAAAAAAAGTATTATATTCCTTGGACTATTTATCGTAATGTTTGGCTGGATAATACAATCAAATGTTCAGGCTTCTACACCTGCTGAATTGTATGACAATGTATGGAGACTTATCAATTCCAAATATGTTGACCAGACTAACAATGAACAAGATTGGAGAAAATGGCGTCATAAATACGATGACGTAATCAGAACAAATGAGGATGCTTACGTTGCAATTGACACAATGGTTGCAAGTTTAAACGACCCGTATACAAAATTTCTTGACCCGAAAGAATTTGCAGATGAAACAGGTTCAATTAAGGGTTCATTAAAAGGAATAGGCATTCAAATTGGTGTTAAAGACGGTAAATTAATGGTTATTGCCCCGATTGAAGATACTCCGGCAGAAAAAGCAGGACTTCTTGCTGATGACGAAATTCTTTCTATTGATGGCAAAAGCACAAAAGGTATAACTGTTGATAAAGCTGCAGATCAAATCAGAGGAGAAGAAGGTACTCAGGTAACTTTAGTTGTAAAACGTAAAGATATGGAACCTAAATCTTATACAATTACCCGTGCAGAAATTGAAATTAAATCAATTTCTCAAAAAATTCCTGACAATATCAAAATGCCTGACGATATCAGCTATATCAGATTAAGTTCTTTTATCAGCAGAAATGCATCAAAAGAATTCGCAGATATTTTAAGTAATTCTCAAAACAAAAAAGCATTCATTATAGACTTAAGATCTAATCCGGGCGGACTTTTAAGCAACGCAATCTACATATCTGATATGTTCTTAGACGGCGGAGCAATCGTAAGTACAGTTGACCGCGACGGCTACAAAGAAACTCAAAAAGCTTCACGCGGAGTACTAACAACCAAACCTCTTGTAATTCTATTAAACAAAGGTTCAGCCTCTGCAAGTGAAATCTTCTCAGGAGCAATGAAAGATAACAAAAGAGCTGTCCTAATCGGCACCCAATCTTTTGGTAAAGGTCTTGTTCAAGAAATCAACAAACTTCCTGATAGTGCAGGTATCAATATTACAATTCAAAAATATCTGACTCCAAACGGAACTGATATCCACAAAAAAGGTATTACTCCTGATATCGTTGTAGAATTAACAGATGAAAATATAAAAGCCAAAGATGATGTACAATTGAAAAAAGCAATTGAAGTTGCTCAAAGTTTATCAAGAGGCTCTTACGTAGTTTCAAAATAATAAATAAATTAAAAGAGGCGGGCTGCAAATGTTTGCAGCCCGCCTCTTTTATAAAAAATTTTCAAATAATAATTATTGTAAATAAGTCTTTATAAGTATTCCTTTTTGTAACGAAAAAATATATAATCTTTACAAGAAAACATGTTTATTCTAAAAATATGGTATACAAAAGGATACGAAATTGCTAAATAATTTTGAAAGTTTTGATAACTCGGAAACAGCTACAAAGAAAGATATTGTTATACAAGAAAGGGTTGAACTTGTTTCTTCTCACATGTATAAACAGTTTTTAGATTACCAGCATTCTACAGTGAACACTAACGATATATTTGCACGAATGGTTGACTGCCTTGAACTTGTTTCTAATAATTTGAAACAGTCTTTCTCATCACGCGGAGTTACTACTCAAAATATATATGTTGAATCAGATTCACTGAAATCAACCGCAATTATAAATATCTTATGGCACAAAATGAGCTTTACAACCCGTTGTAATTTCCAGCCTCAAGCTCTTTATAGAGAAGATGGAAGACATATTTTTTCTAACAGAATTATGGCATTAAGAGGCAATTATAACGAAATTATAAAAGATGCAAAAGACAGAGAAGACGAAATTGTTAAACTTCTCGAAAATGAAATTGCATCATTATATGTACCTGCTGATCAAAATCAAAAATGTATTTTCAAAATAAAACATACAGGTCAAGAATTTACTCTAAATCAAGTCGATGCCCCGCGTGAAGTTATTTTAAAAGTAGTTGAAACTGTTTGTGGTGGCGGCCTATACCATCAGGACGGTTCATTAAGAACATTTATTATTTAACCCTGTTGGTTGACTAATTAATAAACATAGTTAAGATATTATTGTAAGGGTTTTAGGTGTATTTTATGAAATTAGTAGAGAAGCTTAAAGAATTTGAAAATCAGTATTTATTTATAAGATGGGCAACCGGAGGAGAATATGGAAAACTAATCTATGCCGGTGATGATTTTATTGAATTCAGCGTAATTGATGTTGATACAATGGACTTTCGTGAAACCATATTAATCTATGCCCCGTTAATTTTAGAAGTTTCAATCGGCGGTTCTGACATCGCAAGAATCGTTGCCGAAGTATCCTCTCAAATAAGCATACCCGAAAGTTAGGTCAAAAAAAAAGTCACAACTTTTTGCGACTTGAACAATAATCTTGGGAGGAGATTTTGGGATAGTTTGTACATGCATGATATGTCAAGCATGTGAATTTGGCATACATGATAAACGCAAATTTTTACAAAAATTTACAAAACATGTTTTTTATGCTATTATCATGGTATGGAAAAAAATCTAAACATTCTTATAATTAATGGTCCAAATCTAAACATGTTAGGCGTTAGAGAACCAGAACAATACGGTTCTAAATCCTACAAAGATTTAGAAATGGAATTACACGAATATTCTTTTGAACTCGGGATAAACCTTGAAATATTCCAGAGTAATTTTGAAGGCGAAATTATAGAAAAAATCCAGTATGCACTTGGAAATTTTGATGGAATAGTCCTAAATGCCGGAGCATACACACATACCAGTGTTGCCATCAGAGATGCTCTTACATCAGTTAAAATTCCTACCGTAGAAGTCCATATCTCAAATATTTATAAAAGAGAAGAGTTTAGACACAATTCAATGTTTGCAGATGTTTGCGTTGGGCAAATTACAGGTTTTAAATCAGATAGTTACAAACTTGGTCTGCAAGGATTGGTTAACTTCTTAACCAGTGCAAACGATTAGTTTTTAAATTTAGGGGAAACGAATTATTAGAAGAATTATTTTTATTTAAAATCCTTCTTTCTCTCTAAAGTCCATCTAATATCCGGAAGAATGCTAAAAACATACTACCGGACTATATTCGTGTTTATTTTTTTACAACAAATTCTTGATGCATTTTTTCAATCATTTTTATAGTTTCTTCTTCGCTGTGATTTTCGGCATATTTATCAATAGCCTTATTTAATTCTTCAGCAAGTTTTGGATTTTTTTCTAAAAATTTCATATCACTTTCCAAAGAATCAGAAGAAACTTGAGATTTTCCCAATGTAGCAGCAGGCATTGCAGACAAATCACTAATTTCTTTTGTTTCAGCAGGAACAGCAGGTGTTGTTTCTGCCACTGTTTCACCTAGTGCAGGTTTTTGAATACCCTTAAAATTTACACTATTCATTTTGTTGTTGTCGATTTCTCTCATAGTATCACCTTACTTTCAGAAAATTTTTCGTCTTATCTTCATGTTGGTTTTTTGTTAGAAAACACCTAAATAATATTTTTTGCTACTTTTGTTAAAAAAAAATTACAAAAATTTACATGCAATTTCTCAATAATTTTTCATGTTATGATGTATTATATACTATAAAAGGATGTAATGCAAATTATGAATTTATTAGGATTGGTAAAAAATATTTGGTGGTCTGTTTCTGCATTTAACACAATAAATAATTTGCCTGATGCAATTATATATGTAAATAACAAAGGTTTTATTGAACAGGCAAATAAAAAAGCATTTAGAACATTTGGATTTGTTATTAACGAAGAAAATCCGATAATCATAGATGATTACATCTATGATGGTATGGAAATATTGAAAACATCGGCAGAAGAAAACCGTCCGGTGCCGGCAATTGCTAAAATTCCGGGCAGAGAATTCCCCGTAGAAATAAATACTTATGCTAAAAGAAACGGTTATTGTGTTTCTATCAGGGATTTAACCAAGCTTACAAACTCAATAGAAACAGAAGAAAAAATTGCAAGATTTAACGGTGAAAAAAATGCAATGCTGGTTAAAATTGAAGGCGAAATCAAATCACCAATCAGTTCTGTTATAGGCTTTTCAAAAGGGTTGCTGGATGGTATTGCAGGTGATTTAACAGACAAACAAAAAAAATATATTAAAATAATCAACTCAAATTCTAATGAATTATATCATTTTATGGATAAATTTTTAGAATTCACATACGCTGAATCTTCATTATATGAACAAGATTACCAGAAATTTGATGTAGTTGAAGCTTTAAAAGCAGTTATAAAAGATTTTGAACCGGCAATTGATGAAAAGAAACTTAACTTCAATTTTGAATACAGCGAACTTGAAAAAAGAATAATTTATTCTGATTTAAAAGCTATAAAGAAAATATTTGAAAATATTATGGAAACGTCTGTCTCTATGACTGATTCTGGATTTATTATGACCACATTATCACAAGTTAATGAAGAAACGGCTTCTGAATTAGGATTTAGCGAAGGGAAATATCTTAAATTATCAGTAAAAGATACAGGGGTTGGATTGGCTGATGAAGAAATGAAATATTTATGCGATCCTTATGCCCAATTAGAAAAAGGTAAGAAAAATTTATTAAGAGCAATTAGACTAGGAACCGCCAGCATTTTAACAAAAAGAACTGACGGATACATAAACATTACATCTGAAATGATAAATGGGGCAGAATATAACATATATATTCCATTGAAAAAGGATTAGAATGAGCAAAGTTATACTTAAAAATATCAGAAAAACTTATGACAACAATAAAACTGTAATAAATAATGTTAACCTTGAAATTCAGGACAAAGAATTTATTGTTCTGGTTGGAGCATCAGGATGTGGGAAATCTACCCTTTTACGAATGATTGCAGGCTTGGAAGACATTTCATCCGGAGAAATATATATTGATGATAAAAAAGTCAACAATATTCCGCCAAAAGACAGAGATATCGCATTTGTATTCCAGAGTTATGCACTATATCCGCACATGACAGTCCGCGAAAACATTGCTTTCGGGCTTAAGATGAGAAAAGTCGACAAGGCAACAATAGAAAAAAAAGTTCAAGAAGCTGCAGAAATTCTAAATCTTGGTGAATATTTAGATAGAAAGCCTAAACAGCTTTCAGGCGGTCAAAGACAAAGGGTTGCACTGGGCAGAGCAATTGTAAGAAATCCAAAAGTATTTCTTATGGATGAACCGTTATCTAATTTAGATGCCAAATTAAGAGTTCAAATGCGTTCAGAAATCAAAAAATTACATGAAAAACTTCAAACAACATTTATTTATGTAACCCACGACCAGACAGAAGCCTTAACAATGGGAGATAGAATTGTTGTACTTAATAACGGCGATATCCAGCAGGTTGACAGCCCTGATGAAATTTACAACAATCCGAAAAACACTTTTGTTGCAGGATTTGTTGGTTCTCCGCAAATGAATTTCATCAACGGAAAATATTTAGGACTTGATGAGAATATTCTATATGGAATTCGTCCAGAAAAAATGACTAAACCCGACGGAGATATTAAATTAACTGTGGATGTTGAAATATCTGAAATGTTAGGAAGCGAAAAAATTGCTTATTTCAACATTGGAGACAGCAAATGTTCTGCAAAATTTGAAACAGACGCACAGATAGGCAAAACTATTGACCTTTCAATAAAAACATCTGACCTATATAAGTTTAACCCTGAAACAGGCGAGCGAATCTACACATAAAAAAGTGTAACGAAATACAACTAATGTTCAGCCTTTCACAAACCGCACAACCGTGGGCATCAGTCCTCATAAAACCGTGCTACTCGAGCCTATCGTGTGAACAAATCTTTGACTGAAAATTTGCGGGTTTTGTTAGACAAGCTAAAGTCCAGCAACTTTCTTGCAATAGGATTTGTTTGTCGAGTTGACTGACGTTGTTCAATAACTTCTTCTTCTCTCATCTCTCTGGAAGTTTTTTCAATTACTCTTAAGTTTTGTTCAGTCTTCTCAACCATGATGTTAATTGTACCTCGTTACATTATAATAAACAAATCCTGAAACAATTAATTGCCTATTTTTATATAAAAATTATATATTCTTTACATACTGTTACAAATCACTTTTCTGAAATTAATCTTTAATCCAGCGGAAACTCTTAACATAGTTGCTGCCATTGATATCCCCGTAAATCTCAGCCTTGAATACACGCAGGACATTCGATTTATCAAAATTAGGAATTTTATTGATTTTACTGGTAGATGTTGGATTAATTTCATTTATATTTATACCAGGAATAGTATTAAATAAACGGTTTAATGAAGAATTACCAATTTTTCCGAGAATTGTAGAGAAATTCTTTGAAAGACTGCCGTAAATTTCCATATCTGCAATCAGTGAAGAAATATTATAACTGCCGGCAAGATACATATTCAAATCTTTTCCTTTTGAATAAATATTGATATCATTAGCAATACCGTCTTTTACCTTAATAGTACCGCTTATACTTTCAAAATCACCGGTTTTTAACGGTGTAATCAAATCGATAATACCATTAATTGATAACCCTGTAATACCGCCGGTTATAAGGTTACCCGCTTTTAAAAGGTACTCAAGCGAACCGAGTTTAGGCATTCTGCCGTTAGTAACTTCAAAATTACCATCACCAGACAATGTATTAACACAATCAACACTGGATAAACCCGTACAAGCTACTCTTAAATCGCCTGTGACATTTCCATACATTTGTCCCGGCATATCAAAGAAATTTTCACTAATAATTTGGGCATCTGCATTTTTAATATTCATCTCTGCATTACCGGCAAAATTATTGAGATTATAATCAATCTTACCGTCAACTGTACCATTGGCAAGGTTAAAACTGTAATTTTCTACATTTAAGATATTATCACTGCCTAATGAAATATTAGATTTGAAATTTGTAGCAAGTGCTTTTTTAATTAAAATTTTATCAGCACTCACCGTTGCATTTTTCAATATAACTTTATTTTGAGACAACTGAGAAACATCAGGAGTTTGAGAATATTTATTTCTGGTATTTTCAGCATCAAAGTCGTTTAAAGCATCTGAAATAACATTCAAATTCAATTCTTCGGTTTGAAGATTTGCATCTTCGATTACAATCGGCGGATTTAAATTATTTCTAATTTTTGCAGTAAATAATAAATCGTTCGTTAGAATAACACCTTTAGAAACAAGATTAATAAAATCATCTTTAAAATCTATATTCACATCGCGAATAGTTGCATCAAGCAAAGGAATGTCAATACTTGAAAGATTTAAATAACCTAAAATAGATGGAGCTAAAGAAGTACCGTTTATTACTAAATCAGTTGTGAATACTCCTTGATTAATTGCTTGTTTTTTAGTTAACACATTAAATATTTTTGCATTTGTCGGCTGTAATGTTTTAATTTTAAGATTTTTAAAACCTAAAACATTATCCTTTAACAAAGAAATTTCGCCGGAAGCTGACAATTGATTTTGTACAGATTTCTTTTTATTTTGAGATGTAATTGTTTGATTATATCTCATAGAATTTATTTTAACTTTGTTTGGATACAAAACCACATCTGATACAACAGAAACCGGATTAGTTGTCATTTCCATACCCGTAACCCCTGTTGGAGCACCGGCTAAAGTTGCACCCATATAATACAATGATGAATTTTCGCCAATATTAAGATTAGATTTTGCCTGAAGTCTATCCATAGGACCTTTTAATCTTGTGTTAAAATTAACATCCCCTTTTAATTTAACAGGATAAACGGATTTTGCATTGAAAAATCTGTCAAAGAATTGCTGTGTAGGTTTTGCAGTGACCAAAAGATTAAAATTAGGCATACCGTAAATATTTGAAACGCTGCCATCCATGAATACAGGCATAGAACTTACACGGGAATTTACTCTGCTTAAATATAAAGTATCACCGTGAACATCAGCTTCGCCGTTCAAAACTCTTATAACTGCACCTAAAGGTTTATATACGAAACTTGTATCTTTTAAATTTGTATTAGCCCAGATTTTACCTTTTTTGATATTTCCATTAATGTCAATAACACCTTTCATATCAGTAATATTATTCATTTGAGTTTTGACTTCTTTCGGAATAGGAAGCTGATCTTTAAAATCATTCACTGAACTTATATCGAAATTCTTAAAGTTAAATACTGAATCAGCGATTTCCATAGTGTTATAAATATCAGAAATCACAAGTGACATATTAAATGGATTGTTATTAAACAAACCTTTTAACATTGAAGTTTTCAGAACACCATTTCTGATAGTAAAAGTACCGCCGTCGAGTTTTATTGTATCTGAAGAATGTCTGTTAGGAATAAATCTGCCGTCAACCTTAACTTTGTTATAATCAAGCTGTCCTGCATCCGCAATACCTTTGTAATAACCAACAAAAGAGGCATCTAATTTTCCAATTTCGTCTTTAAATGGCATATCCGTGTCAGGGTATAATAAATCATTACAATCTGCAATTCTAAATTTATCAGATTTTGCCACTAAATCAATTTGATTTTGACTGCCCGTACCTTTCACATGCACTTTTGAATTACGTACATAGCCGTTCACATCATAATCAGAATCATATTGATTAAAATTCACAACCCCGTTCACTTTAGTAAATGGCAGGAATGTATCTTGCATTACAGTTGTTGCATTGTGCAGTGTGACCGTTCCTTTTGAAAACAAGTCTTCATTAAACACGACTTCTTCTGCATTTTTAACTTCACCATATATATGTAAAAATACATCTGCGAGTCCCTGCGGTTTAGTAAACGGAGAAACAGCTTTCTGGACATCTACAAGAATAGGTGAACTGTTAATCGTTTTAATTAACAATGGGATTTTCTGACCTTTTGCAGAAACATAAACATTTAACTTGCCTAAAACTACACAATCTCCCCAGATTTTAACAGGAAGCCCATTAATAAATGCATTATAAGTTTTGAATGTAGTTTCAGTATCGTTAAAAATAACTTCACCAGAACCGTTTGTCAGGACTAGATTATGGACATCATTAAAGGAAGCAATGCCATTTCTAAACTTAATTTCACCCCAGATATGAGGATCGACTTTTTTACCGGCAGAACGCATGTGAATATTTCCAAATCCGGAAATTTTCATCATTGGCACAGGACCTAACTGAAATTTTAAAATTTCATGCAATGGATTCAAAATTTCCTGAGCAGGTTCAAGCATAACAGAATCAGTACTATCAATTTGCAATTCAGAATATTTAGAGCCATCAATTGTAACAAGTCCTTTAACCGTGACATGCTGATCTTTACCTGTTGGAACAAATACATCAAGCTTCATCTTATGCCCCATAAATCCAAGATTAATTTCTCCATTAGCAGGTGCATAACGCATAGGATGAATTAAATAAACATCACTTAATTTAATATCGCCTGTAACATGAGGTTTATTACCCTGACCTTTAAATGTAAGTTTTCCTTCTCCGTTACCATAAATCACATATTTTTTTAGTTTATAAAGATTGAAATCCGGCAAAAGAGTTTCTGAACCAGGTAAAATTGCAACAACATCTTCCAGCCTTGTATTTTTAACCTTGGCAGTCAAATTTAATTGTGGAACTTTATCACCAAAATTATAAATTTTACCATTGACTAATGCATGAATTTTTTCTGATTCTAATGAGGTATTTCTAAAATTTATTCCGCGTTCAATAGTATCAAAATTAATTTTTGCAGTAAGCTTGTCTTTATAAATAACAGATGAGGCTTTATCTTTACCAATAATTTGCAAATTTTCAGTAACAAGTGTAGTAAATATATTTTTATGACCGAACTTATCAGATTTTGTATCAGCCGTAAAATCTACAATACCATCAAGTTTTTTAATCTTACCTTTAGTCAGAATATTCACATAATCAGAAATTAGTGCAAGATTAAATTTTTCAAGCTTGGCAATAATTTTAAATTTATCTTCTGAAAATCTATTGATTGGTAAATCCACTGAAATATCAGACATATAATTTGTATAATCTTCGCCGACAAATAATTTTCCTGAAGTCGCAAATCTTAAATGTTTATTTTGAACATAATTGCCGTGTTCAAAATAATCTCCCTGCAGTTTAAGACTTTGCCCGTTTAATTTATCATCAAGTAAAACATTATACGGTCCTAAATCCCAGTTGATTTTAGAAAGTTTAAATTTACCCTTTTTACCCTGAAATTTTAAAGGATAATCTCCAAGCATAAACTTAGAATCTTTTGACAGTACAAGAGAAATATCTTCTTTAGTTGAAGATACATTAGAAATATCAATCTTTTTCCACAAAAGCGGTAATAATTTAATTTTAAGTTTCGGGTTATCTATTGATAACGCTTTAGATTTATCTTTATTTAAAACAGAAATATTGTCCGTTTTTAACCAGATTGAAGGAAACATACCCATTGACAATTCAGGATTGCCAATATTAACAACAAATCCTGAATTTTCATAAATTTTTTGTTCAATAAATTTTTTATGAGCTTTGATATTAACAGCAGCAGGAATTCCCCACGTATACGCACCGCAAGTTATTGCTAAAATTCCTACTACAGTTAATATTTTCCATTTTCTCTTCATATTATATTTATTATAGTATAATATGCCATTTCAGTGCAATAAAAAAACTCATACAAAACTAGTATTTTTCACATAAAAGTTCAAAATATCCTCTCGGGTGTTCGCAGCTTGGACATACATGAGGAGCTTCAAATCCTATATAAACATATCCGCATTTGCGGCAAATCCATTCTTCTTTTATGTTCTTTTTGAATAAGGTTTTTTCTTTCAGGTTTTCCAATAATTCTTTGTATCTTTTAGCATGGTGCTGTTCTGACACTCTAACATGTCTAAATGTGTCGGAAATCTCGTCAAAACCTTCTTCTTTAGCAATCAATTCACCATTGTAGTATAGAACGCTAAATTCTTCTTCTTCACCATCAATAGCACTTTGCAAATTTTCTTCAGTTGTACCGAGTTCAAAAGGATAAAATCCATCAACATGGGCATTAGGATTGTTGCCAACATGTTTATAGAATAACTTTGCATGTTCTAATTCATTTTCCGCAGTAGCCAGAAAGATTGCAGAAATTTGTTCATATCCTTCTTTTTTTGCAACTTTTGAAAAATATGTATATCTGTTACGAGCCTGTGCTTCTCCGGCAAAAGCATTAATCAAGATTTGTTCGGTACGTGAACCTTTTAATTTGTCATTCATTTATAAACCCTCCGTTAATCTATCACAGGATAAACTCCCGAATTAGAAAATTCAATTAGAAACCGGAGTAGTACATCAGGTTAAGTAAAACTCACCAATTCGATACTTTCTGGGGATTATTCCAAATGAAAAATAAAGGACAATATACGTATTATGATAGTTAGGAAAATTATGACAGACTTATTAGAATACACAAAAAAGATTGCTAAAAAAATCTCATATTACGATGCGATAATTGATTTCACCGATGAAAGCCACTGGTTTAATCCATTTTACAGACAACCCGAAGTCACAGTTGTTTGGATAGATAATCCAGAAAATGAAATTAATAACGATTATTGGAATTAATTTCATATATAAAATGCCATTCTGAGTAAATACTCAGAATGGCATAATGGAAAATTTCAGATTCTGAATCGAGTTCAGAATGACAAAAAATTATTCAGAAATTCTTCCCGGAACTACAACTCCGCCTTTTAAATTCTTTTTGTAGAATTCAACGTGCGGTTGAAGAACACTGTCTAAAACCTCAGGGAATGAAGTACCTGACATAATTTTTTCAACAATTTCCTGATAAACAGTTGCAAATGCTCTTAATTGAGTCAATGTACCTGCAGCAGCTGGAGTTAATCCCATACCGCGAGTTTTAGCAACTTCTAAGAAGAATGCACCTGTTACTTCATAAGATTTTGTTAATGCATCAATGTAGCTTTCAGAATTTTCTCTGCAAACACCGTTATCTTGAGGAACTGTTAAAGCAAATACAAGTTTGTTTGCAGGATTGAAGTGAGCTTCTGCTGAGTGGTGCATAGCATCAGGAACCTTAGCAACCTGTTTCAATGTATCTTTTACAGATTCATTTTGCATTTGAGCATGCCAGTATACAGTATTTTCAAAAATTGACCCCATATATTGATGAACAGAAGCAGAAATTCCGCTCATTTTAGCATCAGCCCAGAAAATACCTTCTTTTAATGCTGTATTGATATCTAAATCAGCAGTTAGAGATTCAGAAGAAACTTCTTGAGCTGCATTTAACATTTCAACCATATCTTCTTTTTTCATTCCTGCATAAGCAAGTGTGAATAAAGCGTGATCATCAAATGCTGAAAATCTTCCGCCAACATCATCATGAATAAACAAATCACCTAACCAGCCGTTTTCGTTAGAAGTTCTTCTAAGTTCTGATTTTTCAGCATTGCCGTCTGTAACTGCAATAAAGTGTTTGTTAGCAGCAGCTTTAGCTTCTTCTTCTGATTTACCTTGTGATTTATAAGCTTCAGTTAACATATTAAGAACTCTCAAGAAACCGTCTTTAGTTTCAAAAGTTGAACCTGATTTTGAAGCAATTAAATAATTTGAAGATAAAACATCATTATCTAATCTGCATAAAAATCTTTCAAAACTTGAAGAATCAACATCTGAATAGAATTCAATAGAATCTTGTTTAATATTTAAACCATTGATAGATAACATGTGTTCAACAGTATGTTTAGAACCGCCGATACCCATAACGCTAAGTTTTGAAGCACCTGTTTGAGATTTTAAACTTGAAGCTAATTCATAAATTTCATCAACTCTTTTAGCTTGTTCTGATGGTAAATTTACCCAGTTCAAGAATTGACCTTTTTGGTTAGCACGAGAAGAGAATTCACTTACGAATTCAGAAACTTTTGATGAATATTTGCCAAAATCTACCCCTGAGAATTTAGCAGTAACATTTGAATTTTTTGTCAACATGACAACCCCTTTCTTAAATTGTACCTTTTACAATAATATTCTACTATAAAAGTTTTAAAATCACCCAAAAAGCATTTAAAATATTATAATGCAATCTGAGTGCCGACAAGAAGTCTGTGGCTGTCAGGTTTTGCCTCATTTTGACAATAAATATAATTAAAAATCAGCTTTAGTGCCTGTCCTTTTAAATAATAATTGATACCTGCAGTATATTCTCTTTGATTATTTGCTTTGACAGTTCTATCAGGATCAAATTCATCGTATCGTGCAAGAATTTCTAATTTCTTTGTGAGCCGATAACCAATAGTAACATACCAGCCCTGTCTGCTTTTGTTAGTCAAACCGGAACCGCCGTTGGAACCATCAGAAATCGCATATTCCATTCTTGTCCAGAATTTATTATATTCATATCCGATATAAGCACCGCCAAGAGAATAATCAACAGAATTTCGTCTGCCAAGTACGAAACCGGTACCGGTTGTAAGTTTTCCGTATTTCCCGTCAGTTTTACCAAGCGGTTTTAGATTAACCCAGCCGTCAAATTCCAATCCCGGAATAAATTCTGTGAAAAATGTATCAGAACTGTATCCGCCAAAATCATAATCAACCAGAGAATAATTTCCTTTTACACGAACCCCGACTTTTCTGATATTTGCAAGGTTTCTCGAGATTTGTGAACGATTAATGAAAGGTAAAGTATAAGGAGATTGTGCACCTTCATACCCTGTACCGGTTCTGGAATTACCAATCAAAATTGTATGATGCGGAATTCTTTTGGTTTCATAATAAGCATCCTGCACAAACTGGCTCATAAATGACCTGTTGTGCTGATGAGACATATCAAGCATCAATCGAAAATTATCTTTTCCGCCCCTCATTTTAGTATCAATCAATACATTAACCAGTGCAGGGTTAAATTTTGTAGTTCCATGTTCACCTTCAGTCATTGTTGTATCAAAGTTTGATTGAAAAACACCCCACGTATGAACACTTTCTACAGGGCCTTCATCAAATTTTTTGGTTAAATAATCAGATAACAAAGGCTGCGGTGAACTTATCTGATCAACTTGCAGATTATAAATATCTTTTGCAGCTTGAGAAATCCCGCTGAAAATCTTTGTTTGATGTGTCAGACTATCAGAATTTTCAAAAAAATTTTGAGTATTAGGTTCAGGTAATGTTTCAAATAATTCTTTTTTATCTATTTTATTATTATCAATATGCTGAACATCATTCAATACAAACTCTTTAAAATCAGCACTATCGTATAAAGTTATGGCATCTTCTGCAAATGTGCATAACGAATTGAACAATAACAAAATTAATGTAAATAAAAATTTTTTCACGGCTATTCCTAATATATTTATATAATATATTTTTTCAAAATAAGATTTTTCAATGCTTTAGCATGAATTGCATCAGGCTGGATTTGCAAAAGTCTTTCAAGATATTCTAAAGCTTTATGATATTTGCCCAATTTTTTCTGTGCAGCAGCCATCGCATACAATGCTTCCACAAAATTTGCATCTAATTCCAGTGCTTTTTCTAAGTCTTTAACGGCTTTTTCTATATTCGGGTTATCAATATCTTTTCTTGAAAGAATAATCTTAGCACGATTATAATAAGCATCCGTCATTTTATCATCAATGCTTAAAGCTTTAGTATAATCCATCATCGCTTCATCAAAATCTTCTAAAGCTTGATAAGCTGCACCTCTGAAAAAATACGGGACTGCCCAATCATTTTTTAATTCAAGAGATTTATTTATATTCTCAATGGCAGGTTCAAAATCACCATTTTGAAAATTAAAAATTCCATTATCTAAATAATATTTATAATCACTCATAACAAAATTATATAATAAAAATTTTTAACCGTCAGGGTTAACTTTTTCTCTATTATGGGTTATTATATTAATATAAATACTGAAAAGGAAAAGGTTATTATGAAATCAGTCAAAGAGTTGTCAACAGAAACAAAAATATTAAATCGTTTAAAAAAACATCCTCAATGTTTAGAAATGGTTAAATACTTGTTTGCAGATGAAGAATTGCAGGAAATGCAAGATTATGCAAACAGCGTATCTATCAGAAGACTTGGTTACAATGACCACGGTCCTGTTCACATGCGTCAGGTTGTCGGTAATGCAATAAAAATGCTAAATATTTTACACGAAGCAGGCATTCAAACTTCTCTTGAAAAAGAAGAAATGGGAACCTTTGAAGACAGTATGTGTGCGGTAATCCTTGCAGGTATGATGCATGATCTTGGTATGGCAATAGGACGTCAAGGACATGAAGAAATGTCTGCACTATTATCCCAGCCAATTATTGAAAGAACATTGATGCACATGTTTCCTCACGATTTGCACCGTCGTGTAGTAATTCGTGCAGTGACAACAGAAGCTATAATCGGTCACATGTCATCACGCAAAATCCATTCTATAGAAGCAGGTATTCTATTAATTGCTGACGGATGCGATATGACAAAAGGAAGAGCAAGAATTCCGATGGCAATTAACACAACGCCAAGAGTCGGGGATATTCACAAATATTCTGCAAATGCGATTAATCGTATAGGTATTCACAAAGGCGAAAGAAAACCTATCAAAATTGATATTGAAATGTCCGGTGATGTAGGATTTTTCCAGATTGAAGAAGTTCTGCTGCAAAAAATTGAAGTAAGCCCTGCAAAACAATTTGTAGAACTCTATGCCGGCGTTGAAGGTCAAGAACGCAAGTGCTATTTATAATCGCAAAGATTTTTCAATAATATTGAATTTATAATGTAAATCTTTAATTCTGTTAAATAGAAGCTCTATCAAATTACTATAATCTAGAGGTTCATAATCATATTGAGATTCATAAATATCAGAAAGTACTTTAGCCAGACTTTCTATAACTAATATTTTATTTTTAATAATTAATAATTTATATCTTATTTTTTCATCCATACAAAACCTCTATTCTTAATTATAATCCTTCCGCCTACAAATTACCTATCACATATAACGTTAAACCGCCATATTTAATAGTTATTTTAAACTATTGGCAGGAATTTGTCAATAATAATATAATAAAAATATGAGTAATGTAAAAAGCAAAATTAAAGCATTTATAACTTTGAATGCAGTATATATCAAAGACTTAGCCGTCATGATGACAGAAAAAAGTGGCAAAAAATACACTGAAGATTCTTTAGGCGGTAAAATCCGAAGAGAAAGTTTAACCTTCAAAGAAGTTGAACTTATTGCAGACATATTAGGTTATAAAGTTGAATTTATAAGAAAATAAATTTACCCCTTTAAGGGCATAAAAATTAAACCTATTTATTGTAAACTCCTTTAGAAAATAAAGGAGTTTTACTTATGAACGAACACAAAAAAATTCTTATTATCACAACCAACTACTCTGGTGACGAAAATTCAGAAATAAAAGAAACAGGAGTGTATCTGGAAGAGTTTGCTGTCCCGTATCTTGTATTTAAAGATACAGGTTACGAAATTACTGTAGCAAGCCCGAAAGGCGGTCTATCTCCTGTTGATGAGAAAAGTATGTCCTGTTCAAACCCTATGGAATGGGATGAATGTATTAAAATTCTAAGAGACACGACAAGGTTATCCGAAATTGATTATAAAAATTATGATGCAATATTTTTACCCGGCGGACACGGCCCAATGTTTGACCTTGCAAATGATGAACTTTTAAAAGAAATCATTGAATATTTCTATGAAAACAACAAAATCATTGCTGCAATTTGTCACGGTCCTGCAGGGTTAATTTCTGCAAAAGACAAACACGGGGAGTCCATTTTAAAAGACCAAAAAGTAACCTGCTTTACTAATAAAGAAGAATATATTACCAAAATGAATGAAATCGTTCCATTCCTTTTAGAAACAAAAATTCGACAACTCGGTGCGAGATTTGAAGATGCTGATCCGTGGTCAGAACACGTTTGCGTTGACAAAAATATTATTACCGGTCAAAATCCTCAATCTTCTCTGCTTCTTTCTGAAAAAATGGTAGCGGCACTTTCTTAAAAATTCGTACCTGTACTTGTGAAAGTACAACCGCAATAATCATAAATACACAGCCCAAGCCCTCTCTCATTGTCATTGTTTCATGCAGAATTAAACTTCCTCCGATAACTGCAAAAACAGATTCCAGACAAAGAATAAGAGATGCAATTGTCGGGGCTGTGTATTTTTGTCCGAAAATCTGCAAAGTATAAGCAACACCGCATGTCAAAATCCCTGCATACAGTATAGGAATACGACAGGCTACAAAACTATTCACATCAGGATTTTCAAATATAAGCATTAAAGGAAGCGACAAAATTCCAACTACAAAAAATTGCAGACAGGAGACTTTTGCAGCATCAACATGTTTTGAAAAATAATTAACAACCAGAATATGTACGCCATAGAAAAATGCACTTATAAGCAGCAATATATCATAAAAATCAAACCCGCCTGAATTTGATTTGAAACATAACAAATACAAACCAATAACCGCCATTCCAACACTAACTTTCACTGCATTAGTAATTTTTTGTCCCAAAAACAATGCTATCAGCGGTACGAAAATTATATATAATGCAGAGATAAAACCGGCTTTTCCTGCACTAACAGAAAGCATACTATATTGTTGAATACTCATTGCCGTAAATAATGCTAAGCCGCAGGATATTCCTGCTTTTGCGAGTAATTGATGCTGTTTATGTTTATATTCTTTCGGACGTCTGTCTTCGTGTGTAAATTTCACAAAAAATATCAAAGGTATAAGACTCAAACCGCCCAGAATACTTCTTGCAAAGTTAAAGCTGAATGGACCGACATAATCCATGCCGGCTTTTTGAGCGACAAATGATACCCCCCAAATTAAGGCTGTTAAAAACAATGCAATATTAGATAATATTTTTTTGTTCATACATATCTCTCTATTTATACAGAAATACTTAAAATATTATTTTTTTCTTTCAATATACGTCGGTGCATTTTTAGGGCTTAGGCCTTTGCGGTTCTCATGATAGAACGCATAAGTCATAGGTTTTTCTTCGGTATCAAGCATTTCACCGTCAATTATTTTTCCTAAGAATATTGTATGCGTTTCGGTTTCCATTTTATCAGTAACTTCACATACCAGATAACCAATTGAATCTTCAATAATATTTAAACCGTCGACAACCCGGGTTTTAATATCAAGGAACTTATCTATATCACGTGCAGAACGGTAGCCGAATGTTCCGATAACTTTATTGTCAACATCTACACCTAAAATTGATACCGCAAATTTTTTGGAGTCTTCCATACATTTATTTGTATAGTTATCATGGTGCATGCTGACTGCAATTGTATTATATGTTACCTGTATCAAGCTGTTTGCAATACAGCCTACGGGTTTTTCACCGCAAAGCGTAGTTACAACATAAACACCATAAGACAAATTCTTTAAAACTTCATTATTCATAAATTAATTATATACTACCCTGCAAATTTTTGTATCATTCTATTGAATTATAAAAAGCGAATAATCCACATAATGAATTATCCGCTTTTACATCTAAATATTGTTAAAAATTATTTTTTAACTACTTCTTTAATTTCAGGGCTTTCATTAACATAAGCAGTTAATTGTTTTAAAGCCGGTTTATAAGAATTTATTGAACTTGAACCGCCTAAGCAGCCGCCCGGACAAGCCATAACTTCAATTAAATTACCCAATTCACAGCTGCCATTTTTTGCGAATTTTTTCAAATCTCTTATAGATTGTTTATTCAACCCGTCAACAATATATGGCTGAGCTTTTTGACCTTCTTCAAGTAATGTATTAACTGCACCTGCAACTCCGCCGGTTACTGCAAAGTTTCTAGCCTGAGCGGAAGATTCTTTTCTATATGCAGTTTCATCGCATTCTGATACTTGAACATTCATCGCAATAAACCATGCTCCGAGTTCTTCAAAGTTCAAAACATAATCTATATTCGGGTTTTGCATTGCTTCACGGCGTTTTGCAACACAAGGGCTGAAGAATACTGTTACAGCTTCCGGAGTTTCTTTCTTAACCATTTCAGCTGTATAGTATGCAGGAGTTTTAGTTTCTGAACGGAATGGTTTAAGTTCTGGAATATGTTTTTCAACAAGTTCATTATAGCCTGCACAGCAAGATGTTGTCATAAACTTATCGCCTTTTTCCATTCTTTCTGCAAATTCTGCTGCTTCATTTCTGGTTGTAATATCAGCACCTTCTGCAACTTCCACAACATCAGAAAATCCTATAGAAAGAATTGCCTGTTTAAGTTGTTTTGGAGTACAAGGAAGCTGTCCCATAATTGCCGGAGCCAGCATTGCTACGAGCTTTTTACCTTCTTTTATTGATTTTAAAATATCAATTATTTGACTTTTTTTATGAACTGCACCGAATGGACATGAACTTACACATTTTCCGCAAGAAATACATTTATCAAAATCTATACGTGCATGACCATCTTCATCTTTTGCAATGGCACCCACAGGGCAGGCATTTTCACAAGGAACAATAATTTTTGCAATCGCCTGATAAGGACAAACCTGTGCACACATACCGCAATTTTTACATTTAGACGGGTCAATAACAGATTTACCGTTTTCAACTTTAATTGCCCCGAATTTACAGGTTGATTCGCAAGGTCTTGCAACACAGCCCTGACAAAGGTCGGTTACATAAATTCTTGAAGGAACACAACCCTGACAAGCTGTGTGTAGAACTGTCAACGGATTTTCTTCAGGTTCAGTTCTTTCAAGAGATTTTTTTGCAAGATCTGATAACAATTCGCTATCGTCAGCATCTTCAATTGATAATCCTAAACCTGCAATAACTCTATCTCTTAAAATTGCACGTTCTTTATGAATACAACATCTGAATGGAACTTCGCTGCCTTTCGGACGCATATCATAAGGAATTTTTCTTGTGTTTTCTTCAAAATTATCACTTAAGTAAGCTTTTATTAATCTTACCAAAATTTCTCGTTTTAAGTGAGAAGTTTGTTTAGGGGTATTCATAGCCATTTTTCTTAATCCTTTTCTTTATATTTTTACTTTTTTTCTAATTTTGCATCAATCGCTGATAAAACTTTTTCAGTTGTAGCATCTTTAATAATTTCATCATCTACTTTTACATAAGGAGCTTTTGAAAATTCCCAGTCTACAGAACATAATCCAAGGCAAGGTACACCACAAACATCAACTTTATCGCCATATTTTGCAGGAACTATTTCCATTAACTCTTGAAGATTTGCAGAACCCATAACAAAACAAGTTGTTCCTAAACATACTTTTACACTAATTTTTTCCATTTTTACCTTCCTCTATATGCTACATATACTGTACATTAACTTTTTTAAAATATTTATCCTGTAATACAACTGCCATTTTTTTGATAATATTTTTTCTAATTTCAATTTCAATCGGTAATGCAGGATTGTAGTGAGCTTGATTTAACTTTGCACCTACCATAAAGTTAATACAATCACTATCTAATAAGAATTCTACCAACTTTCCGGCGGCATTGTCAATACCTGTAGTTTGACCTGATTCAAGATACTCTAAAGCCTGCGTAAGGGTTAGAATTCCCTCGGTAACAAGGTCAACACCATCCATATAAGAACAACTCGGAAGTTTTCCAACACTAATGGCTTTATCCATAGTTATCGGAATATTTAATTCTCTTGAAATCAAATTTGCAGTAGTACCGCCGCAAATTGCTTTTTTACCTTTAAAATCGCGAAACATCTGTGCATATTCAGCATCTTTTTTCTGCAAGAAAGGAGGACCTGTGAAAACTAAAGATACACGCGGTTCACGGCAATAAAGAACACAGGCTGAAATATCATCTTTCGGGTTTCTATCGGTTTCAATATTTTTAGCTTGACGAACAATATATGCTGACAAATCAGAGCTTGAAATATCAGGTTCTTCTGCTAATTTAGCAAGAACAAGCTGGATTAAACCTTCTCTGCGTAACCCTAATTTCAAACGGCTGTTACCAAGTCCGCATTGTGTCACCCCATCGGAACAAAATATCAATCTATCGCCGAGTTCAAGATGAATTTTATAACTTTTCATACATCTGTTTTTGAAAGTTTTTGAAGGAATGGATTCATAAGAAGGTGTCATTACTTCGTTATTCTTTATCCACAGAAATTCAGGGTTGCCTTCTTCAATAATTTTTGCGTCGCCTTCGTCATTTACATCTATAACTGAAAAAGTTGAATAGCTGATTTTTCGAACTTTGCAAACAGGAAGGGAGTTCATAACAATTTCTGCAGCATGTTTAATTGGAATCTGTGAATTTTCCACGAACCTTAATAACATAGTTGCAGTCATACAGGATAGAATATTTGCTTTAATTCCGCTGCCTAAACCGTCTGAAAGCACAGCAATCAATTTTGCTTCGTCCGGATATCTTTTTGAAACAAAGTAATCTCCAAAAGCATTTTGATTATATTTTTTCAATTGATTACAATCAATATCAATAAACATTATGGATTAGTTCCTCCATCAGGTTTATCATCATAATCGTTAGCAATAGAATTCAATAAAGTTTCGGTTTCAACCATATGTTCACCGAGCAGACAAGCAATTTCCTGAACAATTGAAATATTTTTTGAAATAACTTCCTTTGCTTTTTCTGAAATTTTTTCTCTGTTTGTTTCAGTTTGAGTCACGTCTGTGATGATTGCACCGACAATTTCATTTTCCTCAATTGTAAACGCATTTATATCATATAGACGGTCTTTTACTGCATAATGTTCCTTATGCAAGTCCTTACCTGTTTTCAAAATAGTTCTAAAAATGTCAGAAAATTCAACAATTCTATCAATCGCAGCACCTGTTAAACCGTCAGGCCGAGCCTTAAATATTTCATACATTTCGCCGGTAAACATTCGCATAAAGCTGTCATTAGCTTCAATAATATTCATATTATTATCAACCATAACAATTGCTGCAGGCATACAGCGAAGCATTGCTGCAGCTTTTCGCATAGCAATTTTTCGCATATAAGAAACGCACATAGAGGGTTCTGCAACACCATCTAACAGTGCAACCGCAAGTTCTTTACAGGATGAATATCCGCAGCCGCCGCAGTTTAATTCGTCATCAATAGTGTGTTTACCAATTTTTTTCAAAGTTTTCATTATATCTTCTAACGAATAATTAGAAGTCGAAACTTCTTTAGGTGAATAATCACAATCTACGACAACTTGAGGTTCTTTTGGAATTTCGTCCCTGACTTTAACTTTCTGCATAACATCAGAAATTGAACTTATACTTGCGTTATTAGAAGCAATACAAGGACCTGTTATACATCCGGATTCACAGGCAAGAGCCTCTACAAAAACAGGAACTGTAAGTTTTTCAGCATCAAGATTTTCCAGAGCTCTTTCAAACGCAGGAATTGAACAAATTTCCATAAGTTGAACCTGAGGTTTTACTCCGATTTTCTTTATAGTCTCGTTCATACCGCCGTTTATAGGGTACAATGTTCCTTCGTGTGCACTGTATGGTACGAATTCAAAACAACTTTCTTTTTTAATTTCTGAAATATCACCAATTTTATCGGCAATCCAAATTTTTAATTCTTCAAAAGTTATTGAAACATCAATAAGACCGTCGTTTTCATCAGCTTCATTTTTCTTGCCGATACAAGGTCCAATAAACACAACTGCTATATCATCACCGTATAAATCTTTAAGCATTCTTGCATGAGTTTTTGCAGGGGAACCTATTGGTGTAATATACTTTGCAAATTCAGGTTTATAAAGTCTTACGTATTCGACAATTACAGGACAGGCACTTGATATCCATAAACCCTGCTCCATATTATTAAGCATTTCTGCGGTTTTGATAGAAACTTCCTGAGCTCCGATTGCAGTTTCTGAAACATCTTTGAAACCTAATTGTTTTAGAATAGCAATCATTTTTTGTGCTGAATTTTCAAAAACAGATCTCCATGAAGGTGCTAATGAAACATAAACATCTTTTCCTGTTATTAAAAGATTTTTAACTTTCTCTAAATCACTGCGGACACATTTTGCATTTGCCGGACAGACTTGAACACATGTTCCGCATGAAATACATTTTTCCGGAATAACAGATGCGTGATCGTTTTCAATCTTAATCGCCTTTACAGGACACTCCCGAACGCACTTATAACAGTCGTGGCATTCATTTATTAGAGTGTAAACAGGATGTTGATTATTCATTTATTAACCCCTAATTTTGCTTTTATTTTATCATTAACCCTTCTAAAATTTGTTTTAATTTATCTTCATCAACTTCATTATAGAATTCATCGTTTATATAAATATTTGGACCTGATTCGCATTTTTCTTGGCATAAACCGCCGATTAATTCAACATCTGCATCCAAATTATTTTCTTTTATATAATTTTCCAAAAAATTCAAATTTTGCAGGTTACCACGTGCAAAACAAGAACTTCCCATACATACTTTTATATTATATTTCGCCATATTTCCTCACTTTTATAACATTATTTTATTATAGCTTAATAAATATGGCAAGTAGAATACAGTTTTGCAATAATCAATTCTTTGATTATTATATAATTTTTGCTAAAATAAATGCAATGAGTATAGTTGATAAAAATCTTTATTACATAGGCGGAGTTGTCAGAGATAAAATTCTCGGACAGCCAAGTTTTGATATTGATATTACATACATCGGGAATGCAATTGAGTTTGCTAAAAATATTCCTGATGCTGAAATTGTACAAATCAATGAACCATTCGGAACAGTCAGAATAAAATATAATAATGAAGAAATAGATATCGCTTCAACCAGAAACGAAACATATCCTGAGAAAGGTCATCTGCCTGTTGTTGAAAATATAGGATGTTCATTAAAAGAAGATGTACTTCGCAGAGATTTTACAATTAATGCAATGGCACAATCAACATTAACAGGCGAAATCATTGATTATACACACGGTTTAGATGATATAAAAACTAAAACGCTTCGAGTTTTGCATGATAACAGTTTTATTGATGACCCTACAAGAATTGTAAGAGCTTTAAAATTTGCTGTACGATTTGATTTTGAATTGGATGATCATACAAAAAAACTTCAAGAGAACTACTTGAATAATATAAATTATGATATGTCATATAAAAGATTAAAAAAAGAATTGATTGAAACATTCAATCTAAATTCTCAAAAGGCATTTGAACGATTTGTGGAACAAAAAATTTATAAACTTATTGCACCGCAAGAATTTGAATTACCAAAAATTGATATTGAAAAACTTATCAACAAATACCTTCCGGAATGTATCTGGATAATATATATAGGATTGCTTCCGGAGATTTCTTCCCTGCCGTTAACAAAACTTGAAAGAAAAATTGTTGATGATTTTAATGCATTAAAAACTAAATCTTTTAATACCGATTTTGAAATCTATAAAAACTTTGAAAATCTAAATCTAGAATCAATTTTGATGTTTTCCACAATTGACAAGAAATCCGTCGAAAAATATCTCGATAATTTAAGAAATATAGAATTGACAATTAGCGGCACAGATTTGCAAGTACTTGGAATACCGCCATCAGCCCAGTACCAGAAATGTTTTGATTATATTGTAAGAAAAAAAATCGAAAACCAGCAAATAGGAAAAGAGCAAGAACTTGAACTTGCAAAAAAATATTTTGAAGAACAGTAAAAATTATGATATATTATTATAAAAATAAGCAATTTTTTCCCTAAAAAAAACTTTATATAATTATAAAGGTATTTAAGGGGAAATTAGAAATTATGGTATCAATTAAAGCAGTAACATCTACATTAGCAAAAGTAGTTCCTTCAGATTTAGCAAGAACTAACAAAAGAGTTTTAACAGCAGTTAAAACAGGCTGGCAAAACGGCAGAAATTCAACAACTTCAAAAAATTTAATGATAAGATTTGGGGCAAAAACTAAAGGAGTTGCAAGAGAAGTTAAAAACTTAAAATTCACGAAAGACGAAATCCCTGCATTAGCCGGCACAATCGCAACTTTTGCACCGGTGCCGATACCAGGATTAGGTGTAGCCGTATACGGCGTTGGACATGCAATTAGAGGGTTTATAAAACTTTTAAAATAAAATTTAATAAACAAAAAAAGTTCCATAGAAATATGGAACTTTTTTTATATGCTTTATATAAAAAGAGTGGTATTAAATACCACTCTTTTGAATTTGAATTAACTATGCACCTAAGCGAATTTCTTTTGGTTTTGCAATTGCATCTTTAACTTTATTAGCAACGTAAGCACCTACACCCACAGCTAATGCGGCTGCTATATAAGTTGCAGCACCATATCTATTGGTTTTTACAACTTTCTTATAATTCTCAGGAGATAATAGTTTTTTAGCAAGAGCATTACCTCTTTGAGTTGCTTTTATTTCTTCGGCTACAATTGGTGCCATTGATAGTGTTGCTAAAGTTCCAACATGTTCTTTGATAAATGTTGTAGTTTTATCAAAAAATCCTTTTGGTTCTTCTCCTTCTGCCTTTTTACGTTTAAATAATGCAATTGTTGTTAATATAGACGGAATAATCATTGCCGGTTTTCTTAATTTTTGCATTGTGCTCCAGAATTTGCTGTTGTTATAATTTATTGCGTGACCAATTTCATGAAATCCTGCAACGCCTAACTTTTCAGTATTAATTAGTACTTCATTTGTCAAATTATTAAATCCGGCATTTTTTCCTTTTTTAATGGCACCAACGACGTCCATTTGTTTCTGAAGATATTTACCCAATTTCTCTTTAAGTTTATCTATTGTTCCTATTCCGGCAGTAAAATGAGGAGCGTCTCCGGTTATTTTCGGCTTTTTAAACACTTCTTTGTCAATATAGTCAATAGATGTCGGTAATTTCATACCCTTTGTATCTACTTTCAATACAAACTTCTTGTTAGGCATATCAACTTTTTTTTGTTTAAAACTATTTCTAAAGATATCAAAAAAACTTTCATTTTTTGCCTCATTTGCAAAATCTCTAATCTTAACTTTATCTGCAACTCCACCTTCTACTAAAGCTTTCTGTAAAGCATTGCGAATTTCCACAGTATCAGCAGTTTGTGCAATTTTACCCATACGTTTCATGCATTGTTCTGCAAATGGCTGCTGCATTAACGCTACGGCACCACTGGCACTTGAAGCTGCAACAATACCTGCCGCTGTTCTCATAAAGCCAGGCTTTTCATAATAACTACCATCATTTGTTCTAATTGTACTTGACATAACCCTTTTCCTTTCCGATAACCTTTTAACACTAAAAAATAGTTCTATCGTAGAAATTTTCTACAAAATTACTTTTCTTTTAGCCTAATAACCTATATTTATATAAAAACATTTACTCTTGAAAAATTGCCTTTCGGAAAATTTTGCACAAAAAAATGCAAAATCATAATGATTTTGCATTTTTTATCTATCTATTTAATTTAAACTTCTTCAGGTTTTGCTATTGCATCACGAACTTTATTTGCTGCAAATGCTGCAACTCCTGCAAATATACCCATAGCAACATAAGTTAAAGCACCATATCTGTTAGATTTAACTACCTGTTTATGAAGTTCAGGTGAGCAAAGTTCTTTCGCTAATTTATTACCTCTTGCCGAAGCTTTCAATTCTTCAAGAATAATTGGAACAAATGCTAACGAAGTTAGTTTTCCAACATTTTCTTTAATAAATGTAGTAACTATATCAAATCTGCCTCTAGGTTCTTCGCCTTCAGCCTTTTTACGTTTAAATAACGCTACAAGAGGTAAAAATGCTGCAACTTTCATCATTGGTACTCTCATTTTTTGCATTGTTCTCCAGAATTTGCTGCTATTATAATTCATTGCGTGACCAATTTCATGGAAACCTGAGGTACCAAGTTTTTCAATATTTATGTGAACAGAGTTGGATTTAGGTACAAAACCTGCATTATCACCATTCTTAACCATTGTCATCATAAGTTTTTCTTTAAATTCTTTTACGAATTTTGCCCACTCTTTCATTTTTGTGCCGAAAGATTTGGTTGAATCAGACAAACTATCTGTCAACGCTTTAACCTCTTGTTGAATTACATCATGCATTTTTACCGCAGGAGTACCCGTATAATCAACTAATTTAACTCCTTTTTGAGCCATACCTGATTTGTCCATTGCTTCTTTTATATGTTTTTGAAGTTGGACAGTATCAAGAGTTTCATTTAATTTTTTCATCTTTTTCATTGCAGGATTTGCAATAATGCCTTGACCTTGCATCACACAGCTTTGAGTAGCACTGCCGGCAAGAAAAGCTCCTGCTGACGGCCAGAAACCGGGAGTTTCATATTGAGTACCATTTGATGTTTGAATTGTTGACATATTTAACCTTCTTTAATTGTTTTTCTACAACTATACTAAAATAAAAGATAAAAAAATTTGCTAAATTAACATAAAAAAAGTTTACAAAACTACAAATTACAAAAATCGCTATCTGATTTCTAAAATTTAATATACTATTAAATTATTTTTAAAGTGATATAATAATTCTATGAGAGAAAATCGGAAGATGAGCAATACTACACAAAACCGTTTAATTATTTTCGGTTTAATTTTGAGTACTCTGCTGATTATGGCAATTGCAATTTTTGCAACCGTAAATATTCAGAAAAATCTCAACGAGGTTTACCAGAATTTTGGTCAGGTTATATCTAAAACACTTGCTATTGAAAGTGTTGATATGACAAAAAATGTATCACAAAAAGAAACTTTTGAAATTCTAAAATCTCATTCCGATTCAATATTAAAATCACATCAAGATATTGTCTTTATTGAATTTCATAATGCAAAAGGGGATTTAATATATAAGGCACAGAATAATTCTCATCAAAACAGCAAACGTCCTAATATTTCAGTTACATCCCCGATGATAAATGTTCTGGACAATACTAATATCGGTTCTGTAACCGTCGGGCTTTCAGGTTCAATTGTCGGAAAAGTTTCATCAACAACAAGAGCTTCAATATTATTTGTATTTATAATTGTGTGGCTCGTATTTGCATTTGTAATACTAATAAATACATACCTTATAACAAGAGAATTACGAATATTACACGAAGGTGTTAACAAAATTTCATCAGGAGAATTCGGATATAAAATTGAAGAAAAAGAAGTTAGTGACGAAGTTAAAGAATTGTTCAACTCTTTCAACGACATGTCAACAAGATTAAATATTTACGAAGAGCAGAACATTGAACAATTAACCCTTGAAAGAAACAAACTTGAAGCAGTTTTGATGAGTATTGTTAACGGGGTTGTTGTATGTGATAACAACGACACTGTAGTATTAATTAATGACCATGCTAAAGAACTTCTGGAACTTGAAGATGACCAATTATTAAATACAAATATTCAAAATTACGTTGATACTCAAGGCGAATATTGTTTTAACGAAAAAATCGAAGAGTACAAAAAATTATCACTGGAAGAAAAATCCTCCAGTCCAATTACATTCAACATCACTCTTGACGGAAGAATTTTAAAATCAATTATTTCGCCAATGTTCACAAAAAACAGAGATTATGTCGGCTACATAATCGTACTCATAGATGTAACAAGAGAAACCGAAATGGATCAAATGAAATCTCAATTTATATCCAATGTTTCTCATGAATTAAGAACTCCGGTTACTGTTTTGAGAAGTTATATCGACACTCTTTACAACTACGGTGAAGAATTTGACGAAGAAACAAAAAAAGAATTCATTGGAACCTTAAATACCGAAATTATTCGTTTAAATAGTATGGTAAATGATATTCTTGATTTTTCAAGACTTGATTCTAACGCTAAAATCGAAAAATCTGAAAATGACATTTCACAATTAGTTGATGCCTGTGTTTCACAGGTAGAAGTTCTGTTAAAAGAACATAATTTAACTATCGAAATTGAAAAAGAAGAAAACATTCCATTACTAATGTTCAATTATGACAGTATTGCAAGAGCATTAACAAATTACCTGTCAAATGCAATAAAATATGCACCTCAGGATTCGACAATAAAAGTTAAACTATATTCTGACGCAGATAATAATCAAATTGTGGTTACTGTAAGGGATGAAGGTATCGGTATTGCTCCTGAATTCCAGAAAAAAGTTTTTGAAAGATTTTACCGTGTAGAAAACAAGACTCACAGTGTTAAAGGCACCGGATTAGGGCTTCATCTTGTTAAAACAACTATTGAAAAACATCATCAAGGTCATGTTTTTGTTAATTCACAGCCTAATCACGGCTCAACATTTGGTTTCACATTGCCGATAGACTTAACTAAACTGGATATTGTTGACGATCTTATATAAATAAACATAATTAATATTAACTTATTGGACTAAAAAAAATAAATTATATTATACTTTTGGACATTGAAATTACCTTCTTAAAATTTTAAACTTTTAACAAAAGGAGAAGGCGTCTATGTTATCAATGATTTTAAAATGGCTTGTTTTTGCACTGATTATTATGCTTGTCGGATGGATTATTCCAGGTTTCGATGTCCAGAATATCTGGGCTGCATTAATTGCAGTTGTAGTTATTGCTTTAATTAATGCATTTATCAAACCTCTTATTCTATTACTAACCCTGCCGATTAACATTTTAACACTGGGTATTTTCACACTTGTAATCAATGCACTTTTATTTATGTTTGCGGCATACTTAGTTCCGGGAATCAATGTCGATGGATTCTGGAGTGCATTACTTGCATCTTTACTAATATCCATATTCTCTATTGGACTTTCAAAAATTGAATAACTAAATTGAGGCAAAAAAAGAGGGATTAAATAATCCCTCTTTTTTAATTATTAGAATTCAAATTGATATTCGTTCATTTCTTTATATTCTTCAACTGTCACTGTATCAGGAGCTTGTGATTCCGGTTCCATTGCTCGCTGAAGTAGTCTTGGAGTTTCTTTTATAAGAGAGTCAGAAGCTAAAACTAAATCTCTATCTTTAAGAGTTGAAATAAGCTGAATAGTTCTTTCAGTCGGAGAACCTTCATCGTTAACAGTGTCTTGAACTTCATAGCTCGGCCAATCTTCAGGAAGTTTTTTCACTGTAGTATAATCTTTATCCATTCCTAAACGTTTATCAATTTCGTTTACAAGAATATCAGATACATATTCTTTTTGTGACATAAATCTGCAAGGATAAACGATTTCAGAACCAACGACTTCTTCAGGGTCTCTGCCTTCGTGCTTTTTAAATAGTTGTGAAGCAATTGCCAGATGACCTAATTCGTAATCTAAAAATTCTTCCCATATTGGTTTTAACATTTCATCCTTTTCATCTTCTAAGCAATTATAATATGTACAAACTTCTGTAAATTCATGAAGCAGTAATTTTTCATATAAAGATTCGGTCGGGTCAATCAAAGATTCATACATTGTAACGTGTTCTTCTTCTACATCTTTGATTTCTGCAAAAGTTTCTCTCAAACAATCATTACCGTATGCCATACCGTGTTCGGCATAATAATTATGAGTTTGCTGTTCACCTGCAACAAGAGTCAAAATATTAACTTTTGTCTGCGGAGAAGCTGTTTCTTTATCATAAGGTTTACGTAATCTCAGCATATTGTCATTGTGATGATACTGGGTTGGACGGCTTAGAATAACATCAGTCTGACCCTGTAAAATTTCATTTGGAGAAATTCCGTGTTCCATATATGCCCATTGGCTGTATCTATAAAGGTGATCAAAATCTTCTAATAACCCAAAGTCAAAAGTTTCTTTAACATACGGATCAGGTTCATTCTGAGCAAGCCATGCAGTTAAATCAACTGCAACCTGTTCGTAGCCTAATGTAGTTTCTAACACAGATTGGTCACAAGGTGCAAGCCAGTTAATAGTAGTTTGCTGCATATCTTCTATACGTCTTGTCATAGCAAGAAACATTTTTGTTTCTTCATCATCATTAAATCGTGCAAAACTGTGTTTAAAATTCCACGCTTCAACTTCTATACCGTTCATCAAAATTTGTCTGGTTCTGGTATAACAATCAACTTCGTTTTTATTAAAATGGCGATGAGCTATATCATGCCACATTCTTAATTGTTTTTCAGGATGAATTCCTTTTTCTTTTAATGGATTAAAAGTCATTATTTGCTCCTTTCTTTTGTAGCCTTAAAATAATATCCTGAATTATGAATTTTTATACTCCATAATCGAATAGTCTTTTGATACTATTGTAAACAAATGTTACAAATAAAAACTTTTCTGAAATTGAACATTTTGAAAAAACTTTATATAGAAGAGAGAACTTTAAAAAATAAGGAGACGAGATATGGCATTTTTAGCATTAGCAAGTCAAAAGAGTTTATTGACTTTACAAAAAAACTTTTTACAATTTCAAATGATTGGTATTCAGAATGACATCCAATACGCAACAGCACAAATGGAAGCTGTTAGAAAAAGCACTCCGGAAGGAGAGAACTACGACGAAAACGCAACTTATCTTTATTACGAACAATTAGACGAACAATTACAAACAGAAAAAGACTCATTAGATTCTCAAATGACTGTAATTGAAAACGAAATTTCATCATTAAAGACACTTGTAAACAACAACATCAAAACAAGCTGTACTTTAAACTTAGCTTCAGGTGGTTAATAAGTGATAATTACTGCTGCTTTTCAAAAAGTTCAACAGTATTAAGCATCAATGACGCAATAGTCATTGGTCCTACACCACCGGGAACAGGTGATATGTATGATGCAATCTGGGATGCACTTTCAAAGTCTAAGTCTCCTCGGGTTTTCCCGTTCTCATCTTTGAAAATCCCAACATCTACTACCACACAATCAGATTTTAACATTTTCCCTTCTATAATATTTTTCCCCACTGCAGAAATCAATATATCTGCAGTTTTTATTATTTGTTCAAGATTTTTACTTTTACTGTGACAAACCGTCACTGTTGCATTACGGTTTAGCATCATTTGAGAAAGCGGTCTACCTACAATATTAGAACGTCCTACAATAACCACATGCTCTCCTGCAGGGTCTATACCGTATTCATCTAACAAAAGTAAAATTCCTTTCGGAGTGCAAGGATAAACAGTCGGTTCTTCTCCTGAAAATAATTTTCCGAAATTGTACGGTGTAAAACCATCTACATCTTTTTCCGGTAAAATTTTATTCATAACATTTTCTTTTGAAATATGTTCCGGTAAAGGCAATTGAACTAGTATTGCCGTAACTGATTTATCATTATTTAATTCTTCAATTTTATCAAGCAATTCTTTTTCGGAAATATCTGACGGGTAATTAATAACTTCTGAATTTATACCGAGTTTTTCAGCAGTTTTCTTTTTATTGTTAACATAGATTTTACTTGCAGGATTTTCCCCGACAAGGATTACAACAAGAGTAGGCTTAACAGAAAAATTTTCAAGTTTAACCCGTAAATTTTCTAATATTTTATCTCTTAACTTTTTACCATCTAAAATTTCTGCCATAAAACTCCTATTGTTTTAACTGAGGTAAATTTAATCTAAAATAAAATTCTTTAATTGCATCTTCTACAACTTTTGATTGTTTAGATATAGAATTTTCTTTTAATTCTTTATCAAATGGAATTACACCTAAAACATCTAAATCGTATTTTTTCAACAATTCATAAACACATGCCAGATTATCATTATCAACTTTATTGATAACAACACCTAGTTGGCTGCCTGCAGAATATTTAGAACTGAATTCCTCTATGCGTTTTGCAAGATGTGCAGATTCTTCGGATGGTTTGCCGACAATGATAGTAGAATCAATTTCGACATCAACAAGTTGATTTAAATATTTCAAATCAAATTCACAATCAAAAATTACAATATCATAACGATTAATAAGCTTTACCAGAGCGTCATTAATTTGTTTTGTCACAGGACATCTGCAATCTTTTGAGCCGACAAGCCAGGAAACAATAATATCTGTATTTTCATCAAGAGAAACCAGAATATCTTCCATTGCCCATTCAATAAATTCTTGTTTTGTCATATCTTCAGGAATACCGGTTTTATATTCATGTTTACCGCTTCTGATACCATAAATTGTATTTCTGATATCTAAACCAAAGCTATGACCTAATTCACTAGTTAAATCATTATCAAATAACAATATAGATTTTTCCGGAAACATTTCGCGAAAAATCTGCATAAATGCTTTTACTATTGTTGTTTTACCGCTTCCGCCTTTTCCTGTAATTGCCAGTTTAACTGTCAAACCTAAAACCTCTCTTTTAATTCTTTCGACAATTCAAAAACAAAATCCATCGCATGTTCTGCCAATTCTTCGTTCAAAGCTCCTGCACCGCAGGATGATGTTATTAACGAATTATCTATAATAAGTTTCTCATCAATACCTTTTTTAGTCAAATATTTTACGGATTTTTCAAATTTTTCAATCAAATCATCAAGAGTTATTTTCTCTAAGGCACTACTATCAAGCGTTGGGACAAGACCCCACGCAATTTTACCGCCATTTTGCAAGAACTCATCTACTTTTTCACTATATATACTTAAATTCTGAGCAAAAGAAAATGCATCAAGATTTATTATATCAACACCGGCATTAATAGGAATTCGCCAATCACATTTACCGCAGCAATGAATTGCACTAATTCCGCCATTTGCCTTTATCAAGTCAGAAATTTCAGCAAACATACTTACAACTTCCTCTTCAGAAATTGTTAAATATGCAGAAGTTCCCAATTGAGAAACCGAAGGTTCATCCATAAAAATAATCGGCACAGTATCAGAATTAGCCTGCTTAATACGTTTAATTTCCCACAAAACCTTTAATGAAAGCAGTTTTACTACAATTTCCTTTAAAGTTTCATCATAAATAACACATTGATCATTTTGATCAGTTAGTGATGTTGCAAGCGTAAACGGTCCTATAATTTGAGCCTTTGCATAATGAGGTTTTGTTTCCGCAACAAATTTTTCAAATTCACCAAAAGTTGATGAGAAGTTCTTACTAATACCGTATTTTTCAAGTTTTTCTGAATTTATATCAGAAATAATTTCTTCATAGTCAGAAAAAAATTCTTCCAAATCACTAAAAAAGTCTTCACTTTCACTATTTAAGGTAAAATTTTCTATATTAGAAGGCAAAAACGAAGGCAATCCCTCCAAAAATTGGATAATCATGTCTTCGTTTTTGTTAATATTTGTCAACTGAGGGAAAAAAGGAATTTCTGAAAAATCTTTTTTCACAACAGCCATTGCTTTTTGTACATCATTATGAGGGAGAGAACCAATTGCTAAAGCTTGTAATTTTAAATCCAATTGACTCATTATTCTCCTTTAATGAAACTATTCAGCAGCTTCTTCAGTTTGTTCTTCAATAGCTTCTTTAACAACTTCAGAAGCAGAAACAGCAACTGCTAATTCACATTTAACTTTAGAAGTTAATTTAATTAACATTGTGTAGTTACCGATTTTATTGATTGGAGCGTTTAAAGAAACTGTTTTTCTATCAACTTCAATACCGGTTTTAGCAGCTAATTCTTCAGTTAATTTTTTAGTTGTGATTGTACCGAACAATTTACCAGATTCGCCGGCTTTAGCTGATAATTCTAAAGTACCGAATTTTTCGATAGCTTCAGCTTTTTCTAAAGCTTCTTGATGTAATTTTTCTTGTTTAGCTTTAATTCTAGCAATATTTTTTTCTCTATTTTGTAAAGCACCTTCAGTAGCTACTTCAGCAACAGCTTGAGGAAGTAGGAAGTTTCTTGCATAACCGTCTTTAACGTTAATGATATCACCGGCTTCGCCTAAATTTTGAACATCTTTTTTTAATATAACTTGCATAATAAATTTCTCCTTTTGTATTTATATTTCTGCATGTAGCCCTAACATACAACAAAAAAACCTTTTTGCCAATAGTTTTTGTAATTTTGTTAAATTCCATTACAGGTTTACTGCAACCTCGTTATGGAAAGTAATTACATAATAATTATTAGGGGTAAATATCAAACCGATATTTTTTATAAGGGGGTTCGGGGGCAAAGCCCCTGATAACTCGAGCCATTTTATCAAGCGTGTTTTTCTTTTTCGGTTCTACTTTTTCTTTTTGCGTCGCAATCAAAAAGAAAAAGTGAACAAAGAGAATATTCTTTTTAAAATA
>CATLLJ010000007.1 GCA_950022495.1 uncultured bacterium
AAATAGACTTACCTCGCATTTTTATGCACCCATAAAACCCCGTCGGACCTCATCACCCGACGGGGCTGGGGTATTTTATTACTTTTTAATCATTAAATTTACTTTCAAATATGTTTTTTGTAAGATATTAATGTGGTACTTTTAAAAAGGAGAGACAAATGAAAAAATCAATCAAAGATCTTGGTGATATCCAAGGTAAAAGAGCGTTAATCAGAGTTGATGTAAATGTTCCTCTTGACGCTGACAAAAATGTTACAGATGATACAAGAATTCAAGCAATTTTACCTACTGTAAAATTCTTAAAAGATAAAGGTGCAAAAATTATTCTTATGGCTCACCTTGGCAGACCAAAAGGTGAATGGAATTTAGAATTTTCTTTAGAACCTGTTGCTAAATATTTATCAAAAGTATTGGGTGAAGATGTTAAATTCGTTTCAGCTAAAGTTGGAGAAGGTGCTGCTGAAGAATTGGCTGATTTGAAAGATGGTCAGGTTGCATTATTGGAAAATATTAGATTCTACAAGGCTGAAGAAGCTAAAGATGATGATATGACATTTGCAGAAGAACTTGCTAAACTTGGCGACTTCTATGTTAACGATGCTTTTGGTGCTGCTCACAGAAACCACACATCAACTGCTAAAGTTGCAAAATTAGTTAAACCTGCTGTTTCTGGTTTATTGATGGAAAAAGAATTAAGATGCTTATCTCAAGCTCTTGATAATCCTGTAAGACCGTTCACTGCAGTTGTTGGCGGGGCTAAAGTTTCTTCTAAAATCGGTGTTTTAGAAAACCTTATCGATAAAGTTGATAACTTAATTATCGGTGGCGGTATGGCTTATACTTTCGTAAAAGCTAACGGCGGAAAAATCGGTAACTCTATTTGTGAAGATGACCAATTAGAAGTTGCAAAAGCTATTGAAAAGAAAGCTGCTGATAAGGGTGTAAATTTAGTTATGGCAACAGATGTTCTAGTTACTGATGATTTCTCAGGAAATGGAACAAATAAATTCGTTAAAATTGATGAAATTCCTGACGGATTTGAAGGTGTTGATGCCGGTCCTGAATCAAGAAAATCTTTTGCGGAAGTATTAAAATCTTCAAAAACTATCTTGATGAACGGTCCTGTAGGTGCATTTGAAAATCCTGCATTCGCTGACGGAACAAAAGCTGTATTAGAAGCTATTGTTGAAGCTACTAAAAACGGTGCTGTTTCTGTTATCGGTGGTGGTGATTCAGTTTCTGCAGCTAAAAAATTCTGTAAAGCTGAAGACTTCACTCACGTTTCAACCGGTGGCGGAGCTTCATTAGAATTTATCGAAGGTAAAGTTTTACCTGGCGTAGCAGCTTTAGATGAAGTGTAGTAATAAATTTTAATAGATAAAAAGACAGGACTTATGGTTCTGTCTTTTTTATTTTATGATATGTGTTTTTCATTGACCGCTATATAATTTAATGGTTTAATTGTTTTATGAACTATATTTTTTATTTTTTAATAGTTTTTTCAATTATAATCGGTGCGGTTAACGGGAAGTTGCAAGATGTTGTAAATTCAGTTATGAGCGGAGCTGAATTATCTGTAAAAGTAGCGTTTTCATTGATTGGTATAATGGCTTTCTGGCTCGGCATTATGAGAATTGCTGAAAAATCAGGACTGCTTGCGTGGATTTCAAAAGTTTTAAAACCAATTACAAGAGTTTTATTTAATGAACTACCTGAGGATTCTCCTGCAATTGGTGATATTGCGATGAATTTTTCTGCTAATGCTTTCGGTCTTTCAAATGCTGCAACGCCATTTGGTATAAAGGCAATGGAAGAACTTCAAGAGGTAAATAAAGATAAAACAACTGCATCTAACGCTATGTGTTTGTTTTTGGGGATGAATACTGCTGGTTTTCAGCTTATTCCAACAACGGTTTTGGCTGTTCTCGTCGGTATTGGTTATAAAAATCCGACTGAAATAATTGCACCTACCCTTCTTGTTACACTAATTGCGTTTATATCTGCAATTTTATTGGCAAAGTTAGGCCAGTTAATTAGTAATAAAACATCAATTTGCAAAATTAAAAATAAGGAGGTAGAGAATGACTAAACTCCTTAATTTAATTTCTTTATGGGCTTTGCCGGTGCTTCTTATTGGAGTATTAACCCTTGGCATTTGTAAAAAAGTTCCGATTTATGAAGAATTTACTAAGGGTGCGAAGGATGGATTTAAAGTAGCAGTAAATATTATACCTTATCTTGTGGCAATAGTTGTAGGAATATCAATGTTTCGAGCCAGCGGAGCAATCGAAAATATTGCATCGGTGTTAGTTCCGTTGTTATCCAAATTTAATATTCCGGCTGATACATTACCTTTGATGATAGTTCGTTCGTTATCAGGCTCTGCGGCTTTGGGTGTTTTTTCTGATGTTGCAAATAATCTTGGACCTGATTCTTACGCAACAAAGCTTGCCGCTGTAATGGTCGGCAGCAGTGAAACAACATTTTATGTTCTTGCTGTATATTTTGGTGCTGTTGGTATTTCTAAAATCCGCTATGCTCTTATTGTTGGATTGCTTGCCGATTTGATAGGTATTATTTCAGCAGTTTTGGTATGTAATTGGTTGTTTGCATAGCTTCAACCCAGCTTTGAGTATACTCATTTATTTCATTATTGACTATTTCACGTAAAACTATTGCATAATTTATATTAACGCAGTCAAGTTTTTCAATTCTTTCGACGGTATAACCTTTACCGCCACAGTTGTGACAAAAGTTTTCAAGAGGGACAACCTCTCCGTTGCGTACAGTTGCAACTTCTTTCATACCACAACAGGCACATCTGACCAGAAACCATTGATTTTCTACTAATTCCCCGCAGTCAGGACAATAGTATATATCCTGATCAAGGGGGACTTTGTCATGTGTGCATTTCTTATTTATATTAAATATATTACTCCATTGCATGTATATATATTTAATTCTGTGGAACAAGAAGTCAATAAATTTTACAAATTTGTAAATACCCGAAAGTGCTATCTATGAGTGCTTTTAACTTGATTTTGCGTTTACTGTTTGTTAAGTTATGTAACAATGTAAGAGGTATATAGCAATTATATACTTTAGATATTCTTTATATCTATGTAAATCGATTTTCAAAATCTAAATAACAGAAATGTGAAATGTGGTACATAAGATATTAAGGAGAATTTATTATGACAGGACCCGTTAACAACAATCATAGAGTTCAACAGCAACCAGCTAGAACTCCTCAAAAAAGTACAATCAGATCAAGAGAGAAAAAGATTCTTATTGATTTCAAAAAAGCAGATCAAGGAATAGAAAAAGCTAGATCCGGTGCTCATGCAGTAGGTTCAAAAGCAGCACATGGTATTAATGATGGATTAAATTCTGCTAAAGTTGATACAACACGTAAAAAAGATTATGGTAAAATGGGCGTTGGTTCAATTGCTGTTGATGTAGCTAAACGTGGCCTTGGTAAAGTATGGAATGGTGCAGTTTCTACCGTTCAAACTCTTGGTAAAGGCATATATAAAACAGTTCTAAAACCTGCTGGTAAACTAGCTACAAAAATAGCTTCACTTCCTGTTAAAGCTTTTAATGGTGCAGTTGCTCTTATCAGAACAAACTTTAATATGTTAAAAGGTATTCCTGAAATTGCAGGTAAAGCTTGGAATGGTGTTAAAAAAGTCGGCGGAGCTATTGCTAACGGTGCCAAAAAAGTTGGCGGTGCAATTGCAAAAGGAGCTAAGGCTGTTGGCGGTGCAATTGCAAAAGGAGTTAAGGCTGTCGGCGGTGCAATTGCAAAAGGAGTTAAGGCTGTCGGCGGTGCAGTCGCTAAGGGTGCAAAAGCTGTTGGTAACGTTGTAGCTAAAGGTGCAAGAGCTGTTGCTAATGGAGCTAAAAAAGTCGGCGGAGCTATTGCAAAAGGAGCTAAGGCTGTTGGCAGAGGTATTGCAAATGGTGCAAAAGCTGTTGGTAATGCGGTAGCATCAGGTGCAAAAGCTGTTTGGGGCTGGTTAACTGGTTCATAGGACTAAGCTTAAATAAACAAGAAAGAGTGGCAAAAATGCCACTCTTTCTTGTTTTGTAATATTTGTTAATATATCATATTATATTAAGCAAATATATTTTTTTTATTTTTTCATATATATATGAAAGTAGAAAAGAAGTATACAAAGCAAAATATATATAGTGGCTTTAATAAGAATAACGAATATCATCAAAATCCGTTTTTTGGAAAACAAAATGTTGATGAAATTAACTTATCTTCCGCAAATTTAGGTAAAGAAGCAAAATTGGCTAAAAAAAATAAGCCAATATTTAAGAAACTTGCAACATATATTTGTGGTGGACTTTTGACCCTAGGAGGGCTAACCCAATGTGGTGACGGTACCCCTAGAGTTTCAGATTCGGAAACTATTGATAATGTTAAAATCAATTATTTTAATGTAGAAAAAGAAACAAGGGATTCTCTTTTAACTCCTTTTATTACATTGAAATCTAAATTAACTCCTGAAAATGATTTTTTAGATGAATTGGATGTAGATATTACCAGAAAATATAAAGATTTAGATAATGCAAATTCTTTTAGAAGGTTTTTAAAATCTGGTGAGCATACAGATGATAAAGCATGTAGTTTTTATTCTGATGGTAAGTTAAAACGGAGAATTGTTGTACAAGAAGGTGCACATGGTGTAGTTGATAAGTTTTATAATTTGACTACTGAAGGAAAATATTCTGCACTCCCTGCAATGAGACATACATTAATGCATGAAGTTGGACATCAATTTGATTATTATTTTGGTCATGATCATAACGCAGATTTTGCAGTAAAGTGGGATTCTATAATGGCTGTAAAAGAGCAACATCCAGATTTGAACCCTTATGTATTTGATATTTTGCCTAGAGAAACTCAAGCTAATATTGATTTTTTCTGGAATTCAGGATTAAGTGATAAGGAAGCCTTTTACAATGCAATTACTAAAGATTTTAAACATATTGCAGAATTAAATAAGAATAATTCTGATAAGATAGGTATGACAGTATTATCTTCTTCTTTTGTTGAAGGTATTGATTTCTCTAAACCTATAACTTACGAAATGGTAGATGCAGCAGAAATGGCTAGAACTGAAGTTTATGCTAATTTATTTTCGTATGCTATGGGTGAAAATGATGGTGATAAATCAAGATTTGTTGAAAACTTTAAAAATGCTTACAAGATAGTTAAAAAAGATATCAAAGAACATTTACATATAGATGTTGATGCAGGCATGAAAGTTTTAAAAAAGGTTAGATAATTATCTAACCTTTTTTATTGATTATTAACTTTTGTAACAGAATATATGAACTCTGAAATTTGCAGATTTTAAAATACTTTATATATACAAGAGAGATTTAATAAGAAGAGGACAAAAATATGGCAGTTTCTAATTTACATGAAAGATTGTTATTTTTCACCCAGCAAAAAAGTATTATTAACACCAAATTATCTAATATCCAGATGCAGCAGTTATCAGCATCTAAATCTGTAGCTTCAAAACAGCAGGAATACAATAATAAAATTAGTGAACTGTATTATGATCCGGATTATGGATATGGTACTGATGAGTATTCTGAAATGCTTTTACAATTGCAAAATGATCACGAATTTGAGCTTGCAAATATAAATGCCTGGGAATCAGAACTTGAAGTTCAAAAAGAAAATTTAGAAACTCAATTAAATGAAATAAATGGTTATGAATCAGCATGGCAAAAATTGCTGTTATCAAATATCAAGAACGAGTTTATGTATGGAGGCATTGGCGGCGGCAAATAGCGTTAAAACTAAATAGAAAGAAAAACAAAAAACCGATGATTACTCATCGGTTTTTTGTTTGTATGTTTTATAAAGTAAATTATTTACCAGCTTTTGAAATAATTTCTTCTTCAACGTTTCTAGGAACTTGTTCGTAGCATTTGAATTCCATAGAGAATGTACCACGACCTTGAGTATTAGATCTCAAGTCAGTTGCATAACCGAACATGTTAGCTAGAGGTACTGTAGATCTAACGATTACGTTACCTGTGTTACCAACAGGTTCTTGACCTTCAACTCTACCACGTCTTCTAGAAATATCACCGATGATTGTTCCAGTGAATTCATCAGGAATTTCGATTTCAACTTTCATCATTGGTTCAAGGATACAAGGTTGGGCTTTTTTAGTACCTTCTTTGATTGCCATAGAACCAGCGATTTTGAATGCCATTTCAGAAGAGTCAACTTCGTGGTATGATCCATCGTAAAGTTCAACTTTAACGTCAATCATTGGATATCCAGCTAATATACCGCCTTCAAGAGCTTCTTCCATACCTTTTCTTGCAGGTTCGATGTATTCTTTAGGAATAGCACCACCAACGATTTTGTTTTCAAATACAAATCCTGCATTTTCTTCTGCTGGAGAAATTCTGATTTTAACGTGTCCGTATTGACCTTTACCACCTGATTGACGGGCGAATTTAGATTCTTGGTCAGCGTTTCCGCGGATTGTTTCACGGTAAGCAACTTGAGGTTTACCGATGTTAGCTTCAACTTTGAATTCTCTCATCATACGGTCAACGATGATGTCTAAGTGAAGTTCACCCATACCTGAAATGATTGTTTGACCTGTTTCTTCGTCAGATTTAACTCTGAATGATGGATCTTCTTCAGCAAGTTTTTGAAGAGCAATACCCATTTTATCCTGGTCAGCTTTTGTTTTTGGTTCAATAGCAACTGAGATAACAGGTTCAGGGAAAGTCATTCTTTCTAAGATGATAGGTGCTTTTTCGTCGCATAATGTATCACCTGTAGTTGTGTCTTTCAAACCAACAGCTGCACAGATATCACCAGCGTATACTTCAGATTCTTCAAGTCTTTGGTCAGCATACATACGAACCAATCTTGAAATACGTTCTTTTTTACCGTTAGTAGAGTTAAGAACATAAGAACCGGAAGTGATAACACCTGAATAAACTCTTAAGAATGTTAAACGTCCTACGAACGGGTCTGTCATAACTTTGAATGATAAAGCAGAGAATGGTTCAGAGTCAGAAGAATGTCTTTCTGTTTTAGTACCATCTTCTAATTCACCTTCAATAGCTTTAACATCAACCGGTGATGGCATGTAATCAACAACAGCGTTTAATAATAATTGAACACCTTTGTTTTTGAATGCTGTACCGCAAGTTACAGGAACGATTTTGTTATCGCAAACAGCTTTTCTTAGAGCTGCTTTTAATTCATCAACTGTAATTGAATCTGGATCTTCAAAGAATTTTTCCATTAAAGCATCATCTTCAGATGCAATAGCTTCAACCATAGCATCATGATATTCTTTTGCTTTTTCAGCCATATCAGCAGGAATTTCTTCTTCTCTGATATCAGTACCTAAATCGTTAGCATAAATTTCAGCTTTCATAGTCATAAGGTCAATTAAGCCTGTGAATTGATCTTCAGCACCGATAGGTAATTGGATAGGAACAGCGTTAGCACCTAATCTGTTTTTGATTTGGTCTACAACTCTGTAGAAATCAGCACCTGTTCTGTCCATTTTATTAACGAATACCATACGTGGAACTTCGTATCTGTTAGCTTGTCTCCAAACTGTTTCTGATTGAGATTGAACACCGCCAACTGCACAGAATACAGCAACAACACCGTCTAATACACGAAGAGAACGTTCAACTTCGATTGTGAAGTCAACGTGCCCCGGGGTATCAATGATATTGATCTGGTGGTTTTTCCAAGAAGCAGTTACTGCTGCTGATTGGATTGTAATACCACGTTCTTTTTCTTGTTCCATAAAGTCTGTTACAGCTGCACCATCGTGAGTTTCACCGATTTTGTGAGTTTTACCTGTGTAAAACAAGATACGTTCTGTAGTAGTTGTTTTACCGGCGTCGATGTGGGCTGCAATACCAATGTTTCTAATTTTTTCCAATGGAGTTTTTCTAGCCATTTTGTCTTTTCCTTTTTCTATTTATATGTACATCGCTATTTTATATTTAGCCTCATAAAAATTATCCCATAAACATAATAATTTTCAAATGAATACTGTACTTTTATGAAAGATTATTACATTAAGCAAAAAATATTTTTACAGGTATTAGTATATTATGAAACTCATGCCAGTATGCTCTTATAATACAAGATTTGTGAGATCTGTTTCCTTTGGTTCTACTGATAGATTTTATAAAACAGAATCAGGAAAGGAAATTGGCAATAACACGTGGCTTTTTCGGGATGATTTGGATTGGAGAGCTTTTGTGGATTTTCAAATCAGACATTTTCTGGGAAAAGAAAATGTAAATATTATTCAATTTGCATCTTCGGATGGATCAGAAGGTTATACTCACATTATGGCTTTGCTTGAAAATAGCAAGAGAAAGAATGTTGATAAATTTTTCCCTATTCAGGCTTATGATATTGATAATTTTATGGTAAAGAAGGCTAAAAGCGGACAAATAAGACTTTTGCAAAAAGATATTGAAGGTTTGCGGAATAATTTTATCAACCCATCTGTATATTTTGAAAGACAGCCTTTCCCTTTTAATCTGCCTGAACAGACGTTAAAACAAATTCAGCATAATCCTTATCAAATTTTGACAACAAATGATACATTTAAAGTTTCTAATGTTTTGACTGCTAAAATCGCTTTTAATCAGGGTAATATGTTTAATATTTTGCCAAAGATTAAAGATGATTCAAATACGATTATAATGTGTCGTAACATATTAGGTTATTTTCATGAAGAGCCAAATATTGTAGAAGGTTTTATTGAAGATGTGTCAAAAGTTTTAAAGACCGGCAGTCTGTTTGTGATTGGAAAACTTGATACCGACTTATTGAAAATTGAAGGTATACTCAATAAAAATAGTTTTATTAAAGTTATGAGAAATGTATATATGAAAGTATAAAACGACCCTGATTAAGCAGGGTCGTTTTATTTATTATTATATCAATTAAATTTATACACCAAAAGTGTCAAGTAAGCTGCCGACTGCTTTTTGTACTTCAGTTTTTTCTGCTTTTTCTGCAGCTTCCTGAACTGTTGCAGCATAACTTTTTTCAGCTGCAACACCGTCCAAAATTTTAGCTACTTTTGTAAGAACCGGAACGTCATTTACTGTGTTGTAAGCACCAACTGGTCCCCAAACATTAAAGAAAGGTTGTGTTTCTCCGTATGGTATGTATCTGCCTACTCCGAATTCTGTTCTGCCACATGTATTATCAATCCTAATTATACGTTTATCTTCGATCAATTTACCTTCAGATTTTGTAAGACCATGAGAACGTGCAGTATAGATATCATGTAGTTTAAACAATCCGAAATATGCATCCTTATCTGCGACTAATTTAGCACTCAAATCATCACCAACTTCAACGTGATAGAATTTAGTATTTTTTAAAGCTTCACCTGCTTCTTTTAACATATTAATAGTATCTATAGAACACTTTTCAAGTTTTTTTTGTGCTCCTTTTTCGATTCTTAAAGCCATACCAAAATTTTGGTTTGAAGAACTGTTTCTAATTTCCATATATTTAATCCTTTCTAATTATTTTTGGGTATTATTTTAATGTTTCTGAATTTAAAATTTGCTATTTTGCTTTCTTAATAATAACAAATCTTAATATAAGTCATATTTTGAAATTTTAGGTCTATACTATATAGGTAGTTTATTTGATATGAATTTGTTGGAAGGTTAATGATGAATTTTTTGAAAATAGTTATTTCTGTGTTGATGGTTGTTTTATTAGAAAATTGTGTATTTGCGGAAGGTTCATCGCAGGCGTTTTTAGATTATCAAGCTTTTTGTACTCACACCAGCAGCAGAATATTTTCAAACTTACCTGAATTTAACAAACAATATAAAGCAGAAGTGCAAGTAACATTACATAAAGACGGTTCTTACTCTGATTTCGTTTGGATTATCAAACCGGAGGATACTGTTATTGCTAAAAATATAGAAGAGGCGGTAAGAAAAACTGCTCCATTTAAGGGTTTTGATATCGGAGCAAAAGAATATACTACAATGAAAATCTGTTTTTTGGCAGATGTAAAAGAAGAAGAATCTATTGTGACATATTTTTCAGACTCTCCTAATTTAGATAATTTCAAATTAGATAAAGCTGAGCCTGAAGTTATTACCTTAAATCCCAAAGATAGAGAAATTATTGATGATTTTTTCTTTAAAAATACGAATTTTAAAGGTAAATTAAATGGAAATGTTACGGTGGAATTACAAAAAGATGGGATGATTATGAATATTACCCATGTATACTCATCAGGTAATCCTGAGTTTGATAAAAAAATGGTAGAAGCTGTCAGGTCTGCTCAACCATATTTCACAAATTTCGAGTCAGATACTGCCAGGTTTAATTACGAATTTAATACCTATGGAAAATTGTGGGATGTGTATATGGAAAATGTTAAAAAAGTTATATACGAAAATTGGCATCCTATAAGAGGTAAGGTGAGTTATAGTACAACTGTTCAATTTAAAGTTGCCAGAAATGGAGATATTTCTGATTGCAGGGTAGTTAAATCTTCCGGCGATATAGATAAAGATTCTAATGCAATAGAGACCGTTAATAGAGTTGGTAATTTATCAAAATTTCCTGATGGTTTAACTGAACAAAGTATAGATATTCAATTTACGTTTGATTATAATGTATTTGATAATGATCGAAATCAAGTTTATCCTGAAAATACAATAAAGAATGAAAAATTTGTTTCAAATAAAACAAATGAGCCGCAAACGACTTATACCAGTTTAAGTGATATAACTTATGGCAAAACTCTTGAAATAAACGTAAAAAATCAATTGCCTTGCAATATCGAAAAGTATATGAAGTATTTTAGAGGAAGTATTGCTTACTGGTGGAATCCTACAGTTGAAAAAGTCAGCAGAAAAACTGTTGCGTCTTTAGTATTAAGTAAATATGGAAATGTACGCAAACTGGAAATTATTGATAAATCAGGTTCTGAAAAGTTTGATAAAGCAGTTCTGCGTGCAATAAATAGGGCAATGCCTTTTAAAACACTTCCGCCGAATTATACAGCTAAAACCTTGAATTTAGAATTGATATTCCAATCAAATGCTAAAAATATGGTACATTCTGCAGCAATGCAAATGTTGAATACCTCACATCAACCGCTAAAAATCCAATATGAAATACCTGTGAAAAAATAATTAAATACCTACAGATAATCCTGCACAAAGATTTATTGATTGTCCGGTAATCCCTTTTGCATCTTTTGAAATAAGGTATTTTACGAGTCCTGCAACTTCTTCCGGTTTTACGAAACGTCTTTGCGGTATGCAGGAAATTATTTCATCCTGTGAAAATTCGCTGTCTTCTATTGAGCACTTTCCAAGTTCTGTATCAACCCAGCCCGGATTAATTGTATTTACTGTAATTCCGTATTCGGCAAGCTCTAATCCTGTTGCTTTTGACAGTCCAATAAGTCCTGCTTTAGTGGATGAGTAAAGGCTGGCATGTGCTTCTCCCATTACCCCCGAGATAGAACCGATGTTGATAATTCTTCCAAATTTTGCTGTTTTCATGTGCGGTACAGCTCTGCTCATTAAATAAATCGGAGCTTTTAAATTTACCGCTATAATGTGGTTAAGTTTATCTAATTCAGTTGCGTCAATTCCTGAATATATATATTCCCCTGCATTATTTATAAGAATATCAATTTCTTTTTCTTCAATAAAATCTCCGAGTTTAACCAGCTCGTTTTCATCCGCAAGGTCGCAAACGAAATAATCTGCACAATTCATTTGTTTTAAAATTTGTTCATTACGGGCTGTTATATAGATGTTATGAGATTTTTCGCTTTGTTCAGAATGACAAATTTGCAAAGATTCTGCAATTGCTCTTCCTATGCCTTTTGATGCTCCTGTAACTAATATATTCATTTATAATTTTCCTTTTGCTATTTATACGGTTATCCTTTTACAGCTTTTATTGCTTTAAGACTTTCTGTGGTTGGATTTTTTAGGGTCTTTAATGTTTGTAATTGAAATTTTTCATATTGTGCTTTTATTTCAAAAGCATCAAGTGCAGTTTTACAGGCTTTATTCAAGCCAAAAGAGATTTGTTTAATTTCAGGATTATTTTCAATAAAGTTTTTTGCATTATTATGGAAATTCATTGAGGAGATAGAGTTTCCGGCTTCTAATAAATCTCTCTTTTGCTGTTTGATTTTTGCCTGAGCTCCGGAAAAAACTGAGCCTGCACTAACTAATGCTGCAGTAACAAATAATCCTCCAATTATTTTATATGTTTTTATCATAATAATTTTTTCCTTATTATTAAAAATAAACCCTGCATTGAAATAGCAGGGTTTTGTTTGTTATTTTATAATTCCAAATCCTATCAGGAAAGTGCATAAAATAAATACTGCACAAATTATTCCTGTTAGTTTATTCAAACCTTTTTCAGCACTTTTTTGAGATGCGAATACGTGAGAAGCCCCTCCGATTCCTCCAATGCCGTCACCTTTAGGTGAATGTAATAATATTAAAATTATTAAAAGGACTGCTGATACTGTTTCTATTGTCCATAGTATATTAACCATTATTTATTTTTCTCCTTTTTGATAAAGTGTGCTCTTTTTGAGTTTAATTCAATGTTTTCAAATGTATATAGCCTTGCCGGTCTTTTTGAGGATGATTTTGTGTATTCTTCAAGTTCAATAAGACCGTCTGTAGCGAGTGCTTTCTTTCTGAAATTACGTTTATCAAGCTTTTTCTGCATAATTAATTCATAAGCTTTTTGCATTTCTGTCAGCGTGAATTTTTCAGGAAGCAATTGATAAGCTACAGGACAAAGTTCAAGTCTTTCTCTTGTTCGTTTCATTGAGTATTGAATAATTTCTTTGTGGTCGAATGCTAATGCAGGCAAGTCAATAACTTTGCTCCAGCTAAGTTCCGGAGAAGAAATGATTTGTAAATCTTCAGCTCTAACAAGAGCAAAATATGCACATGTAATAACTCTGGCATTAGGGTGTCTTAGCGGATTTCCGAATGTATATAACTGTTCAAGATAAATGTTGTCAACATTTGTTTTTTCTTTAAGTACTCTTAAAGCTGCATCGTCAAGGTTTTCTGATAATCGTACATATCCTCCCGGGATAGCCCATTTACCTTTAAATGGTTCATTTGTACGTTTTACAAGTAAAACCTGGAGTGCATTATTTTTAATTGTCAAAATAACAACGTCGACGGTTATCTCGTGTGTTTTTGTCTCATTAAACATTCTATCTATCCTTCATTCTTACTCCTAATATATAATAAACATGTTTATTCCTAAAATACAACTTCTTAATATTATTAAGATTTATTAACATCGGTATAAAAAATATGCAATTTGTATATACTTTTTATCTTTATATATATAGGAGATATTGGATAGGATGTTCGAAAATATTACTTTGAATTTTAATAATATGCCAAATCCATTTATGATGGGTTGTTGTACTCCTGCCGCTCCGAAATATAACTTCTTTTTAGGTATGGCTTCAGCTACAGCAATGCCTCAAATACCGGTATTTCCTTCGTTGTCATTGACGTCACCATCTTTATTTATGCCAACTTTTCCGGCTATGACAATGCCTCAATGCCCAACATTACCGGCATTTGATCCTAATTTCAATATATATCAAAAACCAAGTCAATTCAGTTTGAATAATTATTCTACAACTTCAACATTTAGACCATTTAATACATTCTTTCCATCTCCAACATTCAGACTTAATTTAAACAACACATTTATGCCGTTTGCAGGTGTATCTTCACAAGGTGCATCAGGTAGTGTCGCAGCTTCAGCAAATGAACCTCAAGGGGTTTCTTTAAACCGTGATAAAAATAAATATGGTCCTGAATTCTTGAAAAAAGTTAAAGAGATTGCACAACGTCTAAATTGTAACTATAGAGATTTATTAGGTGTTATGAACTCAGAATCAGGCATAAAAGCTGATAAAAAAAAATCCAAATAGTTCTGCAACCGGTCTAATTCAATTTATGGAACAAACTGCAAAATCTTTAGGCACAACAACTGCAGCATTGAGAAATATGTCACCTATTGAACAGTTAGACTATGTTGAAAAATGTATTTCAAAATCAAAACAAATGGCAGGATTTGCTCCAGATGCCAAACTTTCAGGCGGTCAGTTATATGCTTTAATTTTCTTACCGGCAAGAGCTCAACGAGAAGTTTTAACTTCCAGCGGTGAAGCTTACTATTCTGCAAATAGAGGTTTGGATGCTAATAAGGATGGTAAAATTACAATTTCTGAGCTTGATGCACGCGTTAAGTCAAAATATGTTAGTGACAGTACTTTTCTTGCCTAATTTATGTAATATTTAATTACAAAAAGTAAATAATTTCTTGAAGTCTTTAATTGTTTCGTGTACCCTCTTCATGTAACCGAATTTTGGAAAGGGAAAAATGGATAAGGGATATATAGAGAACGGTTTTATCGTGGATTTAACCACGGCGAAAAGAACCTCTGAAGTAATTTATGAACTTTCAAGAGTTTTGGACATGCCTGAAGCTAAAGAAAAACATATTTGTTTGAAATTAGGATCAGTGCCGCTTTCACAGGCTGAATTAACAAGTATTAAAGCTCTTGTTGAATTGATGGAATCGCAGCTTGCATTTATCAGTACGAGTTCAGAAGAAACTCTTGAATCAGCTACAGCTCTTGATATAAAAATTTCTGAGTTTACTAATGAAATTGAAGCTCCTGATTTTGATAATTCAGAACCGGCTCCAGAAGTTTCTGAAGCTTTAGATAATATTTTTGGAGAAGACAGTTCTGTCGAGACTTCAAATGATGTTGAAACCGTGCGAGAATCTGTAGATAAAGAAATTTCTCCTATTGTTCATCATAATGAAGAAATTGCAGAAAAAGTTGAAGCTTTAGAAGTTAAAGAAGATAAAAATGGAGAGGTTGTAGCAATGAAAAATGCTGCAGAATCTCTTCCTACTTTATATTTAAGAAAAACAATACGTTCAGGTCAAAGTATTTCATCTGACGGAAATATTATTGTAATTGGCGATGTAAATCCGGGTGCGGAAATTATTGCTAAAGGTGATATTACAGTTTGGGGAATTCTTGGCGGAATTGCTCATGCCGGCTCTGATGGTAATAATTACGCAAGAATTAGAGCTTTAAAACTTAATCCTGTTCAAATAAGAATTGGTGAAGTTTTTGCAAGAAGGCCTGATACTGTCAATCTTCCATATATTCAAAAATCTTGTGAGTATGTTCCGGAAGAAGCTTTTACATATAAAGGCAGTATTGTTATAAGAAAATTACACGACGAAAATTAAGGAGATATAAATGACAGGTAGAGTAATTGTAATTACATCCGGTAAAGGCGGTGTTGGTAAAACTACTACTAACGCAAATATCGGAACTGCTCTAGCCAGAGCTGGTAATAAAGTTGTCATGATTGACACAGACCTGGGGCTGAGAAATTTGGATTTGCTTTTAGGTTTGGAAAATAGAATTGTTTATACAATTGTTGATGTTGTAGAAGAACGCTGCAAATTGAAACAGGCACTTGTTAAAGATAAGAAAAATCCTAATCTATGCTTGCTTGCTGCAGCTCAAACAAGAGATAAAACAGCTGTTACAGAGGAACAATTGAAAGATATTTGCGATAAGTTGAAAAAAGATTTTGACTATATTCTTGTTGACTGTCCTGCTGGTATTGAACAAGGGTTCCAGAATGCAGTTGCCGGAGCAACAGAAGCTATTGTTGTTACAACTCCGGAAATGTCTGCTGTTCGTGATGCTGATAGAATTATTGGTCTTTTAGAAGCAAAAGAAGAAATTACTTCTTACAAATTGCTTTTAAATAGAGTAAGACCTAATTTAATTAAATCAAACGACATGATGAGCGTTGAAGATGTTGTTGAAATCCTTTCTGCTGAATTGATTGGTATAATTCCGGAAGATACCGGTATTATTACATCAACAAATAAAGGTGAACCGATTGTTAATGATGAAAAATCGTTAGCAGGTACAGCTTATAGAAATGTTGCACAACGTATAATGGGTAATGAAGTTCCATTCTTAAATCTTGAAGAAGAAACAAGTGTTCTTGCTAGGGTTAAGAAATTCTTCTCAAACCTTGTAGGTAAGGAGAAGTAAGATGAGCGAAAATATTTTTACCGAATTATATAATAGGGTTTTAAGTCTTTTCGGGCAATCTGCACCAAAAGAAGAAAATGCAAAAGATGTTGCATGCAACAGATTACGTGTTGTTCTTATGCAAGATAGAACAAATCTTACTCCAGAGTTGTTGCAGCGTATGAGAAAAGAACTTGTTGAACTCCTTTCAAAATATGTTGAAATGGATAAAGAAGCTCTTGAGCTTAATTTTGAACAAGAAGGTGAACAGATGGCTTTAATGCTTTCTATTCCTGTTGTTAGAGCAAAAGATGAAGCTGAAATAGAAGAAGCTCTTAAAGCAGAAGATGATGATTCAGAAGAAGCAGAAGACGATACCTCAGAAGATGATGAAAATATTGAAGAGGATGAGGCTTCTGAAGAGCAGGAATCAGAAGAAGAAGCTTCTCAATCTGATGAAAATGCACAAGAAGATGAATGTAATGATGCAGCTGACGAAAATGATTCTGATGCTGAACAAGATAAAGAATAAACTTTAAATATATAGATTAGAATAAAAGAGGCAGTTTTTCAAAACTGCCTCTTTTATTATTGTAAAACTTATATGATTTTATTTCTTTGAATTTTTATATTTATAGTAAAGAGTCATATCTGTTCCTACAAGGATAAAATTTAATAAATACAAATAAATTACGTTATCAGGTGCGTAAAGAATATGGTGAAGCATACCTAATACATAACCTATTTCTACTAACCACAGAAATAAAATACTTTTTCCTTTTACTTCTTTTGTTTTATATGTTTTAGCAACCTGAAACGGCCAACTTGCACCAAAACATATCATCATACCAGCTTCTAATACACTCATTTCAATTCCTCCATTTTGCTATTTGGGGTTCTAGTTGAAGGTCCTCATCTGTATAATAGTACTAATATAAATTATTGCAAGCTTTTATTCTTCAATAAAAATATTTGAAGTTATAATTCTTTTGTACTCTTCGTAATCAAGATATTTATTGCCATCAGTATCATATCTGTCAAATTCATCCGATAATTCTTTAATTTTTTTCATGATAGAATCCGGACCATCTTTTTCTAATGCTGCCATATCATTGCCTAAAAGCTTAATAAACGCAAGCATCCATTCATTTTTAGATACTTCAAAGGTTCCATCCATATCTAGTTTTAGATAGGATTTCATTATCTGCTCATCCTTAATAGTTCTATAGCCTTCAGGCGGATTGTTTTGTTCACCAAATTTAAACATAATACTTCCTTTTTATATTGCTTGTATAATATTTTTTATATTTTCATCTGAAATATTTGAAAGTGCAGTGTTTTTATCTTCTATAGTTAATTTATTAAGTTCTTTTAGTTTTTCTAAGGCTTTTAATACAAGAGTTTGATTTTTAGAATTTAATAAATTTTTTATCATATCTATATTTGAAGTTAATTCAATTGCCGTAAAGACAAATAAACTATTTTCTGTTAATTGTTCATTTATTAAACTGTCTTTTTCTTTTAAGTTCAAAGACTCTAGAAGGTTTTTAATGTCGTAAATTTCTTGTTTTACGTCTTTTGTTTCATCAAAAAGATATTCATCATTTTCAGTTAACGTTTCAAATTTATCTTTGGCGTTTAACAATACAACAGCCGTTTCAGAAGTCATTGTATTATTTAAAAGCATATCGAAAATGTCATATAACTGAAAATCCAGGCTTTGTGCCAGCCCAAGAATTTCACCAAGTCCGTTTATTATATTATTTAGAACAAATAACCCGTCTCGTTTGTTCGTATTCAATAGTTCAAATAGATCGGTCAGATATAATAATTCTCCGGCTATGTTTTCAGATAAATTAGATGTTTTTATTGTTTCAATAATATTTGGAACAGCTTTTTTATTTCCATAAGAAACTAAAAATTTTACAGCATCTAACTTTTCAAAATCATCATTTGAGTTTAATTTGTTTAGAGCCTTGTTGTAGGTTTCAACATCACCCATCGCAGCAAGGGTTGATGCACAGTTACTGCTGAGTGCTGAATTTTCTGAATATGCATTTGATTTTAATAAATCAATAGCCAATGGATCTTGAATATATGAGAAGAATTTTGCACAGTATGTTTTTTCCTCATCTGTACCATTTTCAAATAATTCGAGCATCCTGTCTGTTAAGTCTTCATCTGCATATTTTACTAATGTGCTTACTATAAATTCTTCGTAAGACGGAGAATAGAATTTTAGAAACTTAAGCAGATTTAAGTAATTTTTCTCATTACAAACTTTTGCTAATCTTGTGGCAACATTTTGTTTAACAAAATCAAACAAAAAATCTTCTTTAGATACAAGTTCTGAAAAAAGCTCAATGTCACAGTTATTTATGAGACTATAAGCTACAGGCTCAAAATCTTTTGGATTTTTGCCGGTAAGTTTTTTTAATTTATCGCTCATAAGGAAAACCTTAATCTAAATAGAATACAGTGATAACTTTATGACCTTCTTCTGCATATTGAACTGCACTATGAAGAGTTTTACTTGTATGTGATAAGAAGCAGATTAATTGATTACATTCATCAATAATTTCTCTGTTACAAACTCTGGAAGCATCAGCTAATGTCATCATTGCTCTGTCAGCATGTTCAATAATATTAGGAACACCAATTAATTGATCTTGAACGTCAGAAGGCTGCTGTCCGATAGTTTGAGGTAAAACAACACTTAATTTTTCAGGATTAGCTTTCATAGCACCGCGGATTGCCGCTGCGTTAGTTCCTGAAGAACCTCCTGAAGTGATGATTGTGTTACCTTGCATAACAAGTGCAGTTGCAAGAGTTTCAATCATTTGTTGATGTGTGATTGGAAGATTTCTACTTCCGATAATCGCAATTTTTTTAGCTGATTGTTTAATAGTTGCCAATTCCATAGCCAATTCATCAACTGTATTTGGAGAATCAGATTTTACTGTATCCATATCATCATCAATTGGTACAACTATTGATTTTTGAACATCATTGTTCTTATCGTCTGAACTTAATAAAATTTCCATATCACTTTCTGTCATGTTTTCTTTTACCTTCTATCTAATTGCATTAATAACATTTTTCAATTATGCTTAATTATAGCATATTTTTTTTTATTTGGGAAGAGGTCATGGAAAATCTATTAGAAAATCTTAATAAGGAGCAGGTTGAAGCTGTTCAAACTACACAAGGTCCATTGTTAATTTTAGCCGGAGCAGGTTCTGGCAAAACCAAAGTTTTAACTACCCGTATAGCGTATATGATTCAGAATGGTACAAGACCACGAAACATATTAGCAGTTACATTTACTAATAAAGCCGCAAAAGAAATGAAAGAACGTATTGGCAAAATTATTGGTGAAGATACTGTAAAATATATGTGGGTCGGTACTTTTCACGGAATTTGCGGACGTATTTTAAGAGAAAATATTGATAAATATAATACCGCTACAGGTAAAAATCTTGATAAGAATTTTACGATTTATGATGATTCTGACACAAATCAAATTATTACAAGAGCAATTAAAAAGCTTAATCTTGATGATAAAGTTTATCCGACAAAACTGGTTAAATCTGTTATTTCCAATGCAAAAAATAAAATGCAGGATGCTACAAATTTTGCAACATTTGCAAGAGATTTCAAATCTCAAAGGATTGCAGCTGTTTATGAAGAGTATGAAAAAGTTCTTAATGCAAATAATGCGATAGACTTTGACGATATGCTTATGCTGACCGTAAAACTTCTTGAGCAGAATGAAGAAGTTAGAAAACAGTATTACGAACGTTTTCAACACATTATGGTTGATGAATATCAGGATACTAACCTTGCTCAATATAAGCTTGTTAATATGCTTTATACAAATTTAGAACAGGAAATTCCTAAAGAACGTTCTTTGTGTGTAGTCGGAGATGTTGATCAATCCATTTATTCATGGCGTGGTGCTGATTTTACGATTATTATGAACTTTCAAAAGGATTATCCTAATACTAAGCTTATAAAATTAGAACAAAACTATCGTTCTACTGCACATATTTTGAATGCAGCTAATGCTGTTATTGAAAATAATGATGAGCGTTTGGATAAAGTTCTTTATTCAAATAAAGGCGAAGGTGAAAAACTTAGTTATTATATAGCGGATGATGAAGCCGACGAAGCGAATTATATTGTAAGCAATATTCGCAGAACTGCAGGCGGAAATTATAACAAATTTGCCATTTTATACAGAACAAATAATCAGTCCCGTGCTTTGGAAGAAGCTTGCATGGCAACGGGTGTTCCTTATAGAATTTACGGCGGTACAAAATTCTATGACCGTGCCGAAGTAAAAACTGTTTTGTGTTATCTGAAACTTATCAATAACACTGATGATTCTCAAAGTTTACGCAGAGTTATAAATATTCCTAAAAGAGGAATTGGCGAAACAACAATGAAAAATCTTTCTGACTTTGCAAACGAAAGAGATATTAGCCTGTATGAAGCTATAAAAATTTGTGAAGAATCTGATATTAATGCAAAAACTCAATCTAAGTTGAAAGATTTTGCCAGTTTAATTTATAAATTCCAACAAGCTAAAGACTCTTATACCTTAAAGGAATTTGTAACGCTTGTAATAGAAAAATCCGGTTATCTTGCCGAATTACAATCAAAAGCAGCAACAGATCCTGAATTTCAGGATGATATCAATAACCTTCAAGAACTTGTTAACGTAGCAGAAGAGTTTGTTCCTGAAGAAGAGGATAATATCCTGGGCGAATTCTTACAGCAGGTTGCACTTGTATCTGATTTGGATTCAATGGAAGAAGAATCAAACAACATTACAATGATGACTTTGCACGCAGCTAAAGGTCTTGAATTCCCGCATGTATTTATTGCCGGCATGGATGAAGGAATTTTCCCGAGCCAGAGAACTCTTCAAGTTCCGTCAGAGGTAGAAGAAGAGCGTAGACTCATGTATGTCGGAATTACAAGAGCAGAAGAAAAATTATATCTGGTATCTGCAAAACGCCGTCAAACCTGGGGTGAATACAGATACTACAATCCTTCAAGATTTATAGAAGAAATTCCTCATAATCTTATTGAATCGTCTGAATCCGAAGGTTCATCAAGAAGCAGTTCAACATTCAGAAGTGCAGTATCAAAAGCAAAAGAAAATCGGGCAGAAGCTGATAGTTATGGTTATATTAAGCCATCAACGGGATTTGGCTCCAATTTTGTTGCTCCTCAAAGAAAGGGTTTGGCTTCCGGCGGGGGTAAATCTCAAAGTAATAATTCCTCATCGTCAAGTTATAACAGGGCAGGTTATTCAAAACCTGCGGCATCAAACCGTACTCCGCAAAGAACAATTTTAGTTAAATCCGCTGTGAATAAAAAGCGTGAAGAGGAAAAGATTGCAGCATTTTTTAAGGATAATGCGATAAAAAGAATGGCAGAAGAGCGACGTCAAAGGTTAGCTGCTGAGCAGCAAGAGGCTGAAAAACGTGAAGAGCAAAGAAAGGCTTCTCAAGCTTTAACAGATGTTTTTGAAGTTGGGCAGCGAGTTTTCCATGAGCAAATGGGTATCGGGCACATAACTGATGTGATGAATGTCGGGGAAAGTGTTATGTATACAGTTGATTTTGGCAAGCAAGGCAAAAAAGCCATGGATGCAACTTACGCAAAGTTGAAAAAGTTTTAAGTATAATTTACCTAATAATTATCAGCAGGATAATTTTCTCTTTTTCTCGCAATAAAAGAGAAAGAAATGAAGGAACTGTATTTATTTAAAAAAGAACCTTTCTTTGTTCACTTTTTCTTTTTGATTGCGACGCAAAAAGAAAAAGTAGAACCGAAAAAGAAAAACACGCTTGATTAAATGGTTAGAGTCATCAGAGGATTTCCCCCCGCCCCCCTTTTTGTCACGCTAAACTCGTTTCAGGGTCTCATTCATTTGAGGTTCCGAAACAATTTTGGAATGACATTTATTTTATTATATCGTTTTGATATTTACCCCTAATAATTATTATGAAAAAAGCGATAGGTATATTGCCTATCGCTTTTTTCATAATTTGCATTTTTTCTTAAGCTTCAATTGCCGGTTTTTTAGGTGCGTTTTTTCTTTCTTCCCAAAAATCAACTAACATTGAACAGAAGAATATACTTGAATAAGTACCAACAATTACACCGAGCATCATAGCTAAGACGAAATCTTTTGTAGTAACTCCGCCAAAGAAATATAATGCTGCAAGTGTTATAACTGCTGTTAATGAAGTGTTAACACTTCTTGTTAATGTTTGATTAACAGATGAGTCAACAATTTCGCCATAAGTCATTTTCTTGCCGTAATATCTTAAGTTCTCACGAATTCTGTCAAATGTTACGATGGTATCGTTAATTGAGAAACCTATAACTGTCAATATTGCGGTCAAGAATAATCCATCAACTTGTACATTACAGAATAATCCGAGTATTGAGAATATTCCGACAACAAATAATACGTCGTGTACTAAACCTAAGATTGCTGCAATTGCATATTCTAATTTAAATCTTAGCGAAATGTAAATAATCATTCCTAAAATAGCAAGTGCAAGTGCAATGATAGACATTTTGAATAATTCATTTCCAAGAGTTGGTCCAACTGATGTTACCTGAATCAAATCAGAATTTTTGTATTCTTTTTTTATAACATTTGTTATATCAGCGGCTAAATCTGAACCTTCGTCAATGAATTTTGTTCTAATTGACACTATTGATTTAATGTTATTGTTTTCTTTGGTTGGAGTTACGTTAAGTACTTGCAAATAAGGATTAGTAACTCCTATTTTGTCTAAAGCTTCACGGGTTGTTGCCAGCTCATCACTTGAAACAACTTCCGGTGTACCATATTGTAAAATTGTACCTCCGGTATAATCAATACCTACTTTTACAGGTGTATGTGTAGGGTATGTAACCATTGAATATATCATTGCTATAATACCTGGAAGTAGTAATAATGCGGATAAGCATACCCATACAACCCTGTATTTAACAACATGTATCATATTTTTCTTAAAATTAAACATATTATATTTACCTCATACTTTCTTAGTCTAAAATACCAAAACGTGCTTTTTCACGTTTAGTTTCTGTTACTTCATAACCTTGTCCGATATCATCTTTAGATAGACCGAACAGTGCAGGATATTTTAATTCTCCTGTACCAAAGATTAAGTGCATGAAGTTTTTAGTAACTGTAATTGCGGTAAACATTGAAACAATTACACCGAGTGCAAGTGTTAATGCAAAACCTTTAACAACACTTGTACCTAAGAAATACAAAATTACACAGGTAAGAACGGTTGTCATATTTGAATCGAAGATACTTGTAAATGCTCTGTCAAATCCTGAATTAATCGCAGTAAATAAGTTTCTTCCGGCTTTTAATTCTTCTTTGGTTCTTTCAAAGATAAGTATGTTCGCATCAACAGCCATACCAACAGATAGTACGAAACCTGCAATACCTGCAAGTGTAAGTGTAACCGGAATAGCTTTAAATAAAGCAAATAGAATTAAACCGTATACAATTAATGCGATATCAGCAATAGCACCAGGTAATCTGTAAGCAAAAATCATAAATAACATTACAAATCCAATACCAATGATTCCTGCAAATTTAGATTTTTCAATACTGTCAGAACCAAGAGTTGGGCCAACGGTATTTTCTTGAATAATTTCAGAAGGAACCGGAAGAGCACCGGCATTTAATAAGTTAACCATTTTTTCTGCTTCTTCATATTGGAAACCTGAAGAACCGCCTGAAATTTCAGCTCTTCCTCCAAAAATTGCTTCACGAATAACTGGTGCAGAAATTTCTTCGTTATCAAAGAAGATAGCCATTTGCTGTCCAACAAGTTTTTGGGTTAATTCCGCAAATTTAGTTGCACCGTTTCCGTTGAATTCAAGAGAAACAGTCCATTGACCTGTTTGGTCAGAACCGATTGATGCTGATTTTAAATCTTCACCGGTTAAACCTGTTGGTTCCCACATCATTAAGCCTTTTTCATCTCTCTTTGGTTGTTTGTTAGCATCAAAAACAGGTTGTTTAAATTCTAATTGTGCAGTTTTTCCTAAGAATGCTTCAGCTTCTTTCAGGTCTGTAACGTTTGGAATTTCAACAAGAAGTCTTTTATCACCAACCTGAGCAACACTTGTTTCAGAAACCCCGAGTTTGTTTACACGGCTTTCAATAGCGTATTGTAAACGGCTCATTACTTCAGGTGTGATTTTACGGACAGAATCTGTAGTACGGGCTTCAAGCATAATTCTTGAACCTCCAACAAGATCAAGTCCCAGTTTTGTAGGCTTTTTGTAAATTGTAATAACTGATGCAATTACAATTGCTACAATTACCCAAAACATAATAATTTTGTTTTTCAATTTTTTACCCTCTTATATATGTACTACTATAATTAATTTCTTTTTATTATTTTATATCATTAAATATTTAAAATTGAACTAACCCTACTCGCTTAATTCTTTTTTTACACTGTCAATAACAGAGAATAATACAGCTTTTTCTTCATCAGTAAGAGTAACAAGCGGTTTTCTTACATATTCTTCAATGATATTTTTATATGCTAATGCAGCTTTAACCGAAGTCGGGTTTGGTGCCATGAATAATTTTCTGAATACCGGATAAAGTTTTTTGTGCATGTTTCTGGCAGCTAATAGGTTTCCTGATTTAAAGTTTCTAATCATAGATTTTATTTCAGAACCAAATAAATGAGAAGCAACAGAAATAACACCGTGTGCACCAAGTGACATCATTGGAAGGGTTAAACTGTCGTCGCCAGAATATATAACAAAGTTATCAGGACATAACATTTTTAGTTCGGTAACTTTATCCATATCAGGAAAACTTTGTTTAACGCCTACGATATTTTCAAATTTATTTGCAAGATGAGCAACCGTTTCAGGTTCCATATTTATACCGGTTCTGCCAGGAATATTATATAAGATAATCGGCAAATCTGTTGAGGATGCAATTGTTGAAAAGTGTTCAATAATGCCTCTTTGATTAGGTTTGTTATAATAAGGAACAACTGATAATATTGCATCAACTTCTTCTTTTTGAGCAAATTTAGAATACTCTACTGCTGAAGCTGTTGAATTTGAACCGGCACCAAGAATAATTTTTGCCTTATTTTCTACAGCTCTTTTTACAGTGCTTACTAATTCAATTTCTTCTTCGTTAGTTAAGGTTGGAGACTCCCCTGTTGTACCAGCAACTAATAGTGCATCACTTCCGTTTTCTATTAAATGTTTTGCAAGAATTTCTACTTTATCATAATCAATGGCACCATTTTTATCCATTGGTGTAACCATTGCTGTAATAACTTCGCCGCAATCATATCTAAGTCCCATGTTTATATCCCCTCTTTCTTTGTCTAGTATATGACTAATTATATTACAAATATAACATGGTGACTAATTATTAAGAAGAATTACTAATATAATAATTAACTTTTAAATTATTTTATGCTAAAATCTAGAATATGAATTGGAAAAATTTACAGAAAAAGAAACGTATATATATTGCTCTGCTTCTAGCATTAGCAGGAATTCTGGCATGGGCTTTTATTACTGCCGGAGTCATTACTCATGATTTCAATCGTAAACAGCTTGCAGCTCAGGGTGATGATCAGGAAGCTGTTGTTAACGGTATAATTTTGACAGAAACTAAAAATGATCAAAAATACTGGGAAATATATGGCGAAACCGGTAAGTGGGACAGCAAGCAGGGTATTGCACAGCTTAATAAAGTTATAGGTAATTTTTATAAAGAAAACGAAGTTTCTATGAGTTTTGAATCTTCTAAAGGTGTTTACAATTCCAAAGAAGGTGATATTACATTGTATAGTGATACTTTTATTGCTTTAAAAGACGGTATCACTTTAAATGCTGACAAATTACACTGGACTGATTCGCATACTCCTATAGTTGCGGAAGGGCATATTAAAATAAAAAAAGGTAAAGAATTATTATCTACAGCGGATAAAATTGTTATCAGTCCGGATTATGAAAGTTTTAAAATAATGGGGAATACTGTTTCTAAAGTTTATGAGGATAAAAAGTAGTATGAAGAAAATATTAACAGCAATTGTTTCAGTTTTGTTATTTGCAGGGATAGCTGTACAAGCATCTGATTTAGTTATTGAGTCAAAAACTCAAACTTTTAATGAAGCTGATAGTAAAATTAAATTTAACGGTGATGTTAAAGTTACCGTTGACGATTTAAAAGTTGTTGGAGAAAGAGCTGATGTTAATGTAACAAAAGAACAAAAGCTTGATACTGCAACTTTTTACGAAAAACCTTATGCTTTTGAAATTAAAAAGAATAAAAAAAGAGAAGTTAAAGCAAATATCTTAAAAGTTTCTTTAATTACAAAAATTATAAGAGCGGAAGGAGATACTCAATCAATCGTATTTGAAGGTAAAAAACCTGTTGTTGTAATAAATGCCGATGTTCAGGAATATAATACTAAAACAGGTGTGATGACAGCTACCGGTGCTGTTACAATGTTGTATAAAGAAATTGAAACTTTTTCAAATTCCGCAGAAATTACTACTGACAAAAACGGTGATTTGAAAAGATTGGTATTAACAGGTAATGCTCGTGTAAAACAAGAACATAATGAATCTTATGCTGATAGATTTGTTTATGAAGCATCTTCCGGTAACTTAACAGCTTATGGTAATACAACATCTAACGCAACAATGGAAGACGGCTCTAAGCTTACATTAAAATCAGGATATCAGGAATATAACCAAAAACGCGGTATTTTTAATGCAAGTAATAATGTAAGAATCTGGTATCAGGATTATTATGCTGCTGGTCCTAAGGTTACATTGTATCCTGCTGCTGGAACAAATAAACCAAACGAAGCATATTTTACTGGACGTTCAAGTATTACTCAAGGTGTAAGAACAATTTTTGCTGATAGAATTAAAATGACAATGAAACCTAAGAGTTTTGATGCTCAAGGAAATACAAGAACTGTTATAAAAAATATCGGTTCAGGTTCAGATGACAATGTGACATTAGGGTTATAATAACAAGGGATAATAATGAAAGAAAAAATTGATAAAGCAATTGAATGTTTCAAAAACAAAGATTGGAACGGAGCAATAGATTTATTTACTGCAATTCTGGAACAAGAAACAGATAACGCAGAAGTATACAACAATCTTGGATTATGCTATGCAAACATCGGAGATGATGAAAAGGCAGAAAAAAACTACCTTAAATGTATTGAATTAAATCCGCAGATTCCTCAATGTTATATTAACCTTGTTGATATTTATTACAAGCAAGGAAGACTTGGTGAAGGTATTAATGTATTATCTCTTGCTATTGATATGCTTCCTGATGACTTGATTTTTAGGCATTATCTTGCAAGATTTTATATGGAAGATACAAAGAGAGACCTTGCTATTGATGAATTGGAATTTATACTTGACAGACAACCTGATAATTATGATGCATATTATGATTTAGCAAAAATCTATTTTGATTTGGGTAATTATGATTCTGCTATCGAAAACTTTGAAAATGTTTTAGAATACAAAGATGATAATGAATGGATTTATTATTATCTTGCCGAAGCTTATCAGGCAAATGACGAAATTGATAAGGCTATTTCTAACTTTTTAAAAGCAATTGCTTCTAATAATAAATTCCCTCTACCATATAAAAAAGTTGCAATATTATTTATGGCTAGAGGCGACTATGATGATGCAATAGAGTATCTTGAAGATTATTTAAATTTTGACATCCCGCAGGAAGAAAAAGATAAAGCAAATGCATTAATTGAAAGTATAAAAAAGAAAAAGAATAACTAATAGGGATTATCTACAGTTCAAGTATTAAATATGAAGGGACAGATTAAAGGGAATGAAGAATAAGTACTGGATTGCATTTTCTTCAATAGAACAAATAGACAGCAGATTTATTCAACGGCTTTATAATTATTTTGGAGATATAGAAAAAGCTTTTAATGCTTCAATTGATGAACTCAAAAATATTGACGGGTTAAGCGTAAAAAAAGCTGAAAATTTTATCAAATATAGAGATAAAGTTGATATAGACAGGATATACACTGAAGTTGAAACCCGCGGGATTAATTTCTTGACCCTGGAAGATGAAAACTACCCTGTAATGTTAAAAAACATTGAAAATCCGCCGGCAGTTCTTTATTACAAGGGAAAACTTTTTGAGTGTAATCTGGATAAAACGTTAGCCGTTGTAGGTTCTCGTAAGGCAAGTACAAATGCAAGAAGCAATCTCAAAAAAATTATTTCAGAATTAGGAAATACGGATATTTGTATAGTTTCCGGTCTTGCATCAGGAATTGATACAGTTGCTCATTCTGCTGCAATTGAGAATAATATTAAAACAATCGGAGTGATTGCAAGCGGTTTTGATTTTACTTATCCGACAAGCAACAAAACTCTTTACCAGAACATTGAAAACGGTTACGGTGCAGTTGTAACAGAATATTATCCAACATTTGAACCGATCAAATTCAGGTTTCCGCAAAGGAACAGAATTGTTTCAGGACTTTCTTACGGAACACTTGTTGCAGAGGCTTCTTTAAAAAGCGGTGCTTTAATTACTGCAAATTTAACACTTGAACAAGGAAGAGAACTCATGTGTATTCCTGGTGAAATTTCTAATCCGAATACTCAGGGGATTTATAAACTCTTGAAAAACGGAGCTACACTCGTAACTGAAAGTTCTGATATTTTAAATGCACTGAACTGGGAAATTAAACAAGAAAATACATCACAGCAGCAGCTTACACTGCCAATGCTTACGCTGGATGAAGAAAAGATTTTTAACAATATTCAAATCGAAGAAAAAGGTGTTGATGAACTCTTATCACTTACCGGTTTGAAACTGGATGATTTACTTATGAACTTGACAACAATGGAGCTTAAGGGCATAATTAAACAATGTAACGGGGATAGATACAAAAAGGTATAGAAAATAAATGGCAACAGCAAGTAAGACAAAAGAAAAATCGTTAGTTATAGTAGAGTCTCCTGCTAAATCGAAAACAATCAAGAAAATTTTGGGCGACGCGTTCCAAATAGAAGCAAGCTACGGACATGTTAGAAACTTGCCGACAAAGGACGCAGCAACGCAAAACCTTGGTTTTGATGTTAACAATAACTTTGAACCGAAATTTGAAATAATCCCCGGTAAACAGCAGGTGGTAAAAAAACTAAATGACATGGCAAAAAAAGTCGATAAAATTTATCTTGCATCCGACCCCGACCGTGAGGGAGAAGCTATTGCGTGGCATGTCAGACAAATTTTAAAAGTGCCTGATGAAAAAATATATAGAATTGTATTTAATGAAATTACACCAAAAGCAGTTAAATATTCAGTTGAAAATCCTCGTTCTATTGATATGGATATGGTTCAAGCACAGCAGACAAGACAAATTCTTGATAAACTTGTAGGTTTTAAATTAAGTCCTGTTCTATGGAAACAAATCGGCAACAGAAATCTTTCTGCAGGCCGTGTACAGTCTGTTGCACTTCGTATGATTTGCGAAAGAGAAGAAGAAATTGAAAACTTTATTCCGCAAGAATACTGGTCAATACATACAAAACTTGACAAAGACGGCAAAATTTTTGATGCGGAATTATCTAAAATTAAAAACAAAGCTATAGAAAAAACTATAAAAAATAAAGATGAAGCTCAAAAAATTGTTGATTATCTCGCTAATCCACAATCACAATTTGAAGTTTCAAAAGTTACTAAAAAAACAATCAAACGTAAACCAACAGCACCGTTTATCACCTCTACTATGCAGCGTGCAGCATCTTCAAAACTGGGTTTTGGCGTTTCTAAAACAATGCAGGTTGCTCAAAAACTTTATGAAGGTATTGAAATTGACGGTACTCCGGTCGGTTTGATTACCTATATGAGAACAGACTCTGTCAGAGTTTCAGATGATGCTATGAATATGGCTCACGATTTTATTTTAGAAAACTACGGCGAAAAATATTACCCGAAAGAAGCCAATGTTTATGTAAAAGGTAAACAAAACGTACAGGACGCTCACGAAGCTATTCGCCCTTCATATCCTGAACGTACGCCGGAAAGCATTAAACAATATCTTGATAACGACCAATACAAATTATACAAGCTTATTTGGGAAAAATTCATGTCTTCTCAAATGGCTCCTGCTGAAATTGCAAATAAATCAATTGAAATCAATTCAGGTGATTACACTCTTAAAGCCGGAACCAGTAAAATTATGTTCGACGGTTTTTTGACGCTGTACAATGATTCGGAAGAAGATGAAAAAGAATCAGATGCAAAAATTCCAGATCTTGAAAAAGGTGACAAAGTTCTTTGTAAAAAAATTGAACCTAAGCAGCATTTCACACAGCCACCTCCAAGATACAACGAAGCCTCTCTGGTTAAAGCTCTGGAAGAACATGGAATTGGACGTCCATCAACTTATGCGACAATTATTACGGTAATTCAAACCAGAAAATATGTTGAGAAAAAAGACAAAGCTCTACGGCCGACACTTCTTGGTCGAACTGTGTCAAAACAGCTTGTTGCACAGTTCTCCGACATTATGGATTACAAATTTACAGCAGGAATGGAAGAAAAACTCGATAAAATTGCAGAAAAACAAGCCGTTTGGGTTAAAGTTTTGCAAGATTTTTACACTCCGTTTATGGAAGAAGTAAATTCTGTTATGAAAACCGCAGAAAGAGTTACCATAGAAACAAAAGTTACCTGCCCTAATTGCGGAAGACCAATGGTTTTAAGAACAAGTAAAGCTGGCTCACAATTCCTCGGCTGTTCCGGTTATCCTGAATGTAAAACCGCAATGTCATTAAATGTTATGCAGGAAATGGAAGCTGAACAGGAAGCAAGCGAAGAAGGCACAGCATCTAAACCGCAGGAAGTTTGTGAAGAAAAATGCGAAAAATGCGGTTCTGATATGATTTTCAAAATCGGACCTTACGGAAAGTATATGGAATGTACAAATTCTGAATGCAAAAACCGTAAACCTTATAGAAAATCTACAGGTGTAACCTGCCCGAAATGTGGTAAAGGTACAATTGTTGAGCGTAAATCAAAACGTGGAACAGTATTTTTTGGCTGTGACAAATATCCGGATTGTGATTTTGTACTATGGAACGAACCAACCGGAGAAACCTGTCCGACATGTGGCAGCTTACTTGTTAAAAAAGTATTGAAAAAAGGCACTGTAATTACATGTTCAAGTTTGAAATGTGGTTACAAAAAAGATTCCGAAGAAAATGAAACTCAAGAATCATAAGGATTTTTATTATGGCTGTCGATAAGATGGAATTATTGAAACGTTATAAAGAGTTGAAAGCTCAGGGGCAGAGTGTATCTCTTGTTGAGTTAAAAGCTCAGATGGAAGCTGAGGAAAATAATATAAATTCATCAGAGTTTCAAAATGCTGAAGTTTCTGCACCCGTTGTATCATCGTCTCAAAGTAGTTTTAATAATACTGAAACACCGCAAGAAACTAATGTAAGTGTATATTCTCAGAGCCATGTTTCGACAGATAATACAGTTTCCACATCTTCCGGCTGGAGTACGACTTATTCAAATGTCTCATCTGTTTCCAGCCCTGAAAGTTATTCTTATTCCTCGCCTAATAATCAAACAACAGGTGCTGTATACACCGGAAACTATAAACCTGTTTCCCAACCTGTAGAAACTACACCTTATACAGGTAATATTTCTTCTGCCGCAAGTATAAAAATTGATGAAAACGGTACTAAGAAATTTGCTCTTATCGGCTATCCTTTAGGGCATTCGTTATCAGAATATATTCATAATGCTGGTTTTAAAAGTCTTGGGTTAAATGCCTCTTACGAAATTCTTGAAACTCCGCCTGAAAAACTTGTTGATAGGATTAAGTTTTTAAAATTTAATAATTATTCAGGATTTAACGTTACAATACCTTTGAAACTTCCTGTAACAATGTTTCTGGATGAGGTTGATGCTTCAGCAGGGCTTGTCAATGCTGTAAATACGGTTGTTATTGATGCAGAAACAAAAGAATTAAAAGGATACAATACAGATGTTATAGGGTTCAAGAATGCAATTCCGCAGGATGTAACTCTGTGCGGTAAAACTGCAGGGGTATTAGGTACCGGTGGAGCTGCAAGAGCTGCAATAACTGCACTTGTTCAATCTCAGGTGAATGAAATAAAATTATTTACCCGTAATGTTCCTAACAGTATTGAGTTTTTGGAATATTTAAGAAAAACTTTCCCAAATGTAGAATTTAATTCTTACCAAATTGAAAGAATTCGTGATTTGTCTGATATTCAAATTTTGGTTAATACTACACCTATTGGTATGCTAGGCAGAGCTGCAGATTTAACTCCGGTAGAAGAGAGAGAATTGTGTACCCTGCCGCAAGGTGCTGTAGTGTATGATGTTATTTACAATCCAAAGAAAACTCTTCTATTAAAGCTTGCACAAAAAAATGGGTATAAAACAATAAATGGTGTTGATATGTTTATACATCAGGCACTTGCCGCCGAACAAATTTGGACAGGTCGAACTCCGGACTTCAAAGATATGAAAATTGCAGCATTAGAGAATTTATAATTATAAAAAGAGGTAAGTTTAAAAACTTACCTCTTTTAGTGTTGTACTTTTTATTTATTATTCATATATCCAACCGTTAGTAAGGTCGATTTTTAAAGGTTTTAGAAGCTTCATGTTTGCATAACCGTCTGCTGCTACTTCTAATTTTTCACCTTTGAATGCCCATCTTACGAATTTCATCCACCAGTTTCTATCTTTGTAGATTTCTGCAGTACCGTCAAATACTGTAGTTTGGTCATTTTCAGTTGTAATTAAAGCATTTTTTAGAACTAATACACCGTTTCTAACAAAATATTGACCAGGTCTAACATCAAGTAGCTGTCCTTTTAAAGCTGCACCTTCTCTTACTAAGATGAATTTATCTCTTGTTATGTAATTTTGAGGAACAGTTGCAGTATACATTGCTCCGCCTTGTGAAGATTGAGAGCTTATGTATGTTGTTAATTTGATAGGTAAAATTGTTCCTGCAGGAATAGTTCCGATGCTTCCCTGAACTGTTGCACTATCAACAACAAATCCGTCGCCGGTTTTCTTTCTCATAGCTTCTGCTAATTTTGCATTTGGATTAAGTTTAGCCTGTTCCATCATTTTGAATAAAATTGCAGTTACTTCTGCTCTTGTTGCAGGTCTTTCAGCTTCTAACGCTGCTTTTTCTGCACTTGGAGCAACTACTACCATACCTAAAATTTCAGCTTTACCGGCAGGAATAATAAACCATTCAGGAATAATATTTGCGTCAATATAAGCTTTTGCCAGAACTTCTTGAGCTTTAGCTTTGCTAATTGTTTCAGTTGTCAATGCATTTACCGCAACTGATAATGATTCTGCTCTAGATACAGAATCTTCCGGTCTGAATAGTTCACCTGCTTTATCGCATGAGATTAAGTCAAAATATAATGCTTTTTGAATATCTGAATAAGCCCAGTATTCTTCATCAATATCTGAAAAATGTACAGGTTGAGCAACTTTTGTATGCTGCTGACCTAATGCTCTGATTGCCATAGCTGCAAATTCTGCTCTTGTTACATTGTTATCAGGTTTGAATGTTCCATCAGGATAACCAACAATTACGCCTTGTTCTGATAATAATTTGATTTGCGGAGCAGCCCAGTGATTGTCGCTTACGTCAGGAAATGCAAGGACAGGTGCTGCAGCAAAACACATAATGGTTAATGCCATAATGCCTTTTAATAAATTTTTCATAGTCCCTCCTATAAATATACACTTATTAAATTTACCATACAAAACCGGTAATTTATATTTATTGTTAAATTCTGTAACGACAAATCTTCTTCACACTAGCAAATAAAATTTTTGTGGTTTTTAATAATATCAAGCAATGTGGTCTTAATATTTCGGGGTTTTTATGATTATTAATAATATTTCTGTAAAGGATAGTAGTTCGTACTCCGCGTATTCTTATGCTAAACCTTCATTTACTGCGGTTCATCCTGCAAGATATTTTATTTCTGATGATGCAGGAAACTGGGTTAGGGTTGAGTCGCATGATTTAATAAGAACATTGCAGCGAAAGTTGATTACTTATTTGAATTATGCTCATAATTTATCTCAAAGACCTGCCGGTGCAAAGGTTAAAACCGAGTCTGATTTGGATAAGACATTGAGAGAACGATTAGTTCGATTTTTTAAGAATAGAGATAAAGATTACAGGCATAGAGATATTGCAAGATCTGTTTATGATAAAACTTATTCCGGTAATTTAAACCCTTATATACTTACCGGTAATACTGTTGACGTTGCAGATGAAAACGGCAAAATGATTGGTGAAGCAAAGAAATTTATCCGCGATAAGATTAATTACGCGAAACATCAATTAAATATGACCGAAAGTGAAGCAAAAGATACCTTAACAAGCGGTGATTTGTATTATAGAAAAGATGCTTCAAATACTTATTATAAAAATATACGTTCTTATATTAGTAGAGTATTAAAATCCGGAAATCCTGAGAATTCTGTTTTTGAAGCCTTTTTTCTTCCAAGGGAAAAAGGTAAACGTACAAGTTATGAATTAGTCCATGCTACAATGAATGGAAAATAATTATTAAATTTACCCCGTTGTGTAATAAAGTTTTTTATCATTTATTTCTAGAATGAATTGATTATAAATAATACATTTATCTATGAGGAGAAAATGATAAATAAAAAGTTTGTTGCATTGGGACTATTGTTCTGTTTAATATTTCCTAATTCCATTGTTGTTTTGGCACAGGAATCAAAATATCCTGATTATGCTTTTGAATATTTAGGCGAGGATAGGTATGAAAATTTTAATAGAAAAATGTTTAATTTTAATTTAAAGTTGAATAAGTATGCAATCCGCCCGATACATATTTTATGGTCATCATTAATGCCGGAATATTGTATGGATAGAATTCAAGGTGTGACAAATAATATTGAATATCCAATACGGCTGATGAGCAGTTTAATTCAACGCGACTTTGTTACATGTAAAAATGAAACAATCAGGTTTTTTACTAATACTATAATTGGTTTGGGAGGTATGTATGATCCGGCTAAGCATTTGTTCAACCTGGAGCAGTCTACCGAAAATATGGAACAAGCTCTTGCCAGTTGCAAACTTAAGCCCGGTCATTATTTCGTATGTCCGGTTTTATCATTTACCTGTTGGCGTGGTCTTTTAGGTAAATTGCTTGATACTGCATTGAATCCGGGTTCATATATTGCTACTCCGGTTCTGGCAATTGTAAAAGCAGGTTTAACTATAAATAAAACCTCTTATATGCAGCCTTTAATCAAAATGGTCGAATCAACTTATGCAGACCCTTATGAAATTGCGAAAAAGGCTTATGGGCTTGAAAGATATATTAAATGTGCAAATTTAGACAGGATTGATTTGTTTAAAAATATGCCAAAATTTGAGGATGAACCTCCAAAACTTGTAGAAAAAACTCCTGAACCTGCACCTGTTCCGGCTGTAAAAAAAGATAATAAACTTGTGGAGATTGAAGTAAGTTCAGAGATTATTACTCCTGATATTATCAAGGGCGGAACTTTTATGGATGAGTTTTTAACTAATCCTGGTGCTGAATTTAAATTAAATTCAGATATTATTCTACCTAATTATCATCCGCAGTCACCTGTTGTTGATTCAATGAGAACAGCTTTATTTGATTTACCGGGAGTTGATGAGTCTGTCTGGAATGAACTTTCAGTCTGGAACAGAAGTTTTTCAAAGAGGATTAGAACCTCGTCTGTAACTGTTACTGACGGGAAAGATAATTATAAATTTCGCTATATAATGCAAAAAGATAAAAACTCACCTATTGCGTTTGTTTACCCATCTATAGGCGAGGGTATTATGTCCAGCCATTCGGTGTTACTTGCCAAAATTTTATATGATGCAGGCTATTCTGTTGTAATTCAGGGCAGCCATTTTCAGTGGGAATTTGTTAAAAGTATGCCGGATAACTATAAACCTGGACTACCTGCTTATGATGCCGAATTATTAAAGAATGTAAGTGCAAGAATTGTAGAGTCTCTTGAGGCTAAATATCAGTGTAAAGTTGGTGATAAATTATTTATCGGTACATCTTTTGGAGCGTTAACTACGTTATTTATTGCAGCAAGTGAATCTAAAAATAATACTCTTGGCAATGCTAAATTTATATCTATTTGTCCGCCTGTAGAATTAACTTATGCAATGAAACAAATTGATAAAAATTCTGAAGAATGGAGTAAGGCTCCTGATGATTTAAAACAAAGGGTTGCAGTTACAGCGGCTAAAGTTTTAAAGTTATATGAATCTAAAGATGAAAAGAAAAAAGAAATTACAGCTTTACCATTCACCGATGAAGAAGGTAAGCTAATTACCGGTTTTATTATGCATCAAAAGCTATCTGACCTTATTTTTACGATTGAAAATGGCTCAAAATCCAGTAAAAGTGATATTTATCATGTTATAAATAATATGAATTATCAGGACTATGCTGAGAAATATCTATTTTCTGCTTCTGATAAGGCTAGTGATGATTTTACTTATGAAACAAGTTTGCATTCGATTTCAGAGTTTTTGGCTAATAACGATAATTACAAAATTTATCATTCAATTAATGATTATCTGACAAATACTTTTCAGTTAAAACGTTTGAAAGAGTATACCGGAACAAAGACTGTACTTGTAGATAACGGAGCACATCTTGGATTTTTGTATCGAGATGAATTTATTCAACATCTAAAAGATTCTATTGCTTTAAACAGGTAGCAAAATATATTTTGTTTGTTTTTTACCTATAATAAGAATAATAGTTAAACATAGGTAAAAATAATGCAAGTTCAATCAATAAATTCCGGATTATATGATAATAAAGTTTCTAAGCCAAGTTTTCAGGCAGTGAACCTAAAAGATGTATTCACAGTTATTCCAAATACAAAAGTTTGTAAAAATTTAACTCATCTTGATAGAAATATTGTTCAACAGTATATTGTTTCCAGAAGGTATAGCAGCGGAGTTACACCTGATGAATTTGCAGAATTGAAAAAGTTAAGCGGTAAAGATTTTATTATTAGTTCCTATGAATTATTAACTAAAAAGTTTGGTTATCCGCAAGAGATACGCCCTGCATTATTTAATATGGAAATCTCTTCAGATACACCTATGGCTTATTCTCCATTATCAAATATGATTGTTGTTAATAAAAATATTCCGGATGCGATAATGGAAAATAAAATGTCATTATTTAGTTCAATGCGTCATGAGTTGATGCATTATAATCAAAATATGCAAATTTTAAGACACGAAGAAATTGGCGAAAATGCTTTAGATTTGTGTTCTCGTAAGTATTTAGAAAATTTACGAATTTCTTTGGTAAATTTGATAACACAAAAAACTCCTCAAGAAGTTATGAATTCAGGATTTTTAGCAACACCTCAAGACCAATATTTGTATATGACTGGATATAATTTATATAAAAGCGGCAATATGAGTGCATTTAATGAAATGGTAGAAACCGCAGGTCGCCCGTATCGTTCAAATTTAGAAGACTTCAGAGCAAAAGTTATAGATACTTTGGGTGTAATTAAGAAGGATAGTAATTTGACTGAACAAATTCAAAAATATTTGGATGATTTTTTGAATGTCGGTTATTACAACCCCGATGGTAAAGTTGATTATTCTAAATATTTTAGAACATTTGTAGAACAAGAAGCTATGATTGCACAAGGACAGGCTGAATTTGAATATTCAGGTATGGGCTGTTTTGTGAAACTGGCAAAAGAACAGGCTAAGGCTATGATTAATAGTCAAGAAGGAACCGATTTTTTAAATAAAATAGTTGGCGAGTAAGGTTTATAATACCTTTACAGGCTTTTATTATTCTGGTAGAATATTCATATAAAAACGGGCGGTTGGCGCAGTTGGTAGCGTATCAAATTGACATTGTGGGGGTCGCTGGTTCGAGTCCAGTACTGCCCAGGTTTTTAAAACGACAGTCATGTCGTTTTTTATTATTGTACAATGTTAACATTTATTAACGGGAATGTATAAATAAAGCAATTTTTGTTATTCATTCTCTTTATATCGTGTAGTGTACAAATTTTAATGAAAGGTTAGATATGTATATAGCTCCTCGTAATTATTTTAATAATTCTAAAATTACAGCAAATTTACATCAATCTCTTAAAACGGTTGGTAATAAAACCGCAGATTTAGTCAATAATAAGTCATTTCATAATGGATTATCTAAAGACTCTTTTTTTACTACTGAAAAATTGCCGGCATCAGCTTCTCAAAAAGTAGGTCAGCCTATCAGTGCTCGTTTATTACGCGAAATAGAAGTTTATGTGGAACAGCACCCAGAAGAACAATTTAAACGAGTTATGAGTGGGAATATCCTTTTTGAAGGAATTCGTTATGATATTGATATACAGGGACGTTTATTAAAGAAAGTTCCATTTAAACCTGTTGTTTATGCTTAGTTAATTTAATTTTAAAAAGAGGTCTGCAATGTGAAAGCAGACCTCTTTTTTATATGCTTTTCAGTATTTATAGTTTAAATTTGTTTAAAATATCTTCTATACCTTCAACATTTGAATAAAGTTTTTCAAATGTTTCTCGGGCTGTCATTTGTTTGTCAGGTTTTGTTAACCTAGCACATTCCCAGTCAATTACAGCGTTTTCTGGATTTCTAATTTTTCCCTTGTGTACGTGGTGACCGGCTAAACTCCTATGTATTTTGTGGGCAGTCATTTTTGGTATACCTATAATGTACATTATAAGTTTGTCAAGATCGTGGGTATATCCCCCAATAGTATTTTTCCCTTTTAATTCTTTTTCAACCTGTAAAAAAGCTTTTTTATGCTGCCATGTATAATTTATTCGAGCTTTGTAATTAGATATGTATGTTTTCGGCAAAATTTTCATTTCTGTATAATATTATAACAACCTTTAATTTGCAATATTTTAACTATAAACAGTATTAGCATTATTAAAATATGTAACAAATATTTTATGTATTGGCAATTTATATATTCAGCTAAGTTATATACTGTGTGTAATTAATAATTTTAGAAAGTAGGTTTACTGATGAATCTTGGAATAAATACTCCATCTGTTGCGAACTATAATTGTCAACGTAAAAATTCTCCGAGTTTTGGAATGGCAGTACTTGTTGATAAAAAAGCAATTCCGGTAATCAAAGCTCAGGCTATGAAATTATCCGATATATTGGCAGAAAATGCACATCCAACAGATGTCTCAGATTATACTTCTTTTTGGAATTCTCTTAATGCGACTATAGAAAGACAAAAAGAAAACCCTGTAAATATTATTATAAAGAAAATCTTTGGCAGAAATTCTGTAAAAGCTGTCGTAGTAGATTCCGAAGGTGCTGAAAAAGCAGTAAAAAATTCTTCGTTTAAACAAGGTGTGTTCCGAAATAATGGAGATTTAACTTTCTTATATGAAGCAGAAGCTCAAGCAAATAAATTAAACGATGCAAATTCAAGAATTGATAAATTTGTTATTGCAGAGAAAAGTGATTATAAACCTGGTGCTGCTCAAGTAAACAATGATTAACTTCCAGTAAAAGATATATTGAAAAATAAAAAGATGTTAGAATTGTAATTCTAACATCTTTTTTGTAAATTTGGGCAGGGGTGGATTCGAACCACCGTACTCTCGCGAGAACAGATTTACAGTCTGTCGCCTTTAGCCACTCGGCCACCTACCCTTATTTAATTTTCAATTTGCTGTCACGGATTATCTTGCGATGCCCCGCTTAAGACTTAAAATTTGCCCTTGACGAGACTTGAACTCGTGACCTCTCCCTTACCAAGGGAGTGCTCTACCTCTGAGCCACAAGGGCTTGAGTTTTATTTACTGAGAGTCATTGGCAAGTACTAATTTCTTAGTTTCAGCTTTCTTTTATTTAAGTCTGCCTTTCTTTTGTTACAAAGACTTGCTTGGGCTCATATTTTCAGTAAAAAAGCCGGTAATGGGACTCGAACCTACAACCTACGGTTTACAAAACCGTTGCTCTGCCAATTGAGCTATACCGGCAAGTGCTTATGTAAGTTATTATATGCAAAAAAACTTTTACTGTCAAGCATTTTATTTGTTTTATAATAATAGTTGTTATTACCTGAAAAATGAGGATTCTTAAATGATTAGAGCGATTATGCCTATATTTTTATTATTGATATCAAATATTTTCATGACTTTTGCATGGTATGGGCATTTGAAATTTAGAAGTTCTGCATTATGGCTTGTTGTTCTTGTAAGCTGGGGAATTGCGTTATTTGAATATTGTTTTCAAGTCCCTGCAAATAGGCTTGGGTATGGCGTTTATAATGCAGCACAGTTAAAAACTATACAAGAAGTTATTACTTTAATTGTATTTAGTTTCTTTTCTGTTTTTTATCTTAAAGAACAATTTAAATGGAATTATTTGGTCGGGTTTTGTTTTATAATTTTAGCTGTATTTTTTATTTTTAAAAAATGGTAAATAAAAAGGACTTTCTTTAGAAAGTCCTTTTTATATTTTATTATTTAATATTCTTAACTGCTTCTATAATTCGTTGAACTGCTTCTTCTGGTTTCATTGTAATTTTCTCGCCTGTTTCTCTTATTACAAATTCAACGTTGCCTTCTTGAAGCGTTTTACCTGCTGTGACACGGAATGGGAAGCCGATTAAATCTGCGTCTTTAAATTTTACACCCGGTCTTTCGTCTCTATCGTCAAGTACTGCTTCAACACCGTTTGCCAATAGTTCTTCATACATTTTTGTTGCAACTGACATTTGAGTTTCGTCTTTTGTGCTTACTGGAACTATAATTGCGTGGTATGGAGCAATAGCTAAAGGCCATTTGATACCCCAATCGTCATGATGAGCTTCAACTGCAGCCGCAGCTGTTCTTGAAATACCGATTCCGTAGCAGCCCATAATATAAGGTTTTGATTTGCCGTCTTTATCAAGGTATACAGCATTCATTGGTTTTGAATATTTTGTTCCTAATTGGAAGATATTACCAACTTCAATACCTCTGGTAACTTTTAATGGTTTACCGCATTCAGGACAAAGCTCTCCAGCTTCAACAAGTCTGATATCTTCGTACTTGATTTCTCCGAGTTCAAGGTCTGAAAGATTAGCACCAACCATGTGTTTATCGGTTTCGTTTATGCCGACAACAAAGTTTTTCAAATCTTTAACGGTGTTATCAGCAATAATTGTTATATCTTTAAATCCTTTAGGACCTATAAATCCCGGAACTGCATTAAATCCGTTATTTTGCATAAGTTCTTCAATTTCAGGACTTGTTGCAATTCTAATTTCCATACCACCAACGGCATTCATTAGTTTTGTTTCTTCTACTGTTTTATCTGCTCTTATTAAAGCTAATACAGGATTTTTATCAACAATATAAACTAGAGTTTTTAAGATTATTGTTGATGGAATGTTTAAATATTCGCAAAGCTGTTCAATAGAATGAGTGTTTGGAGTATCAATAATCTTACACTCATTAAAATATTTTTCTCCGTCAACAACTGCTTCCGGAAGATTTGATACTGCGTGATTTGAGTTTGCTGAGTAGTCACATTCGCAGTAGAATACATCATTTTCACCTGCATCCGTATCGGTGATTACCATGAATTCGTGAGAAACGCTTCCGCCGATTGCACCGGAATCAGACTGAACTGCTTTTGTATCCAGTCCGCAGCGTTTGAAAATTCTTGTGTAAGCTTCCCACATATTTTTGTATTCTTTATCTAAATCTTCTTGTGATGTTCCGAAGCTGTATGCGTCTTTCATAATGAATTCACGACCTCTCAATAGTCCGAAACGAGGTCTGACTTCATCTCTGAATTTTGATTGGATTTGGTATAAATTTACAGGCATTTGTTTGTAAGATTTCAAACCGTCACGGGCAATTGCTGTGATAATTTCTTCGTGAGTTGGTCCAAGACACATTTCACGGTTGTGGCGATCCTTTAATCTCATTAATTCTTTCCCGTAAGCTTCCCATCTTCCGGATTCAACCCATAATTCTTTAGGTTGAACAAACGGCATCAAAAGTTCTTGAGCTCCGGCTTTATCCATTTCATCTCTAACGATTGTTTCAACTTTTCTTAAAACTCTCCACATTAAAGGTAAATAATTATAAACACCGGATGTAAGTTTTCTGATATAGCCTGCACGGGCAAGCATTTTATGAGAGACAACTTCCGCATCTGAAGGAAATTCTCTCAGGGTTTGTACAAATAATTTTGACATTTTCATAAGCGTTAATTCCTCATATATTATTTAATGTCTATATTTTAGCACAAAAATATGTGCTAATTGTTTACATCATCATAACTCCTACTATTGGAATTATCCCAAATACACATATATAAACTGGCATTAATGGAAGCCATATAATTACATATCCTGCAGTTTTTAATGTTGAAACTACTGGTTTATATAGGTTTTTATTATTTCCTTTTCGTACAACTAATTCATCGAATTTGTTAAGTGTTACACTATCGTATATGAATTTACTTAATTTTTGATTTTTTATATCGTATACTGCAAATTTTTTATTTTGTTCAACTCCAATATATCGATTGTTGTCGTGGAAAATTTCAAATGAATCGTATATAGTATCAAATATTATATTCCCTGAATTGTCTAACAGTCCAACTTTGTCTGCTATTTTTACTTCCCACATATTGTTATATTTTTTATTTGTATATAATACTATTTTATCAAATTTTGGTTCAATAAAATAACTATGTGTAATTGCATTATATACACCAAATTTTCCATTATCTTTTACAAGTAGTTGATCTAAGCATATTGTAGAATCTATAGGGGTCGCATTGCTTATACTTTCAAATTTTTCACCAAGCAAGTCCTTTCCATTATTATCTATTAATGTTATTTTATTATCTGTCAAAACTCTATAAACTACTATGTAGGTTTTCTCAGAAGGTATTGTTTTGTACGTTTTGCAACTATATACTATATGGTCATAATTTGGTTCTATAAAATATTTCCCTTTTTCTCCATCATATATGCCATATTTATTATTCTTTTTAACTAAGATTCTGTTAATTTGTTTATCTCCAGTAAAAAATGGATTTGTATAAGTAAAATATGGATCGATATGGGTAAATTCTGCATCTAATATTAGTTTTCCATCTAGAGTATATAAACCTTGAAGATTGTTTCGACTAACTTGTATAATATTGTTGTTTTTATTGATTATTTCATCGAATATTGGTTCTAATATATATTTGTTATGTTCGGTATCATATAATCCGACTTTAGTATTATTTTGAACAATACATTTTTTTTTAGTTATACACTTACTTACATCTATTTTTAATTCGGATGTTACTTTTCCATTACTATTTATTATTTTAATATCATGATTGTGTGAGATTTGATATGCTTTATTGTTATCTATCAAGTTCACTTTTTCATAAACAGGTTGAATAATAAAATCTTTTTTAGTAATAGAATATATGCCGGATTTATTATCTATTTCTACTTTTAATTTATCTGGCTCAGAAGAAGAATAGATAGCTATCAAATCGTATTTAGGAGTAAGTAATTCTGTGCCATCTGATGAGAGGAGCCCTTTTTTATTATTAAGTTTCGTCAGATAGTAGTAGTTTTTCATATTATACATAGATACTCGTTCTATTGAGTCAAATTTTGGTTCAATAATGAATTTTTTATTATGCTTATCATACACTCCGTATTTGTCGTCGCAGTTTACAATACCAGTGTGTGCATGTGTTGATAGTTGTTTGCAAGTATTATTATATCCCTCTATTTTTTGAGCATTTACCGGATTTGTTATTAAAGTTATAAATAACGATAATAGTATAAAAATTGTCTTTTTCATTATTATGCCTTAATCTTTTTAAGTTTTTCTTTTAATACAGAAACAGGAACAGACAATGTTTGGTGATTTTTTATAGCTAACTCTAAGTTGCTCCGATAATTTTGATAATCGTCAATTTTTTTAAATGTTTCTGCTAGTATGTAGTATAAGTCTCCGCTTTTTTCACAATTGTTCAGAGCAACAGTCATAACCTTATTTGCTTCATTAAATTCTTCATATTTTGTATGAATTTTTGCAAGAATCTTATAAGCTTCAATATCTATCGGGTTAAGGGCAATTGTTTGTTTTAGATTGTCTATTGCCTGCTGTATATTACCTTCATCGTAATCTATTACTGCGATATTATAATATGCCCAGCTGTAATCAGGTGAGATAGACAGAACTTTTTTGAACTTATCTCTTGCGGCTTCTAAGTCTCCAAATTCTTTCATTATATTTCCAATATAAAAGTGAGCATAAATATCATCATCATTCAGATCGATTGTTTTTTGAAAAAAATCAACAGCCCTCGGTAAATTACCCATTTTAAAATATACAAGTCCTAAGTTGAAATATGAATTTGAATCGTCTTTATCTGTCTCAATTACCATTTCAAAGCACATTAATGCTTTTTCGTATTCTTTTAATTCTGTATAAACAAGCCCGAGATTGTATATTGCATCAATTGATTCGGGGTCAATTTCCAGAGCTTTTTCATAAGCCTCTTTTGCTTTTTGAAAATTCTTTAATTTTTCATAGACAATTCCAAGGTTATAAAAAATCCCTTCATCATTAGTGTACATTTTTGATAAATAAAGAAGATGCTGTAGGGCTTCTTCGTTAAATCCGCAATCCAAAAGCAAGACTGCCAGCTGGCGTCTTGCTCTATAGTTTGTGGAATCTTCTTTTATTAAGCCTTGTAATTCTTCTATTTTATCAAATTTTGACATATTTTATATTACCGGAACATCAATTGGTTCTACTAATATTACATTTAGGATTTCATCTCTGCCGATTTGAACATCTTTACCTTTTCTAATCATATCAGCGATACTGTCATAAACAAAGTAACCTGCAGTTCCGAAAACTCCGCCTGCTGCTGCAACAGGAACAACTACATACTGCCATCCTGTATTTGTTACATCTTTACCCCATTGAATAGTATCTTTTGTGATTTGACCTGATTTTTTGCAAGTTTGTCTCCAGGCATCTGCATAACCTTTTGTTGTAGTAATACCGCCGTCAAATGTCATATCAGCACGTCCTACTATATTTAAAGATAATGGAAGCTGTCTTCCATTTGGAGTTACAACATGGTCAAAGTCAAGATATAGAATCGGACCTTTTGACATTCTTTTTGCCGGAGTGATGCTTTTTATATTTCCTCTTACAATTGAACCCATTGGTAATATTACATCATCATCTTCCTTCTGGTCAGAAACTAACATTGCAGTGAAGCTTGTACCTTCTGTGTTTAATGATGTATCAACCTGAGTCAGCATTTTCAATGATAGTTTTGTGCCTGCCGGAATTCTTTTTGTTTTAGCGTTGCCGTTAAAAGGTGCAGCCAATGACAGTTGTGCTGTTAAAAACATTGTAAGTATTATTGATAATATTTTTTTCATAATTCTATCCCTCTCTTTTGAATTTATATTAGCACATGTTTAATAAGATGTAAAATTTTTTCATAAAAAAAAGAGGACAAATGTCCTCATTTGAATTAAGAATAGCTGGAAGTATGAAAAAGATTAATTATATTAAACGTAATATATATTCATTTTCATATTCTCAAACTGTATAGTTTTATATTCACCTGTTGTATTAGTCTATGTGAAGTTTTATTTATGGTTTGAAAATTTGTTTTTTATAGTGTAAGATTGCTATATTCAAATAGTATAGTTATAAGACAAGGGGATAAAATTTATGGAAATTCTAAATAAAGCAACAATTGGTGTGTTTGGCGGTTCAGGTTTTTACAGCTTTTTAAAAGATATCGAAGAGATAAAAATTGATACACCATACGGTCCGACAAGTGACAGTGTATTTTTAGGTAAAATTGGTGAACATAAGGTTGCATTTATGCCTCGTCATGGCAGAGATCATTCAATTCCGCCTCATTTAGTTAACTTTAGAGCAAATGTTTGGGCTATGAAGCATCTTGGTTGTAAAAGGGTAATTTCTCCTTGTGCTGCAGGTAGTTTACAAAAAGAAGTTAAACCGGGCGATTTTGTAATTTGTGATCAATTTGTAGATTGGACTGACGGAAGAAAAACAACATTTTTTGAAGGTCCTGTTGTACAGCATCCGTCACCGGCTGATCCATATTGCCCGGAATTAAGAGCACTTGCAATTAAAACAGGTAAAGATTTAGGTATTACAATTCATGAAACCGGTACTGTTGTTGTTATAAACGGTCCTAGATTTTCTACAAAAGCTGAATCAGCTTTCTTTACTAAACAAGGCTGGCAGGTTATTAATATGACTGCATTTCCAGAAGCTTATCTTGTAAAAGAATTGGATATGTGTCCGTTAAATATTTCTTTAATCACAGATTATGATGCCGGTTTAGTCGGTGATGTTCCTCCGGTTTCTCACGAAGCTGTTATGGAAGTGTTTAATAATAATGTGGCTAATTTAAAATCTCTATTATTTACTATGATAGAAAATATTCCGGCAGAGCAAAACAACTGTGATTGTCAGAATACAACAAAGTTAGATTTATAAGAGGATTTTATGGCTAAGTTTATTGTATTTTTTAACAGGCTGATAAATTTGTATTTATATTTTATTCTCGGAGCATGTCTGCTTTCGTGGGTTCCTAATATAAATCCGAATTATCCGTTGTTCCATGCCATATTTACTGCTGCCGGTTTTTATATACTTCCGCCATTTATGGGATTATCATTTTCTCCGGCTTTAGTAATGCTTGCTTTAGGACTTGTCTCAGTTGGGCTTGTTAAAATTTATAATAAATTTTATGCACCGAAGGAAAAAGAAATTATTGTTCTTACACCTGAGGAATTTATAGAAAAAATAAATAAAGAGGCAGAAAAAACGAAAGAGGACTCAGAAGATGATAGCATATAAAATTATTGAAGCCATAGCAAATTGTTTTTATATATTTTTGTTGATGATTTTTGTACGCTGTTTACTAACCTGGTTCCCGGGTATAAATTGGAATAATCCGATACTAAATGCCCTTCGTTCTTCTGTGGATTTGTATTTAGATTTGTTTAGAAAATTTATACCACCTGTAGGACCTTTTGATTTATCACCAATTGTTGCAACATTTGTGTTGATATTTATTAGAAACGGTATACTTTACGGTGCGGTTTATATATTAGCAATGGCTGGTATGTTAGGAAAGTAGAGATATGAAAATAGTAATTTATGGAGCAACAGAAGTAGGATGTCTTCTTGCTACAGAATTTTTTGAAGATCATGACATTACTGTTATTGATAAGGAAGAGAATAGAACGGCAGAATTTGATAAGCTGGATATAAGTTTTGTGCATGGTAATGCAACAGATATCGGGGTCTTAAAATCTGCTGATATTATAAATTCTGATGTTTTTATTGCTTGTACAACACTTGATGAAGCAAATATAGTTGCATGCCTTTCTGCAAAAAAAATAAGCGGAATCAGAACAATTTGTTTTGTTTCGAAAGAAGAATACAGAAATACAATGGAGCTTGATAAAACCGGAGATTACCTTGGTGATTTCTTCATTGATTATGTAATTTGGCCTGAAGCTCTGCTGACTCAAGAATTATTCAGGATTGTAACGGTTGCCCATGCTCTTGATGTTGAAAATTTTGCAGACGGAAAGGCAAGACTTTTAGAATATAAAGTAAAAGCCGGTTCTTCTATTGTAGGAAAAATGGTGAAAGATTGCGGATTTACGAAAGATACTATCATTGTTGGTATTAAGCGGGATAATTTACTGTTTATACCTAATGGTCTAACTGAAATAAATCAGGATGATAAATTGATATTTATGGGAACTTCTCATTCCTTAGATATTCTTGCTGGTACATTCTTCCATGAAAAAGAACAGGTTAAATCAGTTACTGTTATCGGCGGCGGCAATGTAGGCTATATGCTTGCGAAAAATCTTGAAGATGTAAAAATTAAAACTAAAATTATAGAAAAAGATTATGAACGCTGTGAATTTTTAGCGGAAGAACTGCATAAAACTCTTGTAATAAATGGGGATGGTACTAATTTAAAACTTCTTGATGAAGAAGAAATCGGTGAGTCTGATGTTGTTATTTCTGTTACAAATAACGATGAAAGAAATCTTTTATGTTCACTACTTGTTAAACAGTTAGGAGTAAAACGTGTAATTTCAAGAGTTTCTAAAGTTTTAAATATTCCTCTTTTTGAAAAAGTCGGTATTGATATTGCAGTATCTCCAAAAACTTCAGCTATAAATGAAGTAAGAAACGATATTGATGAAACTAATGTTGATATTTTAGCAACAGTTGAACAAGGGGAAGCTGAAGTTCTTGAAATTCCTGTAAATCCTGATTTTGGGGGAAAACGCATAATGGATTTAAGATTTCCGGCTCCGGCAATTGTTGGGATTATTCAGCGAAGAAATCATGTAATTATTCCGAAAGGTGATACTCAAATTAGGGAAAATGATATTCTTATAATATTTACCAAGGCTGATACTGCGGAAAAAGTTAAAGAGTATTTTAAGGTAGTGTAGGATGCGATTAAGTTATATAACAAAGGCTCTAAGTTTAATTTTGAAAGATATAGGACTGGTTGTTTTTATACCGGTTATTATCGCACTATATTACCAGGATTTTAATTCAAGTTTGCCTTTTATAACTACAGGATTTATTACTTTATTTACAAGCTGCCTGTTAAATAGAGCAGTAAAACATTCTTCAGTTGAATCATTAAATGATATTAAAAAATCGGAAGCTTTGATGATTGTATCTCTGGCATGGCTTGTGTTTGCTCTTGTTTCTACAATTCCGTATCTGTTTTTCGGATTAAGTCCGATTGATTCACTTTTTGAAGCTGTTTCTGGAATTACAACGACAGGAGCAACCGTATTGCAGAGGTTTGATTATCCAAAGGCAATGATGTTCTGGCGTTCTTTTACTCAGTGGCTTGGCGGTATGGGAATTATCGTGTTGTTCGTTGCCATTTTACCACAGTTTGCGGTTGCAGGAAGGCAAATGTTCTTTGCTGAGGCTCCGGGACCAACGGAAGATAAATTTACCCCAAGGATTAAGAATACCGCATCTGCACTGTGGGTAGTTTATGCTGGTTTGACTTTGTTATGTATTTTTTGTTTATGGCTTGCAGGCATGAATCCGTTTGATGCTGTTTGTAATTCATTGTCAACTTTATCTGCAGGCGGTTTCTCTCCAAATCCGGAAAGTATTCAAGGGTATCATTCTGAAGTAATAAATTGGATAATTATTATATTTATGTTTATTGCAGGTACGAGTTTTGTTCTGCAATCAAGAGTATTAACAAAGAGAAAATTATCGTTATTCTGGAAAAGTGAAGAATTTAGAGTATATTTATTTACGCTGTTATTTTTTTCAGGATTGCTGGGTGTAAATTTAATTGTTCATCATAGTTATAATTTTTATCATTCGATTACTTCTGCGTTTTATCAAGTTTTAGCAGTCGCAACATCTACGGGAAGTTCCAGTGATGATTACCACCAGTGGTGTTTTTCTGCAAAATTACTATTGTTTATGTGTATGTTTATATCGTCTTGTTCAGGTTCAGCAGGTGGTGGTATCAAAATTACACGTTGGATATTGATTTTTAAATATATAAAGAATGAATTGTATAAAATTCTTCATCCAAATGCTGTTTTGACTATCAAAATTGATGGTAAAGTTGTAGCCTTTGATGTATTGAGACAAACTTTGTTTTTCGTATTTTGTTATTTTGGTATAGCTGCACTTATTGCATTTTTACTTACCTGGATTGAGCAGGATATTGTCATTGGTGTAACTGCATCTATCTCGGCTATAGGTGATATTGGCCCAGGGTTCGGAACCACTATTGGTCCGATGGGTAATTATTCGTCTCTGCATTCAATTTCAAAATTCCTGTATATTTCATTAATGCTAATCGGGCGTCTGGAAATTATACCTTTCCTTGTTTTATTCCATAAAGATTTTTGGAGGATTAAATAAGTTTCAATACAACAATAGAAGCCCCCGAATATTCGAGGGCTTCTATAATGTGTTTCCCAAATCTGTTTCGCCTTTTTTCCTTACCACTGATTAACTCAACAACGACTCAAGCAAATTAGCATTTTGGAGTGCTCCTGTTGATTCTTTGATTTTTTGCTTGTAGATGTACGTTCTCAAAGCTTCTCTAATTAGTTCACTTCTAGAACGATTTTCGCCGTCTGCAACCTGATCGATTCTGTTTAAAAATTCTTCAGGCATTGAAATCAATACTCTCGCCATATATTCTCCTTTTTTTACTAATATTTAAATCGCTTACATATATATAAAAAAAAGTTCTTATAAAAAAGTGCTATTTTGTATCTATAAAATATATACTAAATTTTAAAATCCCCTCATAGTCTGGGTTTTGCATGTTGTTTTAACTTAATATTTCGTTACATAAGACATTTTTTGCTAAGTTTTTACATGCCTTTTAGGCTAAAAGAATTGCAATACATGTTAGAAGCATGAACAAGGTTGAAATATTTCTGGAGTAGAGAAATCTAAAGTAAAATGGTGCGTCGGATGTTTCTTTAATTTTATCCCAGTTATCAATTGGATGATGCCAGAAATGTAATTGGGGCATGTTATTTTTGTCGTTGTTGTAATTTTTTAGTGCATTATATAAATCAATTATCATAGGCAATGTAAGCCATGGTAAAAAGTATGCATAGTTGTTTGTTTTTATTCCAAGCCATCCAATTGTTAGAAATCCTGTAATATAAAAAACGAGTATAAAATTCAATGCATTGGATTTTGTTCTTAGCAACAGGCAGAGAGTCTTTTTATGAGAGGTTTTATCGGCATCAAAATCCATAAGCATGTGAGTGTAAAGAATAGTATTTGTAAAAAGTGCACATGCAAATGATAGAATTAGTACATCTATTGAAAATGTTTTGCACATTACATAATAAACCCCTTCAAATAATAGAGGACCATACGCGATTATTACTGCGATTTCGCCTAATCCATTCTGTGATAATTTTGGATAACTGACAGCAATTAATAATCCAATTATCGCTAAATATATTACATCTTTTCCTGATGCAAAAAATAAGAATACGCCTATAACTCCGGCACAAGCAAGAAACCTTATTATTGTATTTCTCAAATCATTTATTGTAACAAGATTATTTTTTAAGTATGCACATTTAAATCCTTTTGTTTGGTTTTGGCATTCTTCATTTTTAACAAGCACCTTATAATCAAAATAATCATCAATAAGGTTTGTTGCCATGTGCACAAGTGAAATTCCTACGAGGGCAACTATTCCTAGAATGGCATTTCCATTATGTTTTAGTGCATATATAAATATTACAATCCAGCTTAACACTGTAATCGGCAAGGTATATAACCTTGCACAATTCAACCAGAATATAAAATTTTTAAAAGTGTTTCTTACGCTAGATATCATTTTATTTAAAAATATTTTTCATTGCTACAACCGCTTCGTAACTGGCTCCGGCTTCAAGAATTTCTTCCGCGGAAAGTCCAAACATTGTAATTAAGTTGTGAGCTTCTGTATTTTTATTACAATTGAGATATTTTACAGTCTCAACTATGGCATCACTGCGGCTAATTTTAGTGATTTGATCATTTATACCTTTTCTGAAAATTCTAGATTTAGATTTTCCCATTATATACCGCCTTTTTCAAAGGCAAGTAAGGCTGCCCCGATCATTCCTGCATAATTTCCTGCAGTTGCTTTGTAAACTTTTGTAGGTGTTGTTACTATTTCTGAATTAACCGCCTGTTCAATTGTTTCGGTATTTACAAATTCAGCAAGTGAACCTGATAGTACTATGCAATCAGGATCAAATAGATTTGCAAGACCAATAAGCCCATTTATAATATCGTTTTGCCAGGAGTTAAATACTTCAATGTATTTATTATCGTTTTGTTTAACTCCATTAATAACATCATAAGTTGTAATGTTTTTATTATTAAGCATTTCCTCTGCTGTTATTTTTAATCCTGTACCGGAAGCGTATATTTCAAAACAATCCCAGGAACCGCATGTGCATTTCCGTCTTTTATCTGAATACATTTTAAAATGCATTTCTCCAGCAGCTCCGTTTTGCCCTTTTAAAATTTGATTATTTATTATAATACCGCCGCCAACGCCTGTACCTAAGGTTACCATAACAGAAACGGAGGTATTTTTTGATGCTCCAATTTTATATTCAGCCCATGCTGCACAATTTGCATCATTTTCAATGAATACAGGTTTTGTTGTAAGAGATGCGAAATTCATTCTAGGATATTCTTTTGCTATATTGCCTGTTGACCCTACTATCCCCGAATTTTGGTTGTTAACAGCTCCGCAGGTTGAAAACGCAATAATATCAACATTATCTTCGTGTTTTTTTATAATATTTTCAAAGGTTTGTTTGATTTCGCTAAATGTTTTAGGAGTCGGATATTTTTCAATTTCAGAAATAATTTCTCCGTTTTCATTAATAATTGCACAATATATTTTTGTACCGCCAACATCTATGGCAAGTGCTTTTGTCATAACTACCCCTTATCTCTGAATACAAATCTTTTAGTAATAAGCTGTGGTCTTGTTATTGCAGACCCGATTACTACGCAGTGTGCTCCAATTTCAAAAGCTTTATTAACCTGTTCGGGTTCCCAGATTCTGCCTTCTAATACTACAGGTAAGTTTGTGTTTTCTACAAGTTGTTTTAATAACTCAAAATCAGGTTCTTTCGACGGGGAATTTACGGATTCTAGTGTATAACCTGCAAGTGTTGTTGATAAAATATCAGCTCCAGCTTCTTCAGCTTTTAAACCTTCTTCTAATGTAGATATATCTGCCATAGCAAGTTTTTTATTTATATGAATAAATTTTATAAGATCTTTTAATTTTTCATTATTAGGTCTTTTTCGTTGTGTTCCGTCCATAGCAATAATGTCTGCTCCGGCTTCAATGAGTTCAATTACATCTTTTAAGGTCGGTGTAATATAGACAATTTCTTTCCAATTTTTTGGAATGATATTTGGTTTTGTTAACCCGATTACAGGAACACTGAATAGTCGTTTGGCATTTCTTACATCTCTAGCTCCTGCAACTCTTAGTGCTCCGGCTCCGCCGGTTACTACAGATTTCATCATAGCAGCCATGCATTTTTCAAGATAAAGCGGTTCTGATGGCATAGCCTGAACTGATACTACAACGGTTCCCTTAATTTTATTTAAAACATTATTCATACATGAATTATATATTAAACAAAAGTTTTTGCATTATGGTATAATAAATGTATTAACATAAAGAGGAAGCTGTATTATGAATAAAACACTGGTTAAATATCCGTTCTTAACAAAAGACGTAGAAATATATGAAAGAGAAAATGGTCATAAAATTGTTCTGGCTCATAAAGAAGGTGAAATGGTAAATGTTTCATCATGGGTTAAAACAGGTTCCATAAATGAAGATGATAACAATAACGGCATATCTCATTTCCTTGAACACTTGATGTTTAAAGGTACTCATTCTTATAAAGTTGGCGAATTTGACAGAATGCTTGAATCTAAAGGGGCTATTGTCAATGCTGCGACATGGAAAGATTATACTTTTTATTATGTAACACTTCCTAAAGGTGCTGATGATAAAGATTTTAAACTTGCAATTGATTTGCATGCCGATATGATGATGGATCCGGTATTTCCAGCAGAAGAATTAGGGGCTACATTTGATATTCATGATACAACTGTTACAGATAAGCGTGAAAGACATGTTGTTATTGAAGAAATAAGAATGAGAAAAGACCAGCCTTGGACAAAAGTTTATAATGTTTGCAATAAAAATCTTTATACTTCTCATCCGTATAAAAGAGATGTTATCGGCACTCCTGAAATTATTTCACAGGTTACTCGAGAAGATATTGATAATTACTATAGAAAGTTTTATACCCCTAAAAATATGACAACAATTGTGGTTGGTGACTTTAATCATGAAGAAGTTTTAAATACTCTTTGTGAAAAGTTTAATTTCCCTAATCGTATTGAGCAAGAATCTAGAATTAACGAAATAGATTCACCTGCTTCAGAAACAAAATATATTGAAACATCTGCAAATGTTCAAACTTCTTATATGATGTTCGGGTGGCTTGGTCCAAAAGCAGCAGAGTTAAAAGAATCTATTTGTTTAGATTTAATTAGTATTATTTTTGGTGATGGTTCAAGTTCAAGATTGCAGCAAAACCTCATTGAAAAATTACCTGAAAAGTTTTTCAATGCTATTGGTTCAGAGCATTATCAATTTAAAGATGGTAATAATTTCTTTATTCAGGCTAATTTTAAATCTGAATATAAAGATAAGGCTCTTGAACTTGTGAAAAAAGAATTGGCAGCTCTTATTGAAAATCCTATTACTGAAGATGAATTATCAAAGGCTAAAAAACGTATTAAATCACGTTTTGCATTTGCTGCTGAAACAGTTTCAGAAATCGGTGAAACTATTGGGTATTATATGACTGTATGCGATGATTTGAAGCTTATTGAAGATTATCTTGCTGATTTAGACAGTATCACTGTTGCAGATTTAGAAAATTCAATAAGAAGGTATTTATTGCTAAATAATGCAGTTATTTCAGTTCTGGTTCCCGAGGCATAGTGTTTGATGGCAACAGAATTTGATGAACAGCTAAATTTAGTTAAAGAAAAGTGTCTGAAATGCAATAAATGTTCATTATGTCATAGCCGCACCAATACAGTTTTTTCAGGCGGAGTTCCAAATACAAAGCTGATGCTCATAGGCGAAGCTCCGGGGTATTATGAAGATCAGAAAGGTGAACCTTTTGTAGGTAAAGCCGGTCAGCTTTTGGATAAAATTTTAGGCTGTGTCGGATTTTCAAGGAATGAAAATATTTATATTTGCAACACTCTCAAATGTCGTCCGCCTGAAAATAGAGATCCGCTGCCAGAAGAAAAATCAGCGTGCTGGGAATATTTGAACGCTCAGGTTGATATTTTAAAACCTCGAATTATATTGCTTTGCGGCAGAGTTGCTGTTAATTCTTTTATTGATACAAAACTTGGCATTACAAAACTTAGAGGAAAGTGGTTTGAAGGCCCTCATTTTTCAAAAATGATGCCAATTTTCCATCCTTCATATCTTTTACGAAATGACAGTAAAGAAAAAGGTTCTCCAAAGTGGTTAATGTGGCAGGATATAAAAGAAGTACGCCGTGTTTACGACCAGATGAATTAAATTTAACTAGCAAAATTAATAATTTTCGGTTTTATAATAACTGTTAATAAATAAATAGGAGTAAATCATGATTTCAAATAATGTTTCTAACCCTCGTGTTAACTTTACATCAACATTGGTTCCTTATTCAAATAAACCATTTACTAAAATTATAGATAGCGTAGGTGATTATTTCCAATTACGCGGTTATGGAAATTTAAGTGCTAAAGGAATTAGAGATGAAATCCATCTAGGTCAAGCTGGTATCGGGTTGACTGATGAAGGACTATTATTTGTCGGAAAAGACAGAGAAGCTGATGTTTTTATTTCAAGACAACTTAAAAAAGTTGAACCTGATGCAAAATATGTTCAAGATACTCCGGAAACTGTGTTTGACGGACCGGTGATTGATTTAGAAGAGTTATCTAAAGGTACTAATTTAGATTTAAATGCATAATAAATTTGCTGATTGTATATAAATCTAAAAAATACCGGTTTAAATACCGGTATTTTTTTTATCATATCCTATTAAATCTTTTATGACTTCTCCTGCTATAATCAATCCAACCACGGGCGGAACAAATGCATTACTGCCGGGGATTGTTTTTTTATAACTTTGTTCTTCTGTTTTTTGTGGTTTTAATGGTGTTTCTGTAGAAAAAACAACTTTGACTTTTTTTATATGTCGTTTTTTTAATTCATTTCTTATTACTCTTGCAAGAGGGCAAACTGTTGTTTTTGAAATATCCGCAACTTGAAATTTTGTCGGATCCATTTTGTTTCCTGCTCCCATTGCACAAATAATAGGTATTCCGTATTGTTTTGCATTTTCTATTAAAGATAATTTCCCTTCAACAGTATCTATTGCATCAACAATATAATCATATTTGCTAAACTCAAATAAGTTTTGGGTTTCTTTATTATAAAATGTATTATACGTATTAATTTTGATATTTGGATTTATTTCTAAGGCTCTTTCTTTAGCTGCATCAACTTTATTTTGATTAAGGGTTTTATGTGTAGCGATAATTTGACGGTTTAAGTTTGTAAGACATACAGTGTCATTATCAATTAAATCAAGAGTGCCAACTCCGCTTCTTACTAAAGCTTCAACTGTGTAACCGCCTACTCCTCCAATTCCGAATACGGCAACTCTAGAATTTTGCAGTTTTTGAATGCCTTCATCTCCGATTAGTAATTGAGTTCTTGAAAATTGATTTAACATTAAAAATACCTTTTATGAATGATTTAATAATAATTATATAATAATATCGCCAGAAAGGGAATGTTGTTTTTTGTTTAGTAAATTAAAATCAATTTACAATAAGGAGATTGATATGCATCTTGATAGAATTACAAATAAATTTATAGAAAATTTAAGTAACTCAGATAGTAAACCTTTGTATGAGATGGAAATTACTGAAGCCAGAAATTTTTTGGCAGATATTCAACGAGCTTCTAAAATTGATATTGATACGATTGTATTTAATGAATATATTGAAACTAATCCCGGAAAAGTTGAACTGCAATTTGTCAGACCAACCGGTTCTGAAAACGAAATTCTTCCTGTAATTTTATATGTACATGGCGGCGGATGGATTCTTGGAGATTCTGAAACCCATGGTGCTCTTATTAAAAATTTAGCAAATTGTACTCATTCCTGCGTTGTGTTTGTTAATTACTCGCGTTCTCCGGAGGCTCAATATCCTCAACCATTAGATGAAATATATGCGGCTTTGGAATATATTTACGAACATGCAAAAACATTTAATATTGATCCGTATAAAATAAGTCTTGCAGGTGATAGTGCCGGAGGTAATATGGCTGCGGCTACCTGTATAAGAGCTAAAAAGCAGAATGGTCCGAAAATTGCATTTCAGCTGCTTTTATATCCTGTTACAGATGCTTCTATGAAAACAGAATCTTATAATTTGTTTAAAAATGGTCCATGGCTTACTAAAAAAGCTATGGAATGGTTCTGGGATGCATATTTGCCTGATAAAAAAGAACGTGAAAATAATATATATGTATCTTTAAATAACGCTGAAATTTCGGATTTAGAAAATCTTCCTCCTGCACTTATTATTACTGCAGAAAATGATGTTCTAAGAGATGAAGGCGAAGAGTATGCAAGGAAACTTGATGAGGCCGGTGTTGATGTAATTTCGGTAAGAATTAATAATACGCATCACGATTTTATGATGCTTAATGCATTATCTGAAAGTTTACCTGTTAAAGCTACTTTTAGTTTGATTTGTTCTGTCCTCAACTGTAAATTTAAATCATAATGCTTAATATTTCTTAATTTAAAAGGCAATTATCAGATATTTTTATCCTTTATATTTATATGTATATACATAGGAGATAAAGAGTATGCCAATTTTATTAGGACCAGTCGTTCACTCACCGGAATCAATGTTAAAATCACTAAATGCTGGTGTTAACGCAAAATGTCCTAATGCGGCGGCATTAATGAATATCTCTTTAACTAATCCTAAAAATGTGAAGTCTAATAAAGAATATACTGTCAGTAATAATAAAAATATTGAGAATTTAAGAAAAGAATTACGTCTGCCAGCTTCTAAAACTGACAGAATATTGTTATATTCAAAAGACAGCCAATTAGCAAAAGCTTTAGGAAATTCTGCTAATATCAAAAAAGCAGTAATGGATTGGAAAAGCGGTAAAATTAAAGATAAAGACGGTAACAGAAAATTTAAATTTGTAGTTGTCGCAAATGACAATAAAGATATTAAACGTGCTATAAATGGTTGTACATTAACAGGGTTAAAAGAAAATCCTGATGGGTCTGTAACAGGTTACGTTTATGATGTATATAATTTTGACTCAAATTTTAATGACATGACTTCAGGCAGTAAAGATTTAAGTTTTCCAAATAAAGTTGCATGCTGGCTGCAAAAACACGGGATATTACATAACTACCAGCTTTTAGTGCCTATTACTATTAAATTTGATAAAAATAGTTAATTTAAGCTTTTATATCAGTAGCAGTCACAACACCTTTTGCGTTTTTTATAATATAAGGGCGGACAAAAGACCATGTTCCGTATAACGAGACAAGTGTTCCAGTTATACTTAAGGCTTTGGATAGCTTTGAATACTTGTTCAAGACTGAGCCAAGTGTGAGCAATGCTGTTCCGCTCAAGAAGCCTAAGTATCCTTTGAAAATTGTACGTGGTACAAGTACTGCATCTGTCATATCTGCTGAGTTTTTAGCATTATCGTAAAATTTTTCTAAAAAATCCGGTTTATTGCGTTCGCTCTGACCATAGAATGTTGTTTGGTTAGATGTAATTCTGTTTATTTTCATTTTTATATCCCTTTTGGTTTATATGATTGTACAATAAACAAGAAAAATTACTAATTTTTTGTTGTAAATCCTGTTTGAACTATGTTTTTACCAAATTTTGCTTCCAGCTTATCAAAACATTGTGCTAATTTTTGTTTTTTTGTTTCTTCTGTGGTGTCTATATATAATTGTAATTGCTGAGTCCCTTGTTCTCCAAATTTTTCCAGAATAATTCCTGTGCTGCGGTATAAAATATTTTCTTGATGGATTTGCTCAAGAAGCTTAATCGCAATGTTTGATATTTCTAATTCAAAATCTGTCGGGTTTAAAAGTTCCTGTTTTGTATAATATACTTTAAAATCTTTAGTCCGGAGCATTACACCAACAAGTGAACATTTTGTTTGATATTTTCTCAGCTTTCGGCAAGATGTGTGAATATGTCTGTTTAATTCGTTTTTTATGTAATTAATATCATTGGTGAAAATGCCAAATGCACGTGTATTTTGAATTGATTTCGGAATTTTTATTTTTGATGAAACTTCTGATGTCATTTCTCCCAGCAGTTCATGCCGCATTTCTATGCCATGAATTCCAATGTTTACATCTAACCATTTATCTGTCTGGTAAACTAATTCTTCTGCTGTTAAAATCCCATTTTTTCTTAACTTTAAAGATAAACGTCTGCCTATCCCCCAGATTTCTTCAATCTTTGTATTTTTTAGCTCTTTTTTGATTTTCATTTTTCCTATTAAATAAACGCCGTTAAGTGAAGTTTTTGCCTTATCAGATGCTAATTTTGCAAGCGTTTTTGATGAACTTACACCAATAGAGACAGGGATGTCTGTTTCTTCTGCAATTTTTTGTTTTAGTAAAATTGCAAGTTTATAGTAATTTTTTTTGTACAATTTTTTAAGTCCCGTTAAATCAACAAAAGCTTCATCTATTGAATAAATTTCAACATAGGGGCTAAAATCTTTTAACACATTCATAACCTGATCAGAGACATATTTATAATAATCATGATCAGCCGTAACGTAAATAGCTTTGGAGTGTTCTTTTTTTGCCATAAAATATGGTTCGCCCATTTTTACCCCCATTCTTTTTGCTTCTTTTGAACGGGAAATTACGCATCCTTCATTATTAGACAGCACACAAACCGGTTTGCCTTTTAACTCAGGGTTCCTTTTCTGTTCGCAGGATACGAAAAAAGAGTCACAATCCACTAATGCTATAAACTTTTGTTTAACCATACTTTTAGTATTCATCACAATTTTAAACAAGTCAATTTTATTTTAATCTTCGTAATAAAACTCAATGTACTAGCAAAAAAATCATTGATGTTTTTTTATACATAGTGTAAAATTAAAAGCAAGGCAGGTAGAAATATTATGAATACACAAGATAACAACTTTATGTTTCCTAAAAAATCAGAATTAACATCTCTGGATATCTCATTATTTAATAATGAACTTCCGGATTTGAAAAATATTTTTGACTCAAAGGTTTCTGTAATTTCAAAATGGCTTACAGAAAAAATTTCAAAAGGCTTATCTAATGGAACAATGAAAGTTGATAATATATTGCCTTCAAAAGCTGAATTTGCTTATTTGCTAGGGGTAAGTATCGGTACTATGCAAAATGCATTCCGCCAAATTGAAGATGCGGGTGTTGTTGAATCTAAACAATGTATCGGCACCCTTGTAAGAGATATCAACGCTCCATCTGCAGCTTTAAGAAAACTGACCTCAAAAAGGGAACTTGCGGCAGATGCTATAAAAAGATATATTTTATCAGATGGCTTTAGAGAAGGTGCATCTCTTCCTTCTACAAAAACTATTTCTACAATTATTGGTTTCAGTGTTAATACTACAAGGCTTGCTCTTGATTACCTTGCTTCTCAGGATATATTACTTCATAAATATAAAAAATCTAATGAAAACGGCTGGTATATCAAGCATTTTGATTTTGATGTAGAAAATTCTTCGGGCACACAAGGGGTAGAAACTCTTGTTGATATGGTTGTGAAAGATTTAGAAAACTATATTACTAAAAATTTAAAAGTCGGCGATAAAATGCCTTCTCATAAGGAGTTATCAATACAATTAAAAGCGAGTTTAAAAACAGTGCATGACGCATTAAAAGTTTTAATTGACAGGGGTGTTCTTCTTGCACGAAGAGGACGTTATGGAACATCGGTAGTTCGAGTCCCTAATGCTCCGGTTTCAAGTTTAAAACCGGAAACTTCAATTTTTGCACCTGCAAAAGATGCAGCTTTTTATCATTATGAGAAAACACAAAATTATATTAAAAAGATGATTGCATCAGATTATGAAGTCGGCGATAAGCTCCCGTCTATTGCAGAACTCGCAAAAAAACTGGATTTAAGTTCAAATACAATACGTAAATCATTCCATAATTTAGCAAAAGAAGGGTATCTGGTCTTTTCAAGAGGCCGTTATGGCGGAACTTTTGTAATTGATATTCCGGAAGTTGAAACTCAGGCATTCAAGTGGCTCGCTGTTAATCCTGAATTTGCAAAAGAATATCAAATGGAAAATTAATAGTAGTTTATACTCCAACCATCTTGAATAATACGTGCCGCACAAAATTGACCGGAGCCACAGCTGGTATTATTTTTACGGCATCCATTTGCGGAGTTGACAATTTTGTCATAACCCATATTATTGCCAAAAGGTATCATGTTGCTATCCTCATTTATAGTAAAGAGAAATACATCATGTCCCATTTTGTTAGGACCGTTATATGACCCGTTTGTGTCAATAATTATATTTTTATTTTTCCGGTTAAATCCTATACATGCACCATTTGATAATTCAATTGATGAGGTTGCGTCCGCAATCGGATTTGATATACCGCATCCGCTTAGCCATTTATAAGAATTGTCTTGAGCTTTGTGCTTTCTTTCCGGTATATAGCACATTGCTTTTACCGCAACGTATTCTGAATTAGAGTAATCAGAAGAATATTTTATATATGGTTTAATAGCATCTACTATTTCTTGTGTGTTTTGCCAGTTTTCACCTATTGTATATAAATCATTATCCTGATTTGCCGCTCTAAAAGCCTGTGTTAATTCTGCATATACTTTTTTTAATCGGTTAACATCTCTTATTTGTTGATATTTGGTCATTAAGCCCGGTATTGTTATAGCTGAAACAACTCCGATTATGCCGAGGGTGATTAATACTTCAGCGAGTGTGAATGCTCTTCTCATAATTACTCCTATCAATATGATGTTATCTAATGTCAATATATTGATATTAATAATAATATATTCACTTATATAACTTTTGTCAAGGTTATATAATTTATGTTAATGAAAGATAGTGTTAAATATAAATTAGGGCGTAATATAAAAATCGAGCGTATTCGAAAAGATATTACTCAGGAAAAATTTGCCGAGTTGATTGATATGAGTTTAAGCCATGTCAGTAAGATTGAACAAGGTTTAACTTCCCCTACCGCATTAGCACTTTATAAAATGTCAAAAATTTTAAATATTCCAATGGAAGAATTTTTTAAAGGAATTAATTTTGATAATTAATTTAATCAATATATTTAATTGTAAAAAATACTACATATTTTTGACATGACATTGAATTACCTGCAATAATAGGTGTATACACTATACTCGGGTAAATTTATGTATATTAAACAATTAGAGATAGATAATTTTAAGTCATTTGCAAATAAATCAGAAATCCCCCTTTTGAAAGGGTTTACGACTGTCTCGGGTCCAAACGGCTCCGGTAAGAGTAATATTATAGACAGTGTGATGTTTGCATTAGGCCTGCGTACCGGTAGTGCACTGCGTATTGAAAACCTTTCAGACTTTATCACAACATTTAATAATAAAAACGAAGCAATGGTTAAAGTTACTTTCGGGGATGTTGATACTCTTGGCGAACTTTCTGTTGCTAGAAGAATTAAAAAAACTAATCAAGGTTATGCAAGTACATATTATTTAAATGATAAAATTGATACATTAACAAATATTCGCGGAATTCTGGAAAAATATAACATTACCCCTAACAGCTACAATGTTATGATGCAGGGTGATGTTAACAGTATTGTTATGTGTTCATCAAAAGCTCGCCGCGGAATTATTGATGAAATTGCCGGTGTTGCAGATTTTGACCGTAGAATAGATCAAGCAACTAATGAATTAAAAACCGTTGAACAGAGAGTTGAAACAGCTTCACTTATTTTGTCTGAGGTTGAAAAAAATCTTGAACAGTTAAAAGCGGAAAGAGAAGTTGCACTTAAATATAAAAAATTACAGGAAGAAAAAGCCGGATTTGAATCTCAAATCGGTACTGTGAAGTTTTTTGATTTGAAGCGTAATCTTGAGATGGCTCATGAAAACATTCTTCAATCTAATAAAAAATTAAAAGAAGAACAGCTTAATAAAAAAGATTTAGATGAAAAAATTCAGCTAATAACTGAAAAGTACAAAGAATTAGATGCAAAATTAAAAGAACAGGGTGAAGATGAGCGTAACAAATTAAAAGATGCTCAGAGTGATTTGTCAGCCCGTATTCAAACTAAGAAAAACGCTATTGATTATTCGCAAACTCAAATTCAAAAGGGCTTGCAATCAATAGAAAATGCAAAAAACGGTATTGAAACATATAAGAAAAAAATCGAAGATGAAAGATTAAATATTAAACTTTCTCACGATAAAATCGGCATAATCGAAACTCAGCTTAAAGAAAAGAAAGATGAACTTGCTCAAAAGTTGAAAGATATATCAGGTTTGAGTTCTACTGCTGATAAATATATTCAGGAAAGAAACGATTTATCAAGAACTCTGGATTCTTTAAAAGATAAAGATAATGAACTTTTGAAAACCTCTTTACCAAAAGAAAACGAATTAAAAAATCTAAAAAAAGAAGTTCAGGATGCAAAAGATTTTATTGAAAACGCAGAAAATGCCAAGGCAAACTTCGGTGACAATCAATCGTTGAAAGAACTTCAAGTTTCTGATTTGAAAAAAGAAATGGATGAATTAAAAGAAATCCAGACTAAAACAATGAAGGAACTTGATGACACAAAAACTGCAGTAGAGCATTATGATTATGATGTTAGAGCTGCATACAGAAAATTGTCTGATATTGAGGCTCAAAGAAGAGCTAATTCATCTTCTGCATCAAGTCTTCCTATTAATACCGTAATGAATGCCAATTTAGAAGGGGTTCATGCTCCATTGATGCAGCTTGGTTCTGTTGATGAGGAGTATTCGCTTGCTCTTGATATTGCTTTTGGCGGACGCTTATCGCATATTGTTGTGGATGATCCTCATGCAGCTTATGTTGCAATGGAACTTTTGAACTCTTCAAAATCAGGCAGGGCAACATTTATTCCTTTGAGTAAAATTAAAAAAGCCCCTACAAGATTACAGCTTCCAAAAAATTCAGGAGTTATTGACTTTGCAATTAATCTTGTAGATTTTGATGATATGTATCTGGATGCATTTTTCTATGCGGTTGCAGATACCTTAATTGTCGAAGATGCGGAAGCTGCCGAGCAATTGATGGGTAAATATCGTATGGTTACTCTTGATGGTAAATTGTACGAAAAATCTTCAGCTATCACAGGCGGTTACGTTAAAAAATCAGCATTCGGCTTCGGACAAAATGATGATAAAGAGTTAGAAAGAGCTAAAGCAAAATTAGAAGATTTGCAGAAAAAATACGACGAAGCTTGTGCAAAACGCAGAGAATTAGAAAATAAACTTGACAGAATAAGAGTTTCTTATTCTTCATCTTCAACGGAGTATTCAAAGGCTAAAATTGAACTTAGCAATATGAATTCTCAATTTGAAAACAGTCAGGCTTTATTAGAAACAAAGAAAACTTTTGTTTCTGAAAATGAACCTAAAATTGATATCCTAAATAACGAATTGGATAAGATTGAAGCTAAAAGAATTGAATTATCCGAACAAATTCAAGACTCTCAAGACAAGCTTGCTGAATTGGATAATCTTTTAAATGACAAAGATTTGAAGGATTTAAAAGAGAAAACCAAAGGGCTTGAAGACGAAATTCGCCGTATTGAAAATAATCGAATGAATGTTATTAACGAAATCCAAGGTTTTGAAAACACTATTAAATTCAATGAACAGTTGATTATTTCAAAAGAAGAAGATATTAAAAATACTACAAAAAATAATGAGTCTTTAGAAAAAGACAAAGAAACTTATAAAACCGAAATCATTCAATTAGAGGAACAATTAAATTCCCTATCTGATAAAATTGCCGTAATTGATGAAAAAATCGGTGAACTTGTGAAACAAAAAGAAGAAATTCATAGCAGTTTAGTTGAATTACAGACAAATAGTGCTGTTAAATCATCTGAAATAGAGAGAATAAATGAGCAGATTGAATCATTTAAGGCTCGTAGACGCGAATTGGAACCTCAACTAAAAGAAGCTTCTGAGCTTTTGGAACAAGCAGGTGTTGAAGTTGAGAAGCTTGAACCTGTTCAGATTTCTATTGAAGAGTTGAACGCAAAAATTCAAAGACTTGATAAGAGAATGCAGGAACTGGGCGATGTTAACATGCGTGCAATTGTTTCTTATGATGAGATTGCCGGCAGAAAAGAAGAATTAGACAAGCAAATTAATACATTGACTACCGAACGTCAGTCAATTTTAGAAAAAATGAACGGTTTTGAAACACAGAAAAAAGAAGCATTTATGACTACTTTTACTGCTATCAATGAAAACTTCAAGGATATTTATCATCAATTATCAGAAGGTGAAGGTCGTTTAATTCTTGAAAATGAGAAAGAACCATTCACAGCAGGTATGACTATTGAGGCAAAACCTCGAGATAAAACTACAAATAATAAATTAGGTGCTCTTTCAGGCGGAGAAAAAGCTTTAACAGCACTTGCACTGGTATTTTCAATTCAAAAACATTTGCCGGCTCCATTCTACGCATTGGATGAGGTTGATGCAAGTTTGGACACAATGAACGTTGAAAGAATTGCTGATATGGTTAAAAAACAATCATCAGATACTCAGTTTATTGTTGTAAGCCATCGCAGACCTATGATTGAGGCGGCTAGCAGAACAATTGGTGTAACTCAAAAAGAAAAAGGTAAAACTAAAGTTACAGGTGTAAAATTAAGAGATGACGATAATGAATAATAATCTTATAAATGCAGAAGATTTAGAATCTTCAATATATAGACAAAACGGAGGTTTTGATGCCAATGATGGTATCGGCATTCTGGTTGATATGGCAAAATCCGGTAAAATTGATCCATGGAATATTGATATTCTTGATGTTACTGAAAAATATCTTCAAAGAATGATTGAGTTGAAATCTCTTAACTTAAGGGTTGCAAGCAGAACTTTGTTATTTGCTGCAATTTTATGCAGATTGCAATCTAATGTTTTGTCGGGACTTTCAATGGATGACTTTAGAGAAGAACCTCAGGATGATGTGATTTATGACGATGACGGTTTCCCTATTGAATACGCTGAAGAAGATCAGGAATTTATTCCGACAAGCAATGTTGTAAGTTTTGATGAAGCTCTTCAACGCAGAACCAGTATTCGTCTAAATCGTAACAGAGTTGTTACTTTGAAAGATTTGATTAAGCAGTTAGAGTTTTATGAAAAACTTGAAAAACGTGCTTCTATGAAAAGTGCTCATGAAAGAGCAAAAAGACATGTTAGAAATTATTCAAGATTAACTCCGGATGAAATTGTTTCTATGGCTCACGAAGAATATATTGAAGAAGCAGTTTTGAAATTAAAAGATAATCTTGAGCAAATTTTTAGTTCAACAAAAAAAATTGAATTAAATGATTTATCTGTATTGGGCTTAGATAAAATAAGTGCATATATTGCATTGTTATTTTTGAGTCGTGATACTGATTATGAATTAGAACAGGATGAATTTTATTCCGATTTATACGTAGTAAAGGGCGGGTTGAAAAATGCAGCAGTTGAAGGCTAGAATTGAAGCAGTTCTTTTTGTTACCGCAAAAGCATTGTCGCTTGATGAAATTTCAACATACCTGGATGTTGAACCGGAGCAGATAGAAGAAGCTATTTTAGAATTGATTATGGATTATGCATCAAGAGATGGTGCACTGGAAATTGATGATGAAAACGGTTATATCTTGCAGGTAAAAGAAGACTACAGTGATATTGTTGAAAAAATTTGTCCGATTGATTTGTCTCCGGCAGTTCTAAGAACATTACTTGTGATTGCATTAAAAGAACCAATCAGACAAACCGAACTTGTAAAGTTACGTTCTGCAGCTTATGAACATGTTGCTGATCTTGTAGAAAAAGGTCTTGTATCTAAGCATAAAGACAAAAATGGCAGAAGTATAAATATTAAAACTACTGCTAAGTTTGCAGAATATTTTAAATTAAAAGGGGATACCAGAGCTCTTGCCCAGCAGTTAGAAAGAGATCTTGCAGAGAAAAATAATGCGTAAGTTTTTGTTAGGGATTCTTTTAATTCTTCTTGTTGTTTTATTGCTGTATAAATCTCCTTTCAGCGGTATGTATTATTATAATGCTGCAAAGAAAATGTATGATGCAGGTCAATATGAACAATCTATTCCTGTTTTTGAAAAGTCTTTATTTTCAGACCCTAAAAATTTGTTAGCAAGGTTTAATTATGTACTTGCTTTATCTAAATCAAAACCAACATTATCTGTTCAAAAAAAATTATATGATATGGGTAATTCAAAATATGAAGATGAAGCTAAGAAATATGCAAGATTTCAGGCAGTTTCGCTCAGGCATAATCTTTTAAAAGGGCTTGAAGGAAATTATATTCATAATGCTTTGATGGGTAATGATATTTTGAGATGGGATTTGAATACTTTTCCGCTAAAATTTTATATCGAAAATCCTGACACTGTTCCCCCATATTATATAAAAGAGGTTAAAAATGCATTAAACCAGTGGACAGATAGAACAAATTTTGTGAAATTCCAAGAAGTTTCTGACCCTGATTCTGCCAATATTCTTATTAGATTTAAAAATATTCCGTCTGATATTTGTAGCGGAAATGTTTGTCCTTATGTTGTTGCGTATACAGAACCAGTTGTTTCTGGAAATAAAATTCTTCAAAAAATGGAATTGAATTTTTATAAAACAAACCCGAAGATGCAAAATTTTTCAGCACGAGAAATTTATAATACCGCATTGCATGAAATTGGGCATACTTTAGGAATTATGGGACATAGTGATAATCCGTCCGATATTATGTATTCATCATCTGATGGTGCAAGTTTATATGCGTTTTATACTTCATCCCTGCAATATTTATCGCTGAATGATTTAAGAACTTTAGCTTTGTTATATCGCTTGCAGCCGACAATTAGTAATACTAAAAATATTAGCAGCGAAAGTTTATATTATGCCCCTTTAATTCTTGGCAGTGAAGATGCTCGATTAAGGAAAAAATTAGAAGAATATTCTGCATATATTCGTAAATATCCTAATTTTGCGGCAGGATATATTAATATTTCTTCAGTATACGTTGATATGGGTGATTTTGATTCTGCTTTAGCTGCTTTAGATACAGCTTTTCCGCTTGCAAAAACTACGGATGAACAGTATCTCATATATTACAATAAAGCTATTATTTATTATAATAATCAGGATAAATCTACGGCATTTAATTTTGCTTTGAAAGCAAAAGCTATTAAGGATGATGAAAATATAAACGAATTGTTATCAGATATTAAGAAATTATAATATTTTATTATTTGTATTGTTATCTTTTTTATTTCGTGTTATATACCAGTTATGATAACTAATGCATCCTTTACTAATACCCCAATATTATCAACAGAATATAATGAATTGAAAAAACGTTCTACCTTGAAGCGTTTACAGGCTTTACGTCATAAATCTTTAGAACGAGAAATTACAACGGATGATAAAATTCGTGCAGGTATTGGCTCTGTTATTGGGATGGCTCTTCCGTTAATTTTTTTGATGAAAAATCAGAAAGTAAAAAATCCATTTAAACTTAATTACGGGATGAAAGAAATGATAATTTTATCAGGGGCATCTATCGTCGGTGGTGTTAGTTTAGGTATGATTGGTGAAAAAAAGAGCACTAATATGCATAAGCTAAAAGAGGGTGTTTTTCAATTCTTTAATGCATCTATTCCGGCTTTATTTGTCGGATTAGGGCTAAAATATTGTGAGGCAGGCGGAGCTAAATTAAATACTCCTCTGGCAAAAATATTAACTACAATTGTTGGTTTAGGTGTTGGTGTACATGTAGCTGCAATGCTATCTAATAAAGTATGCGATCCGAAAGATTTGGAACCTGATCGTAAAATTACATTGAAAGATTCCGTTGCAAATGTTGATGATTTAATAGGTGCACTCGTATTAGCAAAAGTTCCGGTCATAAATAAACTGAAAGTAGAAAGAATACTTCCGTTAATTTATTCATATTGCGGTTACAGAGCTGGAGAAAGTAACTAAGTTAATAACGTAGAGTATTTACCATAATTTTCAAAGAAATTAAGAATTTTAATTTGTAATTTTTTTAGAAATAACAAGTGCATTAGATAGTGCGATTCCTCCTGCTTGCTGCGGTCTGTTGACAATTTGGCCGTTTACATACATTACTGTTGACCCACCGCCGTCAAGATTTATAGCATTAGTGCAGCCTAATGATTTCATAAATCCAGCCAGTTCGGTTAGAGTCAAACCGACAGAACTGCCCTCTCTTCCATCTGCAGTGACAAGTATAAGGTCATTGTCTTTTGTGTAACCTATAGCTGTCCTCGGGTTACGTCCCCCTATTGACTGAAGTTTTTGGGCAGTCATGTCGATAAATATTTGATTATCCTTAACTAAGTAAGGTCCACCGCTAATAATATGTTTAACATTTTCCCATTTCGGATTTGTTTGAATTTCAATATTAACTTCTTTTGCTCCAAATAATTTGCTTAACTGAGATTTTGGACCAACAATTACATATCCGTTTTCAGGAATAGAAAGGGAATTGGCGGAAGCTGCCGTAATTTTATTTCCTTCAATTTGAAGTTGAACACCATACCGTGGTGAAGCAGGGGCATATTTCCCCCAATCCCTTGTATAAATTAATGTATATGAGGATAACATTCTAGGCTGGTTTATATTATCAATTTTTATTACTTCATTGTTGCCGGTGATTTTTCCGTTAAATTGAACCCGTCCAACGTCATAACCATTTTCAAAAATTCCCATGGCTACTCTGTCATAAATTGGTCCGGTATAGATTTTTTTATCAATCATTAGTGTTCCTAAAGGAACTCCTGTTTGAGGTTTGAAAAATCCGCCGTTGATTGCAACTATGGAATTTGTGTTTTGTGCAATTGTCCTCAATGAACGTTTGCTATGAAGTGTGTTGGTTGCTGTGGCCGGTTTTACTTCATAATTTTTTGCAACCTGCTGGTTAATTTCAACAACATTTATCCTAACAGGTCTTCCATTAAAATATTTGACCATTTTAATGTGTTTAATACCTTCGGATACATTATTTATTTTCAATCCGTGGTACTTATTTTTTATTCTTGTTTCAAATTTTTCTTTCTTTATTTCTGGGTTCATTTCTTCTTTCAGATACTCTGTCATTTTTTGCAGATGAGGAGCACTAATTGAAGTATTTGCAATTAAATCATTTGCAAACATTGGGGGCGGCTGAGTAATTGTATTAGAAAGAGCTAAGGTGAAAAACAGCGAAAATGTTATTGCATATTCGCAAGCTCTGTACGGAACAATAAATTCTTTTTTCTCGTGAATAAGTGTATCCATAGTGTCACCTTGCTGTTAGTAACTCGGATACCTTTTTGTTTTTAGAGTGGTGTGGGGAATAACACTCATCAGAAGCCTATGAGGGCAAATAGGGTGTTCCTACTATTATTGTAACAAATATTTACAAATACTTCAATCCTTTTGCTGGTAAGACTTTTACAAAACTAAATAGTGGTAAAGTTACACTAAATGCGGTGAAACTGCTGCCTGTAACCAGTCAAGTCTCACGATAATTGGTAGCAAGATACCCCCGAGCGGCAGCACCCATTGGTAACCTGCTCAAGTTTCAATGTGATTGGTGGCAAAATCCCCCGTGTGGTGAGCATCCCTAGGTAACTGCTCAAGTTTCAAGATTATTGGTAGCAAAATACCCCGGGCGGCGAGCACTCATTGGTCATGAAACTTGCAAATTTTACCAAAATTGGTAGCTATATTTACCCCCACACCTAGTCGACGTCGACTGGAGCACGGAGAATTTTTTCAATAGCTTCCCTGGCTGTAAATACAAGTGCTTCCGGTACATTGTCTATAACTGTAAGCTGTCTCAGTACATCAACAACGCGTTTAAAGGCACGTACAATATCTCCTTCTCCGATTTCAATTTGTTCAGATATTGTTTCCCATTCAGCTCCTTCAACCCATAATTCTATTAACGAACTAAAGTAAGGATTTATGTATAATGGAGTTTCAATATCGTGGTAATTTTGAATTTTTTCTAATTTTCTTTTAATATTTCTTATTTGATTTAATGCTTTTCTTACAGGTTCTGAGAATGGAATGTATGGAATTTCAATCCTTAAATCTTCTGTTGTCAATGCACAAATAACTCCTGCAAGTTGTGCGGGTGTAAGGTTTTCAAGAATACCTGAAAAAATTATTTCAGCAAGATAGAGTTCATTTTCTGAACGGATTTGAGATGTTGTTTTTCCTCTTTCTGTCGGGTAATCATTTTCAAGATACCCGTAGTCTTTTAATACGGCTCTATGAGCAAGGAATTTGTTCCAGTAAATATCTTTTTGTTTTTCAATCTCTTTTTCTAATTTTTTCTTTTTGCTCAAAAGTCTTTTTATAACTTCCAGATTTTTTGCGTGTCTCTTGTAGTGTTTGCAGTTATCACAGGCAAAACCTTGAAGTTTATGCAAGTCTTGCTTATTTCTGTTTCCAAATTCAATTATTTCAGCAGATAGAGGTCTGTGTTTAGATTTTTCTTGTTTTAGAATTTTTTTGTAAGTTTGTCTGTTTTGTACATATAAAAATCTTAACCTGTCATATTCTAACATTTTTTCATCTGACAGCTGGTACGGGCAGGCAAAACTTCTTTCTTCTATTTCTGCGTCAAATTGTTCAAGCTGAGTCAAGATTGGTTTTAATCTGAAATCTGACGAATAATAACCAAAACTTTTTAAAATTAATTCTTTAGCTTCATCAAGACTAAATCTTTGAAGAAGGTTGAGAACCATTGAATAGCTCGGTGAAAAACGGCTTTCTAATGGATTAGAACCGCTTAATACGAGTTCCGCAACTTCTTCAGGTGTTTGGAAAGATGTTCCGATAATTGTTACATATCCAACTTCATCCATTCCTCGTCTTCCGGCACGTCCTGACATTTGTAAAAACTCATTAGCGGTGAGCATTCTATGTCCAGAATCTGTTCGTTTGCTTGTTGAACTTATAACGGTGGAACGAGCAGGCATATTAATTCCTGCAGCCAGGGTTTCGGTTGCGAATACTACTTTAATAAGCCCTTGCTGGAATAATTTTTCAACAAGGTTTTTCCATGCCGGCAGTAATCCTGCGTGGTGCGAAGCTACACCTTGAATTAAATATTCTATATGTTTATTGCCGTAAAGATGCGGATTATCTGCGATAAATTCATCAATAAACGCTTTAATTTTTTCTTGTTCTTCTCTCGTGTTCAGACCTATTCCGGAACATTTTTCCATTTGCTCATCGCATTTTTTGCGTGAAAAAGTAAAATATATTGCAGGAAGCATATCATTATCTGCAAGATTTTTAACAACTTGTTTTACATAAGATTTTTTTCTCTTGTCTTTACCTTTTGCCCATTGAGGTTTCTCCGGTCTGATTTTGTTATTTAATTTGCCGTTTGGAGTTAACAGCGGCAGTAGTTTAAAAGGCTGTGAACTGTCAAAATAATAAAATCTTAACGGCACCGGTCTAAAATCAGTGTTTACAAGTTTTGTTTTTGAATGAACTGTGTTAATCCAGTTTGTCAATTCGTCACAGTTAGCAACAGTTGCTGATAATGCAATAATTTGGATATTTGTCGGACAGTAAATAATACTTTCTTCCCAGACAGTACCTCTTTGCTCATCATTCATATAGTGAACTTCATCTAAAACAATATATTTAACATCTTTTAAATTATCTGCAACAGCACCAAAGTTTGTTCCGTAGAGCATGTTTCTGAAAACTTCTGTTGTCATAATTACAATTTGAGCATTTCGGTTGATTGAGGTATCACCTGTAAGTAAACCGACTTTATCCTGTCCGTATTTTTCACAGAAATCGTAAAATTTTTGGTTAGATAAAGCTTTTAACGGGGTTGTATAAAATATTCTACAATCTTGTTCCAAAGCTCTATGTATTGCGTGTTGGGCGATTACTGTTTTCCCTGCACCTGTCGGGGCACATACTACAACACTTTCTCCGTTATCAATTGTTTGACAAGCCTCTTTTTGAAAATCATCCAGCTCAAATGGAAATTCATACATAATCTATTCTTAAACTCCTTGCTATATATTAATAATTATAACATATTTATAAGATTTTTTTCATAATTACTAGCAAAAAATATTCTGTTCGTTTTTAAAATATTTATTCAGGTCTTGAAAGGGTATAACATGATTGATGCTAATATGAATAGAAATTATTCAAACCCTAGTTTTACTAGTTATAAATTTTCTAAAACTGCTCAAAAACAGTACGACTCTTTAATGGTAACAGCTGCACCTGAAACTGTTAGTAATATATCAAAACTTATTGATTCACAAAAAGATAATCCTACACATATTTTTGTATCAAAGCTTACAAAAATCAGAAAGGTTCCGGTAACAGATTGTTTCTGCATAAAAGTTGCAGATCAAACATTTGATAATCTGGCATTTGCTAATTTATACGAATTTTTTAAAGCAGGTGCAATAGCTGCAAAAAAAACAAAAGTTAGATTTAATTGACAAATAAAAATAATTATTTTATAAATGACTATAACAGTAGTAGATATAAAGTGTAAAAGTATAAATATATAAAGGAGTGTAAAAATGAAAGTGGATTTTAATACCTATTCTGCCAGACCACAATTCGGCATGGCAGTTAAATCAACTCAACCTGCATTAAATAGAATCATTACAACTATGAAAGATGAAAAAGATTGGCAGTTATTTAATCGTTTAGTTGCATCTCAAGAAAGTAATCACTCAGCTGATGTTATTTTAACTCTTGAAGATGAAGCTGATAAATTAGGCGAGCGTATTATTGCAAAAGTTGGTCCTTATACATTTAAAGAAGGCGAAACTTTTTTCCATAGTAAAATTATTGATATTGTAAAAAAAGCTGTAGGCATTGCAGACGAAATGCGTGGCAAAGCGTTGGATAATGAAATGAGATATTCAAAATATGTTGCAGTAAATAAAATTGATAAAATTGATTAGAATTAAATATCTGTTTAATAAAAAAGCTCCCACTTGGGAGCTTTTTTATTATTAAATTTTATCAAATCCTGTATATTTTCTTAAAGCTTCAGGTATTATAATTGTTCCATCCGGCTGCTGGAAGTTTTCAACAATCGCAGCGAATGTTCTGCCTACTGCAAGTCCTGAACCATTGATTGTATGGACAAATCTTGTTTTGCCTGTAGCTTTTTCTTTATAACGGATATTAGCTCTGCGAGCTTGGTAGTCGCCATAATTAGAACAACTTGAAATTTCTTTGTATGTTCCGTAAGACGGCATCCAAACTTCTAAATCCCAGCATTTGTTTGCTGAAAATCCGATATCTGCTGTACATAATGCAACTTTTCTATATGGTAGACCTAACAGTTGTAACATTCTTTCTCCATCAGCTGTAAGTTTTGCGTGTTCTTCCGGTGATGCTTCCGGAGTTGTATATTTTACCATTTCAACTTTATTGAATTGATGAACTCTGATTAAGCCTCTTGTATCTTTACCTGCAGAACCAGCTTCTCTTCTAAAACATGGAGTATATGCTGTCATATATTTAGGCAAGTCGTCTTCTGATAAAATTTCTCCTGCGTAAATATTGGTTACAGGAACTTCTGCTGTCGGGATTAAATATAAATCTTCATCAACGCATTTATACATGTCTTCTTTGAATTTGGGAAGCTGTCCTGTTCCTGTCATCGTTGCAGCATTTGCCATAAATGGCGGTAGAATTTCTTCATATCCTTCATTTTCGGTGTGCTGGTCAAGGAAGAAGTTTATAATTGCACGTTCTAATCTTGCACCTTTGCCTCTGTATAGAGTAAATCTTGATTGAGAAAGTTTTACTCCGCGTTCAAAATCTACGAGATTTTTTTCTTCGCAGATATCCCAGTGGGCTTTAGGTTCAAAATCAAATTCTGTTGGTTTGCCCCAGGTTGAAACAACTACATTGTCATCTTCTGATGTTCCGATTGGAGTAGTTTCATCCGGAATGTTAGGGATATGAAGTAAAATATCTCTTTGTTTTGCATCTAATTCATTTTGTTTTTCTTCTAATTCTTTTATTTCATCTCCAAGCTGGCGAACTTCTTCTTGAATGGCATCTGTGTTTTCGCCATTCTTTTTCATCATACCGATTTTTTGAGATTCGGCTTTTCTTTTAGCTCTTAATTCGTCCGCTTGAGTTTGGATTTTTCTTCTTTCTTCATCAATTTTTATGACTTCATCTATAGATAAGTCAGGGTTTCTTCTTTTTAAAAGTTCATTAATTTTTTCTGGATTTTCTCTAATTAATTTAATATCAAGCATTTTAGCCTCTTTTCTTTTCCAATTAGTATTTATATTTTAGTTTAAAGATATTTTATAATCAAGTTTATATATAAATTCTAACTATCCTTCTGTGGGTTTAAAGTTTGCAATAATATAAAAATAATGTATAATGTAGTGAGATAGGTGGTATTGTGTTTAAAAAATTAGCAGAACAATTAAAAACAGAATTTATTGAAACCTCAACAGCTCCAGTGGTTTCACCTATTGAATCATTAAAAGAACAAAGCAGCAAAAATTTTTTAAAAAAGTTGTCTAAGCATGCCCTTAATTTGTATGAACGTAAAACTGATATAAATAATTTTACTAAATTAGCCTTATCCAACCCTGAAAATGACTCACATAATAAAATTATGGACAAATTATTTGCTCAAAAAGATGTCGTTGATCCGTTTTCTGATGAAGAAATTTTCGGACTTTCTCATAATGAAAGATTTTTGAAAGATTTAGGTTTGGATAAATAATGCAATGATGGATTTTCTTACCGATAATTCAAAGACTGTAATAGAGTTAGCTAAGGTTGAAGCACGTTATTCGGGACATAATTTTATTGGAACCGAACATCTTTTGTTAGGAGTCATTGCAATAGATGATGGTGTTGCATCTGAAGCTTTTAAAACCCTGGATGTAACTCGAGAATGTGTTAGGGTTGAAATTGAAAAACTTATAGGTAATGGGAGTGGATTTGTTTCAACTAATCCTCCATTTACTCCGCGAGCAGAAAGAGTGTTGAAGTTAGCTTTTGATGAAGCTAAGGCTCAAATTTTGGATTGCGTTGATGTTGAACATATATTGTTTGGTATTTTAAAAGAAGGGAATGGAGTTGCAGTAAGAGTTCTTGAAAATTTAAATATTGATTTAGATTTTCTACGTAAAATTATATATACCCCCGCTATGTTGGCTGAAATTAAAAATACGGAACCTATTCAAATCCCAAAAACTCCTATTTATGAAGAAATCGAAATTCCTGAATGGCTTAAAAAAGATAGCCCAAATAATTTAAAACAAAATAATGAGGCTAATTTTTTAAGTGCATTTTTTAAAATGTTAAAATTAAAATTTAGACCTGAAGAGGATGGTATTTCTAAAAAAATATAATATACTCGACACCTTGAAACTTTTCCATGTTTTGTGTATAATTTCTCTATAAGAAGAGATAGGAGTAAAAAATGTTCGAACGTTTTACAGAAAAAGCAATTAAAGTAATTATGCTTGCTCAGGAAGAAGCTCGAAGATTAGGTCATAACTTTGTTGGAACCGAACAGGTTTTACTTGGCTTAATTGGAGAAGGTACCGGCGTTGCTGCTAAAACTCTTAAGTCTATGGGTGTTAATTTGAAAGATGCCAGAACTGAAGTTGAAAAAATTATTGGCAGAGGTTCAGGTTTTGTTGCGGTTGAAATTCCGTTTACACCGAGAGCAAAAAGAGTTTTAGAATTGTCCTGGGATGAAGCAAGACAATTAGGTCATAATTATATTGGTACTGAACATCTTCTTTTAGGTTTAATCCGTGAAGGTGAAGGTGTTGCTGCCAGAGTTTTAGAAAATTTAGGTGTTGATCTGAATAAAGTAAGAAGCAATGTTGTTAAAATGCTTGGTGAATCTAAGCCATCAGCTTCTGGTTCATCTTCCGGATCTACAACATCATCTACTGCTTCTTCTTCAGGCAAAACAAAAACCCCTAGCCTGGATGAGTTTGGTAGAGATTTAACTCTTGCCGCTCAAGAATTAAGACTTGATCCTGTTGTAGGAAGAGAAAAAGAAATTGAACGTGTAATTCAAATTCTTGCAAGACGTACTAAAAATAATCCGGTTTTACTTGGTGAACCTGGTGTTGGTAAAACTGCCGTTGCGGAAGGTCTTGCTATTAGAATTGTGAATGCAGAAGTTCCTGATATCTTAGACGGTAAAAAAGTTATACAGTTAGATATGGGACTTTTGGTTGCAGGTACTAAGTATCGTGGTGAATTTGAAGAAAGATTGAAAAAAATCATGGATGAAATTCGTCAGGCAGGAAATGTTATTCTTGTAATTGATGAAATGCATACATTGATTGGTGCAGGTGCTGCAGAAGGTGCTATTGACGCCGCAAATATCTTGAAGCCGGCTCTTTCTCGTGGTGAAATTCAAGTTATCGGTGCTACAACCTCCGATGAATATAGAAAATATATTGAAAAAGATTCAGCTCTTGAAAGACGTTTCCAACCTGTTCAAATTGATGAACCTTCAATTGATGAATCTATTGAGATTATTAAAGGTTTGAAACCTAAATATGAAGAACACCACAGATTAATCATTTCTGATGACGCAATAGTTGCAGCAGTTAAATTATCAAGCAAATATGTAAATGATAGATTTTTACCTGATAAAGCTATTGACGTTATTGATGAAGCAAGTTCTAAAGTTAGATTGAAAGCTTCAAATTTATGTCCGGAAGCTAAAGAGCTTGAAAAACAACTAAAATCATTGATTAAAGAAAAAGAAGATGCTATCAGAAATCAAGAATTTGAAACAGCATCTCAATTAAGAGATGAGGAAGCTGACTTGCGTGACAGAATTAGAGAAGTTGCTGCTGATTGGCGTGACAAACATGATGCAAACAGACCGACTGTAACTGCTGAAAATGTTGCCGAAGTTATTGCTATGATGACAGGTGTTCCTGTTACTAAGCTTACAGAAGGTGAAAGTGAAAGACTTCTTAGACTTGAAGATACTTTACACAACCGCGTTATTGGTCAGCATGATGCAATCGTAGCTATATCTAAGGCAATCAGACGTGCAAGAGTTGGTTTGAAAGCTCCAAACAGACCTATCGGAAGTTTCATCTTCTGTGGTCCTACCGGTGTTGGAAAAACTGAGTTAGCTAAAGCTTTAGCTGAAGCAATGTTTGGTTCTGAAGATAATATGTTAAGAGTTGATATGTCTGAATTTATGGAAAAACATTCAACTTCAAAACTTATTGGTTCACCTCCGGGTTATGTTGGTTATGATGACGGCGGTCACCTTTCAGAACTTGTTAGAAAGAAACCTTATTCAGTGGTTCTTTTTGACGAAATTGAAAAAGCCCACCCTGATGTATTTAACATTATGCTTCAAATTTTAGATGATGGTAGATTAACTGATTCTAAAGGCAGACATGTAAGCTTTAAAAATACAGTTATCATCATGACATCTAACGTTGGTGCAAGTATGATTACTAATACTTCTAAACTTGGTTTCACAACTTCTGAAGATGAATCTAAGAGCAAATATGAAAAACTTAAAGATACTGTTTCTGAAGAAATGAAAAAAGCATTCAGACCTGAATTCTTGAACCGTATTGATGAAACAATTGTATTTGCTCATCTGTCTAAAGAAGAAATTAGACAAATTGTTGACTTAATGTTAAAAGACTTATTCAAGCGTCTTGCTGAAAAAGATCTTAACATTGACGTAACTGATGAAGTTAAAGATCATCTTGCAGAAAACGGATATTCAGAAGCTTATGGTGCCCGTCCATTGAGACGTTTAATCCAACGAAAAATGGAAGACAGCTTAGCTGAAGAAATTCTATCCGGTAAATATGGTTCAGGTGATACAATTAAAGTTACCTTAACTGATGGTAAAATCTCTTTTGAAAAAGCCGCAAAGACGAGACGAATTAAAAGGGAAAAAGAGATTGAGATTGTAGAAGAACCATCAGCAATTGAATAAATTTTTTATAAAGGCTGAATGAAAAATTCAGCCTTTATATTTCTTAACAATTTAGTTAATTACCGTTCAAAAAAATCTTGATTGACGTTATACATTTTAATGGGGAAAATTTAGTATATAAAGGTAGGGACATCTATGCGAGTAAATTTTGAAACATTGAATTCCAGAGTTAATTATAAATCAGGAATTTCTTCAAATCAGGTTAGCAGCAGCGTAACATCACCTAATTCATCAACAAAATCTAAGATGGTTCTACTGTCATTTACCGGAAAGAATATGAGACAGTTAGCTTCGTTTACTCCGGAAAATAATGGGCTTGGGCTTCCAGAAGCAGCTCAGGGCGGAGAAGGTTGTGTTGGTTATGAAGCCCCTGAAAGTTTGCGTTTACATGAAGATATAGATGCCAGAAGTTTCATGCCGTTCTGGGAACATAATAACCCAAAAGGTGGTTACAAATTTTTAATACATAGAAAATCTGATTACCCTGATGGTTTTAATGCAATGCAAAAAGGTTGTGATACCATGCCTGCATCTGCTTTCTACAGTGCTGATCTTGGTGAAGATTTAAGTGCTGTTGCTAAAAAATTAGGTTTAGCAGAAGATGAATTGAGTTATGTAATTCAGAGTCGTCCCGTAGGAACCGGAGCAGAAGCAAGATCAAAATATTGTATATTGGAACCTACAACTCTGAAAGGACAGATAACAAGAGCCTCTGAACAAGTTCTTGGTGAATTTGAAACTATTCCTTATCACCTGTTTTCTATTTCAAGGAACAATCCGAAGTATAATAATTTAAAATTTGCACCAAATTATTTCCTTTATACTCCTCAATTAGCACGTGCTTCAAAACCTTATTCTTATGATGCCTTTGGAAGCGGATGTTTTGATGCTGAAATTATAAACTCCGACTGGATGCGTGCTCAGGCTGATTTTACTCATACTAAAATGAACACTGATGAATTTGGATATTTTGATCCTGCACATGTTTATTGTCATGACAGGGTATGTCATACTTATGGAAACCATATTGCTAATATGTCTGCAGCCGGTAATCCTCACGTAAATGGTTTGAAAATGCATATTTGGGAGCATAATCCTGGTAGAAATTATCAAGGTGTTACAGATGACCCATTTAAATATTTTTCATTAATTGCAGATAATTCTGATGTTGAAACATTGAGAGCTTTACCTGAATTTGAAATATTGCAAAAAGCAAAACAGTATGGAATTAATTCAGAACAATTGTCTCCGAGAGAACGTCAAATTGCACGTACTATATTGGAACCTTATTTTAGACCATTTGTTGATGGAGCAGGTACATATAATGTTGTAAAATCGGGTATCTCTGCAGCTCGTATTAATCCACAAAATGTCTCACTGGGAACCGTTTCTTATCAATTTGGTAAAGAAATGAAAGACCCTGAAACTTCTGATATTGCAAAATTCTTAACTGATGACTTTGCAAGTATTGAAACAAAAGATGTAGTTAATGGTTCTACTCCTGCAAATTTGGAGTTAGGCGATCCTGCTGCAAAATTTGGAAGAGATGGTAATGGAATAAATGCAGTTAGAAAAGGCTATACTCCATTTACTTATGTTCCGGAAAATGAACTTGAAGCTTTTTCTGCTAAACTTGAAGCGACCCCTGACTTAAAGACAAAATTCCAAAATATTACAACAGATATTAATCAAGTTATTGCCACAAGAAGAAAAAATGCAGAGTGGTTAACAGGTTTGATTGAAGAAGCTCAGACAAAAGGTCATGATGCGTTAAAAAATCTATTCTTTAACTCAAATCAAATTTCGGATGGGGCAGATGTACTAGGTGGTTTAACTAAATTAAAAGATGGTGAAATTCTTGTTGTCGGCTGGGGCAGAGCTGATGATCAAAAAGGTTATCCTATTACGACAAAGGGCTATCTTGAATTTCTAAAACGTGATGATATCCCTAAAGAAATGAAGTTAAAAGTTAAAGTACTTATTGGTGCTGGTCCTTGGGATAGAAATCACCCGGATTATATTGCTATTGAACGTGATCTTGCAGAAATTGCAACATTAGATGGCGGTATATATAAAAATAATTTTATGTATATGAACGGATTTTATCCGAAACGTTTTGTAGGATGTGCTACACATGGTATGTTTACTTCACGTCGTGAAATGTGCGGTATTACACCGTTAGAATGTAAAGCCGCTGGTGTACCTTATGGTGCAACTGCTACAGGTGGTCCTGTTGATTATACAAATGCAACAAATGGTTATTTGACTAAAGAACCGGTTGAACTTAATCCTCATCACTTTGGATTGTCATGGGAAAATACCCCTCAAGAAATTGATAATGCCAGAGTTTCAAGACAGGCGGTGCAGGTATCTGATATATTTAAAGAGATGATAGAAGAACATACTGAACGCTATGATGACTATGTTTCTAAATGTAAAACCAATATTGAAGAAAAAATAGATTGGCATGAAAACGCAAAATATAATCGTGGTAAATCTGCCAATAGACGATATTTGGATGATATTTTAGAGGTTGATAAAGGATGGGAAGCCCGTTATAAAGGTAGAATGAAACGTATTACCGGTCAATTTGGAGAATACAAAGACAATATTGAAGAATTGATGCATCAAACTAAGTCTAAACCTGTAAAAGTTATTTTATCTATTATTCTTGGCGGTCTTGCTATAGGTTCAGGTGTGTATATTTATCTCCATAATAAAAAGGATAAGACGCAGCCAGCTGAACATATTGAGACAGTAGCTTAAATGAATTTTAAAACGCCGCAACTTTTATAAGTTGCGGCGTTTTTTATATCTTAGTGTATAATATTTGCTAAAATTATCATTACTGCCACCATAATTCCCATAAATACCAACGAACCTATTACTCCAGTTCCTGATGATTCATTATATCTAGGTTTATTTAAATTATTATCCATAGCTTTTGATTCTAAATTTTCCATTTTTAATTCTCCTATAAATTCCAATACTAACTGATTGACCGCGTGCTTTGGTCAATTAAATACTTAATTTAAGCAGTTTTTAGTTATGGAGCGTTAGGATAAATTTGAGAAAGGAATGTTTTCCTTGAAGATATTAAATTGTTTTCAAGATAAGATTTGTTATAAATATATGATAATAATAGTGAAAATTGAGATGCTGCCGGCGTTAAAGCATTCTTAAAGCCGCCAAAGGAAGATTTATTATCAGAATTTTTATTTTGAAATATTTCAGCATGATTGGATGCCGATGATGGGGCAATAACTTTTTCATTTGATTTTGTATTATTGTATACTGTAAAAGTATTGTCTATACTTTGTATACTATCTGCCACACTTCCGTCAAAATTGTTTATCGCTGTTAAATCAACATTAACAGTCATAAAGAATAAAAATATAATGCAAAATATATGTATTATTTTTTTCATTTATCTAATTATATAAAAAATTTATCAAAAAGGCATTAGACTAATGATTATTTTAAAATTTGTAATCAATTTGTTTTTATTATAATTTATTGTTATGAGTCGCATAATAGGAATATCAGATATACATGGCGAATATTATAAGCTATGTTCAGTTTTAGATAAGATTGCCCCGCAAAAAGATGACACTATCGTTTTTATGGGTGATTATATTGACAGAGGTGCAAAATCCCGCGAAGTTGTTGACAAAATTATAGATATGCAGAATGTATGCAATTGCGTTTATCTTATAGGGTCTCATGAGTATGCAATGCTTCAGGCGAAAACTGATGATTATTACAATTATTTATTCTGGAATTATGGGGGAGATGCCACGGCAGATAGTTATGGCTGTTTTGATAATATAATGAAGATTCATGGTGACTTTTTCAATAATTTAAAACCTTACCATATTATTAATAATTATATGTTTGTCCATGCCGGAATTCGGATTGGTATTCCGTTAGACCAGCAAGATTTGACTGATATGGTTTACATAAGAAGTGAATTTTATAACAAACCTCATCAATTACCTTACAAAATAATATTCGGGCATACAGAATTTGAGAAACCGCAGGTTCAGAATGATAAAATTTGTATTGATACAGGCTGTGGAAAATATCCTAAAGCACCATTAACCGCAATTATTTGTGAAAATGGTAAGGAAACATTTGTTAATTCTGATTAATTTTGTATGTTAAGTTTTGTTACTTAACTTTATAATTAACCTGAAATTAATCAATTATTCACTTTGTATATACTTTTTATATATAAGGTGCCTTATGACAATACATAATACTACTATTAATATAAATATTAATACAACTGGACCAATGCCATTTGGTTGTGGAATGCGTGGACCTATGCTTCCTCCGCCATCTTTATTTTGCGGCTTTTCTCAGCCTGTCATACCGCCGCCGAATAGCTCATTGTTTGGGTTTATGCCTCAAATGCCTGCAATGCCGTCTCTATTTGGTGGTTTTAACTTTTTCCAACAACCGGTAATGCCGTCATTCTTTCGCTTCCAGATGCCTCAATTGCCGCAATTTACAATGCCGCAATTTCAGTTTAACCAATTACCGCAGCTTCCTGCCCCTAGTCAATTCCCGACACAAATTACATCTAATTCTTTTTCAAATTTATTTAAGTTAAATAATACTTTTATGCCATTTGCCGGTGCTATTAGTGCTCCAGCTTCAACTAGTGTCAATCCATCTAATAATAATTCACAAAGTTTTGCTCCAATGAATTTATCCGATAAACAATTGGCTGAATATGGATTTGATACCCCTGAAAAACGTCAAGGATTTAGAAGTTTAAAACCTGAAATGCAGCATGCTGTTGTAAAACTAACCGATTATGCAAAATCAGAAGGTATTAAGATTACTTACAAATCAAAACGAAGTATCTTTAGAACCCGTGCAGAACAAGAGGCAATATATAGAACCGCACGTTCAGGATATGCTGCAAAACCTGGTTCATCCCGTCACGAAACAGGTGAAGCTGTAGATATTACTATTCCGGGTGCAAACTCCAGCAATAAAAATGATCCACAATACAAAAAATTAGCTGCGTTCTGGCAAAATATGGGCTATACTTGGGGTGGTAACTGGAAGCATTGTGAACCTTGGCATTTTGATTTAAGAAGAGCATAAAATTTTGTCTTATTGTTATTCTAGCAAAATTTTTATTTTTTAGTTTTAAAATAGATGTGAATAATTATCTGAGTTCGTATTTATGCAGCTTGCTAATGATACAAATATATCTTTTGGAATGTTGAAAAAAAAGCAGGCTGACTAATTTTGAAAAGGTTTTTGCGGAAACCTTTAAAGTGCCACTTGAAAAAATGAATACAAAGAGCGATCTTTATAAATGGTCAGAGGATTTGTTTATAAAAGAGACTTCTAAAAAAACTGCTCAAAAAGGAACTCAGGATAAACTTGATTTGTGGCGAGATAAGATTTGCAAAGTATTAGATAATCTACAAGAAGGCAGCTTGTGGAAATGTATTTTGTATAACGCAATACAACGTACAGACATTTATTATCCGACTTTTGATAGTGATATTATTATTGCTACGATTAAGCAAATCTCTGATAACATTGAAAATTTACCTGATAGGTTTAATTTTATGAAATTATATGAGCAAAAATTAAGATCCACTGCCTTAGATAAATATTTCCCAAACAAAAATAATCAGAATGGATGGCTTAAATTTTCTAAAAATGCGTACGGAGATGACGACAGTGTTATTACTGATATAAGAAATCTTTCTATTGGCACAAAATGGTGTACTAAGTCTAAGTTATTTGCAGAAGAATGTATTGAGACGGGAAATTTCTATATTTTCTTTAAGGATGGATTACCAATTTTAGGGATTAGAACTCACAATAATAAAATTTATGAAATAAAAAATAAAATGAATAAACCTGTTTATGAGTCTCTTAATAACGAAATCAACGAACTTTTAAAACAGCATTCTGAGCTAGAAAAATATAATGATAATATTTCTACCATTTGTTAAATTGATATATTCTTTAAAAGGTTCTACTTTCGATTCCGAAGAATCAGAATAAAAATATTTTGTTATAAGAGTTTCCTTAACCGGCTTTGCATCATTACTAAAATCTTGTGAAACTCTATCGTACCTAGTAACAATATCACCATTATAGTTTACATTTTTATTTGTTCTTCTAATCATTGTAAGTTCTAAAGGAGAAGATGTTTTAGGGTTTCTTAATAAGTGATAACCCTGAAGTCTCTTTCCGATAGCATAAGTTGCTAATTTCAATTTTTGTATCTGCATAAATTCTCGATATTAATTAGATTTTAGAGTTTGCCATATCGAATATCATATTATTGATTTAATTCGGTTTATTTGCATTAATACCCTTCAATCTCTCGGGATCATATTATCATAAATGAAATTTTATATAAATCTATTAAAATATGCCTGTTCAATTTCAGGACTTAAATATTTACCATCTGCTTTTTTACCTTGAATTAAGTCTTTAAGGTGTCTTACCATTGGTAATGAGCCGGAATGTTCTTGAGCAACTTTGCTAAAAATTCCATGCTCTTTTTGTATAATAGTTCTTTCTGTAATATCTTGTAATTTTCCTAACAAATCCATTGGCGAATTAGAAACAATATCTTTATTATGATTATCTTTTAAAAGGCTAATGTTATATCTATCACCAAAAACCTCATTAAACAATCTCAATGAGTACAATTTTCCTTTTGAAGTTTGAGCAGCCATTACATCCACAACCGTTGTAGGTTCCCCGATCGTTGAAAGCTTTTTGCTTAATTGTGATAACATTTCGGTATTTCCTGAATTTTTAAGACGAAATAGTGCACTACTACCAAGTCTTGCACCAAATGTTTGATTGTTATAATTATTAATTTCCATACCCAGTTAATGTTTGTAAATATAAATTGTTGCTGATTAATTAAAATTTTGTTACAAAAATAAATATGTTAAAAGCAAAACACAAACCAATATGTGAGAGTCGATATGCCCAAATAACGCCCCAAAAAAAGGAACAACTTACGTTATTCCTTTTTTTGGGGCGTTAGAAGACTCGCTTGCATCGTAGGCGAGCAACACGAGCCGTACGAGGCAGGATACTCGAAAGAGTAGAACTTTTGACATCCTCCTTGTAAGGGAGGCGCTCTACCAACTGAGCTAAACGCCCTTAATTTATTTTCTTTTTCATCCCTCTCGGAACACTATTAATCATATTAAAAACATTTTTTGAAGTAAAAGTGCAAGCAGAACTTTTTTCATATCTTCATTTAGAATTCCATTGTATTCACCCTGCTTTATAATTTTGTATTGAGGAATTAAACTCTCAGCATTTCCGCTTTTTAAATAGGCTTGAATATACCGTCTTAAAGTTCTGATTGAAATGCTTCCGAGAAACTCGTAGGCTTTTGGTAAAAATAATCCTGTATTATATAATTCTAAAAATTCGTGGTCTGCTTGATTTTGAGTTTTGTATTTAGTTCGGTGTTCAAGAGCTGCTTTTACAATATTCATTCGATGATTTGCTGTTAAGCGAGCTTTATCTGTTACAACCGGCGGTTGATAATTTAATGGTACAAGTGCCGTTGATTTTGTTTCATTCTCACGAAGTTTTTGTTGTAATTCAGGCTCTAAACTTGAAAACAATATTTCATAAGATATGCCACCATTGACTTTTACCTCTCTTGAAATGTATTTGCTTTCAGGTTTATTGATTTCTAACCTAATTGAACGGGTACTCTTCAAACCCTTTGCCTGTGCGACTTCTTTAATGTTTATATATTCGTTTTTCATGGTACACACACATTACCTCTGAAGACAGGTAATTGGAACACCACTTCCGAGCATTGTGTCGGTTTCGTATCAATTAATAAAGGGGAACTTTTCTTAAATTCTCTGTTACTTTTTCTTAAAATTGATGTTAATTTTCAGATTAAAATTTCAAATTACTCAAATTACTCACTTGCCCAAAATAATTATACCATTTGACCCAAGCAAAAAAAGCCGAAAGATTAGGCTATTATTCAAAAAATAAGATTTGCCCAAAATAATCATACCATCTGCCCTGAGTAGAAAAAGAGTAAAGTGAGTAATTTCAGTTCACATGGTTTGATTATTTCCTACCCACGAAACTCGCTCACAAAGCCGATTGCCCGAAATAATCGCACCATCTGCCCCGACCAAATTACTCTGTTTGTTACATTAGATGTATTAAAAAAGACGGCTAAATGCCGTCTTAATATACTTACGCCCGGAGGGATTCGAACCCCCGACCTTTTGGTTCGTAGCCAAACGCTCTATCCAGCTGAGCTACGGGCGCTTATTTATTTTTTACTTTTTAATAATAATCAAAACATTCTTTTTTTTCAAGTGAAAATTTTTATAAGTTTTAAAACTGGAATTATCATTAAGAAATTTATTATTACATTATTTATAATTATGATATGGAGGTTTATTTATGAAGCTTACAAAAAGAGAATTAGAAGTTTGTAAATATTTGATTTTAGGTTTTAAAAACATTGAAATAGCACAAGAAATGCATTTAAGCAAGCACACTATAAAAGCATATATTAGTGCACTTATTTGTTCTTTTGATGCAAAGAATAGAACAGAATTGGCTTATATGCTTGGAAAAGAAAATATTATATAGCTGTAACATTTTTGCCATTTTTATTTTATGACCCTATAATTAAAATAGGGTATAAAATATATGAAAACTTTTTTTGTAAAAATATTTTGTTTATTAGCATTTATCCTCTGTTTTGCAGCTCATGTTTTTGCAGATGAATTGAATATTTCTTCTGTGGTTTATGATAACTCAGCCGCGACTCTTGTCATAAATTCAATGGATAATGAAGTTTTTTCTATGCCTTCCAAGCCTAAACTCTATGTACTTCAAGAAGAAAATAAAGCCTACTTTGACATAAATTCTGCGATATTACGTTCACCTGTTCAAAATTTAGTTGTAAATTCTCCGGCAATAAAAGAAATTACTGTTAGTCAATTTTCTACCAATCCAAATGTAGTAAGAGTTGTTCTATCTTATAACGAGGGCTTCAATCCATATAATATTCAGTTAAAAAAGTTAAATAACACATTTTTTGTTAACTTTAGAAATCCTGTATTATCAAATTATTATTTTCAGCCTGTATACTCTGAATCCGGAGTTGGTGAGCATTATGAATCTACCGTAATTCAATCGCCTGTATTAGCAATGAATAATAATATATTGAACCAAATAAATTCAGCTTTTAATATGGGGGGAGCTTCAGATGATAAAAATTATATTCTTTCTAAAAAAGACCTGTTGTTGCCGACAAAATTTTATATAGATAATATTGTGCCTAAAAATAGCGATGTTTCGATTACCGGAATTGGTTCAATAACGTTGTCTAAGCCTATTTATCTAACTAATCCTAACAGGGTGGCTTATGATGTTCAAAATGCAGTTGTAAATCCATCAATTCGCAATAAAGAAATAACATTTAACCAATCTGATACAATAAAAATAGGTCAGTTTAACAGAAATACTGCAAGAATTGTTATTACATGCTCCTCTCCGGACCGATATATACCTGTTATATTTGGAGATACACAGCGTTTAGTATTTATTGATAGAAATACTTCTACACAGGCTCCTTCTGCTATCAAGTCGGCTTTAACTTCTGCGTACGATGAAATTACTGATATAAAATCCCATTCAATGAAGCTTGTATTCTCAAAACCTATTGTTTACGGAATTGATAGATCAAATTCAAGTATGGATTTATTATTTTATAATGTAGACAAATTTCAAGATGTTAACCTTAAATCCGCATTTATTTTTTCAGGGATTAAGATGATGGCTTTACGCGGAGGCGGTGCAAAACTTTCTATACCGACCGGAACGGAAGATATTTTTGATATTCATGTGGGCAGTGATGCTAAGACTCTCAGGATTAAGATTAAAAACAGTAACCTTCAATTACCTGAAAAACAGCCTGAAACAATTCTGCCGGAACCGGTTATTAAAAGAACTGATGGTAAAAAATATATTGTCATAGATCCCGGACATGGCGGTTCTGATTGCGGAGCCACAAGAAATGGTATTTATGAAAAGAATATTACTCTTGATATATCAAAAAGAGTTGAAACTTTGCTCAAAAATAAAGGTTATGTTGTTAAAATGACACGTAATTCTGATGATACAGTTTCGTTACAAGACCGCGTTGAGATAAGTGAAGAATTCGCACCTGATATCTTTGTAAGTATTCATGTGAATTCCAGCAACAGTGAAACGCCGCAGGGTTTAGAAACCCATTATTATAAAGATAATAGTCTAAAATTGGCAAAAACAGTTCATGCTTCACTGCTTAATAATGTTAATGCTAATAATCGAGGGTTGTTCCGTTCCAAATTTTATGTTATTAATCATACTACAGCTCCTGCTGTTCTGGTTGAGATTGGTTTTATTTCTAATCCTTCTGAAAGGGCTCAACTTGTTTCAGAAAGCAGAAAACAGGCAACTGCAAAAGCTATAGCTGAGGGTATTTATGACTACTTTAAGTAATAATAATTTTGATGCAGATTCCCCGATTGCATTTTTTGATTCGGGCATTGGCGGTTTGACTGTATTAAACAAGGTTAAAAAAATCTTACCGGATGAAAATTATTTATATTATGGGGATACAGCCCATGTTCCTTACGGCGAAAAAACTAAGGAACAATTACTGGATTATTCAGCAGATATACTTAAATTTTTTGAGCAAAAACACTGTAAAGCTGTTGTTATGGCTTGTAATACAACTTCATCTGTAATTTATGATGAAATCAGGGATAAATATAATTTTAAATTATATCCGATTGTACAATCGGTGGCTAAAATTTTGTCAGGTTTGCCAATTGAAAGACTTGGTGTTTTTGCAACCCGTGCAACTATAAATTCTAATGTTTATCCGCGTGAGATTGCAAAATATAATACAAAAATGCAGGTTTTTGGTCAACATTGCCCTGAATGGGTAAATATTGTTGAACATAATCTGTTGACTGATATTGATAGTTTGGCTCTTGTGAAATCCGATTTAGACAAAATGCTTGAAAATAATCCGGATAAAATTGTTCTTGGTTGTACTCATTATCCATTCTTGACAAAAGTTTTGTCAAAATTTGCTGATGAAAATTTATTTATTGATCCTGCTGTATCTTTTGCAGAATTTATAAAAGAAGATTTGGAAAATTCTGGACTATTAAACCATTCATGCGGATCAAAATATGAAGAGTTTTATGTAAGTTCTTGCCCTGAAAGATTTAAATCTTCATCAAAAATGTTTTACAACTTGAAAAAACAACCGCAGTTGCTAACTTTTTAAGATTGAATTTAAAGCCTTTTCGTATGTTGCAATTTCAATAATGTTAGAGTTTTGCAATAAGTTTTCTTTTGTTATATTTAATTCGGTATTATTTTCAAGAACTGCATAGACAGGTATTTCGTGTTTTACTGCTTCCAGTACAGGAATTGCACCCAGTGCATTGTACGGCATAACTAAATAGTCCAAGTCCTTTATATTGATGCCTTTGTCTTTGTTTGTTGATATCAAAGGAGCATTTGCAAGTCCAAGTAATATGCAAGGCAAAAATGTCGGAGTTATATATTCTGCGGAAGCTTTAGGATTCACAATATCAGAATGTATTGAATAATCGATAAAAGCAGGGGCATGTGCACATGGAACTTTAAAATGTTTTGATATGTAATGAGAAATTATCGCTTCAACTCCGCCTACAGGATCTGCTCCGACACCATCGGAATAATTTTCATTATCATCATCAGAGTCTTCAAATAAACAGACAATAGCGATTGCATTACAGCCTTTATCTAATAACTTTTGACATGCACGTCCTAAAGTTTCAATATTTTGAACATCTCCTGCAGAAATTCCATTTTCTGTCATATAAAACTCAACACCGACATTTTCATCGGTAATTTCGTATGCTTGAATATTTATATCATAAATTGTTTGGACTGCATTTTGAGTGTTTATATGGACATTAAGAACATCTTCGGGTATTGCTTTGTCATAGATAATACCTATTTTGTTATCTTTAGATGGTAAAAGATTTATTTCATTTTTAAAAAAACTATCAAGAGTGTAACCTTCTGTATAATACATGTTATCTGTTATTCCGGAAAAGCATGCAGCGTTAACAACATTTGGATTAACAATCACTTTTGTATATTTTGCAAATTTTCTTGCATATTTACTTGCATCTCCTGCGTAGCCGCCAATTGATGCTCCAATTCCTGTCGGAACAATAAATGCTCCTGTCTTTTCGTTATTGTAAACCATTTAAATAATTCTCCAATCCATGTAATATTGCTTCTGCTACTTTGTTTTGAAACTCATTGTTGATAAGTCTCCAATTATCTTCCGGTGAAATTTTATAAGCAACTTCAATAAGTATTGCAGGACATTGAGTGTTTCTTATTACTGCAAAACTTCCGCCGATAGCACCATTATCCCGAGTGCCGGCTTCTGTTGTTATTGCTCTTAATATTGATTTAGCAAGTGCTTTTGATTGAGGATAAAAGTAGTAAACTTCTGTTCCCGAGCAGTCTCTATCTGCGAGTTTATCAGGCAGAGCATTATTATGTATACTTATAAACAAATCACAATTATTTTTATTTGTTAATTCAACTCTTTCATATAATCCTACATATCTGTCGTCACTTCTAATCATAAAGACATCAGCACCTGCGTCTTGCAATTTTTTCTGGATTTTTAATGAAATAGCCAGATTGTTATCTTTTTCTTTACCGCCTAAACAGCCGATTGTACCATATTCAGCTCCGCCATGACCGGGGTCAATTGCAATTTTTATACCTTGTAATGGCTTTTCTTTATTAATTGCAGGAGTTTTTTTGACTTCCACAACCAATGTATTATCCTCTGTATAGTAACTGTTATAGCCGAATAGAGTACCTTTGTTATTTATATGAAATTCAAATTTGTTAAACGGATATTTCTCAACGCCATATACGACTAAATCAAGACCGTTTGTTTCGCTAAGAATATATGGTAGTCTTTTGTTTAATTTAAATTTAAAAATACGTTTATTAGCATCCTCAGAATAATCTCTGGATAATATTTCAGATGTTGGCTGTTCTGTGAGTTCAGCTTTCATTATATGTTTTTTCAACACCCAGACATAATCATCTCTTGCTAATTGTATTTTGTAAAAATCCCCATATTCTCCAATGATTTTTAGTGGAATATCTTTAGTATAATGCTGTAATCTGTTCAATCCCCCATCGTAAGGTATAGAACGTATTGGGGTATTGTCTGTTTTTGTTAATCCGATGAATGGAGTATCATATAGTTTTTGAGTTAATTCAGGGGTTGGTTTTTCATTGGATTTATTTATAATTCTATAAGTTTGAATTTCCTCTCCGTTATCAATAATAAAAATATTTTCTCCTTTAATTAAAGGAACAGGATATTTAAAGCCTCCGGATTCGTGCAGTTTTACTTCTGAACCGTTTATTTTTAATGTCTTTGATGGATCTTCGTTTCCTATAAAAAATGTTCTAGGGGAATTAATAATTACATTTTCTGATTTAGGGTAGACAATTTGTGCACTTATTGCAGATAGTTGTGCTATATAAAGTGCTAAAATTAGTAATATTAGTTTTATTGTTTGATTTCTCATAATATTAATATACAATATTTAATCAAAAATTATAATTTCGTAAATTTATTTAATAATTGTGATATTTGTCCCCTGTTATGATAAAATTTTTATATAAGGGATAAGTATACATGGGAAGAGAAACAGATAGAAGCCGAACTTCATCACGCGGCAAATATTTTAATAATGTATCCGGAATAATGGGTATTCTTTATTGTTTTGCGGTTTTTTGTCTTGTTGTTCACCTTATCGGTGTTCAAATTTTTGACTTAAAAAAATATCGTGAAAAAGGTAAAATGCAGCGATCAAGCCATGATTTTGCCGTGAGAGGCGATATTTACGATAGACATGGCATAAAGCTTGCAACTGACAGAATTTATTATAATATTTATGCCAGACCTGTTGATTATTCTAAGAAAGAAACCCCTGAAAAAATTGCGAAATTATTTGCTCCTGTATTAGGTATTCCAGAAACTGAATTACGTGCTAAACTGGCTAATAAAAAAATACCTGTTATTGCCGTAAAAAAAGATGTTGATAGAGATTCTGCAAAGAAAATTATGAGTATTATCGGTGAAAACGGGTTCCGTTCAATTTCACTTGATAAGAAAAATACAAGAGAGTATCCGCAAGGGGTATTTGCATCTCATGTTCTTGGTTTTTATAACTTTGATGCTGATGTTTCAAACGGTGTAGAATTAACTGCAAAAGATAAATTGGAACATGTTGTTAGAGCCACAAGGTATCAGCGTACACGTGACGGTAAGATTATTTATAACTTCTCAACTGACCCTGTTGCACCGACTGTGAATCCAAAGGGACAGGATGTCGTCTTAACTATAGATGCTGCAATTCAGCACGTATGTGAAAAAGAGTTGCACAAGATGATAGCAGAAAAAGATGCATTGCGAGGTTCAGTAATTGTTATGAACCCTAGAAATGGTGAAATTCTTGCATATGCAGTTTATCCAACTTATGACCCGAATAAATTTCAAAAAGCCTCTAATACTGAGATAAAAAATTGGACATTAACAGATGTTTATCCACCGGGTTCTACTTTTAAAACTATTACAGTAACAAGTGCAATGGAACTTGGTAAGATAAACGAAAATTCTATTATTGAAGATTCCGGCCGTATGAAGTTTGGACCATATACTATCGAAAACTATGACTATAGAGAAAAAGGTGCACCGGGTAAGATTAATCTGGTTTATTTGTTTGAACACTCAAGTAATATAGGTTCGGTAAATGTAGGCTATTTAATGACTCATAAAGAATTTTACGATATGCTTCGTAAATTTGGTTTTGGTGAAAAATCCGGTATTGATTTACCTGGTGAATCTTCAGGGTTGCTTGCTTCTCCGCGGTTCTGGGATAAAGGTTTGCACATGACTATGTCCTACGGATACGGAACTTCTGTTTCTATTATGCAAATGGTATCAGCAGTATCAGCTCTTGCAAATGATGGTGTTAGAGTTACTCCGCATATTATCAAATATTCTCCGGAGGAAGAAGCTGAAAAGATAAAAAGAATTCCTACAATTTCACCGCAAACAGCAAGAACAATTACAAAATTACTTGCCATTAGTGTTAATAATGGTAAATCTAATATTAAATTAGATAAATATAATGTTGCAGCAAAAACAGGAACTTCAAGAAAACCTGCCGAAAATGGTTCAGGTTATTCCGGTGCTATGTATACCTCGACAATCGGCTATCTGCCTGCGAGTGATCCAAAAGTTCTTATTTACGTTGTTGTAGATAGTGCAAAAAAAGGACCGGTTTGGGGAAATACTGTTGCCGGACCGATTTTCCACGAAGTCGCTGAGCAGACTGCTAGAATTCTGGATTTAAAACCGGATAAAGTTCCGGCACAGACGCAAAAAAATGTTAATTAGTATAGGGAGATACAATAATGAAATTAGATGAATTAATTGAATATTTAAAATATGACGATTTGATAAATTTTAAAAATGTTGAAATATCAGGTATTTCTTATAATTCTAAGACTACTAAAAAAGGTGATATATTTATCTGTTTAGTTGGTGAATATGCTGACGGGCATGAATTTGCACAAATGGCTGTCGATAATGGTGCAGCGGCTCTTCTTGTAGAAAGAAAAGTTGAAGGGGTTTCAATCCCTCAAGTTCAGGTTGATTCTACAAGACATAAAATTGCGGATATTGCAGATAGATTTTATTCAAGACCATCAATGGGACTTAACTTGATTGGTATAACAGGCACAAACGGCAAAACTACAGTTACACACTTAATTCAAAAAATCTTTGAAGAAAACAATGAAAAATGTGCTTTAATCGGTACTCTCGGTTATAAATTATCTTCAAACGGCGAGTATAGAGATGCAAAACATACTACTCCGCAAGCTCCTGAATTGCAGGCAACATTGAGAATGATTAAAGATGTTGAAAAAATTGATAATGTAGTTATGGAAGTAAGTTCACATGCACTTGAACAAAACAGAGTCGGCGGATGCCGTTTTAACGGAGCTGTATTAACTAATCTTACTCAAGATCACCTTGATTATCATATTACAATGGATAATTACTTTAAAGCTAAAGCAATTCTTTTCCAACATTTGAAGGAAGATAACTTTGCCGTAATTAATGCTGATGATGAATACAGCGAAAGGTTTTTGGCAGAAGTTCCGGAAGGCGTAAGAAAATTTACTTACGGCGTAAAAAATTCTGCTGATATAATGGCAAAGGATATTAATTTCTCATTAAATGGTGCTGAATTTACTCTTGTTGTGAATAGTGCAGAATATCCTGTAAACTTGCACATGAATGGTATGTTTAGTGTGTATAATGTTCTTGCAGCTATTGGAGCTTCTATTGCTATGGGTATTGATATAAAAGTTGCTTTGAAAGCTTTACAAAATGTTCACGGTGTTGCAGGTCGATTTGAAGTTGTTAATAAAAAGCCGCTTGTAATTGTTGATTATGCTCACACTCCGGATGGTTTAGAAAATGTTTTAAAATCAGCACGAGAAATTACACCGGCTGGCGGCAAGTTAATTTGCTTATTCGGATGCGGCGGCGACAGAGATGCAACTAAACGTCCAAAAATGGGTGCTATTGCTCAAAAACTTTCAGACAAAATTGTTATTACAAGCGATAATCCTCGTTCTGAAGATCCACAGCAAATTATTACCGATATTATTGCAGGCTTGCAGTCAGTTAATCCTGAAATTGTTACTGTTGAACCGGATAGAGGGGAAGCAATTGCATTACTGAAATCTATTGCTGAAAATAACGATGTTGTTGTTATTGCAGGTAAAGGTCACGAAGATTATCAGATTTTGAAGGATAAAACAATTCATTTTGATGATAGAGAACAGGCAAGAAAAATATTTGCCGGAAGTGTAATATAGTATGAAAACACCATTATTTATAGAACAGCATTTTCATGGATGTTACGGAATAGACTTTAACAAAGCTTCTGTTGATGAAGTTTTAGAATTGTCTCATAGAATTTTGCGAGAAGGAGTAGGTTATATTTTTCCGACACTTGTCACTGATTCTTTAGAAAATACAAAAAGACAAATTAAAGTTATTAAAGATGCTGCAGCTAAGCAAACTTCCGATATGGCAAAGATTTGCGGAATCCATCTGGAAGGCATTTTTCTTAATCTGGAGAAAAAAGGTATTCATAATTCTGATTATTTTATGTCGCCTACGCTTGATAACTATAAATTATTGGAAGATGATTTTATTAAAATAATTACACTCGCTCCTGAACTGGCTGATAGAGAACTTCTGGAATATCTTCACTCTTATGGAGTTAAGGTTCAAGCCGGTCATTGTATTGGTAGCGATTTAACAGGTATTGACGGAACAACTCATACTTTTAATGCAATGAGCGGAATTACTCATCGCGGTTCTTCAACTGCATTGAGTGCACTAATAAATGATAACATTTATACAGAAGTTATCGGTGATGGTGTTCATGTGTCAGATGATGCTTTACGCTTATTGTTTAAAATCAAACAAATGAATAAAATTATTCTGGTTTCTGATTGTTTGCCATGCACCCATAGTGACATCAAGGAATTTGTATTTGCAGATGAAAAAATTTATTTTGACGGCAGTAAAGCAACTTCAGCACAAGGAACCCTTGCCGGCAGTACAAAATTACTGTCGGATATAGCTAAAATTTTAGGACAAAAAGATTTATTTAGCAGACAATATATTTCAAATTCGTACGATTATCATAATCTTTCGCCACTGGGTGAAATAGAATGGGATGAAGACTACAATATAGTTAAAGTTTCATATTAGTAATATATTCAATACTTTTATCAAGTTTTTCTCCAATAATATTATGACCGCCTGTTTTAAATTCCAGATATTGTATATTATTTTTTTCTGATAATTTATTTTTAAGCTTTCTTGTAATTTCGATTGGTACAACATTGTCATCTTCTGATGCGAGAATTAGTACTGGAGATTCTGTTTTTTTAAGATTTTTTTCATTATTTAAGGTGAATTTCAGTGGAAGAAGGAATGACGGAAGATATTTCATTATTTTCTTTTCAATAGGTTTTAAATTTGTTCTATCGATATAATATTTAACTTCATCTCTGGCTTTATTAAACGGAGACACAAGAACTGTAAAGCCAATTTTATTTTGAGCCGCAAATTCTGAAGCAACTGCACACCCCATTGAATGAGCAACTACTCCAATATTCTCAGGTTTTATTCCTTTTTGTATCAAATATTTATAGACGGTTTCTATACTTTCTTGTGCGTTTTTTTGTGAAAATTTATTTTTATCATCACCCCAGCCGGGATAATTGAAACCGATAATTCCATAGTTTGTTTTTAAAAGCTCTGCGTAAGTTTTTTGTTTTCGGAGGCACATACTGCCAAACAGTCCGTTACAATATATTATGTATTTTTTGCTATTATTAGGATTTATATCCATTGCAGAAAATTCTAATCCTTGTTTTGTTTTTAAATCTAGTCTGTTTGTTTTATTTAGTAGTTCAGGAATAAGTTTGTCTTCAAAAGGAACTGATTTTCCATTATATGCTTTATTCTCAACAATTCTGATTCCTGATATATATCCTGCCATGCAACCGGCAACAATACCTGTTCCGGTCAAAAGTTTACGCGAAATATTTATACTCATATAATAATTAAAGTCCCTGAAATTTAAATTTTAATATATATTTGAATATTTTTTACAAAACTTTGGGTTTGATATATAATTAAGTTTGAGGGGGTATGAAATGCGAAGCGACAGTATCAAAACAGGGATAGCAAGAACTCCGCATCGCGGACTTTTAATGGCTGCCGGTGTCAGTAAACAGAATATGAAAGCTCCATTTATTGGGATTGCAAGTTCTTTTAGTGATTTAGTTCCGGGGCATATCGGAATGAGAGACCTGGAACGCCAGATTGAAAAAGGTATTCACACCGGTGGAGGACAAGCTTTTATTTTTGGTGTTCCTGCTGTATGTGACGGAATTTCAATGGGACATAGTGGTATGCGTTATTCTTTGCCTTCCAGAGATTTGATAGCTGACTGTATTGAAACAGTTGCAGAGGCTCATCAACTTGATGGGCTGGTACTTTTGTCAAATTGCGATAAAATTACTCCCGGAATGCTTATTGCTGCCCTTAGGTTAAATATTCCGACTGTATTAGTTACTGCAGGTCCTATGCTTGACGGTGAAAGTAAATGTGAAAAATTAACAATGATTAAAGGCTCATTTGAAGCCGTTGGAAAATTTAGAAGCGGTTTAATTGATGAAAATAGACTCCTTGAGCTTGAAGAAGAATCTTGTCCATCTGCCGGTTCCTGTCAGGGAATGTATACAGCTAACACAATGGCTTGTCTTGCAGAAGTTATGGGAATGAGTTTACCGTTGTGTGCAACATCATCTGCTGTATCTTCTAAAAAACGTCGTATTGCTTTTGACAGCGGTGCTGCGATTGTTGATTTAGTTAAGAACAATATTTGCCCGTCTGATATCGTTGATAAGGAAACCTTGCGAAATGCTATTATCTGCGATTTAGCAATGGGCGGTTCAACAAATTCTTTCTTACATATTCTTGCACTTGCAAATGCTGCAGGACTTGATGTTACACTTGACGATTTTGAAGAATTGAGCCATAAAATTCATCAAATTGTCAAACTTGATCCGGCTGCAGCTCCGACGATGTCTGATTTCCATAAAGCCGGCGGAGTTCCTGCACTTTTAAAAACTTTAATTGATGCAAATGTCGGGATAAAAGATAAAAATACGGTATCGGGATTATCAACTTTTGAAATTTGTCAAAATGTCTATGTTAATCAGGATTTGATACATCCATACAGTGATCCTGTTACAACAAAACCGGGGTTAGGTATATTATATGGAAATCTTGCACCGGATGGCTGTGTAACAAAAATTTCCGGTATAGATGAATCTTGCTATGAATTTGAGGGAACAGCAAAAACATTTGATTCAGAAGAAGAAGCTATGAAGGCTTTAGAGAATGATGAAATAGTTGCGGGTGATATTGTTATAATTCGTTATGAGGGACCTAAAGGCGGGCCAGGCATGCGAGAAATGCTTGCTCCGACATCGTTACTTGTAGGAAAAGGTTTAGGTACAACCTGTGCTCTTATTACAGACGGCAGATTTTCAGGAGGCACAAGAGGTATTTGTATAGGGCATGTTTGTCCGGAAGCTGCAAACGGCGGTCCTATTGCCTTAATTAAAAACGGGGACAAAATCAAAATTGATATTAACAAGAGAACAATTGATTTGCAGATTTCTCAAGAAGAACTTGAAACTCGCAAAAGAGATTTAAAACCGTTTGAACTAAAATGTAAATCCGGATATTTGTCAAAATATGCTAAAAATGTTCAAGATGCTTCGCACGGTGCAATTGTTTAAGTTAAAGGAATTACAATGAATACTGAAGATATAAAGAAAATAGTTAAAGATACGGATTTAAAGCATATTGCAATTATAATGGACGGCAATCGCCGCTGGGCAAAAGAACGTAATTTACCATCAGCTCTTGGACATAAAAAAGGGGTTGAAGCATTAAAAGAAACCCTCAGAGCCTGTGATGACTTCGGTGTGAAATACCTTACAGTCTATGCTTTTTCTACTGAAAACTGGAACAGAAAGCAGGAAGAGGTTGATTTTTTGATGAATCTTGTTGCAGTTACTCTATCTAACGAGTTAGAAGAAATGCACAAAGAAAATGTTCAAATCCATTTTATTGGTGATTTAAGCAGATTAACTGATTCCTTACAAAAAATTCTTTCAAATGCAGTTGAAACAACTAAAAACAATACAGGTGTCATTCTTCAAATAGCTTTAAATTACGGCTCCCGAGATGAAATAGTACAGGCAGTAAAGAAAATTGCTGATTCCGGGGCAAAAAGTTCTGATATTACTGAAGATTTAATTTCTGAATATCTTTATACAAAAGGTATTCCGGATCCTGATATGTTAGTCAGAACAGGCGGCGAACAGCGTATTTCAAATTACTTGCTATGGCAGATTGCATATTCGGAAATCGTTATAGTAAAAGAATTCTGGCCTGAATTTGGTAAAACATTACTTGCAGATACAATACAAGAATTTGGGAAGAGACAAAGAAGATATGGAAAATAATTCTAAAATTAAAATAGTTTTTGCTACCGGCAATGCTCATAAACTCGCAGAAATTAATGAGATTTCTAAAGGTTCGGGGATTGAGTTTATTTTACCGCCTGAAAATTTTAATCCCGATGAAACCGGTGTAACTTTTGAAGAAAATTCTTTTATAAAAGCTTTTGAGGCTGCAAAATTATCTAAAAATATTGCATTAGCAGATGATTCAGGCTTATGTGTGGAAGCTTTAAACGGAGAACCGGGAATTCATTCTGCACGTTATGCCGATACTCCGCAAGCTAGAATTGACAAGTTATTAAAAAATCTTACCACGTTCGGTAATAGGAAAGCTAAATTTGTTTGTGCTATGACTTTAGTTGATGAATTTGGAAATATTCTGAATAAAGAAATCGGAGAATGCCATGGTGAGATTGCAAAGTCTCAATCAGGTGTTAACGGTTTCGGATATGACCCGATATTTCTTGTTGACGGTTATGACAACACCACAATGGCAGATATGTCAGAAGAAATGAAAAATTCTATCTCGCACAGGGGGATTGCTCTCAAGAAAATGATTAGTTATATTCAGCAAAATCTTTTATAAGGACAACACAGAGGATTAATGAAAAAAAAGATATTATTGATTTTAATAATAGTAATTGCAGCAATTGCTTTAAGGTACTTAATATCTACCGTTGGAGGATTTATTAAGTATAAAGCCCGTGCTGTTCAAACTCCTCCGAATGTAGTTGTTGAATCTATAAAGCAGGAAAGTGTTATCCAAAGTTTTGAGGCTCCGGGGAGAGTTGTTTCAAAGTATCAAGTTAGTATAATGGCAAGAATTTCCGGTTATTTACAAAAAAGTTTTTTTAAAGAAGGCGATTATGTAAAAGCCGGTGATACACTCTTTCTTATTGAACCGACTGAATTTCAAAATGCGTCAAATGTTGCAGGTGCTAATATTCAAAATGTAAAAGCACAGCTTGAATATGCAAATAAACAGCTGGCAAGGGCAGAAGAACTTGTAAAACAGGATTATATTGCAAAATCAAAATACGATGAAATATTAGCAAATAGAAATGCATTGCTGGCTCAATTAGAAGCTGCACAATCAAATTATCAAGATACAAATAGAAGTCTCAGTTATACACAGGTTAAAGCTCCTGTAGATGGCAGAATTGGTTTTATTGACGTTACAGTTGGTAACTATGTCAGTCCGTCTTCCGGCTCATTAACTACAATTAACAGTACAAATCCTATTTATGTTACTTTTCCTCTTGCCTCTGAGGATTATATTGCAATTTCATCAATTGATAAAAATAAAAATGATAAACGTAAAGTTGAATTATTTTTTCAAAATGGTAAAAAATATGAATATGATGGTATTCAAGATTTTTTAGATAATAAAGTCGATCAGGCAACAGGAACTGTTACAATGCGTGCGACTTTCCAAAATCCTGATAATAGGTTGCTGCATGGCGAGTTCGTTACTGTAAAAGTTTATGCAAATAATAAAATAAATGTTCCGGTTGTCCCTATCGTTGCTGTTCAAGAAAATCAAGAGGGTAAATATGTTTACAAACTGGATGATAAGAATATTCCACAGTTAACATATATTAAAGTTCAAGGTCAGTCCGGTGAAAACTGGATTGTCCGAGAAGGGTTAAAATCCGGAGATAAAGTGATTGTAGACGGTATATTAAAAGTTATACCGGGTGCACCTGTTAATATTGTAAAAAAAGAAGAGTTGAAAGTTGAGAAAGATAAAGTAAACACTGGTAAAAAGAATAAATAATTATTCTAAAAGGTTGAAATGTCTGATCAAAATAGCGGTAATATTTTTATAAAAAGGCCCAAATTGGCTATTGTAATATCTCTTGCAATACTTCTTGCCGGAATATTGATGATTAAATCTCTTCCATTGGAAGAATATCCCTCAATCACTCCGCCGCAGGTTGTTGTAACAGCTAATTATGCCGGAGCAAGTTCTGATGTTATAGAATCCACAATTGCAGCCCCTATTGAAGCTCAATTAAATGGTGTTGAAGATATGATTTACATGTCATCTACATCAGAAAGCGGTGTTTATACACTGACTTTATATTTTGAAGTTGGTTCGGATCCTGATATGGCTGTTATTAATGTTCAAAATCAACTCCAGCTTGTAACTCCGCGTTTACCGGAAGAAGTCAAAAGATACGGGCTTTCTGTTAAAAAATCAACTGGCGGTCCAGGCTTGCTTCTTATTGCAGTTAATTCTCCAAATAATTCTTATGATAATTTGTACATTTCTAATTATGCAGATATTTATATTAAAGATGAATTGTCACGTATAAAAGGGGTTGGTAAAGTTTCTGTATTCGGTTCTTCAAGTTATTCGATGAGAATTTGGCTTGATGCTGATAAAATGGCTAATTATAATTTGTCGCCATCTGATATTACCACTGCTATTCAGGCTCAAAATCTTCAATCACCTGCCGGTGATCTTGGTGATGAACCTATGAAAGATAAGCAGATGATTAAAATTACAATGAAAACAAAGGGACGTTTAAAAGATGTTCATGAATTTGAAGACATAATTATTAAATCTTTGCCTACCGGTGCTCAGGTAAGACTAAAGGATGTTGCAAGAGTTGAACTAGGTGCAGAAAGTTATTCTTTCTTTTCACGTGTAAGCCAGAAAAACGCCGCAATTATTACTGTAAGTCAATTGCCCGAAGCAAATGCGATTGATTTGTCTAATAAAGTTCAGAAAAAGTTGAAGGAACTTAGTAAAACTTTTCCAAAAGATATTCAATACAAAATTCAACACGATGAAACCGAATTTGTTAGAGAATCTATTCATGAAGTTATAAGTGCTGTTGTACTTGCTGTGCTTTTAGTATCAATTGTTACGTATTTATTTTTAGGTACCGCAAGAGCTGCATTTATTCCATTTTGTGCAATTCCTGTTTCATTAATTGGTGTCTTTATCTTTATGCATTTATTGGGTTTCTCAATAAATCTGTTAATTTTGTTCGGGTTGGTTCTTGCCGTAGGTTTGGTTGTAGATGATGCAATTGTTGTTCTGGAAAATACTCAGCGGCATATTCAGGAAGGTAAAGATAAGAAAACTGCAACTGAAATTACAATGAAAGAAGTTTTTGGTGCAGTTTTAGCAACATCCTTGGTTTTGATGGCAGTTTTTGTTCCGGTATCATTTATGGGCGGTATTACTGGCAGAATGTTTAGACAATTTGCTTTATGTATTGCATCATCCATAGGGCTGTCTACTCTTGTTGCTTTATCGCTGGCTCCGGCGTTATGTTCAACTATTTTAAAATCAGAGGAAGAAAAACCTGATTTTGTTTTTATTCAAAAGTTTGATGAATGGTTCAATAAAATAAGAGATACCTATCTTGTGCATACAAAAACATTTGTAGAGTCTGCCGGCTTAACTTTAGGGGTTCTTGGTTTAGTTGTACTGTTAACAATAGGATTATTTTTATTAATCCCGAGAGGTTTTTTACCTGCAGAAGACAGAGGTGCATTGTTTACACAGGTTCAATTGCCTGCCGGTTCGTCTGCTGCACGATCAGATGAGGTTAGTAAAGATATTGAAGCAAGATTGTTGAAAATTCCTGGGATTAAAGATACGATTGCACTTGTCGGGTTAAATGGTGAAAATACTGCATTTATAGTTTCAAATTTAGAGCCATGGTCAAAGCGTAAAAAGAAAGAAGTATCTGTTGACGGGATTATAAAAAATATTAATAAAGAATTCTCAAATTATCCTCCGGCAACTGTTGCAACTTTCTCCCCTCCAGCCATTTCTGGTTTGGGTATGTTCGGAGGTTTTGAATATCAATTACTGGATAAAGGTGACAGATCTTCTGGTGATTTTTATAAGGAAGCTCAAAAAATTATGGCTGCTGCCCGTGCTAATCCTGATTTTATGATGATTTATACCTCTTATACTGCAAATTTACCACAGCTGCTTATTGATGTTGATGTCGATAAAGCTATGGCTCAAGGTGTCAATGTAACAGAGGTTTATAACGCTATTGCTGCATATTTTGCAAAAGTTTATGTAAATGACTTCAATAAATACGGGCGTGTATACAGGGTTTATATGCAGGCAGATTCAGATTTTAGAGCAAGAATTTCTGACTTGAACAAAATTTATGTTAAAAATAATTCAGGGCGAATGGTGCCGCTGACTGCACTAATTAAAATTAAAAATATTGTAGGTCCTTATATTAGAACAAGATTTAATATGTATCCTGCAATTACAATCAATGGAAGTGCCCGAGGAAATGTAAGTTCAGGTAAAGCAATCAGCTTGATGGAAGAAATTTCTGATAAAAATCTACCAAAAGATATGGGATACGCTTGGTCTGGATCCTCATTACAAGAAAAACAATCAAGCGGACAAATCGGTCCGATTCTTTTAATGTCCTTAGTTTTCGTATTTTTATTTTTAGTTGGTTTGTACGAAAGCTGGTTTTTGCCGGTTACGGTATTGTTAGTTACTCCGATTGCACTTGTCGGGGCTTTGTTATTTCAATATGTTACGGGCTATGCTCTTGATATTTATTCGCAGATTGGTCTGGTTATGCTTTTAGGTTTAAGTACAAAACAGGCTATTTTGATTGTTGAATTTGCAAAAGATGCACATGAAAATGGTATGCCAATTCGCGAAGCCGCAATGCAGGCTGCAAAACTTAGGTTTAGAGCTGTCATGATGACAAATATTGCTTTTATATTAGGACTCTTGCCGCTTGTATTTGCAACTGGAGCAGGTGCCGCATCAAGGCATTCTGTTGGGATGACTGTACTTGGAGGAATGATTGCAGTTGCATTTATCGGAACTTTTTTAGTGCCGGCATTTTATGTGATGATAGAAGAATTTAAACTGAATTCTTCAAAACGATTAAAAGAATTAAAGGATAAAAAGAATGATTAATAAACTAAGCTCTATTCTTATATTATTATTATTTATTTTTGCAGGTTCAGCATTTGCAAATTCTGCTGGCAATAATTTAAATCCTGTTGAATTTCCAAAATCAGAAAAAGTCCTGCCCGATAGTTCGGATTCAAGAAATTCAGAATTTATAATTTCAGGCTCAGTAGTCAAAAATATTGATATGTCTTTAGAAAATTGTTTAAAGATTGCCTTAGGTAATAATCCGCAGATTAGCTTGGCTTTTCAAGATATTTTAGCTGCGGATGCAAGAATAAAACAAGTTTGGTCTAATTTTTTCCCATCCTTTTCGTGGCAGACAAGTTACACCAGATTAAGACAATTGCAATTATCTGACGCTTTAGGTGAAAATCTTACGTTTAACTATTTCCTTGCAGGTCAGGCAACTTTGCAGCAAATGCTGTATGATTTTGGTGTTACGCAAAATCAGGCGACTATTAAACGATTAGATTATGAAGCTTATAAAAAAACTTTTGAATCTGTAGTTAATGATGTAATATTTAAAACAAAAGATGCGTACTATAATGTTTTGTACGCATACGAAAATAAACGAATTGCAGAGGACACTGTTAATAAGTACCAGATGTTTTATGAACAGGCAAAAGCCTTTTATAGAAGCGGTATGAATCCAAAAGTCGATGTTACTATTGCAGAAACAAATTTAAGTAATGCTAAATTGAAACTAATTCAAGCCGATAATGCTGTAAATCTTGCAATCGCCCGGCTAAATAATGTAATGGGTGTTCCTTATATTGAAAAGTATGATGTTCATGACCGTTTAAAATACCAGCCGATGCGTTTGAGTTTTGAACAGGCAGTTGATATTGCAAGGGAAGCTAGACCTGAGCTTAAACTTGCAGAAATTAAAGTTGAGGAGGCAAATCAAACAGTTAAACTTGCCAAGAAATCTTTCTTCCCGACTATCTCTGTAGAAGGTCAATATCAAAGAGGTGGTAAAACTTGGACATCTAACTACGGTTATAATTTAGGTGGATACCTTATATTCCCGACAATAAATTTGATGCTGCTGCGTAATGAAATAAAAGAAGCTAAATATTTATACGATAAAGAACTGGCTAATGCTAGAAATACTCAGAATTCTGTTTATTTAGAAATTCAAAATGCTTATTTAAAACTTGACGAAAAGAGAAATCAACTTCCTGTTGCAATTCTACAGGTAAAACAGGCAAAGGAAAACTATGAATTATCTTATGGAAGGTATAGAGTTGGTGAGGGTTCTCCAACTGAATTAAAAGATTCTGAAAATACTTATGAACAGGCTCAGCTTACTTATTACGCGTCTTTATATGAATACAATTCTGCAAAAGCTGAACTTGAAAAAGCAATAGGCAAAAATATTGTGGATGATTCTGATTGCGTTGATTTGAAACTTGATTAAGAAATGTTAAGCAATAATATTCTAAAATGTCAATTTTTTACCAAGTATTTACTTTATATATATGTAAGATATAAAGAGAGAAGAGAACAAAATATGTTAGCATCATCAGGACAAGCTTTTGGCACAATGGTAAAACCATCAAAACGTGGCAGATGTGCAAAAGTTCAAGAATTTAGATATTTAGAAAAAAAAGATAGAAGAATGAGATTTAATAATTCTCAGGATCCAATATATTCAGTATTTGACTGTATCGAAGATAGGCCGCTAAAAGTATTAGCAAAGGAATTTGTAAAAGATTCATTCTTTGAAGCAGTGAATTTTGTATCAAAAGTTGTTGGATAATCAATAGGAAAAAATAGGAATCGGAACAAGGAAAAAAGGATAGGATAAATAGTTGGCGAGTTTTATACTCGCTTTTTTTATTATTAAATTACCAAAACCCTTGCAAAATTAATAAAACAATGTTATACTAGAAATATCCACAAAGATATACAATATTTAGAAATGTAAAAAATACCCCCTAAAAACTAAAGAAAAAACTAAACCGTGCCGAAAGACAATAATGTAGAAGGCACGAATAAAAAACTAAATACACCAGAATACTTAAATTTGTGCGTTCTTATAAACATAAGAATAATGAGGATTTATAACCTTATAATGTGAAGATTATTAATTTGTTGGAAGTTTTAATCACTTAAAAAATTCAATAAAAATAGATATTTCAACTTAGAAATATCATTTTAAGTAAAATGATGCATAAGATACGAGGTAATATGATGAGAAAGATTAGAAACAACAAAAATTTAAAAGTATTATCAATTGCAACTTTACTAGGCACAATAGCAATGGGTTCACCAGCTATGGCAGAAACAGTCAGTGCTCCGATAGTTGTTACAAATGATCAAACTACTTCTTTTAATTCTAAAGATTTTTCTAATGTAAAAACACAATGGGATAATGATCATGTCCCAGTTCCAACTAAAAACAATGAAAATATTAGTGAAAGTGGCGGTATTATTAATAATTCAGGGACAATAACAAGTATTGAAAATTCAAAATTTAATAATAATGAAATATTATTTTCTATCAACAATGAAACAAAATTTTCACCAATATATAACTTCAAGGGTGGAATAATAAACAATACAGGCGAGATTGCCAGTATTAAAAATACAGTATTTGAAAATAATTCAATCACTGCAGAGGTTTCTGGGATAAATAGTAGATTGAATTTATATGGCGGTATTATTAATAATGAAAATATAATAAATGAGATTTCAAATGTAAAATTTAATAATAATACGATATTAGTTAGCAATTCATATCGAGCACCTTTAACTTATGGTGGTATAATTTCAAATACCGGAACTATTGGGCTTTTAAATGCTGATATGACAAATAATACCATTAGAAATGATATTCCAACAGGCAGCAGCCATAACTTAACCGGTGGGTTGTTGTATAATAACGGACAAATAAATCAATTAACAGGAAATTATTCTAATAACAAAATTATTAATTTAGTTCCGGATAATGGTCATCAGAACACAAGAGGTTTTATATTTAATGATTCAAATGGGCATATCGACGGTATTAATATTATATTTTCCGATAATACTCTTTCTTTGGAAAACTACCAGACTAAAAACACAAATTTGTACACCGAAGTTGGAGGTTCATTTTTTACGAACTCAGGTAATATCGAAAGCATTACCGCAAAATTGCATAATAATAAATCCAGGTCTTTTAGTAATAACTATGCAACCGCCAATATAGGATTGTTTATACAAGGAAAAGTGGCAAATAAAATTTATATTGATGCATTCAACAATTCATTAGTTACAGATGCATCAAAGGGCTATGCTTATGCTAGAGGTGGGGTTTTAGATATTATAGGTACAACAGAAACTGTAACCGGTAGTTATGTTTCAAACAGTCTTGTATCTACTCAATTGTTTGGGGAAGTGAATAATGGTCAGGTTACAGCTAGTGGTGGGGCAATAAATGTTTCCGGTAAAGGTAAAGTAAAAGAAATCTCTGGGATTTTTAAAGATAATTTAGCCAAGGCAACTTCTCTTAATACCAATTCTACCATTGCTCAAGGTGGAGCTATAAATATCTATGCAGGTGGTACAGTTGATGAAATCTCTAATTCACTGTTTGAAAATAATAAAGTATATGTTGAATCTCAAAATAGTGAAACATTAGGACGAGGCGGAGCTATTATGATTCTTGATTCGTCTGCTTCTACAACAATTAAAAACAGCAGCTTCCTTGGTAACCATATCATAGCAAAAAGCAGCAGTGATAACGTGAAAATTCAAGGCGGAGCCATCTACTCCACGACCGATCTCAACATCATAGCCGACAACGGCCAATCAATCT
>CATLLJ010000008.1:0-54981 GCA_950022495.1 uncultured bacterium
GATTGCGACGCAAAAAGAAAAAGTAGAACCGAAAAAGAAAAACACGCTTGATTAATGGTTCGAGTCATCAGGGGATTTTCCCCTGAAACCCCTTTTATCACCCTGAACTCGTTTCAGGGTCTCTTCTGATAGAGATTCCGAAACAAGTTCGGAATGACATTTATTATATCGACTTGATATTTACCCCTAATATTGTTTATGGAATGAAAAGGACCTCTTGGTTAGAGGTCTTTCATATACTCGGTTTATATTACGTTGCCAACCTTGTTATATATAACAAATTGATGTTGTTTAAACTAACGTAAATAAATTATTTTGCTATTTTGTTTATAATTCGTAACAATTATTAAATTCTTATTAACCTTCTGCTAATTTAGCACGAACTAAAGATTCAACTTCTGCAAGAACTTCAGGATTTTGTTCTAAAAATTCTTTTGCTTTTTCTCTTCCTTGACCAAGTTTTTCTTCGTTGTAACTAAACCATGCTCCGGCTTTCTTAACGATATCAAGATTTACGGCTACATCTAAAATATTACCGATTTTAGAAATACCTTTACCGAAAATAATATCGAATTCAGCAGTTCTGAATGGAGGTGCAACTTTGTTTTTCAAAACTCTTACTCGAACATGGTTACCAATTTCACCTTCGTCACCTTTAAGAGTTTCTGTACGTTTGATTTCCATACGAACTGATGCATAATACTTAAGTGCATTACCACCGGTTGTAGTTTCAGGATTTCCGTACATAACACCAATCTTCATTCTTAACTGGTTGATGAAAATAACTGTAGTGTTAGTTTTACCGATAATACCAGTTAATTTTCTTAATGCCTTTGACATCAAACGAGCTTGAAGCCCCATTTGCTGATCTTCCATAGAACCTTCAATTTCAGCTTTTGGAACAAGAGCTGCAACAGAGTCAACTACAACAATATCAACAGCTCCGGAACGTACAAGTTCTTCTGTAATATCTAAAGCCTGTTCACCTGTGTCAGGTTGGGAAATCAATAAATCATCAACTTGAACACCAAGATTTCTTGCATATTCAGGGTCAAGAGCGTGTTCTGCATCAACAAACGCTGCAATACCGCCTTTTTTCTGGCATTCAGCAACTATATGTTGAGCAAGGGTTGTTTTACCGGAAGATTCAGGACCGTAAATTTCAATAATACGACCGCGTGGAATTCCTCCAATACCAAGAGCTACGTCTAATGATAAAGCTCCTGTCGGGATAGCATCAACATTGACAGTTGTTTTATCACCGAGTTTCATAATTGAGCCTTTACCAAAATCTTTTTCGATTTTTTCAATAGCTAATTTTAAAGCCTTACTTCTTTCTTCACTAATATTTGCAACCGGTGCTTCTTTAACTGCCATTATAACTTCCTCTTATTCCCAAACGTATACTTCTTTTTTCTTATAAAGACCAAAACCAACAGATTTATAGCTGTTTAATTCATTTTTCAACTGATAAACTTCTTTGTTAAGGTCAACAATTTTTTGTTTTAATGTTTCGTTGTCAGTTTTACAGCGAATCAATTCAACTACAACATCATCCATACCTTCAAGTTTTTCATCAATAACTTTAGCGATTTTATCACTTAATTTAGTTTCTAACTCTTGTAAAGATGTAAGAATACTTCTAACAGAAGCATTTGATGCTGCTAATGAAGTTGAAGATGAAGCACCTGCATAAACAGGAACTTTTGCAGAAATAGGATTTGATACCATTCTACTGTCTGCTTGAGCTTGAATTTTTCTCAAATTTTTCACTTCATCATAAGAGAAATAAGTGTGACCTTTAGCATTTTTTCTAGGTCTAATAGATGCTTTTTTGCACAACTCAACTATCTCTTTGTTATCAGTTTTTAAAATAGTTCTCACCTCTTGAGGTGTCAATGTTCTCTCTTTCAAATTTTCTTTTATCATTCTATCTATCCCTTAAAAAACATTCCCAATATCATTTTATTACATTCATAAAAAACAGGCAAACGATTTTCATGAAACATGAAGAAATGTAAACTGGATAATAAAAAAAAGAACTCTAGTGAGTTCTTTTTTTAATTCCTAATTGTAAAAGCCTAATTATATAGCTTTTTGAACTTTTCCTGCTTTAATACAAGAAGTACATACTCTGATTCTTTTTGTAGTACCGTTAACAACAGCTTTAACAGTTTGTAAGTTTGGTTCTTGAGTATGAACGATTTGTTTATGAGAGAAAGTCAATTTAGCTGCTTTAATTGGAGCTTTTCCGCATATTTCACAATGTTTTGCCATAATTTATTTTCCTTTTCTAGCTAGTTTATCACTCTATATACCTAAATTTTAACCCAAAAATACTTTTTTGCAAGCAGCATGTTAAAAATGATTACAAAGAAAATGTAATACTCTAAGGTTACATTTCCCAATTTATATTTTCTTTTAAAATTTTTGCCGGACATCCGCCTAGCAAAACGTTTTCCTTATCAAAACTTTTTGTTACTACACTACCATTAGCTACTACCGTATTATCAGCGATTGAAACATCTTTAAATATTTTTACATCTCTTGCAAGCCAAACATGGTTCCCTATAGTAATTCCTTTTTTAGGAGTATTGGTTTGAACATTAGATTTTATATCATAAATACTATGATAATCACCAAGCATAAATTTTACATTTTGCCCGAACATACAATCATTACCAATATTCAATTCTAAATTAGATTCACCTGCAAATTCAAATTTTGTTACACCTGTTGAATATAAATTCTCACCTATAATAACTTTATTATTATCCTTAAGTCCCAAAAGCTGAATAGAAGATATGCGGTAGATGGTAGGTTTTATAACAATATGATTATTATCACCATTTATACGTATTTTACACCTTTTTTCACCGAACCACTTAACAAAATAAAATGGCTCCCAAACTTCAACGACAGAATTTTTACCTTTGAATCTGATGCTTAATCCATTAATATGCCCAACCTGACAGATATCTCCATTCTTTTTATGAAGTATGATTTTATTATTATTTTTACTTCCGAACAGCATTAAGAAATTACCTCCAGCAATTGAGCATTTTAAAATCTCGTTCTCGTACTAGAACAATTTGTTCTTATATTAGAACAATAATAAAAATTATGCAAGACAGCAAAAAAGAATTACAAAATACTCTGGCTTCAGTTATAAAAAAACATCGAAAAAATAAATCAATCTCATTACTATCCAATGAAATTGATTTGAGTAAATCAATCTGGTCTGAATTAGAAAAAGGCAACAAAGATATACAACTGTCCACTTTTTGGAGAATAGCAGAAGCTCTTGATATCCGTCCGCATATTTTAATAAAAGAAATAGAAAGTATCCTGGGCAAAGATTTTTCGTTTTTAGAATAATGCTTCATTTGTTAAAATAAGACATAATAAAACATTTATGATATAATTATTCCATGGAAAATAAAATTAAAATCGGATTAATCGGACTGGGAACAGTCGGAAGCGGAGTTTTCAAAACTCTTAGAAATTTTGGTAATGTTGAAGTAGTTAAAATTGCAGTTCGCAACAAAAACAAAAAAAGAAACATTGAAGGATTGGACGAAAGTATTATTACAGACAATCCTTACGAAGTGGTTAATGACCCTGAAATTCAAATCGTTGCAGAACTTGTAGGAGGTACAGACCCTGCATTTGATCTTATTAAAACTGCAATAAAAAATGGTAAGCACATTGTAACAGCGAACAAAGAACTTCTTGCAAAACACGGCGAAGAGTTATTCAAATTTGCCGAAGAAAACAACAAAGTTGTTCTTTATGAAGCGGCAATTGCCGGCGGAATACCTTTGATTATGCCAATAAAAACAATTCTTGCTGGTAATAAGATAAACAAAATAAAAGCAATTTTAAATGGAACAACAAATTACATTTTAACAAAAATGGATGTTCAAGGTGCATCTTACGAAGATGTATTGAAAGAATCGCAGGAACTTGGTTATGCCGAAGCTGACCCGACAGGTGATGTTGAAGGTTTTGACGCAGCATACAAGATTACAACCCTTGCAACAATTGCTTTTGGCAAACGTATCAAATTTGAAAATGTATATCGTGAAGGAATTACAAAAATCAGTCCTGACGACATGAAAGCTGCAAATGAAATGGGTTATAAAATCAAACTCATAGCATCTGCAGAACTTAACGAAGACGGAAGAGCAGACGTAAGAGTTCACCCGATGCTTGTTCCAAAATCAAAAACACTTGCACATATTGATTATGTAACCAATGCAGTAAGTTTAACAGGACATCCTGTAGGAGATGTTACATTATCAGGACCTGGAGCAGGAGAATTTCCAACTGCAAGTTCTGTTGTCGGTGACATTTTAGCAATAGTTTCAGAAATAGGTAAAACAGATTATTTATTACCTATGATGAGATGCAACCACCACGAAAACGCAGTACCAATGAGTATTTCTGAAACAGAAAACAAATATTACTTATCAATCACTGCACAGAACAGCAAAGGTGTAATCGGACGTATCGGAAAAGCTTGCGAAGACAACAACATAAGTTTAGCAAGTATTGTACAAAAAGAAGTTGCCGGAAATAATGCTGCCAGAATTACTGTTATCACAGAACTTTGCAAAGAAAAAGATATGCAGAAAGTTATTGAAATATTTAACAACGATTCTGCGATTACAAAAGTTAACAGTTTAATAAGAGTGCAAATATAATTAAAGGAATTCAATTTGGATTTTAATAATTTAACAAAAAAAGATTATATCTTAATAGCGTTAATCTTATTACCTTGTGTTTATATACTATGCAAGGGCAAAAGTCAACAGCTAACACATCTGCAGTGCAGAGAAAATGCTTGTATAATTCAAGAAGTCGAAGAAAATGGAACAGTTAGACCATACAACACAGAGTTTAAATTAGGAAAGCAAACAAATCCGCCATTCGAAATCGAGAAAAAAACACAAGTTGGACTAACATTCTTGAATCATCTGTTCAGTAAACATTATCATGGTGCAGAGTATGTTTACACAATCAGTTGCACCAGTGAAGATAATGTTCATTATATTTTTAGCACGTACACACCAAATAGAAAACGTACAGAAGAAACCGTGAACAATTTGAACAATGCATATTTTCAAAACATAGATATAGATATAGAATTCAAACCGTAAAACAACATAAAAGAGGAAAAATTATGTACTATCAAGGATTAATTAACAAATACAGAGAATATTTACCTGTCACTGACACAACTCCGGTTGTAACACTGAACGAAGGTAACACTCCGCTTATTAAAGCTGATAATTTAGCAAAAAAAATCGGGGTTAATGCTGAAATTTATTTAAAATTTGAAGGCTGCAACCCTACCGGAAGTTTTAAAGACCGCGGAATGACAATGGCTGTAACAAAAGCAAAAGAATCAGGTTCAGGAGCAATCATTTGTGCTTCAACAGGCAACACTTCAGCATCAGCTGCAGCTTACGGAGCAAAAGCCGGTTTAAAAACTTACGTTTTAATCCCTGATGGTTACATTGCACTTGGCAAACTTTCTCAAGCAATGATGTACGGAGCAGAAATTATTGCAATTCAGGGTAACTTTGACAGAGCACTTGAAGTTGTTCGTGAAGTTTCTGAAAAATATCCGATTACCCTTGTAAATTCTGTAAATCCATACAGAATTGAAGGACAGAAAACCGGTGCTTTTGAAATCTGTGAAGCATTAGGACAAGCACCTGATTACCACTTCATACCTGTGGGTAATGCCGGAAACATCACAGCTTACTGGAAAGGCTACAAAGAATGGCATAATTTAGGAAAAATTCCAGCTTTACCTAAAATGATGGGCTTTGAAGCAGAAGGTTCTGCCGCAATTGTACGAGGAGAAAGAATTCTTAATCCTGAAACACTTGCAACAGCAATTAGAATAGGCAACCCTGCAAGCTGGAAACAAGCAGAAGCAGCTCGTGACGAAAGCAATGGTATGATAAATTGCGTTACTGACGAAGAAATCGTTGCAGCTTACAAGCTTATTGCATCATGTGAAGGTGTTCTAGCAGAACCTGCGTCTGCGGCTTCTGTTGCCGGTCTTATCAAAGTTAAAGATCAGGTAAAAGAAGGCTCTAAAATTGTTTGTATCCTTACCGGAAACGGACTTAAAGACCCTGACAATGCTATTAAATATTCAAATGCAGATGTTAAAAAGACATCTTCCGATATCACTGATATCTTAAAAGCAATGAATATCTAATTATTAAAAACTTACAAAAAAGACGGGATATAAATCCCGTCTTTTTTAGTTATGAATTAAGGATTTGTAACATCCACAACAGTATATGCGTTAAAATCAAGAGAGCCGAAAATTATTTTAATTTTATCATCGCCCTCAAAAAACCATTTTGCAAAGGAAATAGTATCTTCATCAAAGTCTTCGTTAGTCTCTACAGCAGGAAATTGAGCAAGCAAATCATGTGCCTGATACAATTTTAAAACAAGAGTTCCATCATCAAGTCTCTCACCCTTAACTTGATAATGACCTACCGGAACATAATCTTCACCGACAACAATATGAACAGGTAAAGATATTACAGGAAGGCTGTCTTTATCACCATGTTCGGAATTTATCAATTCAGTTTCATTGCTCTGGCTAAATTCTTCCCCTTTAGGAATATTTCGTTTTTGCTGCTTGTATTTTCGTTTATTTACTTTTCGGTCAACCTGATCAATTGCCTTGTCGAATTCTTCATCCGTAACAGGTTTAACTTCACGCCCTTCTTCTCTGGTATTCCAATTATCCCACAAGTCTCCGGTTGCAGGTAAATCTAAGTCATCTGCATAAACGGTTGAGCCGGCCAGAATAAAAAATCCAAGCATTATAAGTGTAAAAAACTTTTTCATACATATATCATAATGAATTTACATCAAAAGTAAACCCAACATTTATAGGATAATGCTTTAAGCTTCTTCAGTATTTGCAGGTTCAGGAATTTCACGGACAACAAGAAGTTTTGTAATTCTTGCTCCGTCAATTTCTTTTACAGTAAATGTGAATTCGCCGTACTGAACTAAATCGTCAACATTTGCAATACGTCCAAGTTCTTTTACAACAAGACCTGCAATTGTATCAACATCTTCAACTTCCAGTTTTTCTTCCGGAATATCAAAGTAACTTGCTAATTCATCAAGTCTCATCATACCATTTGCAAGGTAATGATTTGGTTTTATTTCTTTAATATCAATTTCAGCTTCTTCATCAAATTCGTCCTGAACATCGCCAAAGATTTCTTCCAGAACATCTTCTAATGTAATAATACCTGAAGTTCCGCCGAATTCATCAACAACTACTGCCATCTGGCTTTTATTCTTTTTAAATTCAATAACCAAATTATCCATTGTAATTGTTTCCGGAATAAGCATTATTTTTCTTTGAATTTTTTCAATTGGACAAACTTCATCTTTCAAAGACAAAGAATATAAGTCCTTAACGTGAATTAAACCTGTAATATGGTCAATATCACCATCATAAACAGGGTATCTTGTATATTGATTTTCCATCGCAACTTTATTAAGTTCATGAAGAGGCATGTCGCTTGGAACACAAACCATATCTGTACGCGGAATCATAACTTCGCGAGCGGTTAAATCTGAAAATTTAAACATATTATGAAGCATATCTTTTTCAGTTTCGTTCAAAACACCTTCATCATAGCTTGTATCAACAAGCAAGTCTAAATCTTCAATAGTATGTACAACTCTTGCTGAACTGATAGGAACTCTTAGCAAATGCAAAATTCCGTTACAAGATTTGTTCAAAAACCATACAAACGGTTTTGATATGGTCATAAATAAATCCATAGGTTTTGCAACATAAAGCGAAATTTTTTCAGGATATTGAAGAGCAATACACTTAGGAACCTGTTCGCCGATAACAACGTGTAAAAATGTAATTACTAAGAATGCAACCACTGCAGTCAGCGGAGCAATATATGAATGTGCAGAAGGGAAATGTGTTAAAATTGGAGCCATCATTTTTTCAATAGTTGGAGAACCGAACCAACCAATACCGATACTTGCAATTGTTACACCAACTTGAACTGCTGCGATAAAGAAGTTCATATCTTCTAAAGCTTTCAAGGCAAGTTTTGCATCAACATTACCATCTTTAGTAAGTTGCTCAATTCTTGTCTTTCTTGCTCTAACAATCGCAAATTCAGCGGCTACAAAAAAACCATTTACTAATAGTAAAATAAAAACTATAAACCAATTGGAAATAATTATTCCCAGACTCGACTCACTCATTTCTCTTTCGTTTCCTTTATAATTACAATTATAATTATAATATCATCTTAAAAAAAAATCAATGCAGCGAGGGGTAAATGTTGCTACCAACATTGATAAAACTTGCATAAGTAACGAAGATATTTGAGTAAATGTTGCTACTAATATTAACAAAACTTGCACAAGGAAAAACCAGTAACTGTTATTTCTTTCTAACAAACTCCAGTTCATAGCCCAGAATTTCTGCAATAGTCATAGCTTCTTGAAATGTAAGTCTATTATTATTTATCTTTAGAGATAAACTATTTTGCGTATACTTATTTTCACTTTTTTGATTAAGTAATTCTGCCATTTTTTTAATAGTTACGGCATTTAGTTTCAATACTGATTTAATATAATTTTTAGCTTCCATAATTATCTTTTATCTTGAAATAAAACCTGATATTCTAATAACTCTGCAATCAACATAACATCATTATATGTTATTGTTCCACGTCTTAATTTATGGGACAAACTGTCAGCTCGCCATTTTTGACCGGTATACTCGGTTAACATTTCTGCTAATCTCTTTATCGTAATATTTTTCTGAGCTAATAAACTTTTTATTTGTTCTTTTGCACGTAAAATCATAATTTAAATATTATTTCAGTCCATTCTTTCTGACAAATTCCAATTCATAACCCAAGATCTCTGCAATAATAGCTGCCTCTTTAAATGAAATCCCATCCCTATTTATCTTTGACGTTAATCCACCTTGTGTATATTGTTTGCCTGTTTTTTCGCTAAGAAGTCCAGCCAACTTTTTTATAGTGATTCCATTTAATTTTAATACTGATTTAATATAATTTTTTGTTTCCATACTCCAATTATATTAAACTTGACAATTTTTGAAAAACACTTTAAAATTTATTCTATATATGTATTAAATAATGCATATATAGAATAAATAATTAATTTATAAAAATTATTACGGAAGGAGACCCGATGAAAAAATGTACGATAAAAAAATTTTGCGAACTGTCAGAAAATATGCAGACAAAAACTTACAAAATTCAAAATATCACTCAAACAATAAATGATGCACTATATTACTGCAGCGATAATTCGCAAGGAACCGGACATCTTTTAGATGTATTTGGATATTTGCTTCAAGAAATTGAGCTGTTATTAGATATAGAGGATGAGTTATCAGCAAATTTGCTTAGAATAAAAATTAACCCTTAATCTTATAAAGATAAAACTTTCAAAGCCTCTTTTAGAATTTCTTCAGCAGAAGCATTGTCATCTATACGGCTTAATGCTCTTTCTACCGCATTTGAAACTTCATCTTTTTCATACCCTAATGACAACAGAACCATTTGAGCATCTTCAACATTTTGAGTATTTTTCACTCCGCCTGATACCGTTTTGACAGGAACTGCATCTTTGTATGATGTTAATTTATCTTTCAATTCAAGAATAATTTTTTGTGCTAATTTTGGACCAACACCTTTTGCCCTTGTAAGTTCTTTATAATTTCCGTCAAGTACAAAACCCACTAAATCCGCAACATCAAAAGAATTCAAAAGTGTTAATGCCATCTTTGAACCAACTCCTGATACAGACATTAAAATGTTAAAAATATCTCTATCTTCTCGTTTTAAAAAACCGCAAAGACTCATTTTATCTTCTTTATGCAAAAGTTCGCAATACAATTTTAAAGGTTCGCCTTCATCAGGTAATAATGTATAATCTCTATCCATGATTTCAAGTAAATACCCGACACCATTGACATCTACCGTAGCAAAATAACCTTTTTGACCGCTTAATTTATACGCAAATAAACCTTTTATATAATCATACATTTTAGAGCTTCCCTAGTTTTTTAATGTTAATTTGATTTCATTAATAGTATCCTGCAAACTGTTATCAACTTTCAATTTATCAGAAATTAAATCACAGGAATACATAATTGTCGTGTGTTTTTTGGCAAAAAAGTCGCCGATTGATTCATAACTCATTTGTAAAACTTCTCTGGCAAGATAAATTGCAATATGGCGTGCATGTGCAACTTTTTGCTGGCGTGCAGTACCCTTCAAATCTTTAACCGTCAAACTAAAATAGTCTGCTGTTTTTTGAGCAATAATATCCACAGTTATTTCTTTTTTCTTAACTTCGCATTTTAAAGCTCTTTGAGCAAGGTCAAGTGTCACACCAAGTCCTGAAAATTCCGCAAATGCACTAACTTTGTTAAACGCACCTTTTAGTTCACGAACATTGTTTTCAAAATTTTCTGCGATATATTCAAATACATCATCATCTGCTTCAACTTCGAGTTCTTTTGCATAAGATTTTACGATTTCACATCTTGTTTCAAAATCAGGCGGAACAATATCCACAACCAAACCCATTTCAAAACGGGTGCGTAATCTGTTATCAAGTGTCGGAATATCTTTTGGCAGTCTGTCAGAAGCAATTACGATTTGTTTATTGTTTGTGTAAAGTGCTTCAAATGTTGAAAAGAAGTCTTCCATTGTTTTCATTTTTGATTCAATAAATTGAATATCATCCATCAAAAGAACATCGACATTTTGGAATTTTTGATGGAATTTTCGCATTTGCGAATTGTTTATCTGACGTTTTTTACCGCCTGCTGTATCTGCAAATTGAAAACATCTTACCCATTCGTTAAAATATTCTTCCATACGAATATAGCGAACTTTTAATTCAGGTTTATTAAAAATAATATAGTGTCCGATTGCCTGCATCAAGTGAGTTTTACCAAGTCCTGATGCTCCGTATATAAACAAAGGATTAAATTTTTTAGAAGGATTATTGGCAACAGAAAACGCTGCATTATATGCAAATTTTGAATTATCCCCGACAACGAAATTATCAAATTTCAAATTCAAATTCAAATTTGCACTGGATTGCATCTGTGCAAGTGATAATTTTGCGGATTCAGATTTTTTCTCTTCTTCAGACTGTCCCGGAATATATTTTGATAATTCTTTTTTCTTTTCTTTAAGATATTTAGCGGCTAAATTTTCATCATAAACAAGAGCAACATTTGAATTGCTGCTTACAAGCTTACGCAGAGCCTCACGAATTTTTGTAACCAGCCCTTTTTTGTTCAGCATAGTTGCCGTTAATTGCAGCGGGGTAAGCAAAGTTAACGTTTCATTTTCATAATTAACAGCTTCTAAAGGTTCAATCCAAGGAGCAACATCATCTGTCAAATCTTCCGACAAGCTCTCCTTAATTTGAGACCAAAGTTCTTTAACCTCATTTATATCCATATAAAGATATTACAATAAAAAATTTTCCAAATGAAGAAAAAATAAACTTTTGTGACTAAAAAAGAGACAAGTGGTTATTTACGAAATACGCACCAAAATGATATAATACCGGAATGAGTTAAGGTTTACACTCGGGAGCAATAAAAACTCCTAAAGATAAAAAACTTTTGATAGTACCCTCCGTTTGCTCATAATTTTATGGGTGAATTGTGTCCATTTTACTACATATAATTCCGATTTATTAAATTAAATCGGGAATTTTTTGCTGCATTATTTATGAAAAAGAAAGGAAGAAAAAATGACAGACAAACTAGTACACGTAAATTCTTACGTAAAAGACGACGGAACAAAAGTAAAAGAACATTATCGAGGCGGAGGTTCAACCACCCCCGAAAGTTTTGACAGGCAGGATTAGTCCTCACTTGCTTTTTTCTTTATTAAATAATATATTTTCTTTGCCAGATTATATACTGCCATTAATATAAAATATAGCAAAAAATTTATTAAAACATATACCGGTAAAACTGGATATAAACTGGATATTATTGCTTTTTTCATGTCCGCCAAACTTGCATAGTGAATCGGATCAACAAAACCAAACACATCCATAGAAATACCAAAACTAATAACAAAAATTATAAAAACATTCAAATAAATAAATATCACCATGGAGATAAGAACGGATCCTATTGCTATATTCTTCAACATTGATGTTTTACTTCCCATTGCTCTAAAAAATTTCCCCCAAATTTAAAAGAAACACAAAAAAATAAATAGCAAAAAATAAAGCAAAATTACAAATTGTATATACAAGTTGAAAATAACTCTTATCTATATTTTTTAGATATTTCCAAGTTACAAATACAAAAAAAACACCCAAAATAAACATAAATAAAACTACCAAATTGATATTTTTTATACAATCAGATATCCCATCAGTTATAAAATCATTTATAGAAACAAAAACAAGAGTTACAGGAGCAAAAATATTCCACAAAAATCTTAGTGCTATCAAAAGTATTGTAAATACATTAATCTTTTCCATAGAATTATCTTAGCATAGTATATTTTTTGAATATGGTCATGTGACTATTTTTGATAATACAAAAGGCGGTGAATTTATAAAAATTCACCACCTTAAAACTAGTTAAAGAAATTTTATTATTCTTTTACATATTCTGCATCTATTACATCATCGTCATTGTTGCTTGATGAAGATTCAGAAGATGCACTTTCAGAATTTGCACTCTGTGCTGTTTCGCCTTCTTTTTGAACTGCTTCATAAGCTTTTTGTGAAATTCCAAACATTGTTTGCTGTAATTCTTCAGACAATTTTTTCAATTCATCTGTTGATTTGTTTTCATCGATTGCTTTTTGTAATGCAGCTTTTTGTTCTTCTAATTTAGATTTGTCAGCAGCATCAATTTTGCCTTCAAAATCTTTTACGATTCTGTCAGCTGAACCGATTAAACTTGCAGCATTGTTTTTAATTTCTGCTTCTTCTTTTTTCTTTTTATCTTCAGCAGCATTAGCTTCTGCTTCTTTTACCATTTTATCAATATCATCTTCAGAAAGGTTAGAAGAATTTGTAATAGTGATTTTTTGTTCTTTGTTTGTAGCTTTATCTTTAGCAGAAACATTTACAATACCGTTAGCGTCGATATCAAATGTAACTTCGATTTGCGGAATACCACGCATTGCAGGAGCAATACCTTCCAAACGGAACATACCTAAAGATTTGTTATCTCTAGCCATTGGTCTTTCACCTTGAAGAACTTGAATATCTACTGCTGTCTGGTTGTTTTCAGCAGTTGAGAATACTTGTGATTTAGAAACAGGGATTGTAGTGTTACGAGGAACAAGAGGGGTCATAACACCACCCAATGTTTCGATACCCAAAGTTAACGGAGTAACGTCAAGTAAAACGATATCCTTAACTTCACCTGCTAATACACCTGCTTGAACTGCTGCACCAACTGCAACAACTTCATCAGGGTTAACTGATTGGTTAGGTTCTTTGCCTGTGTAATCTTTTACAAGTTTTTGAACAGCAGGAATTCTTGAAGAACCACCAACTAATACAACTTCGTTAATTTCAGATTTAGAAATGCCTGCATCTTGAATAGCTTGTTCTACAGGTTTTTTACATCTTTCTAACAAGTCATAGCATAATTCTTCAAATTTAGCTCTTGTTAAGCTCAAGTCTAAGTGTTTAGGACCATTTGCATCTGCTGTAATGAACGGCAAGTTGATATTTGTTTCAAATACTGATGATAATTCGCATTTAGCTTTTTCAGCAGCTTCTTTAACACGCTGCATAGCTTGTTTATCACCTTTAAGGTCAATACCTTCTTGTTTTTTAAATTCTTCGCAAATCCAATCCATAACTTTTTGGTCGAAGTCGTCACCGCCTAAGTGAGTATCACCTGAAGTTGATAAAACTTCGTGAACACCGTCGCCGATTTCAAGAACTGAAACATCGAATGTACCGCCGCCTAAGTCGAATACTAAAACTTTTTCAGCTTTTTCTTTTTCAAGACCGTAAGCTAAAGCTGCAGCAGTTGGTTCGTTAACGATACGAAGTACGTCTAAACCAGCGATTTTACCAGCGTCTTTTGTAGCCTGTCTTTGAGCATCGTTAAAGTACGCCGGAACAGTAATAACTGCTGATGTAACTTTTTCTCCTAAGTAGTTAGAAGCATCATCAGCTAATTTTCTCAAAATCATTGATGAAATTTCTTGCGGAGTATAATCTTTTCCGTCAATATTTACTTTATAATTTTCACCCATGTGTCTTTTAATAGAAGCAATGGTTTTATCAGGGTTAACGATAGCCTGACGTTTTGCTAATTGTCCTACTAATCTTTCGCCTGTTTTAGAAAAACCAACGATAGAAGGAGTTGTTCTTGAACCTTCTGCGTTAGCGATAACGGTTGGTTTACCACCTTCCATAACTGCAACAACTGAGTTTGTAGTACCCAAGTCAATACCAATTGTCTTTGCCATAATTTTTTATCTCCTTTACTAACAATATATTTTTATATTATTTTATATTATTGTTATAACACTGTTTTTTAGAAATCCTTAAAAAATAAACAAAAAATTAACAATTGGGAAAATAAAATATATTATGTAAATTTTCTTTTGCCAATTTCTTTTCTTTTGATTGCGAGGCAAAAGAAAAGAAATTGGCGGAAAGAAAAGAAAACACGCTTGATTAAATGACTCGAGTTATCAGAAACTACGTTTCCGAACCTTCCTTTAGCCTTTGGGGGTTCGGGGGCTAAGCCCCTGATGACTCGTTTCATTTGGTCGCGTTTTTCTCTTTCTTTGCTTTCGTTTCTTTCTCTTTTACTCGCAATAAAAGAGAAAGAAATGAAGAATGCAATTTACATAATATATTTTATCTACGAATTGATTTTTTAAAATGTTAATGCAAAAATTAGGTTATGATTTACGATAAACAAGAACGAAAACCCCAAATATGGCTTGCAGGTGCACATTTTATTAATGATATTTACACAGGATTTTTAAATCCTATTATGCCATTTATTGCAGAACAAATAAAAATCTCTATGCCTGTAGCTACAATTATTTTGAGCTGCTCACATATATTTTCATCTTTGTTGCAGCCATACTTCGGATTTTTTGCTGATAAAATGAAAAAACGGGCATTAATTTTCTGGGGATTGATTTTTACCGCAATATTCATCTCTTTTGCTCCGGCAGTTAAACATGTTTATTTAATGGTTTTATTCATTATGTTGGGAAGCTTAGGCTCAAGTCTTTACCATCCGCAAGCTTTAGGATTGGTTTCAAAATTCACCACAAGCAATTCAGCTAAAAATATGGGAGTTTTCATTGCTTTAGGGACTTTAGGTTTTTCTACAGGTCCATTGTTATCTTCTGCTTTTGCCCAATATTTTGGACTCGATAGAATGCCGGTTCTTTGTATTCTCGGAATTGTGTGGGCTTTATTGATGTTCAGAATGGTTCCTAAATTTTCTAATACTGAAACAGAAAAAATTAATATAAATCTAAAACAGGCATTTATTGATATTCTTTCTAATAAAAAATTGAATATCCTGAATACTATAGCAGTATTAAAATCTTTAGTCACAACATCTTGTTCAATTTTACTGCCATTTTTGTGGAAAGCACAAGGGTATTCAAAATTTGAAATCGGTACAGCTTTGTTTTTCTTTTTATTCTTAGGCGGAATTGCATCATTACTAAGCCCGAAAGTTGAAAACAAAATAGGAACTCCAAAAGTCTTCTATATTTCAATGATATCAACCTTCCCGATGATGATTTTATTTATGCTTACATACAAACCTTTACCGGTTATATCATTTGTAATTTTTGCATTAATGGGATTTATAACATTCTTTGCAACACCGATAACTATGAGCATGGCACAAAAAGTTTTACCGCAATACAAAAGTATCATAGGCGGATTTATAAACGGATTTTCATGGGGAATTGTTGCAGTTGCAATGTCTATAATCGGCTACATTGCACAGGCAACAAGCATTGTTCCTGTACTTGTAATAATTTCAATAATACCTGCAATTTGTTCAGTACTGGTAAAATATTTATTTAACAAAACCGAAATTAAGCAATAAAATCTAAATATTTTTGAGATGAGTCGGTTTTATATTTAAATATTGATGAAATAGAATTTAAGAGACGGCTAAAAGGATTTTGATTAGTAGAAAAGTTTGAAATAACTTCATTAAAATTACCAAAACCTTCATTTAAATTAGACTTCGACTGAGCTTTGTTCACAGACTCAACATTATAAGAATTCTTAGAATTCACATTAAAATATCCAATCGAAGATACTAACATCTCTTAACCCCAACTACCTATTGCTTTACAATACTAAAACAAACAATACACAAAATCAAGATTTTAGCAAAAAAATTTTTTATAGGATTTAAAAAGAATATGGAAATTAATTATAATACCCCGAATTTTACAGGATTAGCTAAATTTCAGAAACAAGTTGATCAAAGACTTATCCGTGGAAAAGCTGTGACATGCCCATGGCAGCTGTATAAAATGAAACAAGAAGGAATTACGCAGGTCATTGATCTTAGGAATAGTTCCTTTATTGAAAAACCAATTGAAAGATTTTTCTGTAAGTTATTAGGAATAAAATATACTAATTACAGATATCCGCATAGACTAAATAATATTCCTGAAAAAAGTTTTTTTGACAGGGTTAATGATACAATCCGGACAAATATCGGTAAAACCTATATTCACTGCCAATATGGAAAAAGACGTACAGGAATGTGTGTAGCAATTTACGAAAAAGAATTTACCACAAAATCAAACCACGAAATTATTGAAGAAATGCTTGAGATGGGGTATAAAGAATTAAGACATGAACAATCTAACCGAAAAAAGAAAAAATATATTAAAATTTTTATGGATTTTATAAAAAAATATTGTCCGGAAGAATTAGAATGCATGAATAAGAAATAATTTAATTCCGTTATCAAGTCGTTCTATTCTTTTTACATATTTATAATCTTTCAAATCCGTTAAAATAAGAGCAACAGCAGGTTTTTTGCCTGTCATCTTGGCATAATACAAAGACTGCCCGATACTTTCCGCCCATTTTTTAGCAAAATCAAATTCTATGGCATAATCTTTAGTAAGACAATCAACCCTTGTGTTGTCCCATAACACAAATTCTTGTTTTCCAAAATCATCTCTGCACCACTGGCTTACATAAAAAGATTCTTTCATATTCGGACGCATAAGTTGTGTTTCATACATTGATTTTGGAACGTAGTTTAAATTTATATAGAAATATCCGCCTGCAAATAATAGTAATGTAATAAAAAATGCAACAATTTTATGCACAAAATAATTATTTACCGGAAGGTTTTGAGTTTTTGAAGATTTATTTGATTTTTTTGCTCTTCTAGCCATAAAAAAATTATACAATAAAATATAAATTTTTCTTAGAGCAGCTTTTATTTTTAACCAAAAACATATAAAAAGACTCCCAATAATTGGGAGTCTTTTTTGATATTCTAAAAGAAGAATTATTGTTCGTCATCTACATTGAAATCAGGAGCACCGAACATACCTTCAATTTCTTCCAAAATTGCAGAAGGTTTTCTTGCTTGATTTCTTTGAGCAACTGCACGTTTTCTTTCTTCTCTATCACGTTCTTCATTTGCGTTAATCAGGTGATGGAAACCTGTACCTGCAGGGATTAAACGACCGATAATAACGTTTTCTTTCAAACCTCTTAACAAGTCTTTTTTACCATCAACTGCTGCTTCAGTTAAGATTCTTGTTGTTTCCTGGAATGAAGCTGCTGAAATGAATGATTCAGTGTTTAATGAAGCTTTAGTAATACCTAACAACATGTATTCACAAGTTGCAGGAGCTTTACCTGCTTCTTCTGCAAGTTTGTTTTCTTTTTCAAATGTTTGCATTTCAATCAATTCACCAGGTAACAGGTTAGTGTCGCCTGCGTCAACAATCTTAACTTTCTTAGTCATTTGACGAACGATAATTTCAATGTGTTTATCAGCAATTTCAACACCTTGAGAACGATATACACGTTGTACTTCGTCTACTAAGTATTGTTGTGCTGCTTCCGGTCCGCATAATCTCATAACATCATGAGGATTCAAAGGACCTGAAGTTAATGCTTGACCTTTTGTAATTTTTTGTCCGTTAGAAACAATTACATTAGAGTCAATTGCATATTTGATTTCAGTTGATGAACCGTCTTCATCTGTCAAGAATAATCTCGGGAATCCGTCGTCATCAATTTCAATCTTAGCAGTACCGTCAAATTCTGCTAAAATAGCACAATCTTTTGGTTTTCTACCTTCAAGAAGTTCTTCAACTTTCGGCAAACCTTGAACGATATCGCCTGTTTTTTCTCTTTCAAATACTAATGTTGCAAGTAAGTCACCTCTAAGAACCAATGCTCCTGAGTCGATTTGTAACATTGTACCCGGGCTGATTAAGTAAGGACGACCGTTTCTGATAGTAATTTCGCCTTTATTGATTGCAGTAACAAGACCTGAAACAGGAGATGTTTCACCGCTTTCTGCTAAAACTTTATCAGATTTAACAAATTCGCCTTTCTTAACAACAGCTTTACCTTTAACAGAAACTGTTGTTTCAGAACTTTCAGAGATTAACAATAATCTTCTGATATCTTCATCTTCACTCTTAATTGAAGCTACTGCATCGTGCATTGCAAGAACTTGAGTTTTTGCAACTGCTGTACGAGGTTCAATTGTTTCACCGTCTTTTACAAGCAATTCTGTTTGTAAAGAAGAATGAGCTGAACCTTCTAATTCACGACGAACAATTAAGTTTTCTAATACAACGATTCTCAATGAACCTTGTGAATCAAGTTCTACCATACCTTTAAGGTGTGATAAGTAACCTTGCATTTGAAGAACTAAAGATGTTCTTGTGATTGTAGCACCATCAACATTTCTAACTCTTGCACCGTCTTTGTATTGAAGTTGAGTTACAGGGATAATATCAATCAATTCATCAGTTGTATTGAATGCGATTGAAACATCTTTCTGATTAACTTCTAATACTTGAACAGGTCTTACAAGAATTTGAACAGGTTGATTTGCAATAGAATCTTCATCTAGAGATAATGTTGAATCAATTTCTTCATCCAAATCATCAATAGGTAATTCATCTACTGAAGAATCCATAATTGTAACGATTGAAGTTTCTTTAGCTTTAATACCGTCAGCAATTACAGTACCTTTTTTAACAACTTCACCTTCATCAACTTTCAATTCAGAAATATTTGATAAAGTATGAACTTGACCAGGTCTTATTGTAATTTCATGAATTACATCGTTGTATTCTTTGAATTCAACAATACCATCAATGTGGCAGTATACATCTTTAACGATTTCAGTACCTGCAGTAACTGCTGTACCATTTTCAACCATTTTCAATGTACTATCTTTATTGATTTGGTGAATTTCTTCCGGAATAAATACAACTTTACCAGGTTTAGTAATAATTTGATTTTCGTCAACTTCAACGTCAACATATCTGATTTCACCTGAAGATGAAACTGAACATTCATCATCAATAAGTTCGGCAATAATCATACCGTTTTCAACTGTTGTATCAACAGGAGCTTTAACAATATATCTTTCACCTGTTGAATCAACTGTCCAGAGTTGTTCTTTTTTAGTTTGTTCAAATGAAGCATTTTCAGGTTGTAAAGATGCGATAACAATTGTCAATTCTTTACCTTGAACAATTTTCTTAATCTTTTTACCATCAAATTTATCATCTTCGATAACTAATTCGTCACCAACTCTAACTTCACCGCCGTGTTCGCAGATAGTCAATGTTTCAGCAAGTTTTTCACCTGCAGTAACTTTTTGACCGTCTTTAACAAGAACTTTTGAACCGCCAGGTAATGTGTAAACATCACCGCCTAGAACCCAAACAACACCTTGTTTGTTAGTAGTTCTAAGAACGTTGCCCTGTCTGTCTTTCTTTTCATCGGCTTTGAAATCTTCAAATACGATTTCACCTGAAATATCAGTTGTGATATCTTTTGTTGCTTTTTCTGTCAAACGAGAGCTGTCACCAACAGAAGTTGGAGCGTGTTCTGCCATTTTGAAACCTTTAGCAACTTCCATACCGTCAGTAATAAACAATGTAGCACCGGCAGGAATATGATATTTAGTTGTTCTTTTTTCGCCTTTAACTTCAATATCAGCTTCGTACATAGATACTTGAACAACATCCCCGTGACGTGTTCTAAGTTCTCTTGCTTTAATTTTAGAAACAACAGTACCTGCTTCACGAGCTAAGATTTCTTTCTTAGCTTCTTTAACGCCAACCGCACCACCGGTGTGGAAGGTTCTCATTGTAAGCTGTGTACCAGGTTCACCAATTGACTGAGCTGCGATAATACCGATTGCTTCACCGATATCAACAAGTTTTTGAGTTGTCATTGCCCAGCCGTAACATTTTTGGCAAACACCGTATTCAAGTCCGCAGGTTAAACCTGAACGAACTCTCAATTCGTGTAAGTCAAGACTTGAAATTTTCTTGATATCATCACGATCCATTGTTGTACCGTTAGCAACTAAAACATTACCTTCAGCATCAACAATATCTTGAGCAACAGTTCTTCCTAATAATCTGTCGATTAACGGAACGATAACTGCATCACCGTCAGTAATTGATTTAAGGTCAATATATTTTGTTGTATGACAATCATCAGCACGGATAATTACATCTTGAGCTACGTCAACAAGACGTCTTGTTAAGTAACCTGAGTCAGCTGTTTTCAACGCTGTATCTACAAGACCTTTACGAGCACCGTATGATGAAATGATGTATTCTGTAACTGACAAACCTTCTTTAAAGTTAGATTTGATAGGTAAGTCGATGATTTGACCTTGTGCGTCTGCCATCAAACCACGCATACCAACCAGCTGTGAAACCTGTGATAAGTTACCACGGGCTCCGGAGAATGCCATCATATAAACCGGGTTCAATCTGTCGAAGTTTTCAACAACTTGTTCTGTCAATTTAGCTGTTGTTTCAGACCAAGTGTCGATAACCTTAGTATATCTTTCAACTTCTGTGATTTCACCTTTTAAGTATCTGTTTGTTGATTTTTCAATTTCTTTTTCAGCTGATTTCAACAATTCTTTCTTAGATTCAGGAACTGAAAGGTCTGCAATTGAAATTGTAGTACCTGAAACAGTTGCATACTTATAACCTAAGCTCTTTAAAGAGTTAGCAAGAGCAGCTGCTTTAGCACCGCCGTATTCCAAATACATCTGACCTAACAATTTTTTCAATGAACCTTTGTCCATTTGTTTGTTAATGAAATCAGGTGATTTCTTTGTATTTGTATATGTTCTTTCCATTCTAATTTTTCCTCAATTAGTTAATTTACATTAATTTCACTTACACAAGTGTTTTTCTGACTTCTTCGTTGAAGATAATTCTACCAACAGTAGTTTCTAATCTTTCACCTTTTTCATCTCTAACAACGATTTTGTCGTGAAGTTTGATTACGCCGACTTCAAGAGCAGAGATTGCATCCTGGAAGTTATAGAAGTAACCTTTAACTTCTTGGTTAGGATCTTTCAAGGTAGTTAAGTAATACATACCCAATACCATATCCTGAGAAGGTGTTACGATTGGTTTTCCGTTAGCAGGAGCTAACAGGTTGTTAGTAGCTAACATAAGCATTCTTGCTTCTGCTTGAGCTTCAATTGAAAGAGGAACGTGAACAGCCATTTGGTCACCGTCGAAGTCAGCGTTGAATGCTGTACATGCTAACGGGTGAAGCTGAATTGCACGACCTTCTACCAATTTTGGTTCAAAAGCCTGAATACCTAGTCTGTGAAGGGTTGGAGCACGGTTCAACATAACAGGGTGCCCGTCAATAACCTCTTCTAAGATATCCCAAACTATCGGTTCAGAACGTTCAATTTTCTTCTTAGCAGATTTGATATTTTGAACATATCCGCGTTCGATAAGTTTATTAACAACAAATGGTTTGAATAATTCGATAGCCATTTCTTTTGGCAAACCGCATTGGTTCAATTGTAATGTAGGACCTACAACGATTACTGAACGACCTGAGTAGTCAACACGTTTACCTAACAAGTTTTGACGGAAACGACCTTGTTTACCTTCAATAATGTTAGATAATGATTTCAATGCTCTGTTGTTAGGACCAACAACTGTTCTTCCGCGTCTTCCGTTATCGATAAGAGCGTCAACAGCTTCTTGTAACATACGTTTTTCGTTTCTTACGATAATTTCAGGAGCACCCATTTCCAATAATCTTTGTAAACGGTTGTTTCTGTTAATTACACGTCTGTACAAGTCATTTAAGTCAGATGTTGCAAAACGTCCGCCGTCTAACTGAACCATTGGTCTCAAGTCAGGTGGAGTAACAGGAAGTACATCCATTACCATCCATGTAGGATTTGTATCTGATGAGATTAGAGAATCTAGTAATCTTAATCTCTTAATTAATTTAGATTTCTTTTGAACAGAAGTAATGTTACCTGCTAATTCAGTTCTGATTTCTTCTGCCAGAGTTTTAATATCAACTTCACCAAGAAGTTCTTTAATAGCTTCTGCACCGATACCAACTTTTAAAGTTGATTCTTCGTTTTCAGCCATATAATCTTCGTATTCTTCTTCAGAAAGAAGTTGAAGTTTTTTGAAATCACTGTCGCCGCCATCGATTACAACATAGCTGTTGAAATAGATAACTTGTTCAAGATCTTTCAAAGTCATATCTAAAAGTAAGCCAAGATATGAAGGTATACCTTTTAAGAACCAGATATGTGAAACAGGAGCAGCAAGTTTAATGTGTCCCATTCTATGTCTACGAACTTTTGAATCAGTAACTTCAACACCGCAGCGTTCGCAGATAATACCTTTGTGTCTTACTCTTTTATACTTACCGCAATAGCATTCCCAGTCCTTTGTTGGCCCGAAAATTCTTTCGCAGAATAAACCGTCTCTTTCCGGTTTTAATGTACGATAATTTATTGTTTCCGGTTTAGTAACTTCGCCGTGAGACCATTGAAGTATTCTTTCCGGAGAGGCAATACTTATTCGTATATAATCAAAATAGTCTATACTTGTTGACATTTATAATGTTCTCCTTTTGTTTTATCGTTTCTTCCGGGAATTACCCCCTCCCGGAAATCAAAGATTTCCACCCTCCCTCGAGGGGAGGGTATTTAAAATCTTATAAATCTCCGAAAGTAGTTGGAGTTTCAAAGAAGTTGATATTCAACAACTCAGAATCAACGTCTGACAGAGTTCTTTTTGGAGCAGCCTTTCTCAAGTCGTCCATATCTGTCATTAAGTCTACTTCCTGACCGTCTTTCTTCGCTACTGTTATATCTAAACCAATACTTTGTAATTCTCTTACAAGTACTTTGAATGATTCAGGAATACCAGGTCTAGGGATGTTGTCGCCTTTAACGATTGCTTCATAAGCTCTGTTACGTCCGTTAACATCATCTGATTTGATTGTTAACATTTCTTGAAGAGTATAAGCTGCACCGTAAGCTTCTAACGCCCAAACTTCCATCTCACCAAATCTTTGACCGCCGAATTGAGCTTTACCACCCAATGGCTGTTGAGTAACAAGTGAGTAAGGACCTGTACTTCTTGCGTGAATTTTATCGTCAACTAAGTGAACAAGTTTCAAGAAGTAAGTTAAACCAACTGCAACAGGTCTGTCAAACGGTTCACCGGTTCTGCCGTCAATAAGCATTACCTTACCGTCTTCGCCAACCCAGTCACATCCTGATTCTTTAATACCTCTTAGAAGTTCAGCTTTTGTAGCGATTTCTGATTGGTTTTCACCGTACATTTCATCAAATGAAGGTGCTTCGTAGTGGTCGCCTGTCAAGTATGCAGCCAAGCCTAACAATAATTCGTAAGTTTGACCAACGTTCATACGAGAAGGTACACCAAGCGGGTTCAATACGATATCAACCGGAGTTCCGTCTGGTAAGAATGGCATATCTTCTTTTGGAAGAATTCTTGAAACGATACCTTTGTTACCGTGACGTCCTGAAAGTTTATCACCTACAGAAACTTTACGTTTTTGAGCGATGTAAACCCTGATAACTGTATTTGCACCAGGTGGAAGTTCATCACCTTTTTCTCTGTCGAATACTTTTACGTCAAGTACTCTACCGCCTTCTCCGTGAGGAACACGAAGAGAATTATCTTTAACATCTCTTGCTTTTTCAGCGAAGATTGCTCTTAATAATTTTTCTTCAGGCGGATGTTCAGATTCACCTTTAGGTGTAACTTTACCAACCAATATATCGTCAGCATAAACACGAGCACCGATACGAACAATACCACGTTCATCCAAATGTCTCAAAGCATCTTCTGAAACGTTAGGAATTTCACGTGTAATTTCTTCCGGTCCGAGTTTTGTTTGACGAGCTTCGATTTCTAATTTTTCAATGTGTAATGATGTGAAGATATCATCGTGAACGCATCTTTCAGATAACAAGATAGCATCCTCGAAGTTATAACCTTCCCAAGGCATATAAGCAACCAAAATGTTTTTACCTAAAGAAAGTTCACCGCCGCAAGTTGAAGCACCGTCTGCAATTACATCGCCAGCTTTAACTTTGTCGCCTTCGTGAACGATAGGTCTTTGGTTAATACACGTATCTTGGTTAGAACGAACATATTTCATTAATGTATAAATATGTGGTTTACCTTGAAGGTCTCTGATAACGATTTCTTCACCAACAACTCTTTCAACTGTACCGTCAACATCTGCAACGATAACCATACCTGAGTCTTTAGCTACACGAGATTCAAGACCTGTACCTACTCTTGGTCTTTGAGTGATTAAAAGAGGTACTGCTTGACGCTGCATGTTAGAACCCATCAATGCACGGTTAGCATCGTCGTGTTCAATAAACGGAATCATTGAAGTCGCAACTGAAATGATTTGGATAGGACATACACCAACATAGTCGACTTTAGATGCTTCGGTCATAATGAATTCTGAACGATATCTTGCAGGAACCATGTTTTCTACAAATGTTCTATCTTTATTTAATTTAACGTCAGCAGGAGCACAACGATAATTTTCGTCGGCGTCAGCTGTCATATAAACTACTTCATCTGTTACTACGCCGTTTTTAACAACAAAGAACGGAGATTCAACAAAACCATAATCGTTGACTTTAGCGTGAGTTGCCAATGAACCTATCAAACCTGCGTTAGGTCCTTCCGGTGTTTCAATCGGACAAATACGTCCGTAGTGAGAAGGGTGGATATCACGAACCGCAAATCCAGCTCTTTCTCTTTGTAAACCACCAGGTCCTAAAGCTGAAATACGACGTTTGTGAGTCAATTCAGCAAGAGGGTTTGTTTGGTCCATGAACTGTGATAATTGAGAACTTCCGAAGAATTCTTTTAATGAAGCAACTAAAGGTTTAGTGTTCAACAAGTTCAACGGAGTTAAGGTTTCAGAATCTTGAAGAGTCATTCTTTCTTTAACGATTCTTTCGATTCTTGATAAACCTACTCTGAATTGGTTTTGAAGAAGTTCACCAACTGAACGGATTCTTCTGTTACCCAAGTGGTCGATATCATCTAATTGACCTTCATCGTAAGTTAAGTTAATCAAATATTCGATTGTAGAAACGATATCTTCTACAGTCAAAGTTCTTTGATTTTTAGGAATATTTAAGTTTAATTTTTTGTTTAATTTATAACGACCAACACGACCGATATCGTATTTCTTTTCATCAAAGAATCTTGATTCTAAGATTTGACGTCCGCCTTGTGGAGAAGCAGGATCGCCAGGTCTCAATTTTTTGTATAATTCTACTAATGCTTCATCAGTAGTTTCAGTAGTATCTTTTTCCAAAGTTTTCTTCAAGAATTCAAAGTGAGTGAATTTTGATTCCATTTCAGAAACTGTGATACCCATAGCTTTCAATAAAGTTGTAGCTAAGATTTTTCTGTTTTTGTCGATTTTAACGTGAATAATATCGTTAGAATCTGTTTCGATTTTCAACCAAGCACCGCGGTTAGGAATCATTGTAGCGTTGTATAAACGTTTTCCTGTTGGTGATGGGTCGCATTTGAAGTAAACACCAGGAGAACGAACGATTTGTGATACAATAACACGTTCTGCTCCGTTTACAATGAAAGTACCTTTGTCTGTCATTGTAGGGATATCGCCGATGTAAACTTCTTGTTCTTTGATTTCACCGCTGTCACGGTTAACTAATCTAATCATAACGCGTAATTGTTTTGCATAAGTTGCGTCATGAATTCTTGCCTCTTCTACTGTATACTTTGCATTGTCGAAAGTATAGTTTGGTAAGAAGTGTAATTCTAATCTGCCTGTATAGTCTTTAATAGGAGAGAATGAAAGTAATTCTTCTTTCAAACCTTCTTTTAAGAACCATTCAAACGATTTTTTTTGCACTTCAATAAGGTCCGGTAAATCGTCCAAACGAGTATGTGGAATACCCATTGGCGTTACTCTTTTTGCATATTTTGTCTCAGACATCAATTCACCTCATTTTAAAATGGTGTACGTACTATAAAACTTTTTATTTTCTAACTTAAGGCTGTAAACCCTCTACCGTAATTGGTAAATAACTGCAATTTCAGGGATTTGTAAAAGTTGGTGAAACTCGCTCATAATCAAACTTCCGAGATTTGGGCATACTTCACCCGACTTTACATTTGCATGTTATTCCATCATAGTACATCAATATTAGTAGTCAAGTAAATTTGGCATGTTTTTTAGGAAATTTTTCTATTTTTCTTAACAAAAATTTACAGAGATAAATATATAAGGTGAAAAGTTTGAGTTTGAGAGGGTTTGAGTGTCAAGCTATACTTTAGGATTATTTTGAACATTGCATAAATAAAGGGTTTTGGCGATATCGCCAAAACCCTTACATAACAATACTTTTAGTAATTAATAATTATTTTTTATAATTCTTCCCGGAATAAAACATAAAAGAATCAACACAATTAAACTAACTGCAGGTAAGATAAAATAAGTATCGCAAGCAGGATTGAACAAATTATACCCATCTTTAAATTTCCTGCAATATCATAAAGTCTCTTAGAATGTGCTACAAAATTAATCCAAACTACAGCAAGTACAACTATAATGAACAATGGAAATAACGGACATATTAAAAAGCTATAAACTCTTTAAATAAAATTACCAAAAGAATAAATAGTGTTAACATCAATTGTATTATAAAATACCTAAAACGCCCAATTGGTCCATCAAACCAAAATATATTTTTCCTACTTCAACCTCTAACATATCATTATCTTCGTAATCCATATAACCCCTCTATAAAATACAAATTAATTATATCATATATTTTAAAACAATAGAAGAGATTCTTAACAATATTGCTAAAAATCTCTTCTATAAAATTTACAACCTATGCAGCGTTATCAAAACGCACGCCTTTGCCACCATTTTCGTAGAATTCTTTTACTCTTTTTGAAGGCAATTTGTTTGAGTAGTCATCATCAAATCTTACACCTTTACCGCCATTTTCGTAGAATTCTTTTATTTTTTCCTGAGGTGATAAATTATTATAATATTCATCATATTTCTCATTATTTCTATTTACCAGATAACGTGCTAATGAACAATCATAAGAATTTACGTCTGCTTTTGGATTAAACAAATGTCGTCCAAAACCTAATGGGTTTAAAAACGGATTTGATAAAATCGCCTGATTTGCACGTTCAGCTCTTTCTTTTTTTGTAGTTGTTAAATGCGTATAACCTGCTAATAAGCCAAGACCGCCAACTACAGCAGTTGCTTGACCTGCCGGCTTTTTAAGGAAGTTTCTTACTACCTTAATTGTGTTGCTGTTCAAAATTCTTTCAATTCCCATAATACCTTTTTCCTTTCTTAATTCCCTTACTCCCTTATAAAAAAATTTTCGTTTAAAGAATTGCTTCCTTAAAACTTAATAAATGAAACAAAATACAAAGCAATATTGGCAACTTAAAACCCAAGTTTACATTTCGTAATAAACTCTTTTGGTATAATAAATATATGTTTTATTTTGAAAAAATTAACGGAAGAAATATATTAAAATCTGACTTATTAAAAGATGTTCAGGCATTTTTCACAACCCGTGATATTTGTATTTGTGACAAGGGATTACCCACTCTACTACAAGGAGCAAGGGAAATATCAGACAACAAAAAAATCATCACAGATTATTTAAAAATAGATGAAAAATTCTTGATTTCACCGGAACAAACTCACAGTGCAAACATAGACACCACAATAGAAACAAAGCAAAATTATCCTGATACAGATGCATTAATTTTAACTCAAAAAAATATGGCAATTTTCTTAAATTTTGCAGACTGCACCCCTGTAATTTTGTATGATAAAAAACAAAATATTGGAGCAATTGCCCATGCCGGCTGGCGTGGAACAGCACAAAAAATTGCACCGAAAACAGTTGAAAAAATGGTGATAAATTATAATTCCAAACCCGAAGATATTGTTGCAATTATTGGTCCTGCTATCGGGTTTTGCTGCTACAATGTAGGAGAGGAAGTTTACGAAAAATTATCGAAAACAGTAACAAATTTTGACGGTCTTTACGAAATCCGCGAGGGAAATATTTTTGTTGATTTAAAGAATATAAATAGAAGACAATTAGAAGAAATCGGAGTCAAAGAAATTGATGCCTGCCCGTATTGTACAGTTCATGACAACGATAAATTTTTCTCATACAGAAACGAAAATGCCACAACCAAAAGACACAGTGCAGTTCTTAAATTAAGGTAAAACTATGCAGGAAATCACAATTGGAAAAATATACAAACACTACAAAGGAAACTTGTATAAAATTATTAATTTTGCGAAACATTCCGAAACCACAGAAGACATGATTGTATATCAGTCAGTAAAAACCGGTGAGATATGGGTTCGCCCTAAAAATATGTGGAATGAAATAATTGACGACAATGGAACATTAAGATTTACACTTGTTGCTAATACTAATGGCGAATAAAATTTTTTAATAAAACACTTACAATTCTATTATGAATTTGTGGTATCAAAAATTAACAAAACCTCTTTTTACACCTCCGGCAGAATATTTTCCTATCGCCTGGGGAATTTTATATACGCTGATGGGTCTTTCATTTCTTCTTATAATTTTGTCACCCAAAACAAAAGAAAAAGACTATGCCGTTATATTATTTATAATACAGCTGATTTTAAATTTAACATGGAGTTATTTATTCTTTGACATGCAATCAATAAATTTAGCATTAGCAGATGTGATATTACTATTTGTATTTTTAATACCAACAATGTATTTCTTTTTCAAAATCTCAAAATTAGCAGGATTTTTATTAATTCCATATTTATTGCAGGTAATATTTGCAATATATCTGACAATGGGATTAAGAATTTTAAACTAAAATTATGAAGAATAGTAAAGAAAAACATTTGAAATAACAACATTTTTCAACATTAATCGTTATATAATTACAAGGGAAAAATAGAAGGACTAATAAAATGAAAAAGATTTTAACAGTGTTATTTTTAATTTATTTTAGCTGCTTATCAGCAAATGCAACAGAAATGGTATCTTTTATGGGCGGAAGACCAATGCATGTAATGAACAGTTCCGGACAAAGACGTTCAGTTCATAACTTTGGTTCAAATGCAGCATTTTTACCTCATAATATCGCCAGAACCGCTCAAAGAAACAGAGCAGCACAAAGAGAAAAAGCTATAACCAGAGCGATCAATTCTTATGCAAATAAAAACAATGCTTATGCAAACGCTCTTAATAATAACAAAGTAAGTATTCAAAACAATCCATCAAGATTAGATAGAAGCAGTTCAATACAGCCGGCAAGAAAAACTTACTCACGCGGCGGAATTACTTATTACAACTAAATTCTAAATCTATTTGTATAGTTTTTATACAAAATTATACAAAAACGGTTTAGTAATTAAATTTTTGATTTAACATAATCGTATGAAGAAGGTATTTTTAACAGTATTATTTATTATATGCATGTGTGTATCGGTCGCAAATGCGGAAAACATCCAGTCTTATGATGTGGATAATTCTATGAATTGCCATAGTGAAGAGCTGCTTGCTGCATATAGACCATACTATACATATCACAGAAATATTTATGCCAAACCCAGAAAATGCTGTGCAAAAACCCGTTCAAGCTATAGATATGCCCACAATAGAGACATTATAAAAGTAAGAACAGAAAACCGTAAACATAGACGTCGTACACCTAAAAGACTACCTACAATGGTTCCATATATCAAATCTGAAAATACTCAGCCTATCTCAAGATTTGATAAAAATTACAGAATTCCGCAATATTCTGCAAGAAGAGTTTCCAGCGGAGGTATAACTTATTACGGAACTTCCAATCGTTAATATAAAATTTAATTTATAATATAATATATTTATGAAAAAAATATTATGCTATGGGGACTCTAATACATTTGGCTTTATACCTGAAACAGGTGCACGTTATCCTGAAAACGAACGATGGAGCGGAATTTTAAAAGAATTACTCGCATCTGATTTTATTGTAATTGAGGAAGGTATGAATAACCGTACAGGATTTTTTACCAATCCTGCAGGATTACAATTCAGCGGAAAAGAGTACTTACCGATTTGCCTTAAAAATTATGCAAATATTGATATTTGTATACTTGCACTGGGTACAAATGACTCGCAGTTTTTTTATAATTTAGATGAAAATATAGCAAAAACAGGACTGGAAAATCTTATCAACACCCTAAAAAATAAAAATAACGAAATGAAAATTATTATAGTTCCGCCTGTAAAAATCACTGAAGATATTTTGCATAGCGGATTTTCTTTAATGTTTAATAAAAATTCAATTGAGAAAATAAAACAGGTTTTTCCAGTTTTTGAAATAGTTGCAAAAGATAATGATTGTTATTACTTTGACTTTAATAAAATTGTGACACCATCTAAAACAGACGGGCTTCATTTTACTGCATCTTCGCATAAAATAATTGCAAAAAATCTGGCAAGCTTTATCAGGGACAATTTTTAGCTTTTGTCAAGTCCGTATTTTTACGTAAGCCGGATGGCTAATATCAAGAGATTTTAAACCCCTGAAATGCAGGACTTTTTATAAAATTAGACTGAAAATTATTAGTATCAGATTCGTTATTTTTCTGTTGATGATTGTATCTGTATTGAGTCCAAAGTCTTGTAACACCGCTCAAAATAAAGCCCATTGCAACTAAACTGAATAAATACGGCACCCCTGTTATAATAGATTTTTGTTTAATCAATTTTGCTAATTCAACATCTTTTGAAGTGTTATTCAATTTTGAAAGTTTTTCTGCTATAACAGGTAAATCCTTACTTGTTGGAACGGGTGCAATATTGCCGTTAGCATCTTTTTTAATTAGTTCAGGGAATTTACCTTTTTTAATAAGTAAGTTTTTAAATCCGCCATCCAGTAAAGAAGACCCGAAAATTGTATACAACACAACAAGCGGAACTCTTGTCCAAACTTCATAAAAATCTAGCTTTCCCCTATCTTTAGCTGCACTTGCATACCCAAACAGCCCAGTCGTACAAATAACAGCAAGCTGTCCTTTACTCAAAGCTAATTTACCGTTTCTGTTATCAAAATCCAGTTTTAAATATTCTTTTAAAAATTCGTCAGTTTTTTTAGAGTTTACACCCAGTTTAGTTAAGCCTTTAGAAATGTATTTGCCCGGTTCAAGTAAAATTTCAGAAAATTTCAAAGCAGATTTTGAATTATGTCCGCGTGAAGCAAGCAGCAACCCAGCCCCCAATCCTGCTACTGATAACAAACTATTTTTTAACAAAACAGATTTTGAATGTGTTTCAACTTTTTTCTGCTGCTCTTTGTTTTCTTTTTTCTCTTTATTTTTATTTAGATTAGCAACATTATTAAAATCACTAACCTTAAACACTTTCAATGTAAATAAATTTTTGGCAAATCCAATTGAATATTCCATTGCAGGAACCGCAATACAACCAAGAAGAATTCCGGCTTTTGTTGATTTTAATCTGTTTTTTGTTTCAAGATTAAATTTAGATTTTTCAATTTCGTCCAAACTTTTTACAACATTTTTTGAAATTGTTTCTTTTAAATTTTTAGGCTGCACTTTTTTAAATAATTTATTTCTATATAATTTCTCACCTAAAAATGGAGCCGCAAAATAAAAAAGACCAGATTCCAGAAATTCCAAAAATGTAAACTCCGAAAAATCAACAAAACTTCTAGAAAACACAGCTTTTGGAAACCAGTTTGTCATTGTACCTTGAATAAATCTTGTTGTAGACAAATCCTCCTGAGACTTGATAAATTTATTTAACAGTCTGGTTTGTTTATTTAAATTCGTACCCTGAAATGCGGGTTTGATTATTAAATTTTTATTTTTATAATTGCTATTTTGTCTTTCAAAGCTATTTATATTTGATATCATTCTATATTTTCCTTTTATTCAAAACTACACACTAAAAAAGCCACCCTTAACAGGTGGCTTTGAAATTTGTTATCAATCTAAAAACTTAACGCATTCGAATATAACAACGACCACCTGAAACTGGGCTTTGCATCATCATCATATTCATCATCATTATTGCGTTAAATTGCATTACAATATTTTCCTTTTTCACATAGGATATAACAGTCATATATCTTTGTCAATATACACCGCAGAGTATTTTAATATTTATTAAATTTATCCTATTTATCAACATGAATACAAATTTTTATAACAAGACGATTAATTATAACAAGAAACGCGTATATTTCCGGAACAGTAATTGTCTGATCATTCTGGATGGATAACAAAAGAAACTCCATCATATTTTTTAGCTGCTTACAAAGTTTTGAAACATTCATAGATTCTCTCCAAATTAATTAAATGATTATTTAATACTAATATTTATTTGATTAATACTATTTTAGAGTGTAAAACGACTAAGTAAATATAAATATAAGAAATATTAAGAGTGTTACAAGTCATTATTAAATATATTTTAATTTTATATAATGGTATAAAGAGGTAATAATGATTAATTTTAAAGAAGCTTTTGGTAAAAATTTAAAGCAAATACGAAAATCTAAAAATATTACGCAGGAAACTCTTGCCGAAATGGTCGGTATTCACCCGAGACAAATATCTAAAATTGAAACAGGTGAACATTTCCCAAACAGCACAACTTTAGAAAATATCTGTATCTCTTTATCTGTTTCACCAAAAGAATTATTTAATTTTGATCTTCAGGAAGTTGTTGAAAATACCGGCTCCGGAGATAAATATACATATAAAGCAGTAATTGAAGGAAACATTATTTATTTAGATAATGAAAACTTTAGAAAACAAAAAGTTAAGAAAATAAATTCAACCAGCGATATTGATGTTAACATGATTAATTTAGCTAAAAAAATTCAGCGTCCTGTAACAGTTCAATATTACGAAGGCCAAGAAAATTATAAAAGCATTGAATACAATCCTGATGGAACATTTAATATTTTAAAAGACAGCAAGTCTTCAGAAACTGAAAACATCATTTCCGAAATAAAAGATAAAATAGACCAAAGAAATATGATTGAATATTTCAAACTTGCGGTAAAAGCTTTAGATAATAACGAAGATTTAGAAAAACTTGAAATATTATTATCAGGAATGAAAATGGGGAGAAAATAAAAGCTGTAAAAATTTGCAGTTTAGTCAGGGGAAGGATTAAAATTTGACAAAAAGCAGTATACTGCCAAATGAAAAACAATTAGAATGCATCAATAACATTGAAGGGAAATACCTTGTTTTGGCAGGTCCGGGTACAGGAAAAACATTCACGGTAATTCAGCGTATCAAAAATATGCTGCAAAAAGGTATTTTGCCGGAAAAAATTCTCTGTTTAACATTTACTGACGCTGCCGCAAACGAAATGAAAACAAGAATTAATTCAGAACTTGACAAATTAGACAGCGGAATCAACATTTACACATATCACGGGCTATGTTTTGAAATTATAGAAAACAATCCCGAAGACTTTGAACTTCCTGAAAATATAAAAATCATTACAGAAGCAACCTCAAGAGCTTTTATAAAAGAATGCATTGATGAACTTAATCCAAAAGCTTTCCGCACAGACAGAAACGATCCGTATTTCTACATTAACACTATAAAAAACAGAATCGAAGAAATCAAAAAAAACAGACTTACAAAAGAGCAATATTTTTACAATCTTGAACACAACAAAGACTGGAAACCAAAATTACAGGAATTAATTAGTAAAAACAATCAGCAGCTTGAAAAAGGTAAAAGTTTAAGTGCGTACGCCGTTGGCAAAGTTAAAGATCAGGAAAAAACAATAGCTAAAGCCGAAGAGTTATGGGATTTTTATGAACTTTATCAGGAAAAAATGCAAAAAAATCATTATCTTGATTTTAACGATATGATTTCTCTGGTACTAGATAAATTTGAAAACAATCCTGCATTTTTAGAAAAAATTGCCAACAAATATGATTATATTCTGGTTGATGAATATCAGGACACAAATAAATCCCAGAATTCAATTGTTTTTAATTTAACGCATGCTCTAAAAACAGAAAACATTTTTGTAGTAGGAGACGACGACCAAATAATATACAGTTTTCAAGGTGCAAAACTGGATACTATTGAAAAATTTTTAGAAGAATTTCCGGAAACAAAAGCCATCTGCCTGACAGAAAACATGCGTTCAACCCAGAATATTTTAGATGCAGCGTATGAATTAGCAAAACAAGATACAAAAAGAATTGAGACAAACGCTAAATTTTCACAATATAAAATAACCAAAAATTTAACCTCCAAAAATGAAAATTTAAATAATAAAAATTCAAAGGTAAGATGCTACAAATACGTTGATATTATGCAGGAATACAACGAAATAGTTAAAGAAATCGAACAAATTATCAACTCTGACTCCTGTCCGAAAGACAAAAACGGAAATAAAAAATTATCAGAAATTGCAATCTTAACAAGGAGCAATGCAGAACTTGAAACATTTGCGGAAATGTTTAAATCTAAAAATATTCCTTATGAATTAAAAGAAGGCAAAAATATATTTACAATAAAATCGTCAATGGTTTTATATTATTACATACAAATGCTGACAAACCCTGAGCTTCATTCAGACAAAATATTCAAAGTCCTTCTTTCTCCGCCGTTTAATATCAACCCGAAAGATTATATGACATTGTATGAGCGGCGGTCAATGGAAAAATCTTTCATAGAGTCAATAAAAGCTCTGCCGCTGAATTCATTTTTAGAACCTGAAAAAATTAAGAACTTTGTTGAAATTTTTGACCATTTAACAACATTCAAAGCCAACGAAAACCTGAAAACTACTATATTAGAAATTGGTGCAAAAACAGGTATTTTTGATTATTATTTGAATTCTGAAATCAATCGATGCGAAAATATCGCAGGGTTAAAAAAGCTTGTAGATGAAGCTATAGGGTATTCTGATGTAAATAAATCCATAGGATTGGAAGATTTTGTCGAATATTTAAATATTGCACTTAATGATGATATTGAGATAAAAACAGACAAAGCTCCCGTCACAACCAACGCAGTCCAATTATCAACATATTACTCCGCAAAAGGAAAAGAATACGAATATGTTTATATGCCGACACTTCTGTCACATAAATGGGAAAGCGACAACAAGTCCTTAGCACCGTCTATTCCTGTAAATCTTGAAGATTATAAGAATGAAAAAGAATTAAAAGAGGACAAATTATCCGACAGAATTAAAGTTATGTATGTCGGAATGACCAGAGCAAAACATACGCTAAGGTTATCTTACGTTCAGACTATCAACGGAAGTGAAAAGAAACCAAGCAAGCTTATTTTAAATCTTTTAGACATGTTTGAAAAAGAAAAAGAACCATTTGAATACGATTTAAATTCATTCTGGAATGAAATGGCTCAAACAATCGTAAAATGTGATTATGATTATAAAAAAGATTTTCAACAGCTTATTGATACAAAACTGGAAAATAAAACATTTTCACCAACAGCAATAAATGTTTACCGAAAATGCCCTAGACAATATTTGTACCATAATATATTAAACTTCGCGTCCCCCTATAAGGATGCAGATGCACTTCACTACGGCTCATCTGTGCATGAAGCATGCGAATTTGCAGTTAAATATGCTATTGAAAATCAAAAATATCCGCAGAAAGATGATTTTATAAATGCTTTTATTACAAAGTTAAATAATCTCCCTTTATCAAGTATTGAACAGCGAAATATTCTGCAAACACGCGGAGAAAAAGCACTTTCTGAATACTATTCGCAACTATGCAATACACCAATTTCCAACCTTCATCAAACAGAAATGGAATTGTTGTTTGCAGATGAAGATATAACATTCAAAGGTTTTATTGATAGAATTGATAAAAATGATGACGGCACATATACTATATGCGACTACAAAACAGGCAAGTCAAAAAACGAAAAGAAAATTTGCCCTGGCGGTGAATATGAAGACTATTACAACCAAATAGGTTTATATAAGTATTACTTTGAAAAATCAACAGGAAAACAGGTTCGTGAGACAATATTTGTATTTCCGGAAGATTATACGAATAATTTTACAATTAATTTCACCGCAGAAGAATGCAGCGATATTGTTGAGAATTTCAAAAAATCAATTTCAGACATAAAATCATATAAATTTGATCCTATAAATAATAGAGATAAAAATAAAGAACCTTGTAAATACTGCCAGTACAAAGATTTTTGCAAACTGGATTTGATTTAAATAAAAAATAAACCAAATTTTATGTAAAATCAACTAAGTTGTATTTAACTGCAAGAACTGCCGCCTGAAGTCTGTCATCAACATGGAATTTGTGCAAAATACTGCATACATGAGCTTTTACAGTATGAACACTTACACATAGATATTCTGCGATTTCACTATTTGATTTACCGGCTACAAGATAATTAAGAACTTCCTGTTCTCTTAAAGTTAATTTGCCGATTTTATGTTTTGGAACGTCATTATATTTTGTAGCAAATGCTCTGAGCACAGCAGAAGCAGCATGAGGATCAACCCAGAATACACCCTTTGAAACATGTTCAATTACATTAGATAAAGATTCCGGAGATATATCACTCAGACAATAAGCATTTGCACCAACACCAATGGAAGAAATAACTTCCTGACTATTAGGACTGTCAGACAAAATTATAACCTTAGTATTCGGTGCAGTTTCTTTAATTTTAAAAATCATTTCAAGACCCCTAACCCCGAAATAAATTAAATCAATAAGAACTACATCAATATCGTTGCGGGCTATAAAATTAATAGCCTCATCAGCATTCCCAACATCTCCAATGACATTTATGTGTGAAAAATCCTTTAAAGATGATTTCAAACTTAAACGAATAATCTTGTGATTTTCAACTATTAAAACTTTAATAATGTCATTTTTTGGTGCCTTACCGAGCATTTCATCTTCTCCTCTATTTAAAATACTTAACATTTACTTGAAAGTTTTTATACTATTTGTTAATATTAAATTCCAGCCTAACGGAACAATTAAACTAAATTAGATTAAACTATCTACTAAACAATAACCTTTAATTTAAAATTCGAAGTATGATTTATTTAATTTTTATCGCCATTTTCAACGAAAAAGCTTTATGTAGAATAATGTACAACTAATTAGGTTAATTGTCAAGTATTTTAAATAAACAGGAGAAGTATGAATAAAAGAATAAGAGAAATTAGAATAGCCTTAGGTCTGCAACAAGGTGAGTTCGCTGAAAGAATTGATATATTACAACAACAATTAAGTAAATATGAACGTGCTGAAAATAAACCATCGGCAGATTTCTTTATAAAATTAGCTGAAAAAGAAAACATTAATATAAACTGGCTTCTAACCGGAAAAGGTCAAATGTTTACAACTAATTTGAATAATCCAACAACAAATAAGGCTGTAGAAATCGAATATTATGAAAATCCTATTCTAACAGATACTATTAAAAACCCTGCAATTTCAAATATCTTGCTTGATAAAGAACTAATTCATAATGTATGGCAAAAAAACGAAAATAATTTAAAAATTATGCAAATGACCGGAGATATTATGGATGGCGGCAATACTCCTATAAGAAATCAAGATATTCTTCTTATTGACACATCTATTAAAGATGTTATGCTTAGCGGAGTTTATGCCTATACTACACGTAATGATAATTTTATTTTCGTTAATTCTATCAAACAAAAAATTGATGGATCTGTAAATTTCTATTCTTGGAACCCTAATTATAAAGAAGTAATTTATAATCTTTCAGATTTAGAAAAAATAAACTTCAAAGTTATCGGAAGAGTCATTAAAAATCTATCTTCATGTTTTTAATTAGCAATAAACAACTCTAAACAAAAGAAAAAAGGCACTGAAATATATTCAGCACCCAAGAACGATTGATTATGATGGATGATTCGATTTATTTTCCCCTAAAATATTTCCCCAATTTTCCAGAAATTTTTCGTCTATGACGATTGATTAACTTTGTTGTGTCCCCGAATTTTCTTTTTCTTTATAATTCCCTTACATATTTATAAACAATTTTTGTTATAAAAAATTGCTATATAGATTATATATCGCTTAACATTTTGTTACATTCTTTTCCGCAGCATTGCAGTTTATTGAATTTACCAGAGCATTAAACAAGAATGGATGAACAGTACCTTTTTGAACATCACCATAAATAATCATCAAAGCCTGCTGAGGAGTCAACGCATCTTTATATACTCGTTTTTCTGTCAGGGCAGAGTATTTGTCAGCAAGATTTACAATTTGAAGATTAATGTCAGGAACAAAATTCTTAGGACCATCCGCATTCTCATGGTGATAACGAATAAGTGTTAAAATTTTATCATCCAAACCGGCATTTTTCAAAAGTTCATAACCAATAACAGAATGTAAGTCCATAATCTTATGTTCTGCTTCTGTTAAAGCACCTTTTTTATTCAATATTTCTGGAGGAATAAGAACTTTACCAAAATCATGCAATATTGCACCTTCTTTTAGAGTTTTGATGTCAACTTGCTGTTTCAATGCAGCAGGAAGGTTTTTATATATTTCAACCGAAACATCCTGAGTAACTTTACAATGATTTTCCATCAAATCTTTAAGTTCTGCCATATTCAAACGAACAGGTATTTTATTAGCTTTTAAAATATTTTTCAATTCAGGATTATTAGAAATTAATTTTTTAATTTCCAATTCATTACAAAATCTGGTTGGAGAAGTACTCTGGAAGGTGTCCTTTTCTAAACCCTGTCCAAAGTAGATATTTTTCCCTAAATTATTTAATTTTATATTTGAATTCAATCCAACGGCATATTGGATTGGATTAAATATTTCCATTCCCACTAATTGACCACACTAAATTTCTACTACACTTACCGTATTTATATAAAGTATTTTTTTTCATGCAAATTGCAGAAAGATTAAAAATTTGTAAAAAAAGTTAATATAAAAAAATAATGTGATAAAATTAAGACATTATGAAAGATATTAAAAATGTACTGATATGCGGTATTGGAGCTGTCGGCTCTATATATGCAAATAAAATTAACGAATATGACAGCAATTGTTTAAAGGTACTCGTTGATAAAAAAAGATTAGAAAATTACACAAAATCCCCGAAAATCTTCAATGGAAAGCCGTTGAATTTCAACTACATCCTGCCTGAAAATAATGATTATAAAGCGGATTTAATAATTATTGCCACAAAATTTGATGCACTGAATGATGTAATCAAAAATATTAAAAACTTCGTAAAAGAAGACACAATAATTATGTCTCTGCTTAACGGTGTAACAAGTGAGGAAATTACTGCACAGGAGTATGGCTGGACGCACACACTGCTTTCATACTTTATAGGGCACAGTGCAATGAGGACCGGAAACAATATTACATACGACGGCATCGGTAAGATAGTGTTCGGTATAAAAGAAAATGCAGGGACTAATATTGAAGATGTTCAAACTGTAAAAAATTTCTTTGATAAAGCGAATATAGTATATGAAATTCCGAACGATATGCATAGAGCATTATGGTTAAAATACATGCTGAATGTAAGTTCAAATCAGCCGTCAGCGATATTAAAAATGACATTTGGACAAATGCAGTCAAATTCAAAATTTTTAGAATTTCTCAAAAAAATAATGAAAGAAGTTCAAAATATCGCAAAAGCCGAAGGCGTAAACAATACCGAAAAAATGATTGATGAAGCGTTAGTATCATTTAATAAAATGATACCGGATGGTAAAACGTCAATGCTCCAAGATGTCGAAGCAGGACGAAAAACCGAAGTAGAAATGTTTGCCGGAACAATGATTAAATTAGGTGAAAAACATAATATCCCGACACCATACAATCAAGTACTGAAAGATATGGTAGATATAATCGAAGAAGAACAAAAAATCGCAAACTAATAAACCTATATGTCTCTGTAGCCTTTAAAACGTAAGTGACCCTGAAACAAGTTCAGGGTGACATTTCATTTATCTTTTGAATTTTAAACCATTCATCATCTTCATAGCTTGAACCATGGCTTTTTTCTCATTTTTCTTGTTAAAACCGCCGAACATTTTCTGCATTTTGTTCATTCCGCCCATCATCTGACGCATTTGTTCAAACTGTTTCACATAAATATTTATAGTATGCATATCCATGCCGCAACCTTTTGCAATACGTTTTTTACGGCTTGTATTCATAATTTGCGGATTGTCACGCTCTTCCGGAGTCATACTCTGAATAAAAACTTCTATCTTTTTAAATTCTGTATCCGTTGCATGTGAAATTTTTTCTCTATCAGCCTGTTTAATATTTACCCCTGGAAGCATTCCTAAAATTTGATCCATAGAACCAAACATTTTCATCTGTTTTTGCATATTTAAAAAGTCATTGTAAGAAAATTCAGCTTTCTGCATTTTTTCCTGCATTTTTAAAGCTTCTTTTTCATCAAAGACTTCCTGAGCACGTTCAACAAGAGAAACAATATCACCCATACCTAAAATACGGGTTGCCATACGTTCAGGATAAAAATCTTCAAGGGCATTAAGTTTTTCGCCTGTACCTGTTAATTTAATTGGCTTACCTGTACAATGAACAACAGATAACGCAGAACCTCCGCGTGAATCCCCGTCAAGTTTTGTTAATACTAAACCAGTTAAACCGATTTGTGCATCAAAGTTTTCTGCAACATTAACAGCTTCCTGACCTGTCATTGCATCAATTACAAGCAGTTTTTCATGAGGCTGGAATACTCTATCCACAATTAACAATTCTGCCATCATTTCAGTATCAATCTGCAAACGACCTGCCGTATCAAGGATTAGAACATTAAATCCTTTTTCTTTGGCATAATCTATTGCACTTTGAACAATATTTTGAACATCTGTTGACCCTTCTACTGTAAAGACTTCACAAGCAATTTCGGTACCCAAAGTCTGTAATTGTGAAATCGCAGCAGGACGGTAAACATCACAGGCTACAAGCAATGGATTTTTACCTTCTTTTTTTAGTTTAACTGCAAGTTTTGCAGAAGACGTTGTTTTACCGGAACCCTGCAAACCCAGCATCATAATTAAAGACGGATGACCTGACAAGTCAAGCGGTTTTAATTCATGGCCAAGAAGTTCAACCAATTCGTCATGAACAATTTTTACGAGCTGTTGAGATGGATTTACACCTTGCAAAACATTTTCACCTTCGGCTTTATCCTTTATTGAAGAAATAAAAGATTTTACAACTCTCAAATTAACATCAGCTTCTAAAAGTGCACGTCTGATTTCACGCAAAGCCTCCTGCATATTATCCTGATTTAATTCTTGAGAATGTGCTTTAGAAATTATATTCTGTAATTTTTCGCTTAAATTGTCAAACATTTTATATCCCTTTTTAATATTTATAAGCCAATTTTATCATGAAAAACAAGTATTTCACAGATTAAGAAAATATGTTATAATATGGACAATTAAGGAGATTATATAAAAAAAGATATTAGCTATTACTCTCATTTTGGTGGGAACTTCAGTATTAGCAGAAGTCAATATGCCATCAACTACACCTATTTACTTTCCGGAAGTAAAAGAACAGAATTATAATAACACTCAAAATAATTATAAAAAACAAACAACACCGCCACAAACTGGTTCAATTTCAAACCAGCTAAGTTCTTTAGGTAAATCAGCTGCACAAGCTGCATTAAATGAAGATGATAATGCTCTCGATAGAATTTTTGACGAAATGGCAGATAAAGGTGCAGATAACATTAATATTGAAGAATATGAAAATTCATGTCCTTATAGAAAATATCTTACACCAAAAACTATTGGCGGAGTTACATATACTAACAAAACAAAATGTGTAAAGTTTTCATATTCATATAATGGAAAATCTTATGAAGAAGTGGCTTGCAAATAAATTGCACACTAATTTATCTATTTTGATTTTGTAAGATTAAACTCTTAATTTCATCCAATTTAGACAACACTAATGAATTTTCTTCCATTTGATACAGTGGCATAAACTCATTGTAATACGGTGTTAATCGTAAATATTTAAAATAATCAAGCTTTAAATGCGGGTTCATACCGGCAATCCATGGTTTTGCAAAACTAATATAATGAATGATAGAAGGATCTTTGGCCATTCTATGAAAATATTCTTGATCCTTATATAAACTTGTATAATAAGTGCAATTCCACTTTATATCAACAAATTTAATTTTATGCTGGAATAAATAGTTAAGAATATCTTGATCGTTCCACTGTATTTCCCACGTTCCTGACAAAAAGACTTTAAGCATCTCAGATACATTATGCTCTCTACAGTATTTTAAATTTAATAACATTACACCAGCATTAATATAATTAGTATCAGGAGCCATATTATATTCTTGAATTTTACGGGGTGCAACAAGATCTTCTGCTCCGGCACAATAATAGTCATTTACATCTATTTCATATAATTCTGCGATATCTTTTCGTACAATCAAATCTACATCCAAATATATAACTTTGTCAAAGTCAAAAAGTTCAAATGCCTTAAATCTAAAAAATGATGATGGTCCAAGCTGATTATTTACATCCAGATTTAAGTAATCATCAACATTAACTTGATGAATATTTAGTTTAAAATCTCTAATATATTTTAAACTTTCCAGTTTTTGTTTATTAATTTCAGAAATATAGTCCGATATAATATGAAAATTGTATTTATCTTTAGGATTAGAATTATATAAAATTGAAGCAATTGTACAGGCACAATGCTGACAATAATTATCATTTATACCAAAACATACATTAATTTGCATAGCCATACCTCTTCAAGATTTTATGATTATAACATTAAACTAATAATTAAACAAAATATTAAGAAGAGCCGTCTTAGAATAAGACGGCTCTTCAATTTGAAATTTAAATAGAAACAAATTAGTCTTGAGCGTGACCTGCTGTACCTAATACGTCTCTCATTTTGTGCATAACCATTTCTTTAACGGCTGTTCTACCTGGTCCCATGTATTCACGTGGGTCAAATTTTTCAGGATGTTCAATAAAGAATTCTCTGATAGTAGAAGTCATTGCAAGTCTCAAATCTGTATCGATATTGATTTTTGCAACACCGTGTTGAGAAGCATATTTAAGCATTTCTTCTGGAACACCTTGAGCGTTTGGTAAGTTACCACCGAATTTATTACATTTAGCAACGAATTCAGCAGGAACTGAAGATGAACCGTGAAGAACGATTGGATAATCGCCAAATCCAGCTTCTTTTAATGCATCTTTAATTTCTTTAAGTCTTTCAAAGTCTAATTTAGCTTCACCGGCAAATTTATAAGCACCGTGAGAAGTTCCGATAGCGATAGCTAATGAATCGCAGCCTGTTTGTTTAACGAATTCAACAGCTTCTTTAACGTTAGTATATTTAGCATCTTTAGCGTCAACGTTAACGTCATCTTCAACACCTGCTAATTTACCTAATTCAGCTTCAACTGAAACTCCTCTTTCGTGAGCGTATTCAACAACTTTTTTAGTTAAAGCAACATTTTCTTCAAATGGGAATCTTGAACCGTCGATCATAACAGATGAGAATCCGCCGTCGATACAAGCTTTACAAATTTCAAAATCAGCACCGTGGTCTAAGTGAAGAGCGATAGGCACTGTAGTTGTAGCTAAAGCAGCTTCAACTAATTTGATTAAATAAGTTTGGTTAGCATATTTTCTTGCACCTGCAGAAACTTGTAAAATAATAGGTGATTGAGTTTCTTCAGCAGCTTCTGCAATACCTTGTAAAATTTCCATGTTGTTTACGTTGTAAGCACCGATAGCATATCCACCAGCTAATGCTTTTTTGAACATTTCGTTTGTTCCAACTAATTTTCTTTCACTCATTTGAGTTCTCCTTCTCTTTGTATAATATATTACACACATCTAATTTATAACAAACAAAAAGAAAGTTCAACGGGATAAATCAGGTATTTATATACAAGTTTACAGCAAATTATTCTTAAAATATGGTCATACTGAGCTAGTGCGAGCAGAGGATGAGAACGTCGACTCTCTCGTTTAATGCGAACAACCAAGCAAGAAAAAGTAGAACCGAAAAAGAAAAACACGCTTGATTGAATGGCTCGAGTTATCAGAAACTACGTTTCCGAACCTTCCTTTAGCCTACGGGGGTTCGGGGGTAAATGTAAAAGTAATTTAACATACCCGTTCGATTTTCCTCTCGCAATGACGTAATGCGTATTGTCATTGCGAGGGCGTTAGCCCGCGGCAATCCATTAGACAACAAGAAATAGAACTGAGAAAGAATACAACACATAAAAAAACTGCAACTGAAAAACAGTTGCAGTTTTTTATTAGTTCAATCTAAATTTCACCTAAACTATCAATCTTAAACGAACATCCGATTTCTTCCTGAGCCAAAACCGTAATATCATTGATATACAGTGATAACAATGTGAAGAATATCTGTCTGTATTCCATTGGAACAATCAATCTTGGTGAATGAATATTTAATTTTTTAGATTTTCTTATTATTTTATTAGAAAGTTTTTCCGCAAGAGTGCCGTCAATTTTTATAAGGCAATCTTCACTCTCTTCACAACCAAGAACAATATCCGAATATGTTTTTTCAGAAAGTTCAAATGCACTAATTGATTCACCATCTTCATTCACATAATTCCTGCAAATCTGACGGGATAATGACAATCTGATTTTATTTAATATATCGGCTTTACTGCCTTCTTCTGCAAAGTCATTAATCTTTTCAAAAATATATGTAATATTTTTAATAGAAACCTTTTCTTTGATTAAACTTGTCATTAAATATTTCAAATCAGAATATGTTAACAAGTCCGGAACTATATTATCGATAAGAAATTCGTTTTCTTTTTCTACAACTTCCAAATACTTATCAATATCGTCATAGTCCAGTAAGTCGTCAACATATTTCACTGCAACATATTCTAATGCTTTAGCAATATATTCAGATGGAGACACACCTTTTTGCCAGAAATCTTTTGTTTTGTCCTTTTCAACCCAGATTACTTTTCTATCTGTGATTTCATCAACTGCATTAATAGAATTTTTAATTTTATGTTCAGTATGCAATTCATCAGCATAAAACATTAAATGATTAGGGCAGACACCTGCTCTGAAAACTTCCATACCACGAATTCTTATACTAAATTCACAGGTATTAAGATTTTCATCATCTTTAAACACAACTTTCGGGATAATATAACCCAGCTGTTCGGTAATTTTTAAACGTGATTTAACAGTTTCAGCAATAAGTTCTTCACCGGAATTATCTCTATCTGAATCAACAAAACCAAGCAATTCTTCACTCAAATAAATTGACAATTTTTCTTCATGAAGTTTTGAATACATCAAATCCGGTGATGTTGCTTTATTAAGCTGTGCTTTTAAATCTTCCAGTTCTTTTAGACCCGCTGAAATTTTATCATTTAATTTTTTTCTTGAAACAGAAGCCGGAGCTTCACCATCTAATTCGGATTTAATTTTATTGATGGTTTCTTTTTGATTTCTAATTTTATTTTGAATTTCAAGACATTTTTCATATTCAGTAAGTTTTGGCGACAACATTTTTTCCATCTGGCTTTTAAAGTCTGAAATACTGATAATATCACTGTCAGAATTATTTTCAGATTTTGCCGGACGCATAAAAATACAATTAAGCTGGGGAGAATCTTCATCACCCACATCATGCATACTATATAAATCCCAACCGTTCATAGACATTTCGTTCAAAAGATTTTGCAACTCTTGAGCATTATCTGCTGAACAAGTTTTAATAACATATTCCATTCTACTTTTGCCGACCATAATCAATTATCCTTTTAATATTTTTATTGCCTCAATTGCTGTTTTTATAGCTTTTTCTGTATCATGCACAACAGGATTTTCAAGATTTAGCTTTTCTCTTTCCTGATTTGCAACTGTTAAAAATACAGAACCGACTTTAACATTCAAATAACTTGCTACAACAAATAGTGCAGCAGACTCCATTTCAGAAGCAAGACATCCGAGCTTTTTCCAAGCCTCCCATTTGTTTTGCAACTCATAACTTACAGGTTTATCTTCAGGTGAATGCTGTCCATAGAAAGAATCCTTACATTGAACAACTCCTGCGTGATAATTGTAGCCAAGTTTTTTAGCCGCATCAACAAGAGCATTTGTCACATCAAGATTTGCAACTGCCGGAAATTCAATTGGAGCGTATTCTTTTGAAGTTCCTTCAGCTCTAATTGCACCTGTTGCAACAACAACATCACCGCCTTTGACATCCAGAGACATACCGCCGCAGGTACCGACCCTAATAAAAGTTTCTGCACCAACTTTAACAAGTTCTTCCATTGCAATAGCCGCAGAAGGACCGCCAATACCTGTTGAAGTTACACTGACTTTTTCACCGTCAACATAACCTGTATAAGTCACGTATTCTCTATTATCTGCAACAAGCTGCGGATTATCAAAATACTGTGCAATTTTAGCACATCTTTTCGGGTCACCGGGAAGAATTACATATTTCCCTACATCACCCTGTTTTAAGCCAATGTGATATTGTTTTCCGTCTTCTGAATAGTTCATTAAAATGCCTCTTTAAATAACTAAAGTGGATAGAACTAATATGATTCTATCCACTATTAGCATAAATCGTTATTGTCCTTTTAACTTTTGGATAATCAAGTTAGTAACGTCAACTCCACCAACAAATACTACTTGATCAGATAAAATTGCATCTAATTTTTGAGCAACCATAACTGCTTTTGCTGCAGCCTGAACTTGATTTAGAATTTGACTTTCTTTGTCTGCTCTCAATTTATATAATGCATCTTGTCTTGTTCTAAGTTCTGTTGCTGTTTGAGTTTCAAAATTTTGTTTTTTCAATGGTGTATCTAAAGATTTATATTGTTTTTCTTTTTCAAGCATATATTGCTGTAATTCTAAACCTTTAGCATCTATTTCTTTTACCGCCTGTTGTGCAGCAGGATAATTCTCCAAAACTTTTTGATAATCTAAATATCCAACTTCTGCATTTGCACTAGTTGTAATAGATAATGATAGACCGGCTGCTAACAACATAGCCATCAATTTTAATCTTTTCATAAGTCCTCCTATTTTATATTTTTATATTAGTATAATAAATCACCTACACCAAACGTGAAGTAACCGTTTTTAGAACCATTGTTACCCGGATTGGTAAGCGGAATACCATAATCGATTGATAATGGTCCCATGCCAGGAATAAATACTTTCAAACCGACACCGGCAGATACTGCATATTCAGGTCTGTCATACAAAGTATTTGAAACTGTACCGTCAAATACTTTACCGGCATCAGCCCAAACTGTGAATCTCAAATTATTTAAGAATGCAATTCTTGTTCTATCTAAGAATGGAATAGGTGTTGCAAATTCAGCAGAACCCATAATGAAGGCATTACCTGTACCTACACCACTCATTTTAAAACCTCTAACGGTATAAGGACCACCCAAACGATATGCCATAACTTCAGGGATATCACCATGAAGTGCTCCACCGCCTTTAACAGTTAAAGATAAAGATGATTTCTTTGCAATCGGAATATATTGTTTAATCATACCGGTAAGTTTACCATTAGTTTTGTCAAAACCATTCAAGCCGATATTTTCATCAAATCTTAAACTAGCCATTGTACCATGTCTTGTTACAGTAGCAGAATCTCTTGTATCGTACAACAAAGCTGGGCTTAATGATAAGAATAATCCGCCTTCTAACTGTTTAGCACGTTCTGATATCGGAATATTGTATTTGTAATACATTGAAGATATTCCGTTATAATCGCCTTCTTTTACATCAATATTTTCAACACCTAAACTGAATGTTGATGTTGCATGTTTATTAGATTTCAATTTATGTGCAACAGTCATTTCTGCACCATAACGTCTTTCAACAGCTAACGGAACTTGATAAGAACCAAAATCTCTGAAGAACAATCTATTGTTCAATGATGTGTCAGCATTAAAGAAATATGGTTTGAAATAACTTAATTCAGCCTGAATATTCATGTGGTCTTTTACAGATGAATCGTTAAGGATTACACCTGTACCAACCAAACCTGTTAAAGATAATCTTTCGCATCTGCCGCGGAAGTTGTTTTCAGTAATACCCATTGAACCGAAAAGACCTGTTACGGTATCAAGACCACCGCCTACAGAAATACTTGCAGTTCTTTGTTCTTGAATTTTGATTGTAATATCATAGGCATCAGGAATTTCTTCACTAGGTTCAATTTCTCTGGTTACATCTTTAAAAGCTTGAGTTGCATACAAACGAACTAAATCTTCTTTGATAAGATTTTCGTTATAAATCATACCCGGTTCAGTTAAGATATTACGTGCAATAATATAATCTTTGGTCTTTTCATTACCTTCAATCATAATTTTGTCAATAATACCTTCTTTAATACTTACGTTAATAGTTCCGTCCGGATCATCTGTAACCGAATCAACTCTTGCAAGTATGTAACCTTTAGTATTGTATAATTCTTGAATTTTAGAGATTGCAACATTCAATTGAGCAATGTTTTGCGGCTTTCCTTTCATACCGTCAAATGTTGCAAGGATATCTTCTGTTGAAATAACAGAGTTACCTTCGATTGTAAAATCTTTTACAGGAATATTTTCTTCTACAACAATTTTTACAGAAACTGTACCATCGCCGTTAGTTGTAGGGATAGCTTTCATTCGTTCTGTAAAATATCCGAGTTCATAGATAGTTTTTAAGTCAGTCTGCATCAAATCACGGGAGTATTCTCCCCCTTGTTTCATCTGCATTTTTTCCATTATCTCTTCTTGAGTAATAGAATTCAGACCGTAAAATTCAATATCGCTGATAATTTTCTTTTCTTTATCAATTGGAGTTTGTGCAGATTGAGAAGACAAATCTGTCGGGTAATTACCTTGAGAATAATTTGGAATTTCTTGATTATTAGGAGCAGTATATTTGTCGAAAACAGTATTTGCATAATCATAATTAACTGAATCTTCAGACAATCCCATTCCACCCCATGCGTCTTCTACCGCAAAGCTTCCGGATTGCATAAATAAGACTAAAGTCAAAGCTAATAATAATTTTTTAGTCATACTGAAATTCAAAAATAAATTCCTTAACAAACTCTCACTACTCTCCAAAAAAATTGTAGCATAAATCGAAAAAAAAGTACAAGAATTTTACAACTGTTTACCTATTGCGATTTTATAAACTTTATTTTTATTAATTCCATACAATTCGGAAAGAATTACTGAAATATCTTTTGCACCGTAACTCTTGTCCTGCAATAATTTTATTTTCTGTTCCAAATCTGCTTCTGCTGATTTTTTATCACTTCTGAAAATAAGGCAGACAAATTCTCCTTTAGAAACATTTTTTTCAAAATAATCTATAACATTCGCAACATTATCAACAACAACTTCTTCAAAAACTTTTGTTAATTCACGTCCAACTGCAACTTTTGCATCAGGTCTGACATTTTTGATAGTTTTAAGAGTATTTAAAATTCTATTTGGAGATTCATAAAAAACAACATCTTTTGATTCATACTGCATAATCAAATCTTCAATTTGAGATTGGACTTTTGGCAAAAAACCTATAAAAGAAAATTGTTCATCTTCTCTTGAAACCTGTGAGAGGAAAGTGACCACTGCATTTGCTCCCGGTAATGCAGTAATAGAAAACCCTCTGGCTCTCAATTCTTTAACAATAACAGAACCAGGATCACATATTAATGGAGTTCCCGCATCAGAAACAAGTGCCATTTTGTTCCCGTTTTCCAAAAATTCCACGATTTGAGAAATCCTCTCTTTCTCATTGTATTTGTGGTATGAAACGCATTTTGTCTTAATATTAAAATGATTTAATAATTTTTGAGTAACACGGCTGTCTTCACAGGCAATCAAATCCACAGATTTTAATACTTCAATCGCCCTAAAAGTTATATCCCCTAAATTTCCAATAGGTGTAGGCACTATGTAAAAATCAAATTCTTTCATAGAAAGATTTTAGCATAAACAAAAGGCCGGCTTTCACCGGCCTAAAATTGTGAGTAAATTGTATAAATATAAGTCCAACTTTTGATAAAGTTAGTATGAGGTTAGATTATGCAAATAATTCTGCAAATGGTCCGTTAGGATCTGCAATACGTGCTGCTACAGCACCGTCTTCAACAGTTTTCAAACCAGGTAAAACAAGGTTATTTAAACCATTTGTTACGCTTGCAACTTCTTTTGCTGACACCTTGTATGAATAACCAAGGCTTGCTAGAATTGTGTTTGTTGTTTCTGCAAGATTTTTATCTTCTGCAGTAAATTTTCCTAACTGAACATTGTATAAATTTTGTGTATTCTGAGTTAATAGGTCAGTTTCATTTTTTAGACCTTTAAATTCAACGTTACTTTTTTCTACTTCCTTTAATTCTTCTGCCTTTTTAGTTTCTTCAGAAACTTTTTGACCGATGACTAAGTTATAGTTATTATAACTATTGTTAAATCCGTTAAACTTGATTGTCATTTTCGGTACTCCTTCTGTTTTACTCACATGATGTGTTTCGGCATGTGTTTTAATAATCTTTAATTATTTATCTAAAAAACTATGTTTTTGTTACATTCGTTAACAATTCCAATCTTTATCACTCTTTAAATATTTGATTTTATTGAATAATTTGTGATAGTATTCAGTTAAGGGTAGGATAAAAATTATGATAAATAAAAAATCAAGAGATGAAATTAAGAGAATGCGTCATGCAGGTCATATTGTTGCTCTTGTTCATCAAAAAATGAAAGAAGTTGTAGTACCGGGAATTTCTACAAAAGAATTAGACGATATTGCAATGAAAATTATTAAAGAAAACCGTGCAATACCGACATTTTTAGGTTATAACGGATTTCCGGCTTGTATTTGTACATCTATAAATGAACAGGTCGTACACGGCATACCTTCTGAAAAAGCTATATTAAAAGAAGGCGACATTATTGCGATTGATGTTGGTGCAACTTACGGCGGTATGGTTGGTGACAGTGCATGGTCTTATCGTGTAGGTAAAGTTTCAGATGATGTTGATAAATTAATGAGAGTGACCGAAGAGTCATTATACGCAGGCATCGAACAAATGAGACCGGGAAATGTTTTAGACGACATTTCAAAAGCAATTGAAGCAGTTGCAAATCGTGAAGGTTATGGAATTGTACGTCAGTACGGCGGTCACGGTGTAGGACATCAAATGCATGAAGATCCGTTCTTATTTAATTACAGTGTTGGAGATAATACATTAATTAAAGCGAATACAGCAATCGCAATTGAACCAATGTTAAATTTAGGCTGCGATGATGTTGTTGTTGCAGACGATGAATGGACAGTAAGCACAAAAGACGGTAAACCTTCAGCACACTTTGAACACACTGTTATCGCTACAGATGACGGTCCATTAATTACAACTAAATTAATGAATTAGGAGATTTTGATGAATTATTATGTTGGATTATCTTTAGCTTCAGGTTCAAGTATGGATTCGGGAGTTGCAGTTATTGATGAAAATAACAAGATTATTCTTCTTGATAAATTGTATAAAATGAATGATATTATTTTCTTTTTTGAAAACTTTTCATCATTAAAAAACTCTAAAATTTGTGTTTCCGTACCATTTGACAGAACAATGCTTGAAGGCAAATGGCGAATACTATCAAAACCTTACCAGCTTGTTGCAACTAACAAAAATATTCCAAACCGTGACAACTGGACACAAAGACACTCAAACAGAGGTTCTGAATATTTTAAAGAATTAACACAACGGGGTATTGAGGTAAACAGATTTGACATTTATATGGCAAGACAGAGTCTGCATCTGAATTCTTGTTACAAAGACCGTTCACCGGCAGATTGCAAATTCTTGCAGCAGGCATTGCGTTTTGAATGGGGATTTGACGATTTACCGACAAATATGATTCCAATGTCACATTTAGAAGCAATTTTAGGTGCAATTCTTGCAAAAGAAAAAGAAAATAATCCTGATAAAATTAAATCTATATACAATTTTAGAGGGCTGGATGTTATTGATATCCGTGATAATTTAAATATTTCCACAGATGTCTACAATTTTGAGCGAGAACTCGCAGGGAATATTGTCTCTGACTAATATTCAGGTTATTTGGTTATGATAAATAAAATTATAAACAATCTAATAAATCCAATTTTATTCTATGCAGACAAATCAGGCAATGCTGTATTTAGAAACTTTTGCTGTTTTAAAAATACGGGAAATTTATACAAGTTGGATTTGACAAAACCGGAAGTCGGAAAAATTTTAGAATACCGCTTTGACTTGAATAAATATTTAAGAAGAGCATATATTCTTATTACAATAATTGTGTATTTAATATTTATCCACATGAAACTGTCGTTGTGGAGTTTTCTTGTCTGCGAATTTTTATGGATAATCCTAGCTGCATCAAGCAAAGCTGTTTGTTCATATTTTTATAGTAAATATTTAGTTGAAAATTTTGGCCCCTACCAATTAACAGAATTTCAACCGCATATTTCTAACGAGAAATGGAAAGAATACAGCGTTAATTTCTATTCAAAAGTTCTTGCAATTGGATTGCTGCTAATTGTATTCTTTTCTCCTGCATTTCTACTTGAATACTCTATGAAATTAAATTTAACAGCGAAGAAGAAAAATTATAAATCAGCAATAAATATATCAAAAGTTTATCTTGCTCTATACCCGAAAGTAGAAAGTATTTATGATATGCGGGCTTATGCAAAATATGTAATTCGAGATTACGAAGGAGCTTTGCAGGATTATAAAACTGTATTGGATATATCCGGCAAAAAGTTTAAACAAATAGACTATGTAAGACTTGCAAACCTGCTTTTACTTGAAAAGAAATTAAATAATCCTGAAAGTGCTGTAGATACCTTTAATGATTATGCTACAAGAAAGAAAATGTCTATATTAGACCAATCTCAAATTCTATGGATTAAATCAATATTTCGTATAGAAAATAATATACCTGAAACTATTCTTCAAGATTATGATGACCTGCTGGCTTCGCTTGATTCAAAAGATACCAGAAATTATTTTTATATTATGTGCGATAAAGCATATATTTTATATCTAATGGGTGAATATGATTCAGCTATAGAAATTTATAATATCATTATCCCTTATGCAGAGCAAAACAGAAAAGAATTAGAAAAAGAACTTAAATCTTTATATGCAGAACGTGCTTATTCAAAAGAAAAAATAGGCGATGTCTTGGGAGCTGATGCAGATTTCATGAAATCAGAAATCAGCACATTGGAACTTGACAAATATCAGCCGTCATACAATCCTCAAGAGTTTTTACGCGGTTATTAGTATATAAAATACATGCATATTTGATATCACTATTATGAAGTTTTGTAACGAAAAGTATATACTTTTCTCTTAAACATGGCAATTTTAAAATCCAAAATTTGTTTATAAGAGTACGGGGAATATAAACATTTAGAAAAAGGGGATTTTAAGATGAACGGAATTGAGTACGGACAAAAGTACGCAGCATACGAAGCTGCAATGAAAAGAAACAACAACTTTGGAATGACTGACAAAGAACAAATCAGAGCTCAGTACGAAAGACAAGGTAAAGCAATTCAAGACGCACAAATCAAAGCAGAAAACAAAACTCTTGGTAGAGAAATTGCAAGAGAAAAAGCAGCACAACGCAGAGCAGCACAACAAGCAGGCGGAGATTTATCACAAGCTTTAGCTGGAAAAACAACAACTCCAACAGCAACAACTGTACCTCCAACAGTTCAAATGCCGGCAGAAAGAATTAGTCTTGAAGGCTTTAACACAAAAAGAAATCAAAGATTACAGAAAAAATTATACAAACAAGAACAAAAAGCTTTAGGTGCTGCAGGTACAGCAGCAGAAACTGCAAGACCAATTTCAAATCGTTTTGAAATTAATGGTACATACTGGCTTCAAGATGAAAATGGAAGATACAAATCATTCACCAGTAAAAAAGAATATATTAGAGAAATGAAACGCTTAACTAAAGAAGGCGTAAAATTCGATCCAAATGCAGGAGTACCAAAAGACTTTAACCCTGCAAATCCAAACAATTTACCTGGAGTTAAACCTGGAGCAGCTACTGGTGCAGGTACTGGAGCAGCAACCGGTGCAGGAGCCGGAGCAGCTACTGGTGCAGGTGCTGGTGCAGCAA
>CATLLJ010000008.1:55081-104811 GCA_950022495.1 uncultured bacterium
GGTGCAGGTGCTGGTGCAGCAACCGGTGCAGGAGCCGGAGCAGCTACTGGTGCAGCAACCGGTGCAGGAGCCGGAGCAGCTACTGGTGCAGGTGCTGGTGCAGCAACTGGTGCAGGTGCAGGTGCAGCAACTGGTGCAGGTGCAGGAGCAGCTACTGGTGCAGGTGCAGGAGCAGCTAGTGGTGCAGGTGCTGGAGCAGCTACTGGTGCAGGTGCTGGAGCAGCTAGTGGTGCAGGTGCTGGTGCAGCTAGTGGTGCAGCTACCGGAGCTAAAAAAGGTTTCTTCTCAAGAATAGGTCAAGGCATCAAAAACGGCTTCAAAAAATTAGGCAAAGGTCTTAAAAATATAGGTACAAAAATTGGTAACTTCTTCAAAGGTAAAGGCGGTAAAGCAACTCTAATCGGTCTAGGTATCGCAGCCCTAATCGGCGGAGCAGCATGGTTATTCAACAAATGTTCAGGCAATAAAGCTGAAGACGCAGCACCGATTAAACCAACCCCAACTGTTCCAGGCAAAGAAGAACCTGAAACTCCGGTAGAACCAGGTAAGGAAGATCCTGAAACTCCGATAGCTCCGGTTCCGGGTAAAGAAGAACCGGAAGAACCAACAAAACCGGGCAAAGAAGAACCAACAAAACCGGGCAAAGAAGACCCAACTAAACCGGTAGAACCAGGCAAGGAAGAACCTGAAGCTCCAGTAAATGTTGTACCAAAAGATTACGAAGTAAAACCTGGTGACTGCGTATGGAACATCGCTAAACAACACTTAAAAGATTTAAGCAACGATCCTAATTACAAACCAACCAACGCTGAAATCTTAAAACATACAAAAGAGTTAATGGAACTAAACCAATTAGTATTCGAACCAGACGGTTATCACGTAATGATTTATCCAAAACAACATCTTAAATTAGCAGCTTAAACTCCCAAATAATAAAAAAATCGACTTACCTAAAAAAGGTAAGTCGATTTTAATTAAATATATATTCTGTCTTTGCTTTTATATTATCAATAATTTCTCGAAAATTAACCATTACAGGTGTCGGTTCGGAGTTTTCTATTACAGATAAGAATACTTGTGCATTTAAAGGTTTCTGATTATCCAAAAACGAAGAACTATTTGCAACATCTTTTCTTGCCGGAACAATCAATCCGCTTTGTGTAAATTTTTCAGAACTTTCTTTTGAGGAAAGATACTGCACTAATTTTATTGCCGCATCTTTATGTTTGGAATTTTTTGAAACCGCCCATCCGGAGGCATCCATCGGAACTAAACAATTATTTGGACCGCACGGAAATTCAACAACATCCCAATCAAATTTTGCTTCTTCTCTAAATTTTGGTACCATCCAGCGTCCTGAAAGGTACATCGCTAATTTGCCCTGCAAGAACATTTGTGCCATTGTTGCACTTGCTGCCTCTTTTTTATATGGTGCTACATGATATTTCTTCCTCAAATCAGCATAGAACTTCAAACCATTTTGGAAATTCTTATCCTCAAAATTTGAAAAATCAGTAACACCATAAGAAGTTAAATAAGGGAAGAAAAATAATGGCTCATCTTCAAAAGAAACACCAAAGATTTCAGGTCTATGAGTTAAATTTTTAGACTTAGACAATAATTTATCCAAAGTCCAATTCTTTTGTGGCAAGCTGACATTATATTTTTTGAAAATATCTTTATTATAAAAAATTACCAGATTAGATACATCTCTCGGTACAGCATAATTTTTATTTTGCCACGAAAGAGTTTTAATTGATTTGTCATAAAATTTATCATATTCAAAGTTATTATAATATGGAGTCAAATCCTCAAGCATACCTGCATTAGCATAAACCGGCAAATATTGATTGTTTATAAAAATAACATCAGGTGCTGTATTTGAAGCAAAAAGCAAATGTATTTTTTGAAAATAATTTTGCGGAATATGCATAAAATCTACTTTAATTTTCGGGTTATCTTTTTCAAAGTCATCCAAAACTTTTTTCAATATTTTAGTTTCAGATTCTGATCCCCATGATGCAAATTGTATGGTAGTTTTTGCGGGAAAATGATTGTTGTGATTAATAAAACTTGCACAACAAAAAATACTCGCTCCGATTATTAAACTAATTCCTATAATTATTTTTTTCATTATTAACAAAAATTTTGACTAAAGTTAGATTTCAACAAGTGTGCCCATTTTTTCTTTTGAAACATCAACTAAACATTTGAAACCGTCAACTTTTACAATATAAACTGAACCATAATCATGTCTTACCTGAATAGGTTTGTTAACAATATAATCAAATTTCTTTAAAATAACTGTATCATTATTGTTTCTGCCAACGAGTGCTGAAACACCATCTATGTTAACAAGATAAAAACCTTTATTATCGTCAATATTATAACCTGATTTTACAATTACGCCGTTTGCATAATTAGAAGAATCTGATTTAATCATCGGGTTAGAAGCTCTTGATATAGGGTTTGTAACTCCTGAACGATTTGTATTAGCAGATGTTCCAACATGAGACAGGGTATCTGCAATCATAGATGTTCTTTCTTGTTCAGAATCTAAAATTGATAAGTACTCATCAAGTGAAGATAATACGTAATTTTCATTCTGTTTTTCCATTTTCATTTCCCCATTATTAGTCAAATATTTGTTTTCTGTGATTGCCTTTAATAAATCAGGCATTTCGGCATTAGAATTATTTGAGCTTCTTTTAGTTACACTTAAAGGTGAATTTTTTAATTTAACAAATTTACCTTCTTCCATTTTTTGAGATGGTCTTTTAGCGGACAACATATTTCTATTTGTCTCTTTCAAATTCAAAGATTTACCAAAAGACTTCAATTTAACATTATTAATTGAATTCATAATAGCATCATCTTCAGACATTAAAGCATTCATTACATCTGCAGGCGGTTCCAGACTAGGAGTTTGAGACAATGCATGCTCCATTTGTGAAATTTTTGCCTGCAATTTAGAATTGATATTTGTATCTTTATTTTCCGGTATATTATTGATACTGTCCAAAACTGTCTTCAAATTCTTACCGGATGCAGGTTTTGCAGGTACAGTATTATTTAAAGCAGTTTTTGGTTTGTTAACAGTTTTTGGAGCATCTATTTTTGGTTCAACAATAGCTTTTTTTGTTCCTGAAAGGTCTGTAACGTATGTAGCATCCTTACTTTGTGACTGCTTATTAATCTGATTATCTTTTTCGGTATAAGATTTAAATCTTTCCTGCCAGTTTAAACCTTCAGCATTCATTATATTCTGATATTCGCGTTTAACCATTCTGCGTTTATTCTTTTCAGATAAATCAAAGAAATTTGGAGTTTCAGGAGTATGTTTGATTGATTTTTTCAGAATTTCTTTCATCAATAAGAACAATAACACGCCGCAGCCTGCCATTAACCAGATTGGAAAATGGTTTGGAGCTGAAGATTTTTTATCTTGAGGTAAAGTTTTTTCCGAATTGTTGTCAACAACCGGTGTATTTTTTTCATTTGAATTTACAACCGGAGTCGGATTTTCTTTAACAATATCGTGCGTAATTCTTGGTTCTAAATCAATTTGACGTTTACCCTGTTCATCAAATTTCATTTTTGGTACGTAATTGTCAACTTGTTCTGCAACTTTAGGCTGAACATTATTTTGAACCACAGGTTTCGGGGTTTCTGTTTTAACTTTTTGCGGTTCAATTTTAGGTTTTACCGGTTCAGATTTTGCTTTTGGTACTGAAACTGGAGTAAAACTTATTTTCGGGGCTGCTTTTTCAGCAGGTTTAGTTTGTGCAGGCTTGTTATTCTGTGGCTGCACAGTAGTGTTTTGTTTTTGAACAGCAGGTTTTGGCTGCTCTTGAACTTTTGGTTTAGACTGTTCAACTTTTTTTGTAGTTTCTTGAGAACTTACATGTGATACAGGTTTGACATTATTATTTTGAGCGATTAATGCTTTATAATCCTTCTGAGCCTGAGTCAGAGGAGAAGATTTTTTCATATAAGTTCTGATATTGATAGGTTTTGTAGTTTCAAAAGTAATCTTTGTATAACCGCCGATACCGTCATCAACATTTTTTACATTAACATTGGTAACTAAATCCTTAACTCCGCCGATGCCAGGGGCAGCAGTGCCGGCACCTGACACATTTGGCAGTAATATTACGTAGCGATTGTTAGATTTTCGTGTTACGACAGAATTATTTGAATCACCGGTTGTGTAAAATGTAACATCAATAGCATCCGCAGCAGCAGACTTTCTTACATCTACCTGTGTAAGACTGTTAGCACTATTTGCCTGTACTACATCTATCCCTATTATTAATGCTCCAAGAAGGACTGCAATTATAATATTTTTCTTATTTATCATCTTCATTAATCTACAATTACACTACCACTTATATAATACCCGATAGTAAAAAAAATTGCTAGTTTCTTAAAAAAAATCATGATTTATGTTACAATAACTTTATGAAAAGCGGATTTGTTGCAATAATAGGACGTCCTAATGTAGGAAAATCAACACTTTTGAACCAAATTCTGGGTCAAAAAATTGTTATAACTACTGACAAGGCTCAAACTACAAGAAAAAGAATTAAAGGTATTTACACAACAGAAGAAGGTCAAATCGTATTTGTTGATACTCCCGGTGTTCATAAGCCTTTAAACAAACTCGGCGAGTTTTTATTAGACGAAGCAAAAATCGCGGTTCCTGATGCTGATGTAATTTTATTTCTTGTTGACGGTTCTGATCCTGCAGGCAAAGGCGACAAATGGATTGCACAAAACCTTTTGCAGACAAAAATTCCTATCATTATTGTTATGAACAAGGTTGATAAAATTAAAAAACCAGAAAAAATCGAAGAAAATCTTTTATCATATAAAACTTTATTCAATGAAAATCTTCCTGTAGTAAAAATTTCTGCAAAAACAGGAAGAAATATTGACACGTTAATAAAAAATATTTATAAAAAGATGCCTGAAGGAGAACCGCTTTATCCTGAAGATATTGTTACTGAAGAGACTATGCGAGATGTAACAGAAGAAGTTATTCGTGAAAAAATCTTGCTGAATACTTCTGATGAAATTCCACATTCAGTTGCAGTAAAAGTTACCAATTATATGGAACAGGAAGAGATTGACAAAATCTATGCCACAATTTATTGCGAACAAAAAAGTCAAAAAGGTATTCTCATCGGCAAAGGCGGCAGCCTTCTTAAAAAAATCGGCACTGAAGCCCGTCTTGAATTAGAAAAAATTGTAGAGAAAAAAGTTTATCTTCAACTTGAAGTAAAAGTTGAAAAAGATTGGCGTAAAAAAGATAAAGTTCTAAAGAACTTCGGTTATCAGCAAGAAAACTAATTCACAAATTATTAGTAATTTAATGTTCTTAAAGTTTCAATTGTTTGGAATTTGCTGATTTCTTTTAAATATTGTTCTAAAGCTTTATATCCGTTATAAATTTCATTAGAAACAGAAGCATAACGGCTTGCTTCTAAGTATTTTAACTCTTTAACTCTTATTAAAAGGATATTATCAGAATCATTTCTTAATGCTGTATCTTCAGCAACTGACCATTTTTGCAAAAGTGCTAATTCATCATACATTTGTTTCATTGTAGTGAATTCTAAAACATTAAAATCATATTTTTCTAATAATGATTTTTCAACATTGGAGATTCGGCTCATACATGCCTGAAATTTGAAAACTTTTTTAATAATCAAATAATTATCTGCAATTCTTTTGTGAGAAGCCGGCACATTATTTTTAGCTAACAATGCGGCAAAAGAACGAGAAGTAAAAGTATCATTAGAATTTGAAAATACACTTTTGGAAGTTACATCAAAAGTAGATTGTTTTTGCATAGTTTGTTCTAACATTCTTCCTCCAATACATTGATGATAGATTAATGGAAATAATTTGTCATGATATTTTGTCAAATTGTTTACATTTGTTAAAATATATTTTCCAAATAAAAATATAAATAACCGTGTCGAACTATCTTACAATCTGTTCAGAATATTTTTATATATACAGTGAGCTAATAGTAATTTGTATTTTATTAAAATTAGTCTATAATAAAGAAATGATTATATTTATTTTTGCAATAATTCCTGCAATACTACTTTTTTCATTTTTAAATACTAAGTTTATATATAAAATTTTCTGTAGTATGGCATTTTATATTATAAATCTTATTATTGCAGAAATATTTAGTAATATTGTTTTCAATGCTTATTGCAGTTTAACTGATCAAATAGGATATAATTGGATAACAGATATTATTCGCATAATATCAAATATATCAGACCCATTATTTATTATTATTATTACTGCAGTTATGATATATATTAGGAAGTAGATATTTACAAATTTCTATTAAGAATATTTTCTGTATATCTAGAATTTTTTTCAAAATCATTCAAAAGAACTTCTAACAATTTAACTCTTGAAATATTTGGATATTTTTTTGCATAATTTCTGCCAATTTCATTATTTAATTGATCTAGGGCTGTATCATAAGCACCACTTCCTGTATTACTAAAATGTAATATTTCATTTAAATCACCAAGTTTTTTGGCATGTTTTTGTCCTAAATTCCTTGCATAAATAGCACTTACATATTGATGTCTTATATCATTTGAATACCTTTTAGGGAAAAGCGTTTTTTCCCTTAAAAAATCTCCTACCTCCTTTTCCAGTTTTTTATTTAAATTATTATAATATGCATAATTTTTAAAATTTGGTATCGCTGTTTCAAAATTATTAATATAGATATTTAGTGGTTTGTTAAACTCTTTGTCTATTGGTTTTAAATTTGCCGCAGCTCCGGTTAATACCCCACCTGACTTTGACCTATAATGAGCTTTTAATTCTGTACCATCTGCTCTTTTATACGCATGAACATACACAACATCATCAGAAGCTGCAATATCTGCATTTCTCGGAATACCAATATTACTCAATTGGTAATCTATTGCTTTTTCATGGGTTCGGAACTCCTCTCCCGTCATTTGTCCAATATCTTCCCTAGTAAAAATTCGATTATCATTTGCTACTTCATTAAAAAATTCTCTTAGATTTGACATATTTATTTTCCTTTCTTTTCATTAACATGTACTTTCTTATTTTAAAATATTTTTCAAATTCTACAAGTCCGTATTTTTACGTACGTAAAAATACGGACTTGACAGATTACAAAGCTCTTTTGGCAAGCCCAAAACAATCATTTTTTAATGTAAAAATCTGCAAAATCATGAACAAATCATGTTGACTTTTGTCTAAAAAAACTTAAATTTATCATGGTAAAAATCATACGAAAGTATGAATTTTTTATCGCAAAAATGTGATAAAAATAATATATATATCGGACTGGAGAGTAGGCAAGCAGAATATGGGTTTAAGTTTAAATAACATATACCAGAGACCTTATGTCAAGCAGGACAATCGCCCTGCCGTAAAACGCCGTGCCGACGACGAAAAATCTTCTGCTGCAAACGCTCAACGGGAACAAGAATCCAACCAGAACTCCCAGAGTAAAGGTTTACAGTATGTAGAACAGAAAAAACCAACATATACTCCGGCTTATGAACAAAAATTTACTGTACCTGCTCAAACAGGTTACAGCAATGTAAATATCAACAAATCAGGAAATACTGCACCTCAACATAATGTCGCAGCTCCCGTTCAGAACAATGCTGCTACGCAAAATCAGATTGACAGCAAGATAAATATCGCTCAAATTCTTAAGGATTTTAACAACACTGCAATCGCAATCGGTACCCCTGTAGACTTAAAAGAAGAAGTTGACGGATATATTTCTCTTATTGAAAAACAGGTTAGAAAAGACAATCCAAATACAAAACTTGTTAAATCTAATTTAAAAAATGCTGCAACAATTTTAGACAGACATATTTCAGAAACTTTAAACAAAGAATCAAAAGTTGTTGAAAACTGGGTTGATACATTATTTTTACAAAAAGTAGATTTCAAATATAACGAAGATGATATCAACGAAAGATTTCTTGTAAAATTTCCGGATGGTTCTAACAGCCAGACCAAACGCAGCGAGGAGCTTCAAGAAACCTCACAAACAGAATCAGTACCACAAGCGGCAAAAGAAGAAAATTCTAATGTAATCCCGATTTCTGTTGCAGGTCAAACAGGTTCGACTAAAATTCCGCAGGACAAGCAGTTAAAATCTCTGTTTATTCAAGCGAAAAAATATGCTTATGCTAACGATCCAGAAAAAGCAATTAAATCATTTGAACAAGCCCTAAACCGTGCAATGGAAATTGATGATACCGAAACATCAGGAAAAATTTACTATGAAGTCGGTAAAATTTATGACGACCACGACTATTTAGCTCAAGCATTAAAAAGCTACAACCAGTCAATAAAATTATCAACAGATGAAAATGTCAAAACAAAAGCACACTATTCAATGGCACAAATCTATGATGATGTAAATCAGATTACACCGGCACTTGACCATTACGTAAGCACAGTTTCTTTTGCAGGAGAAGCAGAAAATCTTCCTGCTCAATCCGCATCACTTACCAAAATTGGTAATATTTACACTGATATGTATGAAAAAGAAGCGTTTGATTATTACGAAGTAGCATCAGGTTTGGCTGCAGAAACTAAAAATTATAACCTTAGAGGTTTTGTAGATTCTAACACCGCAAATGCATATACAAAATTTGATGAACCTGAAAAGGCATTAAAATCATACTCTAATGCGGTTAAAAATTATACAACAGCAGAATCTCCTGTAAAAACTGCACAAAACTATCTTGCAGCTGCGGATATTATGGTGGAATTTAACAGCTTGAACAAAGCATACAATCTTCTTTCTAAAGCTCAAAAATATGCCCGTCAAACTGAAAACGTAAACTTGATGAATGAAATCAATACAAAAATGCGTCAAATTCAGGCAATGAATGTAAAATAGGGGCTGAAGGGGTAATATAAAGTTTTCAATATAGTGTTTGTTAAGCAAAAAATTTACAAAATCTTTGTAAGTTTTTTGCAATTTGACGTAGAAAATTTTCTCGAAACCTTTTCGTAGCCTGGGAAAACGCTGTCAAGTCCGTATTTTTACGTAGGTAAAAATACGGACTTTTAAAGATTTCCAAACACTTTTATAATATGAAAAGTTAATTTAAATAACTTGCACGAAAGGAGAAGTATTATGATTAAAATTGAATAGTTCTGAATTTTTAGGTAGAATAAGTTTATGAAAAAGATAAGTATTGGTTTTATAATTTTATTAGTAATATATATTGCAAATGTCTGTATTGCAAACGATAAAATTTATCCTATTGATAAAATTGAACTTGATTGTATTGCAAAAACAACAGGTAATACTAATGCAATGAATAAATGCAGTATGGACGCTCAAACCGCATGGGAAAATGAGATTAAAAAATCTTTATATGAACTAAAAGGAATTTTAGACTCTGAGGATTACAAAATTTTACTTGAATCTCAAAAAACATGGGAAAATTATAAACAAAAAAACTTTGAGTTCACTGATTTGACACCCAAATACAAAGAAGGAACAATGTTCCTGAATGCTAAACAAGGTTTCCGAACTGGTCTAATAAAACAGAGAGCCCTAAATTTAAAAGAATACATAAACACTTTAAATTTTTAATAAACTTTATTTCTACCTTGGCTTATGAACATTTAGTTCATTATTAGTACTTATTAAGAAACAAGAAGAATTTATTACAAATATATTATCCAAAAAAGTATATATAAGCCAGCATTAAAGTTAATGCAATAACTAACAGTAATCCTATTATAAAAAAGAAGTTATATATAGGGTTTTTAAGAATAAATTTATTTTTTATTTTGTGATTTGCTATTAGCTCTATTATATAAATAATAAAACTATAAAATAGAGCAATATAAATTATTGGAATAACCAATATCACACCAAAACCACTTCCTGGTGGTAAAAAATGAGGCCAAATAAAAATATAATAAAGCAACACATAACCACAAATAGAAATTAAATGCATTCCAAATTTATTTTTTAAATTTTCTAAAAAATTCATATTTATATTGTACACAAAAGAAAGGAGAAGCATTATGATTAAAATTAATTATATTATAAAAATTGAATAGTTCTGAATTTGAAGTAGAATAAGTTTATGAAAAAACTGCTGTCTCTAATTTTTACATTCATATTGATAATTCAACCTTCATTTGGTTTCGGAATTTATAAAAAAATTGATTTTGAAAAGGATTCAGAACCAAGAGCAAGCAAGATTCTTTATGAACACATGTTAAAATTTGAAAACAAGACTCCTGAAGAATTAAAAGATTTTGCAAATATTTATCCTGAATCGGTAAAAGCAGTTGAAATTGATTTGAATGATGACGGCAAAAAAGAAGTTGTAGGTTTGATTCTTTCCACTTATTGCATGGGAACAGCAGGTCATTCATTATTTATTCTACAGTTAGAAAACAATGAATATAAAGATATTACTTATATTGTAAACTTTTCTCTTTGTAAAAGTTTTTATATCTTAAAACACAAAACTAATGGTTATAGAGATATAAAATTATATGGTTCAATATCATATAATTTCAAACCATTTATAGTTAAATACAAAAATGGTCTGTATAAAAATGACATACAGACAAGAGGTTTGGAAAGAGCTCTTCGCCAGTAAAACTAATATATAAGTAAGAATCACGCAAAGGTACTAATTGTACCTCTACTTTGTAATGAAAAAATGAAAGGAGAAGTATTATGATTAAAATTGAATAGTTCTGAATTTTTAGGTAGAATAAGTTTATGAAAAAGATAAGTATTGGTTTTATTATAATATTACTTTCTACAGCAGTAACAAATGCACAAACTGAAATATATCCAATTGATACAGCTTTAGAAAAATGTACATCTCAAAATTATATGACTATAAACATGAACAAATGTACGTACGATGGTATTGAATCGTGGAACAATGAAATAATCAAATATTCTGACCAAATAAAGAAAATATTATCTAAAGAAGAATTAAAAATATATGGTGATTCTGAAACAGCTTGGAAAGATTATTATAATAAAGAAAAAGATTTCTTATATAGAACCGTTTATGAAAAAGATGGTGACATACATACAACATTTGTTATTAGTAACTTGTACGAATTAACAAAACAACGTGCAATCCGTTTAAAACACTATTTATATCAACTAACCGAACAATAAACTTTATTCTACCTTATGATTTTTAATGTGTGTATTTAAAATAATAAGGAGATATTTATGAAAATTATAACCTATTACTGAAATTAAACTATTTATAACTTAATTAAAAATATACAAGCAAGTATAAATACAATTAAGTTAAATAAGGCTAAATAAAATCCAAAAGCAAATAAAAATAAATATATTTTTTTTAAATTTTTATTTTTGATTTTTATTTGAAATTTTTTCTTTGGATATTTTTTATAGATAAATTTTTCTATTATTGAAAGCAATATTAACAATAAAGAAAAATACATCAAAAAGGAATATATTGAAAAAAATCCTTCCAAAGAAATAAATAACAGATTTATTTTCGTTTGAATTACGAATACAAATATTATTAAAGTTAATATCAAATAAGTAATAAAAGAGAAAATATTTAAAGAGATATATTGATGTAATTTCATACAATCATAATAACACGAGGTAATAAAATAATGAAACAATACACTATCCAAAAAAGTATATATAAGCCAGCATTAAAGTTAATGCAATAACTAACAGTAATCCTATTATAAAAAAGAAGTTATATATAGGGTTTTTAAGAATAAATTTATTTTTTATTTTGTGATTTGCTATTAGCTCTATTATATAAATAATAAAACTATAAAATAGAGCAATATAAATTATTGGAATAACCAATATCACACCAAAACCACTTCCTGGTGGTAAAAAATGAGGCCAAATAAAAATATAATAAAGCAACACATAACCACAAATAGAAATTAAATGCATTCCAAATTTATTTTTTAAATTTTCTAGAAAATTCATATTTATATTGTACACAAAAGAAAGGAAAAATTATGCAAAATAGAAATTATACACGAAATGAAGAAAAACAAATTATGTCATACAATGCCTACCATTTAGATAATCCAATAGAGCTAAACGGCTGGGAAATGGTATGCAATGTCTCAGAAGCAGAAACAAGTTTTGAAGGACAAATTTATAAAAAAGACAATGATATTGTTATCGTATATAAAGGCTCTCAAGAAGGAAGAGATTATTTATATTCAGATATGCAAATGGTACAGAAAAAAGAACCGGAACAACAGAAATATGCACACATTTTACTTATGTACGCACAACACAAATATCCGAATGCTAACATTGAACTTACCGGGCATTCACTTGGTGGTAGTCTAGCTCAAATAGAATCGGCAAAAACAGGAATCTCTGCCACAACATTCAATGCCTATGGAACAGGTGAAATACTTAAAAATCAAGGTTATACAGATGAACAAATAAAAAATATGAATGTTATCAATTATGGAAACCCAAAAGATCCCATCTTCAATTCAAATCAAAAGAATCAACCTGGCAAAATTTTCGTTACTAATACTAATTTAGATCCAAATCAAATTTATGAAGTAACACAACAGGGTAAAGGCATTTCTTCTTTAAAACATCATCAATTAGAAAATATGGGGGATTTATCAGATGCGGTAGAAGTAACTCCTGAATCTGAAATAAAATCAGAAGTTTTAAATGGTTATATTTATAAAACAAATGAAATTTATCAAAATGTCACAAATCCAAATTTGTCAAAAGATAAAACTTGGAATACAATCCCTTATGCTGACCCAGTAAACAACCCGACAGGTTCTTCATCATCTCAGCACATATTCACGCCGGAGGAAATAGGCAAAATGAGCGGTGAAGAATTTGCAAAAAATGAAGCCGTTATAATGGAACAATTACGCAACGGTCAAATTCAAAACCAAAGTCCTAAGATTGATTATGGAAATTATAGAAATCCTGAAAGTGGTAATAATAGAATTTTTACCAGAGAAGACATTGAAAAAATGCCTTTTGATGAATATACCAAGCACGAAAAAGAAATTCAGAAACAGATACAAGACATTGGACTTCCATATAAAAAAGATTTACCTCATAATACTAAAACCTTTGGCAAAGAAAAAAATTATTCAACAAACCCTAAAGATGGTAAATGGGTTACCATTAACGGAAACCATGTATTTATTGAAAAATAATTAAAAAGATACGGCTAGATTTTAGCCGTATCTTTTTCTCTTGAATATGATATAAATTTTGGATTTTGGTTATACCAGAGCCATTTCCTTATGGAAAGGGTTAGACCTGGAACACTCCTGTCTGTCACCCAGAATTTCTGATTTAATTATAGACAAATCATGCTGCATCAATCTTCTTGGTGAACCTTCTTCCATAGAATGATTTCTTAACAAATATGACGGATGGAAAATAGCCATTGCACGGTATTCTTTTCCATTAATTGTTACATTGAACCAATTGCCGCGAACTTTTGAAATTTGAACTTTTTTATCATTCCAGAAAGATTTCAAAGCTGTCGCACCACAGAAAATAATTGCCTGCGGATTCATAATATCTATTTGAGCAGTTAAATATCTTTCGCACAAACTTTTTTCAACATCGGTTGGAACTCTGTTTTCCGGAGGTCTGCATTTTACTGTATTTATGATATACAAGTCATCCTGTCTTGAAATTCCTGCTTCTTCAAGAAATTTATCTAACAATTGACCAGCACGGCCAACAAACGGTTTTCCTGTTTCATCTTCTGTTTCACCCGGTGCTTCACCGATTAAAACGATTCTTGCAGTTTCAGGATTTCCATCTGAAAATACTACGTTCTTACGGGTTTTACCTAAAATACAGTCTGTACAATTTTCACATTTTGATTGAACAATGTCCAAACAACCTTTTTTAATCATTTAATATTCTCTCCTCATTATTGTTGGTTTTTAAAAAATCCGATATCATATTTTCTGCAATATCGCTTTAATTCTTTCATTATTATATCAGATAATAAAAATACTGCAATCAAATTCGGTACTGCTAAAAATAATGTAAACGCATCAGACAAATTTACAACACTTTTCAAGTTCATAGCAGAACCAATTACAATAAATAAACAGTAAATTATTTGAAAAGTTCTTGTTGTTAGTTTTGATTCTCCAAACAGGAAGTTCCAGCTTTTTGTTCCGTAATAAGAACCGCAAAGCATTGTGGACAGTACAAAACAACTTGCCATAAATGTTAGTAAAATCGGGAAAAACGGACATACAGTTGCGAACGCTTTTGATGTTAATTCAATCCCTTCAATTCCGTTTGTATGAAGATATGCACCGGTTACAACAATTATAAACGCAGTTGCAGCACCAACAATTACTGTATCGACAAACGGTTGTAACATCGCAATAAATGCCTGAGCTACAGGTTTGCTTGTTTTAACGGCAGAAAATGCAATTGGAGCGGTTCCAAGCCCTGCTTCATTTGCAAACATAGCACGTCTAAATCCCCATAACATACAAGCAAACATTCCACCTGCAACAGCTGTTGGTTTAAATGCTTCTTTTATAATTAAGACAATAGTTTGAGGAATATGATGAATATTTAACAAACATATTACAAATGCTGAAAATACATACAATGTACACATTACAGGCGTAACTTTTGAAGTGAATTTTCCGATAGATTTAATCCCGCCGATAACAGTGACATAAGTAATCACAGCAACAATCAACCCGAAAATCCAGCGTTGACCGGTAAATAATCCTGTAACATTAGTAATCTGTGTTGTAATAGCATTAATTTGGAATAAATTCCAACCGCCAATCATTGCAAATACACAGCATACAGCATAGATTTTTGATAAATACGGAGTAAACGGTTTTATCCACGGAGCCCTTAAACCATTAATAATGTAATACATCGGACCACCGGAAGATGTACCGTCTTTATTAATTTGTCTGAATTTTATTCCGAGAAGAACTTCTGCAAATTTCAAAGCCATTGAGAAAATTCCGGCAATTATCATCCAGAAAATTACCCCCGGTCCGCCAACAGAAACGGCAAGTGCCGAACCAACAACATTTCCCATGCCTGCAGATGCTGAAATTGTCGCTGTTAAAGCTTGAAAAGATGAAACCTCTCCTTGTTTTTTTCGCACAATAGTATCATCGTGTTTGTATTTTTTTGTAATCAGATTAATTGCGTGTTTAAAACCCCACAGACCAATAAATCTTGTTCTAAATGTAAAATACAAAGCCGCAATCATTAATAGAACAATCAAAAATTCCACACGAACACCATGAATAGTTACGTGAGAAAAGATTAATCCTGAAATTTTATTCGCCACAGGCGACAAAATACTATCAATACAGCTGTCTAAATTCATACCCCGATTGTACAATAAACATGGTTATTTTCAAAATTCACAAATAATAGAGATTATTCTAAACCTTTGTACTCGGTGCGATATCCATGATTTTCTTTCGGTCTTAAATCATTTGGATACATTGTATCTGAATAAATATCTGTTTGTAATTTTTTAACTATACGAAAAACATCCTGATAATCAGGAATATCAGCAATAACTAAAGCTGTTTGGGAATTTGAATGAGTTTGCCTGATAACATCAAGAGGATTACAAGAAAAGACAACATCTCCAACATTTAACATTTGGTCAATAATCCCACGATGAATATTTATTTTTGACAATTCTGCAAATGGTTTCATATTACAGGTATATTCAAAAAGTCCGCCAGAAATATACACCCCTTTATCCGTAACAATATACTGAGTATGTTGATATCTTCTAAAAGTAAGTATAGCTCCCCCCAAATATATCCAAACAGGCATCATGTGAATGAGTATAAAAATCAGAGGAAATATTAATGCCGGAGTTAGGGTAACTGAAACTCGTGTTTGAGATGCAAAACCAAACAGAAATAAATCAATTAAAAACCATATTAAAGCAAACGGCAGCATTGGATTAAAAATACCTTCAAGAATAAAACAGAGTTTATCCGGTTTTCCAGCCCATAATACCTTTTCATCTTTTCCAACCATCAATTCTAAATCACTTTTAGCAAAACATTTTAACATAACTTATTCCATCCATTTATCATAATTACAAGCAAGAAGCTTCTGCTTTTAAAATTCTTATCCAATTATAACAAACTATATCACCAAATTCAATAAAAATATTTATGATATCCTTGTAAAGGAAAAAAATTATGAGTTGGACTATCTTGAATCGCTCGAACCGGACCGAACTCTCATTCGGTGGGTTCTCGTCCCTAATTACAAATCTTATTACTTCGTAAAATTGTCGATAAGGCTACTAGTTTAGAACCTATTGACAATAAAATTGAATCAGAGAATAAGTCCGTTTGCAATTAGATATATGCAGGACTCTTCTCTATAATGAAAGAGTCTACCTTTGATACTTCAATATGAGAATAACACTGGGGTTAGAGTATTCCTATATTAAATCTTAACTATGATTTTGTTGGTGCAATTCACCCCATTCACACATTTTATATAATATGGGAATAAAAGTTTCACCTTTCTCTGATAAACTATATTCAACTTTTGGCGGGATTTGAGGATATTCTTTTCTTATAACCAAATCGTCTTTTTCTAGTTCTTTTAAAGTATTACTTAACGTTTTATGGGAAACAAGTTTTAAGTACCTTTGCAATTCATTAAATCTGATAATCTTGTGTCGATAAATCGCATACAGAATTGTCAGCTTATATTTTCCGCTAACAAGTGATAATGTGTAATTAAAACCTGTTTTTTGAAAGCTTTCAATATTTTGTAAACAATTTTTTTCTTTCATTTTACAGTCGCATTTATTGCAGAAAAGTTTATTGAAGCTGTAAAAAACGGTAATAGTGAAATTGTAAAACCTTATTTTTATGAAAAAGCTTCATTTTTTGGTCAATTAAACAAAAAAGAATATCAATCAGGTTCAATTCAATTATTTTATGAAACAATTGATAATATGGGCAGAGTTGGAGATGACTATATAGCAAGAGTTGATGTTTTAAATATTGAAAAAACAATTGCAACAGTTAGAGTTATTGAAGATAACTGGCATGGATACAAATTCACAGACTTGCTTATAATGAATAAAATCCAAGGCGAATGGAAAATTGTTGCTAAGGTTTATGATACATTATCGCAAGGTTAAATAAGGATATAGATAATAAAACTAAAAGACCTTTTTTAAGGTCTTTTTTAAAATTTGTCGTAGGGGGGACTCGAACCCCCACAGATCTCTCCACACGCCCCTCAAGCGTGCGCGTCTACCATTCCGCCACTACGACCTATGTTTTATTTTTTATTATACTGTCAATTTTCTGGTTTGTCTTCGCGGCGGATGTTCTTTCTAGAAGAACCCTCTCGGTAAACTTGACGTTTAGTCAACTTTCCCTGCGGCAGAGTGCCACTACGACCTATGTTTATTTTTTATTATACTGTCAATTTTCTGGTTTGTCTTCGCGGCGGATGTTCTTTCTAGAAGAACCCTCTCGGTAAACTTGACATTTAGTCAACTTTCCCTGCGGCAGAGTGCCACTACGACCTATGTTCTTAATTGTAACATAAAATTTTTTCTAGTGCATCATCATCAAAAATTTCAACGCTAACAGTATTAATAAGTACATTGGACAAATATTTAGTATCAATCCTGTTATAAATACAGCGGAATAAAAGGCCTGATGGTGCTCAAATAAATGCAATCCTAATTTGCCTTCTAGTCTATAATATTTGTCCTCAAATCTTGAACAAATTAATAATAAAAATATTGAACCTAATTGTATTTTATAAAAATCCAAAAATGGGATTATTACATGTTTTACTATGTATTCATAGAAAAATTTGTTCAAATCTGCACGCATACCTATTTCCGAGCCGGAAAGCAGCAATACAATTGCGAAATATGCTACAACTGCAAGACTAAAATAGCCTATCAAAGATATTATATTCCACGTAATAAATTTTTTACATTTTATAATTCTCATGCAGCAATTATATTACAAACCTGTTCGACTTGCCAAATTCAAAACATCTATAAATGACAATACCGATGCAAATTCATCAAATAAGCGTCTATATTGTGTAATATCATCAACTTTGCCAAATAAATGATTCATTTCAAATAAATCTTTATTAGTATTCAATAAAATAAGGATATTATTTTCGGATATAGAACAACTCATTTTTCGTACATTAAAACTTGTTTGAAGTTGCATAAATCTGTTCAAAAAAGCCGTATTGAACAAATACCTTGCCTCTACCTGTCCATCACTATTAGGATTCTTTTGCACGTATAAATTATATTTTTTATTGAAGTTTTCATATTCCAGAACAACTTTTTCATATCCTTTTGGAATTTTATTAATTAAAGATTTTGAATAAATTAATACTTTTGCATTTATTTTTTTCTGCATTTTAAAGTGCATTGCTACACCTTTAAATAAATCTGTTGTTTCTAATTTCCCATTTTCCCGCTTTATTGTATGCTCAAGTTCAGTTTCATCAATCTTAAATTCAACATTATTATACTCACCATTAAAAAAATCATCTGTTTGTGAATATGTAACATTATCAGAAAAAAGTCCTGACATATTATAAACTGTCAAAGGTATTTTAATTTTACGATATCGAATATTTTCAGAAAAAACTTTCAAAAGTTTAGGAAATAAAGTCCTTTTAACAGAACGTTGATAACTTTTATTAGCAATATTTATTGCTATAAAAATATATGCGATCAAAAGAAAAACACCAAACCAAAAATGAATTTCAAGATTGTCAATATAATTTCTTTCTCTTTTCCCTGGAGTAAAACCAAGTAAAAACGCTATTAAATATTCTTTTAAATTTGATGTATATAAAACACGACGTTCAGAATGTTGTATATTTTCCCAATGTGAAAGTTCTTTTTCCATGATTTGTGCAAATTTAATTGCAAAATCATTTTTATACTTATCCATACAGGTATACATCGAAGAAATTACCTTCCGATTTCAATTGCTTTTTGTGCCATTGATTTAGAAATACTTACTAAGGCAAGGTTTGCTTCATAAGCTCGCTGAGCCATTAAAGCATCAGCAATATCAACCATAGCATTTACGTTAGAAGCTCGGATATAACCATTTTCATCAGCATCAGGGTGACCCGGTTTGTAAATTTTTGCACCTAAAGTCGGATCTTCTACAACACCTGAAAAATTAACTCCGCCTTGAAGATACGGTAATGTTCCAACTCCAAAAACATCTTCTTTCATACTGTTCATTACACCATGAAAAGAAATATCGTCTTTTGCATTTAATACAGGAATTTTTCTTACATAATTCGGAGTATCAAGGTTTGCGATGTTTTTTGCGTGAACATCAATTCTTTTACCATGAACTTTTAATGCATTTGCACCTATATCAATTGATTCCATTAAACCCATTTATATCACCGCCTCCAAATTATTTACCAACATTAATTACTGTTTTCATCTGTGTAACAATATTAGACATCCTTCTTGTTGCCATAGAATAAAGAATTGAATTCTCCTGCATTTGTAATAATTCATTAGCAGGATTAACAGGATCTTCTGTTTGTTCTGTCACAATAGCAGAAGGTCCGAGCTTTTCTGACAATCTTGTTTCTAACGGACTATTCATAGTACTCAAATATTGCCCGAAACTTATATCCTGTCTGATATAACCCGGAGTATCAACGTTAGCGACATTTGATCCTAAAGCTCTCTGTCTTTGAGAAATCAAATCCATCATCAATGAAACTTTACCCATACTGTCTAAAGAAGTATACATTATATTTTACACCTTTCAGTTATTCTTAACCTTCTCTAATATTAATTGACTTGTTATACATTTGATCTGCAAGCTTAAGCATTTGCATACTTGCAAGCATTGAGGCATTAAGTCTTAATAAATCTGTTGCGGATTGATAAACACTTACATTTGCTCTTTCAAGATTATTTTGCTTGATGGATTCATGTCCTTTTACCAATCTTCCTTCACCGGCATCTTCAGTTGCAATCAATCTGTTCATATCAGATGTTTTCATACCATCCGGATTATCAAATCTTATCAACGGAATTGTACCGACCTTTGTTGCTTTATCTCCGCGGTTATCGTAAACCATAACATCACCGTTTGTTTTAATAGTGAATTTGTAGCAGTTTGTAGGGATTTTAATACCTTCACCGACAATCCATCCATCACTTGTTGTTAGATAACCATTTTTACCCTGCCTGAAAGAACCGTCTCTTGTGTATTGAACTTCACCTGATGGAGAAACTACAGGAATAAAACCAGGTCCGTCAATTGCCACATCATAAGGGTTGCTTGTTATTCTGATTGAACCCTGAGAATAATCAGTTCTGACAGTACCTGTAAGATAACCGTCTTCTCTCAATATTTGTTCAAACGTTACTTTTTTATAACCGTTTGTTTGAGTATTAGATAAATTATTTGCAATCTCACCAAAACGCTCAAATTGGATAAGAGCGTTATTTGTACCTTTTGAAATTATTGCTTGTAAATTATACATCTTTAAACCTCATGTTATGACGCTGAACTTAATTGGGAAATTGTTTTACCTAATACTGAATTTTGAAGCATAAACATTTGTCTGTTAGCATCAAAATTTTTCATAATCGGCATCATTTTTATAAATTCTTCTTGCAATGCCACATTAGAATACTCGTTGTACCCTTGTTTAACATTTGGGTCCATAACTGCAATTCCATTTGCATCCACAACACCAATACTGCCAATTTTAACAAGTTTATGTGTTTCAGGATTAAAAATAGTTATTTTACCTGCCTTATCAATTTTAACCTGTTTCAAATCCTGCGGTATAAACGGAAATTTTATCGGAACACCGGCATTTGATAAAACTTTAGCATCTTCAAGATTTAATAAGGTTCCGTCTTTGCCTATCTTAAAACGACCGTCACGGGTTAATTTCACGCCATTTTCAGTTTCAGTTTGAAAATAGCCTTTATTTGCAAGAGCAATATCAAGAGGATTTGGAGAAACCGAAATACGACCGACTTTATCATCTCTTGTGGTTGATAGTGCATGCACACCAAGATATTCCGCAAAAGAAGAAACAACAGCTTCTTTTCTTTGATAACCAACTTTGTCAAAGCCGCCGACATTTTCGTTGCTTATTCCAATAAGTTCACTATCAAGGTGCATTGCCCTGATAGATGCGGTCAAACCGCTGTCATTGAAAAATATTCCACTGTTTAATCGCATTCTACTACCTCTAACATGCTTATTCATTATATATTGTCGAACATTTTGATAGATTTTTTCAACGTTTTTGACAAAAATCATCTATTTGTAGGACTTTTGCATGTATTTAATGAGGATTAAAAAAAAGTCAACAAGACAAAAAGAAAGTCTCATCAAATTGATAAGACTTATAAATATACATTTACCCCACCTGTATGTTATCACATATTTAATTCTTTGTCAAGTCTTATATTTTTATGAATTTATTTTCCTAGTCCTAATAACTGATTGATGTATTTGGAATTATAGTGTAAAATATCATTATGAAAAAGATTAGATTATTTTTAATACTTTTCATATTAGCATTAATCCCTTGTATTTCAGAAGTTAGAGCAGAAGATATTGATAATTTGCCAAAAACAATAGTTTTTGTTTATCATATTCCTGACGATGAACCTGAAGTTCAAGAGGATAATACTGCTCAGGAAGAAGTTCCTGAAGATATAGTATCTGATGATGTTACAGCAGATACTTCAAGAAAACCTTCGGATGAAGAAAATTTATCAGAAGAAGAGAATGATGAAGAATACACTGCCGAAGATGAACTCGATAACCTTTATTCAGATGTACTTCAAGGTTACGCACAGTATACGGAAGACGAAGAAAATACTATTTCTCTTGAAGATTTAACTGATGAAATTTTAACAGTTAACATAAGAAGACCTTTCAGGGTTCAAAGTGAAAAATTTTCGTATTCACCTGATACGTCCTTAAAATTCAACAACAACCTGTACTCAAAATATACAGGAGCAGAGTATAATATTTCTCCGTTATCAAGTACTAATTACAGACAAAAAGGCGGATTTAGTGCCGGAACAATGTATAATCAATGTATTGATTACGGTGAATTTGAACAGTCATCCGGCATATTTTCAAAATACTCATATAAAAATTTTGCTGTAAGTACAGCATATATGAAAACAGTTAATTCAACTAATAATAATTATAACGACAATTTTTATTTTTCACCGGAATGGCGGTTAAATCAATACATCTCATTAAAAGAAACTCTATCTGCTGATATTACAAGAGAAAGCAGAAAAGCAGAATTTATGATTTCAATAAATCCGTTTGGGAATAAAGACGAAGACAGACTTCGGCTTGAATTAGGTGCTAACCAAACTTATGATTATAATAATGTGGTACTGAGAAATCAGGTTAAATTTTCGACCAGATTTAAATTGTAAATTTCTAAAAACATTTTTGTCCGAAAGCTAAATTTTGTTTATAATTGAAACAAGAGGACTTAATTTTGGTAATAGAAAATTCTAATCCGGAAAAACAAATTCAAAAGAAAAGAAAACGCAGTAAAAAAATTGGTTTTTATTATTCGTTTCTAACTTTTGCGTTGATTTTCTGTCTGATTCAAATAGGATATGGAGCTATTTTGAATGTGACAAAGATTATTTCCTATCAAGGTAAAATGGTTACATTGAAAAATCTTTTAAAATCTGCACAGATGAGAAATCAGGATTTAAAATCCGAAAAAAAGATGGTTACATCTGATAACAGTCTTGAAGGTATTGCCAGAAATAATTTAAAAATGGCAGGCGAGGATGAGGTTTTGATTATAATAAATAAAAAAGTTGAAACTCCTAAAAAGAAAAAATCTGTCTGGAAATTTAAAGGATTTAATAATAAAAATAAAACAAAAGAAGTCGAACCTGCAAGTCAGATTTATATTCCGCAAGAAGTTGTTGAAGAGTAGAAATGGATAAATTATGGAAGAGAAACAGAGTTTACAATATATAAAACAAGCATTTGAATTAAGAGAACAAAAATATTATAAACCGGCAATAGAACTTTTATACAAAGCTCTTGAACTGGAAAATGATAATATTGAAATCTTATTCCAGATAGGTGAATTGTATTTCTTGATTACTAATTATACAAGAGCAATACAATATCTTGAAAAAGTTTTAACAATTAATCCAAACCACCCTGCGAGTTTAAAACTTACCCGCACAATCAAAGAACGTCAGGGAAATTTAAACGATGTTTTAGAAATTTCGCAGCAATTATTTGAAAACAATCCTAACTCTGATAATTTAAAAGAATTAATCAAAATTCTGGCAAAATTGAAATTATTTGACGAAATTAGCAAATATGAAAATTCTGAATATTTTAACACTGAAGTAAAAATTGAATGTGCAAATGCATTTTACCTGAACGGAGAAATTGCACAGGCAAGAGAACTTCTGGCATCTTGTGAAGAAGACAATGAAGAAGTTTTATTACTCAAAGGAAAAATAAAATTTGATGAAGGGAATTTAGAAGAATCCAAAGAAATTTTCTCAAAAATCGGCAAAAATTCACAGAACGCTGAAGTTCTAAATTTTCTGGGACTATTTGAACTGGAAAATATGAATTTTGTAGAAGCAATAAAAGATTTTTCTAAAGCTTCAAATTTAGACAATTCAAATTCTAAATATATATATAATCTTGCAAATGCATATTTCTATAACGGATGGTTAGAAGAAGCTCAAAAAGCATATTTAAAAGCTTTGTATTTAAACCCTGATAATCTTGATTACAGATATTCACTTGCATATTTATACTTTGATAAAAAAGATTATCCGCGTGCTCTAAAAGAAGTGGATGCGATATTAGACAGCCAGCCTGAACATTCTCAAGCACGGGTTTTAAAAGGTTTACTTCTTGCACAAAATAAAAATTATATTGAAGCTAAAGATATTCTTGAAGACAACCTTAAAAAAGGATTTGATGATGATTTTACTAAAATTTCATTAGCAGGAATTTACGCAGACTTGAATATTTTTGATAAAGCCAAAAATTTAATTAATGATGTAATTTCTAAAAATCCTGAAAACCTTAATTATCTAAATGATTTGGCAGAAATTTATATCAAAGAAAAAAACTATGATAAAGCCTTAGAAATTGCTGAAAAAATTCTTGAAATAAATTCAAATTATATTTGCGGAGATATTCTTGGAGCAAAAGCCGCATTTTTAAAAGAGGATTACGAAAATGCAAAATCTTATGCTCAAGATGCAATTTCATTAGACATTAATTGCTCCGAAGGCTACTATTATCTGGCTCTTGTCAGAGAAAAAACAGATGATTTGGAAGAAGCCGTAGAATGCATGAAACGAGCTATTCTGTATGATTTGAACAATCCTAAATACTATGCCAAAATGAGCGAATTTTATAAGGCACAAGAAGATTACAAAACTGCTTTAGAATATATTTCCGAAGCAGAAAATCTTGATAGTTCAAACGAATATAAGTTTATGTATTCAGAATTAGTTAAACTAAACAGAAAAAAGAAAAATTAATTTGCCTTCCCTAAAAACATGATTATAATACATATTATAAAAATTTGATTAGGGAGGTTTGAGGTAGTATGAGTATAAAAAGAACTATAGCAAAAATATTAACTATAACGGCGGTTTATCTGACGTTCGGGAATTTTGCATTTGCTGCACCTGTAGAATACAGTATCCCGCACCAGTATCCGGAAAAATATACACCGCAATATATTAAACAAATTACCCCGGGTTACAAAGATGTCGGCAAAGATGAAGTTTTTTACGTTGCCCTTGATATGTTAAAAGATACCGAACACGGAATGTTTTCAAGAAATGCAATTTTAGGCAATAATCTTTCAGGCAAACCTGTAAAAATTGAATTCCGTGACTTAGGTCAAATAAATCAAGAATATGCAACTTTTGACGCATTAGGCTGGAAAAAAGGCAAGAATTTATATATCTATATAAATAACAAACACAAAAATGCCCCTGCAGGAGCTCTAGCAGCACTTCTTGCACACGAAGCATTACATCAGGACGAGTATAACTCACTTGCAGAAGAAACCTATGCGTGGACAATGGAAGCGGTCGTGTGGAACGATATCACAAAAAAATACAACGATATTGAAAAAGAAGAACATCCGCTTGTCAAACGCGAAAATACTCTGAAAAAATTGTTAGAAAAAGGAAATTACTCAAATAAATATATCAAAAAAGCAGTTATGCAAAATGCCGGCTACAAAAACTTACCTTCCTATTCTCCGGGTTTTGACGATTTATAAAGATTTTTGAATAAATACATGTTTTACATAAAAAGGATATTGATTATAAAAAATCCTTGATGTTAAATTAAAACTATGAGACGCAGGATTAAAGCATTAATATTTTTAGTAGGGGCAGCAATAACTTTATTTGCTGTCAATGCTTTTTATATCTCAAATCACAACCCAATGCTTAACGAAAATCAGAAAGAGATAGATACCACACGGGTTTCAGCACAAACTCTTTTTGATAGAAGCTGGTCTACAATAAGAGCAGAATATTACGACCCAAATTTTAATCACCAAAAATGGGTTAGATGGAAAAATCATTATCAGGGAAAAATTAAAACAGAAGAAGATGCCAAAGTTGCTATAGAAACAATGCTTGCAAGCCTTGATGACCCGTATTCAAGATTTCTTACAAAGCAAGAATTTTCAGAACAAAACACCTCAATCTCTTCAAAAATTTCAGGCATAGGAGTCAATATAGTTAATGATGCCGGAAAAATCAGAATTATCAGCGTTATAGAAGAAACCCCTGCACAATTCGCAGATTTAAAGCCTGACGATGTAATTCTGGCAATTGACAGCAAAAAAGTAAGCGGTTTATCACTTGCTGAAGTTTCAAATCTAGTCAAAGGTCCTGCTAATACGTTTGTTAGTTTAGACATTTTGAGAAATAATGAAAAATTAAGTAAAAAAGTTATTAGAAAAGAAATTAAAATTAAAACAGTAAAAAGCAACCTTGATAAAGAAATCGGTTATATACAAATTTCAAGCTTTATCAGTAACTCTACCCCGAATGAATTTCTTGAAGCCTTAGAAAATACACATGATTCAAAAGGGCTGATTATTGACCTTCGCGGAAACACCGGCGGACTTTTAACAAATGCTATTTTTATTGCAAACTTGTTTATTGATAAAGGCAAACTCGTTAGTATTGTAGGCAGAAACGGCTACAGATATGATATCATGGCTCAAGACACAAATTTTCAGGTCGAAAAACCAATCATATTGCTGGTAAACGGTTCCAGTGCAAGTGCAAGTGAAATTCTTTCAGGAGCAATGAAAGATTACCATAAAGCAAAAATTATTGGTACCAAAACTTATGGAAAAGGTATGGTTCAAAAAATTATACCTATGCCAAACGAAACAGGCTTAAACTTAACTATAGCCAAGTATCTAACCCCAAAAGGAAAAGATATTAATAAAAAAGGTATTTCTCCGGACGTAGAAGTACATTTTACAAGAGAAAATATTGAACAAAAACAAGATATTCAATTAGAAACAGCAAAAAAACTAATGAACAAAATTATCGCAAATAACTAAATCTGTTTCTTGACATCTTATTATGTATCACGTATATTATATATACGGATGGCGACATGGCCAAGTGGTAAGGCAGAAGCCTGCAAAGCTTTTATCCCCCAGTTCGAATCTGGGTGTCGCCTTTTTTAAAAACAAATTATCATTCATATAAAAAACGACTTCAAAAGAAGTCGTTTTTTATTGTAAAGACATGTTAAGCAAAATTTAACCATGTGAAATTCGTATTTCAATTTTTATTTTATATAAATGAGAGTATTTATACAAATAAAATAAGAAGAGTGATATTATGGCTATTCCACAATTTCCACAAAATCCAAATGCTCGACCTGTAAGAACAGGTACACCTGCACGACCTGCAAATAACAAACCGGTTGCACGACCTGCAAATAAATCGGTTACACCTCAAACTGGTTCTTACAAGAAACCTATTCAAACACGCAAAAATAATAGTTTATTTAGTGCTAAAACATTAAAAACAGATAATACAGCTAATTATGAACAGAGAAAAGAAGCTGTCAAAAGAGGAGTTTATGCTGCTGCCGGTAGGGCAGCAAGAAAAAGTGCTGCAAAAGTTCAATCTCCAGGATTCATACAACAAGCAGTGGATTTTGTTTCTGATTGGAAAACAAAATATGATAATTCCGTTCGTGGAGAAGGATTTAGAAACTTAAACGGTAACTCAACTGTTGATGCATTATATCAAGCTAAAGATTTAACTGATGACATTGATAGTTTTGTTAATAGATCTCATGGCGGAAGAAAAGCTCTTGCAAAATTCGACAGGAAAATGAATTCTACAAGATTTGCAGATACGTATAACAAATTAAGAGCTCCAGCATCTAATGCTTACCATACAATTAAAGGTAAAGTATCACACATAAAAGGAAGATTTAAATCTCCCGTCAAATATATTCAAGGCAAGATTACTTCCGGCACAAAATGGGTGACCGGTAAAGCCAAATCAGGATGTAAAGTTGTAAAAGGCTTTTTTAGATCAAAATCTGCAGCAGCTTTCAACGGTGCCACAGCAGGTACAAGATCATTATCAATGCTTGGTAAAATGAAAAATCTTAACCTTGTAAAAAGAACCGGCAAATTACTAAACAAATGTAACGATTTTGTACAACTTGTATCAAGCGGAGCAAAAACTTCATCAAAATGGGTTAAAGGAGTCCGATTTGTTTCATCAAGTGCAAAAGTTGCAGGAAGAGCATGCTGGGTTGCTGCCATAGGTATAAACTGCTACGAAGTATATGATGCATTCAAAAAAGGCGGAGTAAAAGCTGCTGCACCAAAAGCATTACAATGTGCAACAGAAACAGCTTGTGCATGGGCAGGAGCTAAAGCAGGAGCTGCAATTGGTTTGGCTTTTGGACCAGTAGGAGCAGCGATTGGCGGTATCGCCGGCGGTCTTGCAGGATATTTTATAGGATCTAAAGCCGGAAAATATGTTGTAAAAGCAGCTAAAGCTGTTTATAATGCCGGTAAAAAAGCAGTTAAATTCCTTGGTAACGGAGTGAAAAAACTTTGGAATGGCGGTAAAAAGCTTGTTGGAAAAGCAATTGATACAGGAAAGAAATTTGTTAAAGGAGTTGTTGACACCGGTAAAAAAGTAATAAACAAAGCCAAAAACTTTGGTAAAAAAGTTTGGAATGCAATAAAATTCTGGTAATATAGTAAAAAAGACCTCAAGAATTTTTAAGGTCTTTTTTATTTTAATAAACTAATAAACTAACATAAATGATTTTAACATTCTGCCTGCTCCATCACCAACAGTTGAAACAACTTCAAGATTTCTCTTGTAATTTAATGATGTTGAACTGCCGCCATCAAATGCCATTGCCCTGTCCAGTTTCAAATCTTTGCATAATTTTTGAACTTCGTACATATCCATAGGGTTTTCATCCGTGATAATAAGAATATGACACTCATCCAGCCCCTTAAGTCCAATAATTGTTCTTGATGTTTTATGTAAAACAGAAGCTGATTCTCTTATGACTTTACCTTCTGCATCTCTTACAATAAAACCTTCTTCTTCAAGATGAAGTTCCGGCAAAATTAATGGTCCGCCCTGAGCAGAAGTCACTAATGCACAGCCAAATGGAACATTTGATTTATGTGAAACTATATCGTATTGAAATTTGTTACCGCATTGCATTACTCTGAATTCTGTACGGTTCAAAATTGTTGCCATATTTCTTCTGAAAAACGGATTAGCCTGCAATGCCATATTGAACATCGGGTCAGCAGCAGTTATTCTATCTGTTACGATGTAAGAAATAGTTTTGCCGTTTTTAGGGTCAAAAAATCCTGCATTAACTGTCAATGTTGCATTTCCTTTAATATGTGCTTCTCTATTTGTTATTAAATCTTCAGATGCAACAAATTTAATTCTCTTCTTAATTTTCTCACCTTTTAATATTATGTGATAAACTCCATTATCTTTGTCAATCGAAATTTCTCCTGCAAGACTAACCTGTGCAGAAAAAAGTATCATAACCAACAAACATAGAATTATTTTAAAAAATTTCATATTATAAATCCTTAGACTTGTAGAACCCGAAAATTGCAGCTAAAAATGCTATTGTTGGGAACGTTGCAGTAATGTATGGAGACAAAATTTCTTTTTCCGCTAATAAATCAAAGAACGGCAATGTGATGTAATAAACAAAAATACACCCGATTGCTATTGTAAAACCAACCAATCTTTGCTCTCTTGGTTTGCTGAAACCCAGCAGGCATCCAAGAATTGCAAGTAAAACACATACAAATGGGTGGAAAAATCTTTGAAGATATTTATTTAAAGTGCCATGATATTCTTCTGACAACTTTTCTTTTTTCAGCAATGAAACATAACTTTTTAAATTTTTGTTATTAATTTCTCTTTCTTTCATTGTTGAATAAGTCATCAATGTAAAAGCATTTTTTGCAGGTTTACCTTCTAATATATTCATATTGTCAATATGATTAATATCAATGAATATACCATCGTTAGAAATTTGGTAATGCGAAATGTCATTTAAAACCCATTTATCATTATATGCATAACCTTTTTTAGCTGAATAAATATTAGAGAGCTGGTGTACATCCTGATATACATGGCTTGCAAAATCTAAAACAATTACATTTTCTAAATCTCTATTTTGTGATTTAGAAACAATAACAGCCATTAATGGGTGGCCTGTATTATCTTTCTGGGTATAAATATACTGCGTTGAAATTAGATAACCTTTAATGGCTCTCATTTTTTCAGCAGCCATCGGAATACCCTTATCCCCAGTTAGAAAGCATAGAAAAGTAAAAATTAAACTTAAAACAACTACAGGAGCAATAATTCTCGGAAATGACATTCCAACAGCTCTAAATATAGTAATTTCAGAATCTTTACTCAATTTATCAAATGTAAATAAAGTTCCCAATAACAACCCAACCGGAAAAGCTTTATCCAAAATTTTAGGCATTTCATAAAATAAAATCAAAATAGCAGTTTTCAGACCATATTCACCAGCTAAAGCATCTTTGATTGTATTAAGCAAAATTTCAGGAGCAATCCACACAATTGTAAATAACAAAATTGCAACAAGGGATGCCATTGTAACTTGTTTAAAAATATATCTGTCATAAATAGTAATTTTAGGAAATTTAAATTTCATTATAAAGAGAAATCCTTTCCTAAATAGAATTCTTTAGCAACAGGGTTAACCGCAACTTCTTCACTTTTTCCTTGAATTTTTATTTTACCGTCAAAAATTACATAAGCTCTGTCAGTAATTGATAAAGTAGCCTTAGGGTTATGGTCTGTAATCAATACACCTAAACCTTTATCTTCAGACAATTTTCTAATATTATCTTTAATTTCCCCGATTGCAATAGGGTCAATACCGGTAAACGGTTCATCCAACAGGATAAAATCAGGGCTTGCCGCAAGTGCTCTTGCAAGTTCTACACGACGTCTTTCACCGCCGGATAGAGAAATTGCAGAAGCTGTACGCAATCTCGCAACACCAAATTCAGATAGCAATTCTTCTAATTTCTTTTTCTTTTCACATTCAGTCAGTTTATCATTCATTTGAAGAACAAGTTTGATGTTATCTTCAACAGACAAACTTCTAAAACTTGAAGCTTCCTGCGGAAGATAGCCGATACCTGCTTTTGCTCTTATGTGCATAGGCCATGAAGAAATTTCCTGACCGTCAAGAGTAATACTTCCTTTATTAGGCTTAACAAGACCTACAACCATATAAAATGTTGTAGTTTTTCCGGCTCCGTTAGGTCCCAAAAGACAAACAACTTCGCCTTTATTTATATTGAAAGAAACATCGTTAACAACACTTCTATCCCCGTATATCTTAATTAGATTTTTTGCCTCTATTCTCATTTTATCCCCTTGTATTTATAGTAGTATTTTAATCAAAAAAAAGACATATTGCAAATTATTATAAGATTTTGGTACATATTTTAGATTTAAAGATTTATATATTTATAAAAACATTACAAATTGTAAAAAATTTCTGGTTTCAGGTTATTAAGACTCGAAATTTGGGTATATATCATGTGTACAAAGCATTTTCTTTTTCTTTATTTTCTCCTACACACTTTTACATCATGCCGTAACTACGGCTATTTTTATTGCTTTTTTTAAATATACATTATTTAGAGGATTAACAAAAATGGTTTATCCCTTAAAATAAAAGTGGGTTAATTGTAAATTTTGGGAGGATGTATGGATAGAATTATATCTGAAAATGTAGAGTTATATGCTCCATTTAATGAAGAAATCTCAAATTCAATTACTCAAAACTGGACAGAACAGGCATTAGAATGTTATTACCTTAACTGCGACTGTGCAAAATGTTCAATATCTAAAGGGAATTATTCTTTTATCTGCCAGATGCCAAAGGTTATCGACACGCTGCTCGAAACGGTTGGAGAGCCGGAAAAAGAATTAAAACGGGCATAATTTTAACAAAACAAAAAGCCATAAAACTTTGTTTATGGCATGGTTAGTGTAAAGTAGTGTCTGGTAGTCGTTATTCTCTAGCAAAGTTATTTTCATGAAAATGTATTAACTTTGCCAAAATCCATTGTCTTTCTTGAACATCTTGAATGTGTTGTTTTATATCAGCTAATTCTGCATATAAAGTCTCAACGTCTTTATGTCTTGCAGCATAAGCCTGTTGTACAGGCATTGTTTCCTGTATATCATCTTCTGCCCAGCAAGGCAGAAAACAACCATTTTCAAATAGTTCTTTTTCGTTCATAACACATATCTCCAAAATCAACAGCTATCTGCTTTCGTCGGTTAACAAGGAATGGAAAAAGTCCATCAATTTGAAATTACCGTATTTAAAAGCATAAGGTTTTCTTGAATATTCACTGTTTGTAATTTTATTTAATGTATCCATTTCTTCATTTGATAGAGAACCGAAATCGAAACTTGTCATTTCAGCGTAATCTACCATTAAATCTTCTACATCCATAATCTTTTTGTCTGACATCTATCTACACTCCTTAAAGTTTTGTCTAAGTACAAATTACTTATCGGATGTGTTTTATAAAAACTTTAAAATAAGAACAGATGTTGTAACAAATGTTAACAAAAATCATGGTAAAGCATTATTATCAAAGGGTTTTAAAATTTAGAAAGCCATTGTGAAAAAATTTCCAAAGCAGTTTTTAACTGCTCAAAATTATTTCCATAGCCAATCCGCAAGTATTTATCATACTCCATAGTTTCACCGGGTAGAATCATAACTCCTGTTTCTTCCTGCAATTTTTTGCATAATTCAACAGAACTCAACGGTGCATAGTATCTGATAAATGCGGTAGTTCCGCCTTGCGGTATCACAAGATGGACTTTTGGCTCTTTAGATGCCCAATCGGTCAGAATTTTTTTCCCTATTTTTATTTTTTCAATATTTCTTTTAATAATTTTGTCTTTATTTTCAATTGCAAGACTTGCAAAAAAATCATCTAAAATCCCGACACTAATTGTATTATACTCTCTTTGATTGTTAATTTGAGTGATTATATCTTCATTTGCAGCAATCCAGCCCAGTCTTAACCCTGCAAGTGAAAAGACTTTTGATGTACTGCCTGTTGAAATACCTTTATCATAAATATCTGCAACCGAAATCGTAAAAGGATTTCCCTCGTGGTTTAGTCCTCTATATACTTCATCACAAAGAATATAGGCATTAGATTTTTTTGCGATATCAACAATTTTATTAAGCATTTCCTCAGGGATAACGGCACCTGTCGGGTTATTGGGATTGTTCATACAAATGATTTTTGTATCAGTCCCAACCAGTCTTTCTAATTCTTCTAAATCCGGAAGCCAATTGTTTTCCTCTTTTAAATACAAAATATTCACATGTCCGCCAAAAGATTTTGGGATTGAATAATGCTGCTGATATGTTGGAATAATTGAAACAACTTTATCATCAGGTTCTATTAAAGTCAGCATTACAAGATGGTTTGCACCTATTGTACCATGTGTAATCGTTATATTTTCAGAATTCTGATGCTGATACATTGAAGCTATTGCCTGTTTTAATCTCCGGCTTCCATGTATGTCACCATAGTTCAATTTTCGGTTAAAAACTTCGTCCAGATTTTTTTGTCTGTCACCTGTGATTGATAATAACTCCTCCAATGAAAGCGAATCAACGCAGGTATCTGCTAAATCATACAAAGCATCTTTTTCGTATTTATTAAACCAATCTTCAACTTTAAACTTATCTATTTTCATTTTTATATCTTATAATTTATCTCGTGTAAATCCATTAACGAATTCAAATAATCTCTGTTTGTCACAGTTTCCCAATCTGTGTATCTCATATTTGAATTATATTTTAAATCTCTAAAATTTATTTTTTGTCCGCTGCGAGACATTTCTTTAAGATATTCGCTCACAACATCACAGCCTCTTTGAAGAAGATGCGGGTCGTCACTTGCGATTTTACCTTCAATTCTTGGATAAAAGAATTCTGCTTTATCACGTATTGTAGATAGTCTATAAGATTTTGACTTCATTACCATCTTTAAATTATGCAGAATTTCTTCCACATTATCTGTAACGAGTTTAAATCCGAAACGTGTATAAAACTGGATTGCTTCCTGCAAAGCAAACAAATCAAAGTTATTAAATCGATTTGCTTTAAATTCCATAATTGATGCAAGCTTCATAATCTCGCCAATACCGGATTTTTGAGGATCAGCAGCCATAGAACGCCCCTTCATCTGGCGTTTAGAAATATCCATTTCTAATTCATAAAAAGAATCCACATCATCATGGTTACGGGCAAATATCGTCGGGAAATGGCTTTCAGAATCAATAGAAACCGTGACAGGTTTTCTATATCTGTCAACAGCCTGAAATTTTTCAAAGAATTTTATACCATTCTTTTCATAAAACTGTATAGGTTTTCTGCTTAATATCTCAAATACCATGTACATATTAAAACAGAACATATTATTTTTTGCATGTATATTTTACAAAAATTTACTGAAATTAAGCTCTCATTTTGCTATGCAAAATTCTTACATAATACTTGACTTTATTTTTAAAAGATATACTTTGCACTGCTTGTGATATAACTTTTTGTTCAACACCTAAATCCTGCAAATTTAATTTTGTATAATTTTGTTCTGTTATCAAATATTTTACAGTATTGAGATTGAAGTTAAGTTTTTCTTTTATTGCAGCAGTACGCAAAAATTTATGAATATCTTCTATTGTATAATCCAGATTTTTATTATTCAAAATAGAACCTATTGTTACAGCGGTTGTATTTCCGCCATCTTTTTCATAATAACGAATAGAATTGCCAAGTAAAAATTCCAGTGACGGCTGATTGGTAATTCCTAAAGCTTTCATGGCTTCTTTTGGGAGTTTTATCAAAGTATTTTTATTCTCAAATACATTCCAAATTTCTTTGCACTTTTCATTCAAAAAATTCTTAGCTGTAAGAAAATCTTTATCATTACCGAATTTGCTTTTAAGCTGCTTAATTTTCGCAACTGAATTTTCATCTATAGCACTCGCCAATTCTTGAGCAATATATCTGACTTTTGAATTAGATAACTCATCATTTACTTTAAACTTACCGGCACCAAAATATATACCAGATAAATCGTTTTCAATTTTATTTACTGTAGACAAATATTTTACGCAGTCTGTCATTGTCTTATGCTTTTTATAAACTTTTGGCACAAGACTAACAAGCATAGATTTTTCCCTGCTTTTTTGAAAAAACATATCTTCAGAAGTATCTGTCATTAACATTTCTGTTAACAATTTTTCCGTCTGCATAATATTTCCCCTATATATTAATAAAGAGAAATTACACGAAAAAATTGACATATTATCAGCATTTGTTACAAATTTGTTAATCTACAAGGGTACAAATACCTTCTGATTTGGCATGTCTTACCCCGAGAATTTCATTATCATAAGTAATTTGAGAAATTCCGTTATAAGTATTATCAAATCTATTCAAAGTAATATTTTCAGCAATTATAGAATCATCCGTCAAAGTCTGGATATACATTTGGATTTGACCTTCATCATACGTTGAAATACTATCTACAGGGGCTTTTTGAAGATAGATTTGATGATTTTCATCATCAAGGCAAAAAACTCTATGATATTTGTTCTGAGCAACAACAGAATTTTGCTGATTATAAATAGTTTCATTGATTTCGCATTTTAGAACTTTCATCTTATCAAAATCAGGGACGAAAGCATCTGCAAATACCGAAACTCCAACCATTAAAAATGTAAGTATAAGCAATAATTTTCTCATAATGAGATTATAACATAAATCATATTATCGGCAGTTAACCTTAAATTTTTGTTATCTAGTGGATTGCCACGGGCTAACGCCCTCGCAATGACAATATACGTTACATCAAATCCAGCTTATTTTTATAACTGTTCCTTCATTTCTTTCTCTTTGTAGCCATGCAAAGAGAAAGAAATAGAAGCAAAGAAAGAGAAACTGGCGACCAAATGAAACGAGTCATCAGGGGCATTGCCCCCGAACCCCTGTTGTGTCACCCTGAACTTGTTTCAGGGTCCCATTATAATGAGATTCCGAAACAAGTTCGGAATGACAACATACGTAAAATTGTAGGAAGGTTCGGAAACGTAGTTTCTGATAACTCGAGCCATTCAATCAAGCGTGTTTTTCTTTTTCGGTTCTACTTTTTCTTTTTGCATCGCAATCAAAAAGAAAAAGTGAACAAAAAAGGTGAAAGTAATTATTCCCATAATATGATTTATGTCAAAATAATCTTGAAACAAAGATTTTCGACTACAGACAAAATATTCATTGCAGGTGTTAATGAAACCTGCCGCTTTGCGTTTTCAACATGTTTTATGTCTTCTGTTAACTTGTAAAATAATTGCTTATTGTCAGGATTTGCTTTTATTACAGAATATATGTAGTTCTGAATTTGTGTAAATATAGTTTTTGCATCGTATTCGTTTATTAAATTCATTAAATTTGTTTCAAATTCAAGAACTTGATTTCTGTTAATTGTCCAATAATTAGAAATAAAACTTTCTACAATTTCATAATTAAACTCTTCATTTATTGTCGACGGTATAAAAAACGACTGGGCACGCGATACAACAGTCGAAATAATATCGGTTTTATCTTTTGTCAAAAATATAAATGTAGTATTATGCGGCGGCTCTTCAAATGTCTTTAAAAGTGCATTTGATGTTGCTTCCGGAAAATTAAGCTGATTTAAAGGAAGCAAATTACCATCTTCATCTCTGTCGCAAAATATGTAAACTCTATGATAATCACTTGATATTGCAAGTTCATTTATAATAGATTTTGCCTGAGAAATATTTATATTTTTTTTCCCTGTAGTTTCCCCATCGTCAGAATTTTCTTTGAAATCCAAACGGGTATAAATTTTCACAGCAGGGTGAGTTTGTTCTTTTATCCATCTGCAATTTATACAATTACAGTCAGGCTGCCCGTTTTCTGTACAGTTTAAAAGTCTGGCAACTTCCAGTGCCAATTCGCACTGTGATTGGATATCAGGTCCCCAGAAAAGCAAGCAGTGACTTATATTTTTATCAGGATTATTTATTCCATCATTGAAGTATTTTAAAAGTTCAGGATATTTTTCAGAAATTTGATTATTGTAGTATTGCATATTCAATCTCCTTATCAATATCCATTAATGCCTGCCCTGACTTTATTCTGTATTCAGCATCCGTTAAATTTTCCTTTAGTTTAACAAGATTTTTTAATGAAATATTTTTTAATTTTTGAAGCTCAAGTTTTACACGATACGGGTGCATGTTGATAATTTTAGCAATTTCATCTGCTGAATATTTTGCAGAATTAGCTTTTATTTGAATTTTACCATGCAGTAATGTGTGTAATACTGAAAGGATTTCAAGCGGATGTTTTTTTGTTAAAAGTTTCTGGTATTCCTGCAAAGCTTTTGATTTGTTTTCTAAAATTAAAAATTCAGCAAAAGCAAATAAATCTTCATTTGTTACACAAATTTCTTTAACCATATCTTTTGTTACAGGTTTATTCCCTGCAAAAATCTTCAATTTTTCCAATTCAGAATCAAGCATTCTTAAATTTGAACCAACTTGTAATAATATATTTGCAGCAACTTCATCTGTTAATTTTAAATCTTTGCTTTTTCCCTGCTGCTTAATCCATGATTCTAATTCAGCAGTTTTATATGACGGAATTTGGGCAAATTCTTTTGCATTATACTTTGACAAAGTTTTAAATAATTTTTTTCTTTTATCAATTTTTTTCTGGCTGTCAGGAGGAATTTGTGCACAAAAAACAATATCCAAATCTTCGCTGGCATTATCTAATGCTTCTGCTAATTCTTTTATTTGTTTATCATCAAAACTTTTATCCTCTGAGGTTTTGCCTGACAAATAAGAAAGACAGTTGATTTCAATGAGCATTTTACCGAACATCATTGGCTGAGTTCTTACTGCTGCAATTAAATCAGGGAATTTTGGATTATTAAAATATTTGTAACTCATTTCAATAAAATTAGCATCAAGAGAACTCTTTAGTTTCTTAATTTCGTTTGAAATATTAAATTCTTCATCCCCATAGAAAAAGTAAATCATAAATTAATTTTATAGAAAAATTACAATATTGTAAATTATTATAAATAAATGTGTCAAAAAATTTTATTTTCATGGTTTCATGACAAAAAAGGAGAATAGTATGCAAGTAGGTGCAATAACCCCGTATTATACAAATAACAATTATAGAAATAATAATGTTACCCGTCCGTCATTCAAAGGTGCATTAAACGAACAGCAAATGATAAGAGTTTTAAAAATGTTGAGCGAAAAAAATACCGGTGTATTTTTAAATTTCGATACAAGAACTCTAAAATCAGTAATGGATGGCTTAATTAATAAATATTCAAGTATCGGTGTCCGTTCTGTAGGTATTCAAGTCGTTGATAACAATGATTTACCTGCATTGTTAGGTAGAAAAGTTGATGCTTCAGCATTAAAAAATAAATTCGGACTTTGTATTGCTGTTGGCGACAAATACGGTCCAATCGAAAATTGGGGCAGAGTTTACGAAGCAAAAACAATTCTGGCAACTGAAAAAGATTTAAAATCTGTAATGAATTAATCTTTATTATTCGGGAAAACCCGATAAACAGCCAGAAAAGTTAAAACAATAATAAGTCCTGTTGTTTTAAATTTCAAAATTAAAAACGACACGATAATACAGATTACAATAGCAAGAAATATTTTTTTTATAATCTCTTTGATATTATTAGAAATTTTTCTTGCTGTTCTTATTTCTTGTGCCATAACTTCGATATTAGACTGTTCTTTTGCTTTTTCTTCTATTTTTTCATCAATTAATTTTTGGGCTTTAAGTTCATCAATCGCATCGTTATAGACTCTATTAACAAAACGTTCAACTAATGATAGAACAACACTTTCAGGAGCATTATTTTTTACGCAGGCATACATAACTTCCCATGTTGTATACCAGATTTTCTGCATAACAACTTTCCAGTATTTTGGGGGAATACCTGACCTAAAAAGGTCAATTTCTTTATGAAAAGACCATTCCGCAATAACCTGAATATAAAAACACTGATTTTCAAATTCTAACTTTTTAAATTCTTCAGCTTTATCCATGGAAGAAGCCATCAAAGTTGCAGTTTTTCTGATATTACTTACTAAATAATCTTCCTGCAATTTATTAACATCAGCAGGCAACAGAGGTTTAAGCTTACTAATTAAACCCTCAATAAATTCGGTATATTTTTCATCAAGTGCGTTTTCTGCCATTCTATTATTATAGAAAATAAATTATCAAAATTTGTCATATATATAGACTAAATATTTTATAAAGATTTTATTTCATTAGCAATATTTTGTCTTGCCTGCTGTTCCAGACTTTGCTTGTAATAGTCAGTATTATAAATATTTTCTCTCTCCAAAAATGATTGCAAAATTTGTTTTCTGGCAGGATTGTACACAGAATCCGGATAATTTGAATATTGAAGCCTTATAAGTTTTGAATAATTATTATATTTATAAGGATTTTGACCTAATATCATTAAATCTATGTCCTGCATAAGTTTTTCATCAAATGAAAGATTTTTATTTTCTTTTACATAATCAGTAGCAAGTATTAATCTTTTTATATTTCCAATATTAACGTCAGAAGAAACAGATTTTAAGAGTTCTTCTGCTTTTAATGCACTTTTTTCTACATCATCAGGAATACCGTTTATATAATCATGCATCAGTATAGCAAACCTGAATTCATTTGGATTTGTAATTTTACCGGCATCTTTTGAATGCAGCATAAAATCATCAAAACCTTTCAACATAGTTTCAATATGTTTTATACCATGGTACCCTCTGGAGGTTTTATCATAGGTCTGCATAATATCTTCAAAAATTTGTTTTGTTTTAGATGAGTCAAATCCTAATTTTTTTAGAACATTTTCTATCGTTTCCTGTAAATATAATTTACCTGATAACAAAGATGTTCCTTTAGAAACCTGCGGAGCTTTAAGAGTTTTTATTAATTCTGAAACCTGAGTTTCTGTCTGTTCTAACCCGAATGAATTATTAATTACAAAATCCGCTCTGTTTTCTTTTATATCCTGCGACAATTGAGAATTTATTCTTTCCATTGCGGTTTTTTGGGTTAGAAAAAAATTTCTGTTTAATAATCGTTTAAGTTGTTCTTGCGGTTCGATTTTGATTAATGTCACATAATCATAATTTCTTTGACCGTTTGTTTCAAACAATAACGGATTAAATATTGCCACATAGTCATTTTTCGCATTTTGCTGAATAAATTCTTGAACTTTTCTATTCACAGCAGGATGAACAATTTGTTCTAAACTTGTTTTAATTTTTTTGTCCTGAAAAACCAGTGTTCTTATTTTTGTTCTATCAATAAAGTTATCATTTTCTAACGAATCAATCCCGAAAGATTTAAACATTTTTTTAACAGCATCAATAACCGGTTTATCTTTTTCATACAAATAATGCACCACATGGTCAACATCAATACTTGGAATGTCATATTTTTCAAATAGTTTCTGCACAGTTGATTTACCCGATGCAATATTACCTGTTACCGCAATTGTTTTTGCTGTAAAAGACAATTGACTTGATACAGGCTGTTTGTTATTTATTTTATTGAAATTAATTCTATCCTGATAGGATGGTTGAAAACTTACTCTCATTTTAATTTACTCATATATTCACTGACACAATTTGGTACAAAATTAGAAACATCTCCGCCAAATTTAAAAATATTTCTAACTGTACTTGATGAAATCATACTTGTTTCCGGACTTTTCGGAATGAATACAGTATCTACATCGGGTTCAAGTTTTTTGTTAATTTGAAATAAAAGCTTTTCAGATTCAAAGTCTTTCTCGTCTCTTTAACCTCTAACCATAAATTCAGCATCGTTTGATTTTGCAAAACCTGTAGTCATGCCGGTATGCTCTGCAACATCAACATTCTTAAGACCAATATCAGATATTGCTTTTCTAATTAATTGGACTCTTTGTTCTAGCCCTAAAAACCCTTTCTTTTCAGGATTTACAGCTACAAGAACCGTTAACGAAAAAGTTTGCTTGCTCTTTTTATAACATCTAAATGTCCGTTTGTAATCGGGTCAAAACTACCCGGATAAACCCCTTTTGCTTCAAATGCAACCGGCTGAGTTTTTGTTTTATTGTTCTGGTAATAGTTAACCATAGATATAGATGCAATTCTCATCTTCTCTTAATACTCCTTATATTTTTATAAATATTATTTATTTTCGTATTCTTTAGTGCCAGGGAAATTATCTGAGCCTGTTCTCATTTTTGTTATCATATATTGAAGTTTTGGAATAATAGTTGATAGGAACAATGCTGATGTTACAAATCCGGCACCCCAGTTCAATGCATTCATTTTGAAATTGTTACCGGAAGCTTTTTTAAGAAGAGTTTCTGTAACTTCTTTAGCATCTGTTTTCTTAGCTGTTTCAATTATTGATTTAACATAATCAACTAATTCTTTTTTAACACCATCTAAATCTTTTTGTGCAACGTAAGAATATTGTTCCATAAATTTAGAACCAAATCTGTTTTTATAGAATTCTTGTAAGAATTCAGGATTATTAATATGACCACCGTTCAGAATATCTCTTACCTGACCTTCAGTCAATATTGACAAGCCTTTAACCTGAGGTTGAAGTTTTGACATTTTTTCGGCAGTTTGTTCAAATGCAGATAATTCAGCTTCCGGAACAATTCCTTTTAATTCCTGTTTGAATGTATCAAGTGAAATGATTTTAATCTTTTCGCCTTCAAACTTACCTTTTAAGCTATCAGGAAGTTCTCTGTCTTGACCGAGCATTTCTCTTGTAAATTCTTCAACACTTACTTTTCCGCCATTATTCTTATCTTTTAAGTATTCCTGCATATATCTGGTTGCATGATCAGCAGAAACAGGGTCTAATCTTGTACCTGTTCCATTTTGTTCGATTTTATTCAACCATGTGTTCATATTTTGCATATTGAACATATAGAAGTAAATTGATGATAAATCTCTAAATAAAATTTCAATTCTTTCATCGTTATTTCTTGCAGAAATAGCTCTGCCTGAAGCAGTTCCGGCATCAACAGAAAGAAGTTTGTAATTTCTGTCACTTTCAAATTTATTTGCAATAGATAACAAATTCATACCAAAAGCAACATTCTTGTTATTTTCATCTTTGCCATCTTTGAATGTTTCCATTGTTGGTCTTTGAACAAATTTATCTCCTGAATTTACTGCCGGATTATTTTGTTCCTGAGGTTTGTTCTTATGGTATGAACGTGTAATAGCTTGATTTATCTTCGGTAATACAAATCCAATAAATGCGTTCGCAATTAACACACTTGAAATAACTTTGATAAATTTAAATTTAGCCATAGTTTTTTCAAGAATTACAGCACCTTCTTTGGTTCTTTCTTTGTCAAGATAATTAGCCAGCGGTTTACGAACATCATCACTTGCAATATCAACAGCTTTGTTTGGAAGTTTTAACATCTTTTGTCCGATTTTTTCAAACAGTGCATTTAACGCTGTTACACCGCCTAACCAAAATACTGCACCTGAAAATTCCTCAGTAATACGTTCTCTTGCTTCGTCAAACCCGCCTCTCTGGTATGCTTGATAAGTTCTTCCTGCTTCTACAAAAGCTTCCAATGCAATAACAGGCAAAAAGCCGTCACTTGCCATTTGTTTAACAAAATTTCTTGAAGACATTACTCTTGTATTTACTGGTGGAACTTTTATAGACATAATTTAATAAGCTTTCGTATAACTATTTAATAATGCTCAAGATAAAATTTTGCTCTGTGATATAAAATTTTTAATAAAATGTTACATATTAGTATATAAAATACACTTATTATTTTACATGTAACAAATATTAAACTTAATATTTAAAACTAGCAATGTTTTTTTTGTTTGATTTTTGATAAACTTGTAGTAAAGGTAGAAAAATGATTAGTGCAGTTCAAAGTTGTAATTTAAATAATAAAACCTATTTTACAGGCAATCATTCACAAAAAGAACTTAATGCTAAGCAAAAAGCTATAATTTTAGGCTCTTCTGTTGCCGGTATGACACCTGTTTTAGCTGTACTTGCAAAACGCAAAGGTTTCTCTTTAAACCCTGCTAAAATTATTAAAACTCCAATAAAAAATTGGGCTATTTTTAAATATAAACCAAAAGATAAAGCTATTAAATTTGAAGCTCCACAAATTATTTCGGTTGCAGCAGGTTCAGTTGCCGGAGGATTTATTGGCGGTTCAATTGTAGATAAACAAAACATAAAAGCTAAAAAACGTGAAGTTTTAAGCCAACTTTTAGGAAATGTTCTTGTTCCTGTCGGCTGTGTTGCTTCCGGAGCTAAGCTTTATAATAAATATGCTAACAAAATTGAAGGTTTTATGCCTCAGTTAAAAGGAAACAGTAATTTCAAAAAAGGATTCAATCTCTTTTTGCAAAAAATCCCTAACGGACTTACAACATTATCTTTACTTGGAGTCGGTATTTATTTAGGTAACAAAGTTTCAAATTTAATTAACGAAAAACTTTATCATAAAAAAGTTGAAAGAGATATTAAACCAAGTGATTTTGCACCACACGTTGATGATATTTGTATGGCAGCAACAATGATGAATGAAGGTTCATCATTCGGTTCAAAATTAGGAAGAATTATCCCAATCGCATTAATTGTTCCCGGTTATGAAACAGGAACAGCACAAGATAATTAATCTTTTACAAGAACAATATCACCGCGTTTTACATGTTTAGATAATTCTTTAATAACTTCGTTATCCATACGGATACAACCTTGTGATTTGTATTTACCAATAGAAGATGCATCGTTGTTTCCATGGATAAATTCTCCATAATTGCTTCTTTCACCTGTTTCCGGATTAAGTTTATCAAGAATTATAGCTTTAGGACCGTAAGGTCTTGGATTTCTTCTTCTTTTTGTTGAGGCAGGAGCAGTCTTATACGGATATGTTTCAACATGAGAAACTATTCTGACTCCGGTATGTGTCGGAGTCTCTTTTTTACCTGTAGCAACAGAGTATGCCATTTTTGGTTTACCAAATTCATCATAATGGTATAAAACATTTTGGGATACATCTACAACAATAACTGCATTTTTCATTTTTCCTTCAATTTTAACTTTTGGAGAAGGTGCATTTCTTAAAACACTTATACTGTCAGTTCCTGATGGAGGAACTGAGGGTTTTTCACAGTATTCAAATGTATCTTGTTGTCTTGTTTTTTCAAGACTGTTAGAACCTACTGCCGGTGCAGAAAATAATAATGCTCCGGCAGTTAGTGAAATACCTAATTTTTTTGTAAAATTTGTTGTTAAATTGCTATTTATAATCATGTGTGTTCCTTATAAAAAGGACTCCATTTTATATAGAGCCCTTTTTTATATCTTTTATTCAACGTATTCTTCTAATCTTTTTTTGCGGTTAGGGTGACGTAATTTTCTTAGAGCTTTTGCTTCAATTTGTCTGATACGTTCACGGGTTACACCGAATAATTGTCCAACTTCTTCCAATGTTCTCTGACGTCCGTCATCCATACCGAAACGTAATCTTAATACATCACGTTCTCTTGGTGACAATGTGCAAAGAACTTCGGCAAGATCTTCTTTTAATAATTCAGAAGCAACCATTTTTACAGGAGCATCAGCTTCTTTATCTTCAATAAAATCACCTAAACGAGAATCTTCTTCTTTACCAATAGGTGTTTCTAATGATAAAGGTTCTTGAGCGATTTTAATAATTTCACGAAGTTTAGAAATAGAAACATTCATTTCTGCAGCTAATTCATCTTCGGTTGGTTTTCTTGATAAATCTTGAGCTAATTTTCTTGTAACTTTTTTCAATTTATTAATTGTTTCAACCATGTGTACAGGAATTCTGATTGTTCTAGCTTGATCTGCAATAGCACGAGTAATTGCTTGTCTAATCCACCATGTTGCATAAGTTGAGAATTTAAAACCTCTTTCGTGGTCAAATTTTTCAGCTGCTCTGATTAAGCCTAAATTACCTTCTTGAATAAGGTCTAAGAATAACATTCCGCGGCCTACATATTTTTTAGCAATACTTACAACTAAACGAAGGTTAGCTTGAACAAGTTTTCTTTTAGCAATAGCACCAGGGGTACCGCCTTCAAGAATTTTTCTGGCTAATTCAATTTCTTCATTAGCAGATAATAATTTAATTCTTCCGATTTCACGAAGATATAATCTAACCGGGTCATCAATAGCAACACTTTTTGGAAGTTCTAAATCATTCATATCAGGTTCATCTGATGAATGCATCATGTAGATATCTTCTGATGAAATTTTATCGCCCATTTTTGACGTAACAATATCTTCAATGTTATCAGTTGAAATATCAACATTCATATAATTAATTGCATCGTGTCCGGCATCCAAAACCGTATCCTCGTTAATATCTTGTAGTTCTAATGTGTCTTCTTCCATTACACTAACTACTGAGGAACCTTGTCTTTTCTTTGTCATCTAATTCTTCTCCGATTTTTGTCTTTTTTTCTTTAATTTATCTCTTAGTTGTATTTGGATTTTTAGGGCTTCAGGATCATCATCGTCAATCCTTTTATACAACTTCTTAATGTGTTCGATTTCTTTAACTTGTCTGCAATGATTAATTTTGTTAATGGTTTCTCTTATCACACTTTCAAAATCTTCTTCTGACAAGCCTCTATATGCTTCTGATGTTGAAACTAATTCCGGCAGAATTGCCTGAGCTTCAGGGTTATCAACAAATTCAGTATATAAATGTTCGATTAATTCTTTCACATTATTTACGGTACATATCGATTTGTCAATTGCAGATTTTACAATTATTAATATTTCGTCATCGAATTCGATACCGTCAATCATTTCGCTTATTTGAGTAAATGTAAAATGACTGTCAGGTACTAGAAAAATGCTCAATAAATTTTTTTGCGCTTTTTTTACCACAGAATCATTTTTTGTTACATTCTTAACAATTCTTTCCACTTTCGGTAAGTTTGCCCGTTCAAATGTGGTTATTTCTGACTTGATTGCGGAAGCATCTACAGATAATGTTTGTGCAACCATTTCAATATATTCTGCACGTATAATTTTGTTTTTGATTTCTGCTAAAACAGGAATTAATGTTCCGACAAATTGTGCTTTTTCCTGCGGTGTCGAAAATTTGTCTTTGTTTTTAAGAATACTGTTTAATTGAAAGTCAATAAACAACGGTGCCTGTTCCATATACATTTTGTAAGCATCCGCACCAACAGAACGTACAAATTCATCAGGGTCTTTGCCCTCAGGCGGAGCAATAACTCTGATTTCACAGGCATATTTGTCGTTTGTTGAAGAAACATAGCTTTCATCAAATTCTTTAATATTTCCCAATCCGGCAAAAACTTCTTTAATAACAGCAGCACCCCTTGCAGTCGCTTTTTGTCCGGCAGAATCCGTATCAAATGACAGATAAATTCTTCTTGATTTAGTGTATCTTGAAAGTAATTTGACGTGGTCAGGAGTTAATGAAGTTCCGCAAGATGCAACGCAGTTTTCAATTCCGTGAGCCTGTGACGAAATCACATCAAAATAACCTTCCATCAAAATTACTGCGTCATTTTCTTTAATAGACTCTTTTGCTGTATACAAGCCGTAAAGCAAACGACTCTTATTATATATTAATGAATCTGATGAATTTAAATATTTCGGATTCTGGTCTTTTTCAAGTGCACGGGCACCAAATGCCACAAATTCACCGTTTTCATTTTGAATAGGAATAATAACACGATTTCTAAAACGGTCAATATAACCGCCTTTTTCACTTTTTAAAATAAGTCCTGCTTTTTCCAGAATATCATTAGAAAAATCTTTTCTTAATTCATCATATAAAGTAGTGAATGATTTTGACGCAACCCCGATATGAAATTTTTTAATAATATCTGAACCAATTCCTCTTTTTGTAAGATAATTCAATGCATGTTCAGCATTTGCATCTTTATTTCTAATTAAAAGATCGTGATAAAATTCAGCAGCAAGAGTTGTAGCCTTTAACATCTGGTCTTTAACTTCCTTAGAAGATGTACCGGAAGATTTGTGAGTTGCAGGAATTTCAAGCCCAAATCTATCAGCAAGTTCTACAATTAAGTCTTTAAACTCAATATTGCGTGTTTTCATTATAAATTTAAGGGCATCACCGGCTTCACCGCAGCTAAAACATTTATAAATCCCTAAATGCGGAGTAACACAGAATGAAGGATTTTTGTCCTTGTGAAACGGACACAATCCCCAGTAATTATTTCCCCGTTTTTTCAGCACAACCTGTTCTGATACCACATCAACGATATCCAGACGTTCTTTAATCTGTTGTACTAATTCATCCCACGTGCCTGCCATAATATAATTGTAACATTAACAAATTCTAAATAGTAGCCTTTTATACCAAAAATCCTCTTCTTATAGTACAAATTAAACATAATTTTTTAACAAATAAATATTTTATTTAAAATTTATTCTTCGGTATGTATGCAAAACTGTGCGTGAAGTAATCAATTATTATTTATAAATGCAAGAAAAAACAGAAAAAACTTTACATTTAGCTAAAGTACTTGGTTCATTACTAAAAGAATATCGAGAAAAAGCAGGCTACTCTTCTCGCAATAAATTTGCCGGGGAGTATGATTTAGATGATAGTAATCTTGGGAAAATTGAGAATGCCCGTATCGAAGCAAAGTTTGTAACTATTTTGAAAATTTCGCAAGCATTTGGTGTTAAACTTTCTAAGGTCGTTGAAGATTTAGAACAAAGACTCGGTGAAGAATTTACCTTAATTGATAAATAAATTTTTTTGCACATTAAAAACTATATAAATGCTATATGAACTCTACTAAACCCCTTATATAGCAGTTTTTAAATTACAAACTCTTTGTATATTATACCGTATTATTTAGTTTAAAATTTAGCTAAATAATAAAATATCTTCTTAGACTTGCATATTATGCAATGTATTGCATAATAAATCATTATAAAATGTTTGATAACCATTTAGGATTATTCATATGTTATTTGAAATTTCTGAAGTTAAAAAGAATATTGGTTATAGAATAAAACAAATTCGGAATAACAGAGGCATGACACAAGAAACCTTATCAGAATTGGTTGGAATAGATCCATCAGCATTATGCCGAATCGAAAATGGACAAACATATCCTAAAATTAACACTATTCTTAGTATTGCTTCAAGTCTGGATGTAGAACTATATATTCTATTTATGGATGATAACAGTATACCAATAGAAGCTATGTACAAAGATATGTTAGAAAAGATTGAAATATTAAAAAACGATAAAATCTTGTTTAAAAGAGCTTATGATAATATAGTAGAATTATGCAAAAATCATAAATTAAATAGTTAGGTAAATGGATAAATATTAGCAAATTCATATTATCGCGACCGTAGAGAAATCTAACGGTCTTTTTTTTATTGATATTTTTGTCCAATAAGATACTAAAAAAGGACTACTTTAGATAGTCCTTTTTATAAACTGGAGACGGTGGGAGTGTCTTGGTCGCTCGCGTTTAACGGCAATTCCGCGTTTTGCTTATGGGTTTTCAAACCAACACAAAAACGCTCCAGCCTCAGCTCGCTCCCGCTCGAACCTCTAACAAAGCTTTCGCCTTGTGGGTTCTCCAAGCCTTCCACTATTTCTTCATACCAATAAAGAAGACATTACATTGTATGTCCTCTTTATTGGTGGAGACGGTGGGAGTCGAACCCACGTCCAAAATGGATCAAAATAAACCTCTACGTGTGTAGATATTTATTCTCTCGATTGATTCAGGAAAATATCAAAACCCTTTAAATCAATCCAAGGTTTTATTTGAAGGAAACTCTAAACCTTTGGCGGTTATCTTGATGCAGTTACCGTCAATCACTGCACTGCGTCTTGCATAATTGACCCATAAATCCGGCAAGATGGGACTTATGAGTAGCCAAACAGTGGACTAAGCAGCTAATCTAGCAGCTGGTCTGAAGTCTACTGCGATTACATTTGAATCTTTAGCATTTAATTTGTTTTGCCCGTTGATAACCGGGAACAGCTCCCGGACACGCAACCTATTTTCACCAAACATCCTGTCAAATCCAAAACGTCCCCATGAATGTTTTTCTAGTGTTGTTAATGTACTGTATCACTTATTATAATACTATTTTAATCATTTTTCAAGTACAAAGCCAAATAGATAAAAATATTCTGTCGTTACATTTCGTAACAAAAACTGTCCAATTATTAAAGTCAGGTACAAATTGTGTCGTTAAGTATATCAACGGAACTAAACGAAAGGATTTTGTACACCAATGGGAATGAGTGCATCACAAGCAAGATTTCTAAGCCTGACAGCTCGCAAGAATAATGTCGAGTTTGAAGGTCAGCAAATCAACCAGCAAAGAACCACTCTTTCTAATCAATCCGCTAGTTATTACAGCGAATTGTGCAATATGGTTGTGCCTACTCCTCCTTCTGTAGATGATTATACTAAAATATCTTATACATTTAACGATGGTGCATTGAATAACACTATTACTTCAATGATTGTTAATCCGTCTAAACCTGGTTATTATTCTATTGGTTATATTCAACAGTGGCAGGATGATTATTCTATTGTTTCTTCTGCTTCTTCTATGGTTTGCAATGAAAATGGTCAATATAAAATTGGTTCTGCGACTCTTAGAAAATTAGGTGAAATCGACCCTAATTCAGCTGAATTCAAAGACAAAGATGAAAAAGAAATTCAAGCATTATTAGACGAAGAGAAATTATACAAAACATTACTAACTCAAATGCAAGGACAAACAGACGGAGACTGGTACGTTAGATACATCAAAGATTCTACAACCGGTATCA
>CATLLJ010000009.1 GCA_950022495.1 uncultured bacterium
CTGATACTGATACTGATACTGATACTGATACTGATACTGATACTGATACTGATACTGATACCGATACTGATACAGACACTGATACTGATACTGATACTGATACCGACACCGATACAGACACTGATACAGATACTGATACCGATACAGACACTGATACAGATACTGATACTGATACTGATACTGATACTGATACTGACACAGACACTGATACAGATACTGATACAGATACTGATACTGACATTGACATCGATGATGATGCCGATGGAAGACACACATTCATACAAAGAAAAATATTAGATGACAGCGTTGATTCTATCGACAAACGTCAATATATGAGATATCAAGTCTCCAGCAACAAAAACCCTATCGGTTTAGAACCTGGACACGGAGTCGAAGCATTACTTGATGTTTCAAGAGGCGGAATCTCAGTAAAACACAACAACAACTTGAATGTTGGAGATGTTATTCCGGTACATATCTCTTACGGAGGACTTGACATTAAGGCTGACGTGAAAGTTGTATCAGCATCATCAACAAGAGCAGGTGCAATGTTTGTTAACCTGGATCAAGCAACAGCAAACCAATTATTATATCTAAATATGATATTGGATGATGTTAATAACATTTCACAAAAATAAAATAAGTAATATTAACAGGTAGGAAAACTTTTCTACCTGTTAATATTCTTAATTTTTGTAAACAATTATAAATATTTGTAACAATATGCTGAATTTTTCAAAAAATAAGCCGTTTATTAATACATATTGTGTGAGAAACATGACAAATGCTCTAACATAATAGGTTTATAGAAAAATCAATCAGAATATAAATATATGAAAGGATAGAACATGACGAGAAAAAGTAGAAAGAATCAAAGAAGAACAATCGCTTTTTTATTGACTGGTTTATTTATGATTCAGCAAACTATGACCTTAAGTGTTTTTGCCAGTAACATAACCGGCATTACAAACGGAGGACATGGAACATTCAACATTGATCCTACAAAACACAATGGAGATGTAGGTTTTAGACATTATAACGACTTTAATCTTGATGCCGGAGATATTGCTAACCTAAACTTTGCTGATATAAATACCTTTGTAAACCTTGTTGATAAACAGGTTTTAATCAATGGTATTTTAAACTCTGTTAGAGGCAATAATTTCTACAATGGTAAAGCTGTATTTATTTCTCCAAACGGTATGGTTGTTGGAGCTTCAGGTGTGTTAAACGTTGGTTCTTTGGGCGTTTATGCTCCTGATAATAGTACTTATGGCAGCTTTGATAAAACTAATTTTTCTAACGTTGAAAGTTACCTGAATAGAGGTAATGAATTAGCTAACGGTAATGGCGGAGATATTACTATCAATGGTAAAATTCTTTCAGCAGGCAGCGTTGATTTAGTCGGCGGCAACGTTAATATTGGTAAAAATGCTGGTGTTGTCGGCGGTATCAATGCAGGTAAAATGGCTAAAATAGAATCTCTTGATCAGGCTAACGCATTATTCAATAACTTAGTAAAAACAGACAACGTAAATGTTGGAAGCGAATTCGCAAGTGATGAATTCGGACAAATTTATATCAAATCTTCACAAGGTGTTAACGTTCAGGGTAACTTAGTTAACTATGCTACCGGTTCTAATGGTACTAACGTTAATAATCAGAGTGGTATTAGAATTACTAATATTGATTCTGGAGTTAATGGTATTAATATTTCCGGTAATATTGCTAACGCTAAAGGGACTGTTAACGTTTCTAATAACAATGGCAATTTGACTATTACGGATACTGGATATATTAAAAACAACGGATATACATTAATCACAAATAACCCGTATAATGATTACGTTGAAGATAGAAACACTAAATTGACTATCGCCGGTAAGATTGATACTAAAGGTGATTTAAAAATTAAGAACAGAGGTGGTAACGGATTAGATATCACAAATACTGCTCTTATTAACCACGATGGCAATGCTGTTATTTTAAATGGTTATGAAGGTAATGAAACTGTTACCGGAGACAATCAAACCGGAGCTTTAAATATTGCAGGTACTGTTAATACTACAGGTGACCTTGAAGTTACTAACACTGTTCATGGTGTTGATGGTATGCATATTTCCGGTAATATCAATGCCGGTGGCACTGCTACTTACTTAAATAATGGTAGAGATGGATTGCACGTAAACGGTGGTCAATTAACTTCTAACGGACTAAATATGACCAACAATGGTATTGGTGGAATGAATCTAAATGGTACAATTACTAATACCGGTGCAGCTAACCTTCTAAATACTGCAGGTGGAATGGTTCTTGATGGAACTTTCGATAATACTGGCGATGCAACTATTCTTAACGAAGCAACAGCAACAGGTTTGACTGTTAAAGGCAATATTACCAACAAAAATGGCATACTTGACATGACTAACAAAGGACCTGAAGGGTTTGATGTTCAAACTACTGGTAATATAAAAGCACAAGGTTTAAAAATGACTAATACCGGTGCTGCTGGTATGAAAATCAACGGTAATGTTACTAACGTTGGTAATGCTACTGTTCTTAATGAAGCCGGTGCTTTAAATGTTGGCGGTGCTTTTGACAATACCGGTAATGCTACATTCACTAATAATGGCACTGACTTTATTGTGGATGGTACTGTTACTAATAGAAATGGCAAATTAGCTATGACTAATAAGAATGGTAAATTTGACATCAACGGCACTGTTCAGAACGCTGGTGTTACTAATATTACTAACAATGGTGCCGGCGGATTAAATGTTAACGGTAAGATTAAAAACACTGCCGGTAAATTGACTATGAATAATACAGGTAAGGCTGGATTCAATGTTAATAATGGAGCTACTATTAATGCTGAAGGTTTAGAATTCACTAACTCTGGGGCTGATGGTATGAACCTTAACGGCAATGTTACTAACGTTGGTAATGCTCTAGTTACTAATAATGCAGGGGCATTGAATGTTAATGGTACATTTGATAACACTGGAGATGCTACATTCCTTAATGGAGAAAACGCAACAGCATTAAATGTAAACGGAACTATTAACAATAGAAACGGTTTACTTGAAATGACAAACAATGGAGCACAGGGCTTCAATGTTGCACAAACTGGTGCTATCAATGCACAAGGTTTAAAAATGACTAACGCTGGTGCTGCTGGTATGAAAATTAACGGTAACGTTACTAACGTGGGTGATGCTACTGTTCTTAACCAGGCTGGGGCTTTGAATGTTGGCGGTGCTTTTGACAATACCGGTAATACTACATTCACTAATAATGGCACTGACTTTATTGTGGATGGTACTGTTACTAATAGAAATGGCAAATTAGCTATGACTAATAAGAATGGTAAATTTGACATCAACGGCACTGTTCAGAACGCTGGTGTTACTAATATTACTAACAATGGTGCCGGCGGATTAAATGTTAACGGTAAGATTAAAAACACTGCCGGTAAATTGACTATGAATAATACAGGTAAGGCTGGATTCAATGTTAATAATGGAGCTACTATTAATGCTGAAGGTTTAGAATTCACTAACTCTGGGGCTGATGGTATGAATCTTAACGGCAATGTTACTAACGTTGGTAATGCTCTAGTTACTAATAATGCTGGGGCTTTAAATGTCGGTGGTACTGTTTATAATATTGGTGATGCTACATATACAAACAATGGTACAGACTTTATCGTTGACGGTACCGTTAAAAACGAAAACGGCAATTTAACAATGCTAAATCAAAACGGTAAATTCGATATCAACGGCAATGTTAGAGGTACTGCTGGTAAAACATATATTACAAATAACGGTGCAGGCGGCTTAAACGTAACAAAAACCGGACACGTTGTAGCTGATAATGCAACAATTACTAATAACGGTCACAATGGTATGAACATTGATGGTACAGTTGATGTAATTGTTGGTAACTTATACAACAATGAAGGCGGCGTTAAAGGTCTTAATATCAATGGTAAAGTTAATCAAGGTATTATTGACGGAAAACACGGACCTTCTGGCTACTTAAATATTGAAAACAAAGGTCAAAACGGACTTAATGTTTACGGCAATGTTAATGCAGTTGATGATGTTACAATGACTAACTCTGGTGCTGATGGTATCTTAATTGCTTCCAAAGGCAGAGTTACTGGTAACAATGTTACTATCACCAACAACATTGCAGAAAAGAGAACCGAAGGACTATATAATAAAGACCAAAAAGCTGGTAATATTAATATCCAAGGGCTAGTTAACGGTAAAAATAATGTAACTATTAACAGCACTAATGGCAATATCGTAATTGGCGACAATACAGACAACAACAATTATGTAAAAGCTGGCAAAAACATAGATATTACAACTAACAACGGCAGCGTTCTTAACTACGGAGTAATTAAAACATTACTAAATGCCGGCGGAGACTTAACTATTGTAGCTAACGATGGTACAATCGGTGAACCGGTACAACAAAATGCTTGCACAGGCTCTGGATGTACAGGTGTTGGTCCTATGGGCGACGGTTCTAGAGACTTTACTAAATCAATCAATGGTAACATAAAAGGTAAAGTTAAAGAATCAACAAATAAAGTTACAAGACCGGATGATTTAGTAATCAACTATGCAGCAATCGATTCAGATATGAACATTGATACAATCAAAGCTGACGGTAATGTTATCCTTACTGTTGATGATCTTGGTCACATCTTAGGCGGAGAAAACGCTGGTAAAGATAGCGGCAGACGTTACAATATGATTAACGCAAGACCTGGTGATAATTCTAAAACAAATATCGAAGGCAAAGGCATTTCTCTAATCGCTAACGGAAGTATCGGTACTAAAGATAATAAAGTTACATTCATCCAAACCGGTGCTAAAGAAGGTCACAGCATGGATGCTTTAGCTAACGAAAACATCTATCTAAAAGAAAACAGCTTCAATGATGCAAACTATGGCAGAGATAAAGAAATTGATACAAACAAAGTTTGTACAATGATTGCCAGAGAAGGCGACTTAGATGTTGAATTCGCAGGTAACACAACAATTGATAATATAACTGCCGAAGGTGATATGAAAATTGTTACCAGAGGTAAAGAAATGCACATCAAAAACTTAGGTCACATTGATGATTCAACAGGCATCGTTAAAGATGAAAATGGAAGAATGAATGACTATTTCGGACCTCATCACGATGGTTATGAATTCGATGGACGCTACGATAAAGATGATCATAAATCAGAAATCTTACCTAACAAAGTTGAAGTAAAAGCCCTTGATATTAACCACAATATCAGACCAACAGAAGAAGTTCTTGAAGGCGGATATGAAGCTTGGGCAGGTTCAACAGTAAGAATTGATAATGCAGTTCTTGATAACGGAACATTAGATGTAACAGCTGATAATGTATACGCAAATGGAATCGCAGCTCACTTTAACAAAGATGGATTTTCTAAAGAAAGAGACAATTCAACTAACAAAGTTATCGGAGCAACTGAAATTCCAACCGGACACGCAGTAAGACCTGATGATGTTACAGGAATTGATAGAGGCGAAACTGAAAGAAACTACTATTATCCGGAAGGAGATGGTGACGGCGTATTTGATGGTGTACCATCTGACGTAGACCCTGATGACGGAATTGTAGATGCAACACCACTTGAAATTCCAGATGAACCAGGACCGGGACCAGGACCGGGACCGGGACCGGGACCGGGACCAGGACCAGGACCAGGACCAGGACCAGGACCAGGACCGGGACCAGGACCGGGACCAAATCCTCAACCAAACACTCCAACTATTGATGGAAGCTCTACATACATCCAAAGAAAAATTGATGACAACAACGTAGATAACATAGACAAACGTCAATATATGAGATTCAATGTAACAGACAGCAGAACACCGGTTGCATTGGAAAGAAACCAGAACATCAATGGACTAATCGATGTATCAAGAGGCGGTATCGCAGTAAAACATGACAACACACTAAATGTTGGAGACGTTGTACCGGTACACATCACATACGGAGACCTTGATATCAAAGCTAACGTAAAAGTCGTAACAGCTTCTACAACAAGAGCGGGTGCAATGTTCGTTAACCTTGATGAAGCAACAGCTAACAAACTTCTATACTTGAACATATTACTTGAAGATTCAATGAATATAGCACTCAACGACTAGAATAAAAGCAATAATCAGAAGCCCATAGGGAAACCTATAGGGCTTCTTTTTTAACACCTGACTTGAAAAGCTTTCATCAAATGCTATTTCAGGATAACCTTTTTTATAAAGCTCTCCAAGGACTTTATAACATTCTTTAGTCATCTGCTGCGTGAGCTTTTGGAGTTCTTTAACATACCAAGATTGAATGCCTGCATTGACATTCAATCGGTTTGATGTAAGTTGCCTCTTCATAAGTTGCATATCCAAAAGGCACCCGTTAGGGCACTTTTTAAAACATTTATTACAAAATTATAACTCGATACCGTCTGCTATATCACTAGCGGCTAAAACAAGTGTTTCAGGGTCTCGAATGTTATCTTTTGCAATTAAATCAATCATCCGTTGACGTTTTTCATCCCCTTTGACCTCTGATAAAATTCCGACAATAAAATCATCATTAGCCCATATATTTGTAAGCAAGTCATATAATTGTTTGCCAGTTTCTGTTTTAAATTTTGTTCTATCAATCGAAAATACCATCTATTTTGATTTTCCTATAATTTTATAATTATTAAATCCGTTATTTTTAACTTTATATGTATAATTTCTTATTGAACGATTAAATACTTTCATATTTTTCAATTCTTTAGGTAAGTTTGTATTGAGTTCGTGCATTACTTTGGCGTATTCATCCTTAGAAAGGCTGACTTCTTTGCGTTCTCTATTCCTTATTTTATAACCTTTAGAAGATTTTTCAACCTTGTCTGAACCGCTGCCTTCGCCGAACTGACCGTTTTCTTTTCGAGGGTGTTTGCTTTCATCCCAATCATCTAAGACGCATAAGATGCGGCGTGGAGAGATGAGTATATTGAGCATTAAGTGCAACACTCACACTTCGTATTAGCAGAAAATATGTTTCTTAGAGTAAGTAAAATCTAAAATAAAAAAGGGTAGAATATTATTTCTATCCTTTTTGTTATATCTAATTATTAAAATTATCTAAGTCTTCTTCTTTGAGCATGCATTGGACCGGTTCTTCTTATTGTAGTTTGAGTTGGTTGAGCACCATTTTGATTATTTTGACCAATCATTGCTCCAGCTTGTTGTAAATATGAGCCAACTTGCATTGTAGATTGGAACCAATTTTCTTTACTAAATGAATCCTTTAACGAATTTCCTAAACCTTTTGTAAATGATTGGAATCCATTTAAATTTTTCATTTGCTCACCAGCGGCTTTTCCTGCTGCATCACCAGCGGCTTTTCCTGCTGCATCACCAGCAGCTTTGCCTGCGGCATCTCCTGCAGAATCAGCAGCTTTGCCTGCGGCATCTCCTGCAGAATCAGCAGCTTTGCCAGCTGCATTACCAGCAGCTTGAGTTGTTTTGCTTGTTATATCCATACCTTTTTGTAATTGTTGGGTTCCCTTTACTGCAGATGCACCTGACATTACAGCTGCACCAGCTGAACTTAATGCACCGGCAATATTACCTTGAGCAGCATATACAGCTGCTTTTGTTACGTTAGCAGCACATTTGGCATAATTACCAACTGTTTCGGTTATTTTACCAACAGTTGAAACAGTTACACCATTTGCTTTCAATGCGGTACCAGCAGCAGCAGTATATGGATTAGATAGCATTGCTTCACCTGCACGTTGCATACCATCACCAACATAACCGGTTATTTGACCTGCCGTTGCAGTATAACCACCAATTTGATCTACAGTATTAGCAACTTTTAAAACTTTATCTGCAGTTGTTGAATTTTGTTTAACATTATTAATATTTTTATTTGCAGTAGTTCTATAAGATTTTGCTGTTCTTGCTAATAGTCTAGTCTTTTTATTAGAAGTTGTTTGTAATTTCTTTAATGTAACATTACCTTTTCCAATAGTAACTTTAATAGCATTCATTGATGCAGTTTTAGCTTCAATTTGACCTTGAATATCCTGTTTTTCAGATGCGGATGTCCCTTCTGCAGTTGCTCGAGAATTTAATTGTTCAATTTCTGCACCAATTGCTGTCATTTGGTCAGCTTGTTTTTGAATTTTTTGAGCTTCTTTTTGCATTTTTTTCTGGTTTTTTTGAATTTCTTTTTCACCAGTTTTTATAGTTTTCTTTAATGTTTTTTCATCCTTCTTCATTTTATTGTTTAAGGATTTCATTTCTGAAGCTGAATCATTCATCTGTTGAGTACCATGCTCAGTTTGAGATGTACCGGATTTTGCATCAGCAGATGAAGATTTAGAATCTGCTACACTTGAATCAGCATCTTTTTCTTTTTGTTCTGTTTTTTGTTCATCTTTAACTTCTTCAAAACGAGAAGATCTTTTATCAATTTCAGCATCTACTTTGCTTAATTTTTTAGAAATTCCATTTTTTAAGAATACTGGAACATCAGAATTATTTAATTCTTTTAATTCTGATTTTAATTCTTGTAATTCAGAAGTTGAAACTTGAGTTAAGTTATCAAAATCGTAATTTCCAATATCAACTTTCTGATTATCATCTTTTTGACCTTGAGCAGCATCAGTTTTTTCAGCTCCAGCTTTCTTTTGAGTTGCTGACATACCTGAAACTGATTTCAAAGTATTGATTGAAAGTTGAGGATTAGAATTTTTTACACCTCTAGATTTAACAGAATTAGTAAATGAACTAATAGTTTTAGCATCTTTATTTACGGAGAAAATGGAATCATTCATAGACATTCCAGGAGCTTTAGCTTGTTGAGCTTTAGCACCCTTCTGGGCTCCATTAGCTTTCATAAGCTTAAGCAGCTTTTGAATATCGGTATTCTGATTTACGCCATTAATGCTCACTTATTTAGCTCTCCGAAATTAATTACTCTCTTATTTATATAAAAACTTTTAAAATTGCCTAATTTCAGCACTTTAGGAATTGTTTACAATTGTTTACATATCAGAAATAAAGTTCATAAATTTGCTTTAAATATATATTTTTGATAATATAGTTAAGTAGTTTTTATAAGAAAATTAGGGAGAAAATTAAAATGGATTTAATGAAGGGTAAAAAAGGTGTAATATTTGGGGTTTCAAATACTCACGGTATTGCATACGGTATAGCAAAACAACTTCATGATGCAGGTGCAGATATCGCATTTACTTATGCAGGTGAAGCAATGGAAAAACGTGTAAAACCTATTGCTGAAAGCATGGGGGCTAAAATTATTATGAGCTGCGATGTAACTAAAGAAGATGAAGTTAAAGCAGTATTTGAAGAATGCGAAAAAGTTTACGGCAAAATCGATTTCGTAGTACATGCTGTTGCATTTGCTAAAAAAGAAGACTTAATGGGTAGATTTATTGAAACATCTAAAGACGGCTGGGACACAGCTTTAGGTGTAAGTGCATACTCACTTGTTACAATTTGTCGTCACGCAGAACCTATTATGAACGAAGGCGGTTCAATCTTTGCACTTACTTATCTTGGTTCTATCCTTTCTGTTCCAAGCTACAACGTAATGGGTGTTGCTAAAGCTGCGTTAGAATCATCTATGAGATTCTTAGCTGTTGACCTTGGTAAAAAAGGTATCAGAGTTAACTGTATTTCTGCAGGTCCTGTTAAGACATTGGCTTCTATGGGTATCAGCGGATTTTCTAAAATGCTTAAAGCAGCAGTTGCAAGATCACCTCTTGGACGTAACGTTGCATTGGAAGAAGTTGGTAAAGCCGGTTTATATCTAGCATCTGACCTTTCAACAGGTACAACAGGTGAAGTTATTTACGTTGATTGCGGCTGCCGTTCAGCTTACGGTTCAGCAGAAGAAATGGATATCTTAGCTGAAAATATTGAATTATAGTCAGGCAATAATATATAACTAAAAATTCTCCTTCGATAAAATAATCAAAGGAGAATTTTTTATATAAAAAATTTAAACTATAATGATTGAAGGTCAATACTAATTTGAGTTTTTAAATCTTCAATACTCTCAAACTTAATTTCCGGTCTAATCATTTTTGAGAAAGAGACTCTTATATTTTTACCATATAAATCGCCCTGATAATTTAGTAAATAAGTTTCTAAGACACAGTTACCTGCTTCAGATACAGTTGGAGCAACTCCAAAATTTGCAATTCCTCTATATTTTTCACCATTATCTAATTGAACTTCAACGTCGTAAACACCAAACGGTAATTCTACGACTTCTTTTGGATAAATGATATTAGCAGTAGGAAAACCGATTTGAGCACCGAGCTCTTTACCTTTAATAACAGTACCGCTTACGCTAAATTTACGCCCTAGCATAGAATTTGCGAGAAATATATCACCTTCTCGAAGATACTTTCTAATACTTGTACTGCTAATCATGTCACCGTAAATAGATTGAGGCGGAGTTGCAAAATAAAAATAATCAAATTTACCCTGTTTATCAGATAAAAACTGAACATTACCTAATTTATTAACACCGAATTTATGGTTAAAACCGGTTGAAATAGCTTTTGGTGAAAAATATTTAACTAATACTTCTGATAAATAGTCATCCGGATGCAAATGGCAAACTTTAGAAAAATCCAACTCAATAAGATAATCAACACCGAGCTCTTCAATATACTTGTATTTATCTTGAACTGTTAAAATATACTTTGGTGAAACACCTTTAAAATAGCAGTACGGATGCTCTTGAAAAGATACAACCGCAGACTTACATCCAGCATCTTTTGCAAAATCAACAGCACATTTTATAACTGATTGGTGCCCTAGATGTATGCCATCAAAAAAACCTAATGCCAAAGATAAATTTGGAATTTCTTTAAGTTCTCTTACTACTTCCATAGGTAAATTATAGCATCAATTATACTTATTGCAAAAAGTTAAACAAATTTAACTAATTAAACAAAATTCCGACTATTGCAGCAGACATATAACAGGTTAAAGTACCGCAGATTAAAGATCTCAACCCTAATCTGGCTAAATTCTTCTTCTGGTTCGGTGCCAATTCCCCGATACCACCTAATAGTATTGCAATAGAGCCAAAATTACCAAAACTGCACAATGCAAAACTTGCAATTAAAAAACTCTTTGGTGACAAATGCATAGCAGGATTAGTTAAATCCAAATATGCGACCATTTCATTCAGTACAAGTTTTGTACCCATCAAACCGCCGACAGTTGTAGCTTCTTTTAACGGAACCCCCATAAGAAGTGCAAATAAAGCAAATATTTTACCTAAAATCATTTTCATAGATAATTGAGTTAAATCCATTCCAATCGACAATAAGTTAAAATGTAAATATTTAACAATAAGAGTTCCGATACCAGCTAGAACCCAATCAATCATTGAGACTAAAGCAACTAAAGCTAAAATCATTGCTACAACATTAATTGCAACTTTCATACCTTCTGATGCTCCGGAAGATATTGCATCAAAAATATTTGCATGAGTTCTATGTCTTTTGCTGACTGATAATTTAAAATCTTTGCTTGTTTCCGGAACATTTGTTTCAGGATAAACTATTTTAGATATAACAAGTGCCCCCGGAGCAGCCATTATAGATGAAGCCAGAATATATTCAGCAGGAATTCCCATTGCTATATATATAGGCATTATAGAGCCGGAAATACAAGCCATACTGCCGGACATTGAAGCCAAGAGTTCTGAACGTGTCAAATTTGCAAGATAAGGTTTTATCATTATTTGAGCAACAACTTGCCCAACAAAAGAACTTGCAACATTTGACAAGGCTTCAGCTCCGCTGACATCAAGAAGTTTATTCATTCCTCGGCCCAAAACTGCAACAACTCTTTGCATTATTCCAAAATAGTAAAGAAGATTAACTAAAATCATCATAAATACCATTGAGCATATAAGCTGGAGTGCAAAAATGGAACCGCCGGCAGTGAATATTTCCGTAAATTTAGCACTCATTAAGCCGCCAAAAACAAATTCGCCACCATGCTTTGCAAAAACCAGCAATCTTTGGATAAATAACCCGATTGCCATAAATAATTTCTGTCCAAATGGAACTTTAAATATAAACACAGCAAGCAGTATTTGCAGAAGAAACCCCATACCTATTGTTTTATAGTTAATAGCCTTCCGGTTATTTGACATCAAATAAGCTATCCCCAGAATAAAAACAATTCCTAAAATTCCTACAAATCTACTCATACTAACCCTCTATTGTTCACTCTTTAATTATACAAAAAAGAAGCCTGTACAGCTTCTTTTTCAATAAAAATGTGATAAAAGTTAACTAAATATTAGCCCTTATTAAATAAACTCATAATTTTATCCAGCAAGCCAAGTGATTCTTCAGCATCACCTGCACCAAGATTTTCTAACTTATCCAGTCTGCTTTTTGCCATTTGATAATCAACCGGATCCTTAACAAGTTCTAAATATTTTGTATAGGCTTCAATTGCTTTTTTATTAGATTTAGTACGTTCATAAGCTCTGGCTAAGGTTTTCAAAGCATCTAAATCTTTAGAATCAGCTTCAACTATTTTTTCAAGATATTCTGCCTGCATTTTGTAATCTCCGATACCTTCACGGAAAGCCGCAAGTTTTTTTAGAGCTTCCTTATTTTGAGGTTCAAGTTTGATAATTTTTTCGTAATATTCAGCAGCATGATTTGTTTCGCCATTATCTGTCAATAATGCAGCCAAAGTAAATAATAGGTCTACATCATCATCTTTTATTTGAACAGCATTGAGAAGTTCATTTATTGCAATATCAAGATTTTTTCTAACAATGTTATATTTACCCCAGTTTAAGTGGGCATTATATTCATCACCATTTTCATCATAAACAAGTGCTCTCATCTGATAAGTAAGCGGAGAATTTGGTGATGCCTTGTCATATTCATCAATACAAGCAAGTGCCTTGTCAAAATCTTTTGATGAATAATAATACTGAGCCTGCAAAGTATAATAACGAGGAAGTTTTTTGTATTCTTCAGGCAAATTATTTAATTTTTCGTAAGCTTCATCAACCTGTCCCAACTCTAGCATACATTGAATTTTAAGAAGTTCATCCTTTGTGTATTCAATTGCTTTTTGTGCGTCACCGCTTTTTAAATATACAGAAGCCAAACCTTCGTTTATTCTATCTGTATCAAAGCCTTTCTGTTTGCCACGTTGAAGAGCATCAATTGCACTGGCATACGCATCATCAAGAAGATAAATATCTGCTAGTTGTAAGAAAATTTCTTCATGCAGATTATCATATTCAAGAATAATATTAAATTCATCAATTGCTTTTAAATTATTTCCGGTTTGACGGTATAAATTGGCAAGAGTTAAACGCGTCATAATAATTTGAGTTTCTTCATCTGATACTGATAAAGCTTTTTTAAAATCATTAATCGCAAAATCAAGCTTTCCTTCTAATGAATTCTTATTACCACGATAAATATAGTATTTATATTTATCAGTATTTTCATAAATAGACATCAATTGCTCATAAGCAAGAGGATTTTTTAAGTCTCTTTTTAAAATTTCATGATAATAATACGCAGCTTCTTCAGGTTTTTCAAGAATTAATGATAAGTGACCGAGCCTTTCCAGAAGCCCTAAATCATCAAGATTATGTTCATATTCTTTTTTATACTCACGAAAAGCCTCTTCGTACTGTTCGTTTGCTTCAAATTGTTCCGCTAATTGTAAACTCATTTGCGTCTCACTCCTTTAATACATTATATTCAACCGTATTATATCATTAAATGCGAATTTATACAATTCTAATTGTACTGATTTTGAGCTTTCTGAATCCCGTTTTCAAGATAAAATTCTATACCTGAAACAGCTTGTTTTAAAACAGGTTTTAAGGTTTCTAACTGATCTTTGTAAAAATTCTGTAAAACAAAATTTTCAGCAGGAATAGGCGGCTGCGGTCCAATGCCAATTTTCAAACGCGGAATATTAGAAGTTCCTAATGATTTGATAACAGATTTTATACCATTATGTCCGCCGTCAGAACCATTTGCCCTAAATCTCATTTTACCGAGTTCAAGTGACAAATCATCATAAACAATAATTACATCTTCGACATCAATCTTATAATAATTCATAACAGCACTCACCGCATCGCCGGATAAATTCATAAACGTAGTAGGTTTAATCAGCATAATTTCATTAAAACCACATCTAAATTTTGTAAGAAAACATTTCAATTTCTTATCTTCTTTAAAAGTTACATTATTCATCATTGCCCATTTATCAGCAACCATAAACCCGACATTATGTCTGGTAAAACAGTATTTATCTCCAATATTACCCAAACCTACAACTAATTTCATAATAATATGTTCCTCTAAAATAAATAATACTTATGATTTATATTTTAACGCAAATAAATATTACCATAATGGCATAGCAAGTGTATGCTTAACAAAAAGATAAATTATAAATAAATTAAAAACAAATAAATGAGGGTAAAAAATTATGAAACACGAATTAACAGGAGAAAAAAGTTCTCAAAAAGTAGCAGACTTTTTAGAAAAAAACTCACTGCATAAAAAAGATTTCGCAGAGATGATAGGAGTAACTCTTTCTTATGTTTATAACTTGATAGATGAAACTATTCCATTTTCAACACGAAGTACAACTCTGGAGCGAATTGCAGTGGTTATGGAAATTGAACCTGAAGAATTTGAAGAGTATAAAATTCCACAGGAACCAATTCTTAAAGATGAAACAATTGAATTATTAAAAAGCATGCTTCATGACAAAAAAATGAGCGTAGTAAATTTTCTAAAGGCATTTCCAAGAAAAAAACGCGTAGAAATTGTAGACATGCTTAGAGGAGCATACCCTGTTCCAATCGACTTCAAGGAATTATCCATGATCGGGCAAATTCTTGAATTAGATAAAAACGATATTTATAATATCTGGGAAGAGCGGATAAAGCAGGTGTTAGAAACAAACGGCATGAATTTAAATAACAACGCAGCACTAATAAATTCAATGTTTGAATGTGCCCGAAAATATATAGATACATAAAGGTTCACTTCGGTGAGCCTTTTTTTAAAAAAAGTGTTGACATTTAAATTTGTTTTAGTTACTATAAATGTACACGGTGAAAGCCGATAGCCAAGGAAATATGAATAGACATTATGCGCTTGTAGCTCAGCAGGTAGAGCACTCCCCTTTTAAGGGATAGGTCGCGCGTTCGAATCGCGCCAAGCGCAATTTTTTATGAGTAAAGGGTTTCAGACCCTTTTTATTTTTGCCGATTTTTGCTTCATTGTCCACTTTTTGTTCATAATATTTAAGACTAAAAACAAACAACAAAAAGACCCTCAAGTTTTATTGAGAGTCTTTTTATAAAATTTTAAATCAGCTAATTAGCCTTGAACTTGAGCCATAACTTCTTCTGCAAAGTTATCTTGACGTTTTTCTAAGCCTTCGCCTAATTCATATCTTGTAAATGCTTTAATAGTCAATTTACCTTCAATAAGTTGAGCGATTGTTTGGTTAGAATCTTTAACAAATGGTTGTTCAAGTAAACATCTTTCAGCCATAAGTTTATTTACACGACCTTCAACAATTTTAGCTCTGATATTTTCAGGTTTTTTCTGTAAATCTTCTTTACCCATTTCAATTCTTGTTTCTTCATCAATTACAGATTGAGGAATTTCTTCTCTAGATACAAATTTAGGAGCAGATGAAGCAATGTGTAAACAAATATCGTTCATCAATTCTTCATTTTTTGTATCAGTTGAAAGAAGAACACCAATTTTGCCATTGTGAATATAAGTTGCAACAGGTCCTTCATATCTTACAAATCTTCTAACTGTAATTTTTTCACCGATAGAAGCAATTTTTTCTTTTAAAGCGTCTTCAATAACTTTACCGCATTGAGGACAAGTTGAAGCTAGGAATTCTTCAACAGAAGCAGATTTTAATTCTGCAACGTGATGAGCCATATTTGCAGTTAAAGTTTTGAATTCATCATTTTTTGCAACGAAATCTGTTTCACAGTTAACTTCAATCATAGCACCGCCGTTTTCATCGACGAAAGAATCAACTCTACCTTCAGCAGCAATTCTGCCCATTTTCTTTTCAGCAGAAGCAATACCTTTTTGACGAAGGATTTCTTGAGCTTTTTCCATATCACCATCAACTTCAACCAATGCTTTTTTAGCATCCATCATACCTGCACCGGTTTTGTCGCGTAATTCTTTTACCATTTGAGCTGTAATATTCATTAATACTTTCTCCTTTTACTACTTAATTTATATAAAAAGGTGAGTTATAAAATCAGTGCTAAGTTGTCTTAGTTATACCAATATTTTACAATTCACCTTTTCTTCAATTACAAATCTAAAATTATTCAGCAGCTGCTTCTACTGCAACACCTGCATCTTCAGCTGAAATTTTTTCAACTTTTTTAGCTTCATTTGCTTTGTTTTCTCTCAATTGTTTACCTTCTAAAACAGCATCAGCTAATTTTGAAGTAATTAATTTGATAGATCTGATAGCATCATCATTACCAGGGATAATGTGTGAAATACCATCTGGATTAGCATTTGTATCAGCTAAACAGATAACAGGAATACCTAATTTGTTAGCTTCTTTAATAGCAATATCTTCTTTAGCCTGATCTACAACGAAAATTAATTCAGGTAAACCTCTCATATCTTTGATACCGCCTAAAGTTTTAGACAATTTAGAAAGTTGTCTGTTTAATTGAGCAACTTCTTTTTTAGGTAATTTATCAACATAACCGTTATTGATGAATTCTTCCATTTCTTTCAATTTGTTAACTCTGCCTCTGATAGTTTCAAAGTTAGTTAACATACCGCCTAACCATCTTCTGTTAATGAAATAAGCTCCTGAACGTTTAGCTTCTTCAGCTACAACTTCTGCTGCTTGTTTTTTAGTACCAACGAAAAGAACGTTTTTACCTTTTGCTGCGTAATCTCTTACTAGAGCGTATGCTTCATCCAATAAATCGGTTGTTTTTCTTAAATCAATAACATAGATACCGTTTCTTGCACCGTAAATATACGGTTTCATTTTAGGGTTCCATCTTTGTGTTTGGTGTCCGAAGTGTACACCTGCTTCTAAAAGTTCAATCATAGATGCTACTGGCATCGGTTTTCTCCTTTTGTTTGTATATATTGTACTACGGGCTAAACTGTCTCATCCATAAAATCAGGACTAGGGCAAACCTATCAGACTAGTGTAACCAATGATACTATACTACAAAAATAGATATTTGCAAACATTTCAGCAATAAAACTTAAGATATTGAGAAATACATAAACAATATTAGGGGTAAATATCTGAGCGATATTTTATATATGGGGGTTCGGGGGCGAAGCCCCTGATAACTCGAACCATTTAATCAAGCGTGTTTTTCTTTTTCGGTTCTACTTTTTCTTTTTGCGTCGCAATCAAAAAGAAAAAGTGAACAAAGAAAGGTTCTTTTTAAAATAAATACAGTTCCTTCATTTCTTTCTCTTTTATTGCGAGTAAAAGAGAAAGAAACGCAAGCAAAGAAAGAGAAAAACGCGACCAAATGATACGAGTCATCAGAAACTACGTTTCCGAACCTTCCTTCGATTATCCTGCGGATAATATTGTTTATGTAAACTTTACATTTTAACAAGCAATATTGCAAAAAATATTTTTTTGAGGTTTAATATATTTGCTCACATCCTCAAATGAGTACGTGCAAAGTCATTAATTGCACACAAGTTGACAGGAAAGGTAAATTATCATGGCAAATATTAAATCTGCTAAAAAAAGAGTATTAATAGCTGAAGCAAACAGACAAAGAAACGTAGCATTCAAATCTGCTATCAAAACCGCAGTTAAAAATGCATTAGCATTAGCTGCCAGCGAAGATAAAGATGCTTTAAATGCTGCTATTTCTAAAGCATACCAATTATGCGATAAAGCTGTTGTTAAAGGTATTTTACACAAAAATACTGCAGCAAGAAAAAAATCAAGATTAGTTCTTGCTATTAAAAAAGTATCAGCTAATGCTTAATTAGGATTTATCAAAGAGTGAAAGAGGTACCGTATGGTACCTCTTTTTTAATATATAAATTTTATTCTCCAAAAACTTGTTTTTGAATTCTTAAACCGGTTTTTGTTGTTGCAAGTCCGGCTTGAGAACTTTCTTTCAACGTTGGAGACATCAAAGCACCGGTTTGTTCCATAGCATCAATAACTTCATCTAATGGAATTTTTGATTCAACACCGGACAGTGCCAATTCTGCAGCAGTAATAGCATGGACAGCTAAAAATGGATTTCTCTTAACACAAGGAACTTCAACTAATCCGGCAACAGGGTCACAGGTCAGTCCCAGTAAATTTTTCATTGCTAAAGCTGATGCATTTAGGACCTGGGAAACATTACCTCCGCGAAGTTGACAAATTGCAGCAGCAGCCATCGCTGATGCTGCTCCGCATTCAGCCTGACAACCTGCAACAGCTCCGGCTAATGACACTTTAGAAGAAATTATTCTTCCTATCTCGCCTGCTGTAATTAATGCATTCAACTGTTCTCGTTCAGAATGGTCAAATTCTTCTGATACAGCAACTAGGGCTGCAGGTAAAATTCCACAGGAACCGGCTGTCGGGCAAGCAACAATTTTGCCCATCCTAATATTTTCTTCACTTGTTGCAAGAGCATATTCTACAACTTTTTCAAATAACGGTCCAAACATTGGGCGTTGAGACTTATAATAATTTTGAACTCTATGACAATCCTGACCACACATTCCACTCATTGAAAGTTCTTTACTTGCCATTCCTGTCTGAATTGCTTCTTTCATTGCAAATAAACTTTTCATAGCAAAAGTCCTAACATTCTCCACAGAAATATCTGCATCTTTTGCCATATTTTCCTGAGCAACCTCATATATTTTTTTGTTATTTGAAATACATATATCAAATAATTGTTCAAACGTATTTATTGTAATATTCATAATCTAATTATCCAACTTTTCTACATAACTTACAAAATAAACATCCGGAATTTCTTCCACAGTTTTAATCATTTCTGCATCAATTCTGCCATCTATACTTATAATCATAGAAGCTTCACTGCCTTTTGCTTTTCTATCACAATTTAAAGAAGCAATATTGATATTATGATACTGCAAGAGTGATGAAACCTGAGAAATCATACCTGGCATATCTTTATATACAAGAATTAAGGTGTTATATTTACCTGTTAATTTAACATTAAATTCATTAATTCTTCTTATAACAACTTCACCGGCACCAACTGACTCGCCGGCAATAAACATTTCATTACCACCATAGAACGTAATATCCACCGCATTTGGATGAGCTTTGAAATTATCACTATATTCAAAAGTATAATCAATAGTTTTTGCAAGGTCAGATTCAAAAATATCTTTAATACGTCTATCTTCAACACTTAACCCTAATACTCCTGCTAGAAGACCTTTTTCTGTACCATGACCTTTACCGGTATGAGCATACGAGTTATATAGTTTAAACTTTACCTTTTTAGGGGTATTTTTATAAATATTACGTGCTAGTAATCCTAACCTTACTGCACCAGCAGTGTGTGAACTTGACGGTCCGACCATAACCGGAGATATTATATCAAATAATGTTGATTTCTTCATTTAATAACCTTCTCTTAAATTATTTTCAATTCTTTCTTTTATAGCTTTTGTATTCTCAATATCTTTTATTTTATCATTAACAATCTCTTTTTGAGATTTAATTCTAGCACTGTCATCGAATGGATTTAAATTCTTTGTACCATTTGTAAAACATGTAAAATAAATTACAATAATTATCACAAGAACAATTAAAAGTTCTAAAACTCCGAAAGCTTTTTTCATTACTGCAACCTATTTTTAGTAATAAACATTAACACTGCTTCGTCCTCATCTTGCGGGGTTTTTAAAGAATCTCTGCGAAGATTAAAATCTTTAGCTTCTCTTGAAACGAAAAATCTATTATATAAAGACAAACCGACAAATATTAAAATTGAGAAAAATGCAACCCCAAGCATTGCAAGAACAAACTTAACTGCAATTGTTTTCATTGCAGGAATATTTGAAGCTTCCACACTATTAACAGCAAATGCAAAATTAGCAGTGCATAATAGCACTACTAAAATTGCATATTTGATAGATTTGAAAAATTTATTCTTCAACTGTTTCCTCTGTTTTTTTAGATTTTCTGGAAGTTTTAGTTGTCTTAGAAGAACCTCTGTTAGGACGTCTTGTTTTTTTCTTTGGTTCTTCATCTACTTTAACTTCTTCAACCTCTGCAGGCTTAACCTCTGCTTCCACTGCAGGTTCTTGAACTTCAACAGCAGGCTCTGCAGATTTTTTAGTTGCTTTACGTTTTCTTGATTTACCTTTAATTTTAGGTTCTGCAGCAGGCTCTTCAATTGCAGGAGTTACAGGCTCTTGTACAACTTCTTGTACTGGTTCTGCAACGACTTCAACAATTGGTTCAGCTACAGCTTCAACAGGTGATGGATTTTCATTAACAGCTTTGTTGAATTTACCTTTTCTGTTTTTATTACGTTTGTTATTTTCTTTTTTAACAACTTCTTCAGCAGCCACTGCAGAAGGTTCAGTTTCAATAGTCATCTTTTGCGGCTGTTCTTGAGGTTCTTGAACCTGATTTTTCTGTTGATTATTATTATTTTTGTTATTAAATTTATTGTTTTTCTTAAAATTACCTGTTGGAAGTTTTAATTTTGCAGCTTTTGCACGGTATTCACCTTCTGCAGTAGGTGTTGCAAAATTAAAATCAATCATAGAATAGCCGCCGCCCTGACAATGCGGACATTTTTTAGTAAATATTTCAGACAAAGACTGACCTTGACGGTGTCTTGTAAGTTCAACCAAGCCTAAATCTGATAATTGACCAACCTGAGGTTTAGCTTTATCAGGTTCAAGGGCGATTTCAAGCTCTTCAAGCATTGCTAATTTATCAGCTCTTGACATCATGTCGATAAAGTCAATAATAACCATACCGCCGATATTACGAAGTCTTAATTGACGTGCTATTTCATGAACAGCTTCAATATTAGTTTTTAGAATTGTTTCATCCTGAGTAGCAGAACTAATAAATTTACCGCTGTTAACATCGATTACAGTTAAAGCTTCTGTCTGTTGTATAAACAAGTAGCCGCCTGACGGCATATTAACCTTAACATTCAAAGCTGCCTTGATTTCTTTATGAATATCCATTGCGATAAGTAATGGTTCAGTACCTTTGTAAAGAGTAACTTGAATTCCTTTAGACATGTGCCAGTTTTGCAAAATTGACTGAACACGATTTAATGCAAAAGGAGTATCAACAATAATTTCATTTACATCATCAGTACAAGCTTCACGAATAACTCTATAAAGCAGATCTTGATCTCGATAAATAAGACTTGGCGGAGTTAGAGTTTCTGCTGATGTAATTATATTATTCCATTTTTCCAATAGAATTTCTAAATCTTCTTGAATATCAGCTTCTGTTTGACCTTCAGCTTCTGTTCTGATTATAACACCCACACCTACAGGCTTGATTAAATTCACAATAGATTTTAATCTTGCACGTTCTCTTGAATTTTCAATCTTTTTACTTACGCTTACACCTGGTTCATAAGGCATTAAAACTAAAAATCTTCCCGGTAAACTAATTTCAGTTGTAACTCTAGGTCCTTTATGCCCTGTAGGTTCTTTTACAACCTGAACAACTAATTTTTGTTTTGGTGAAAGCTTTTCTTTTAATGTACCTTTACCCATAATATCTTCAGCGTGTAAAAAGCCCATTCTGTCAGTGCCGACATTAACAAATGCCGCATCAATACTAGGTAAAATATTATCAACTGTTGCCAGATAAACATCTCCTAATAAAACTTCTCCTCTGTGAATAAAAAAGTCAGTTACTTTTTTGTTTTCTAATACTGCGGCAATATTGTCACGTTCTGCAATTACAATCTTTTTTTCAATACTTTGATTAGCATTTCTGTTTTTGTCATTCATAAAAAATCCTTTACTATAACTCGTGCAAAGACTCAGTTAGGAATTTTACCCGTGTAATATCAAATACAACATCCGGAGCAATAATATTCATAAGAACATCAGCTCTAAACGGAGGGATTTCAGATCCTTGCCCTGTCTTTAATACTATAAATAAACTTTCATCTTCAAACCGGTGAGAACCGATTGATTGCTTCATGTTTATTGTTTTTACTAAACCTTTTTTGTTTTTCTTCTCGACTAAAATCTCGTCAGAAGATAAAACTTTTTCTGTATTATACATCAATTTTTCAAAATCGTAAAGAGGGGCACTGTTGCTTCCATCACAGGCATCTTTAGCAGAATTAAAAATTTTGATTTTATATTCAGCCCAGCAAACTTCTTGATCAATTGCCGGTGCAGATCTATCTATCTGTTTTACATTTAAAACCTCAGACTGATCAGGCAGAACTCTTTGCAACTCTGATTGTACAAAACTTTCCTCAACATTGTCTAAAAGTTCGATATCAACAAGCTCGGTTTCACTTTCACAGAATAGCGGCAACGCAATTCCCATTGAAATTTTCATTGTCGGGTTGTAACCGTGAGAAAAAGCAACATTAAGTTTTGAACGGGTAATAGCCTTAAAGAAAGTATTCTGCCAATCCAAATGTGAAAAATATTTTAATATACCTGTTTTTGTCAATTTAACACGATATCTGAAAGTTTCTTTTAAATCTCTCGGACAAATTGACGGATCAACATGAACTTGTGCTTCTTTAGCTAAAATTTGAGCCTTGTCGCTTGCGATAAATGGTTTTGCCATTATTTTATGAGTTTTAAAGTTTGTACAAACTCCGCAATTTACGCACTTATGCTGGCATGTAGGGACAATATGAGGAGAATTTTCATCTACAGCAAATGCTTTTTTATACTCTTCAACAAACCATTTTTTATTAATTCCTATATCAATAAAATCCCATGCCAGAGGTTTATCTAAATCATACTGTTTTTGAGCAATTTCAGAAAGATTAATTCCTAACTCTTCAGCAGTATCAAACCAGACATTCTTATTAAAATATTCACCCCACGCATCAAGGTAGCAGCCTTTTTTATACAAAGCTTCAATATATTTGCATAAAGATGAATCACCACGGGTTAAAACAGCTTCAATCAATGAGACAAACTTCTCGTGATAATTAACTTTTACACCTTTAATGTGTTTAACCTGTTCCATCAAGTAGTGAATATGTTCTGTAACCTTTTCTAAATCCATTTGAGAACACCACTGGAACGGAGTAAATGGTTTCGGAACAAATATAGATAATGTACAGGTTAAATCCAACGAATGCTTAAATCCACGTTCTTTCTTCATCAATCTTGAACGGTAGCGGATTTTTCTGAACAAATCAGCCATTTCGTCCATATCTTGAAGGGTTTCTGTAGGAAGTCCGCAGATAAAATAGAATTTAACTCTTGACCAGCCATTTTCGTAAAGAGTCAAGACCGCATTCATGATTTGTTCTTCAGTAATATTTTTCTTAATAACATCACGCAGACGCTGACTACCTGCTTCCGGTGCAAGTGTCATTGTTGACTTTCTAACACTTTGCACTAAATTTGCCAGTTCAAGATTAAAACCATCAATTCTCTGACTTGGAAGTGATACTGAAATTTTCTTATCATTAAAGTCTACGGCAAGTTCTTTTATTACTTCGTTAATATTCGCATAATCATTAGATGATAATGACAATAATGAATATTCATCGTAACCGGTGGATTCAACGAGTTCTTTTGAGATTTTAATAATATCTTCAGCTTCACGTTCTCTAATCGGTAATGTAACATGACCCGGCTGGCAGAAACGGCACATTCTGCCGCAGCCTCTGCGAATTTCAACAACAGCTCTATCTTGAACTGAAGAAGAAAACGGAATTGGATAAGATTTTAATGCTGTATCGTATTCTAATTGTGCAATTCTTTTCTTTACCTTACCGCCGATACCTGCACTCCATCGTCCGCTGTCATCGCCTTCACAAAGTGCCCTGATGCGTTCTTTACGAGGCAACCCTTTAGTTTGTTCAAGAATTCTGCATGTTTCAATAATAGAGTCTTCTCCGTCACCAATCATAAATACATCAATAAAATCAGAAACAGGCAATGGATTAAATGCACAAGGACCACCGGCAATAATAATCGGATCGTCATCGGTTCTATCTTCATTACGATAAGGTATTCCTGCCATTTCAAGCATTTTTAACACAGTAGGGTATGCCATTTCATATTGAAGAGAAAAACCAATCGCATCAAATTCTTTTAATGGTCTTTTTGATTCAAGAGAATATAGCGGATACGGTTTAAAATCCGGTTCCGGAGCATAAACCCTGTCGCACATATAATCAGGTTCGCGATTTATAAGTTCATACAATACTCGAACCCCTAAATTAGAAATTCCTATTTCATACTTATCGGGAAAAGCAAGTGCAAACCTTACTTTTGCAGAGTCAAAATCTTTATTATGGGATAAATATTCGCCGCCTACATACTGGTAAGGTTTTGAACAATTAAATAAACTTTCGTGATATTTTCTAAAAAAACACATCTTCTTTCTTCTCTTCAGGCTAAATCATCCGGAAAATATTTTTCAATTTCAATAATTGTACCATCTAAAGTACTTTCTTCAAAGGATTTCATAAACTTGAATAAATCTTCATTTGGAACATCATAAGTATATAAGAGAACTTCTCCCGCCATCTCTCTCATTACTGATACCATATAATGACATCTTGAACGATATTTTAACAAATGCTCTTTATTAAATTTATTCCCGTTAGAATCTTTTTTTACTTTAACATAATTAAAACCGGCATAATACTTGATTTTATCTTTAAGTTCAGGCGTAATCCTGTTGTTATTATGATTGGAGAATAAATTTATAACATTTTTATTCATTTCGTCTGACACAAAATCCCTCCAACTATATTAAACAATAGTATAAGCAAAATGTCCAAATGTTAAGCTGTCATTTCTTTAATAAATTCGATAACTTTTAATGCAGTTTCTCGTCTGAGATCATCCGGAGAAAGTCTTAAATATTCTACAGCATGTGAAACTTTTACATTCTTGTCATACCAGCGTCGCATAATATAGTTATATTGATCATCAAGACTCAATTCTTTTAATTCAACATCTTTAAGTAAATCAATAATAAAATCTGCACATCTAACCTGTACGACTTCAGAAGAATGTTCTAAATCGCTGATAGCTTTACTAACAACTGCATCTGCATCATACCATCTTTTAAACATATTCATACAACTGCTCTCCTATTGTTAAGATTATTAAACCAGATTTTTACAAAAAAGTAAATTACTTTACAAAAAAATACTTTATATAAGTGTAGGTAAAAGGTTATTTATAGGTGTAATATGTTAGATCCTAGCATGTATAATTTATCAAATCCGGCATTGCATGATGATATTGGCGAAACCAATATGAATAGAATGTTACCGGCATGCGGTCTTGGATATATACCGGGAATAACCGGAACGATGAACGGCGTAAGTATGCAGGGCTCACTCCGTCAAGATCAATTTCAGCCAACAAGAAAAGAGAAAGATAAAGCTATATGGAAAAATATTTTAGCCGGAGCAATCGTAATTACCGGAGGCATCTTGTGCTTCAAAGTTGGTAAAAGCCTTTGGAACGGATTAAAAAATATATGTTCTAAAATTAAAGCAAAATTCAAAAAATAACTCCCCGTAATATCAAAGTAAATAGTGTGTAGCAGGCAGGATTGATAAATCCTGCTTTTTTATGATATATTGTTACAATAAATAAAAAGGGGGTAAATTATGGCAAAAGACTGTAGTTTCGATATTGTATCCGAATACAACAAGCAAGAATTAGTAAACGCAATTGATCAGGTTAAAAGAGAGTTGACATCAAGATTTGATTTAAAAAATTCTAATTCAGAAGTAAATCTTGAAGCTGATAAATCAGTAACTATCACAACAAACGATGAAATGAAATTAAAAAACATTATTGATATCCTTCAATCTAAACTTGTAAAAAGAAATCTTAGTATCAAAATCCTTGACCCAAAACCGGTTGAAAATGCACTGGGCGGTAATGTTCGTCAGGTATTTGAGCTTAAAAAAGGCTTAACACAAGAACTTGCAAAAACAATAGTAGCAGATATTAAAGCTACAAAATTAAAAGTGCAGGCATCTATTCAAGGAGAACAGGTAAGAGTTACAGGCAAAGATAAGGACGATTTACAAGCTGTAATTCAAATGCTTCGACAAAACGAGGATAAATATGATTATCCGCTTCAATTTACAAACTATAGATAGAATTTATAAAATAAAAAAGTCCCGTAAGACACGGGGCTTTTTTATTAACTATTTTTATCAATTCTCAAAACTTCATAGATATTCATTTTTTTAGATTTACCACGGATTTGAACTTCGCTAATCTTTATTACATCCGCAATGCCTGAAATATATTCATAAGTCGAACTGCTGACAAGCAGATTTGTTTTATATACCTTATTATAACCTTCAATTCTGCTGGCAAGGTTGACAGTATCGCCAATAACAGTGTATTCCATACGTGTTTCAGTACCAATATTACCGATAAACACTTCTCCAGTATTGATACCTACACCGATTTCAATTTTAGGCTTGCCCTCAAACAGCCATTTTTCCCTTAAATATTCAACTTTTTTTAGCATTTCATAAGCACATTTAACAGCATTTTCAGCATGGTTGCTGTCCTGTATAGGTTCGCCAAATAATGCCATTACAGCATCTCCGATAAATTTATTAATTACGCCGTTGTACTTTGAAATAATCGGTTCCATTTCGGCAAAATATTCATTCAAAATCATTGAAACTTCTTCTGCGGACATTTTTTCACTTAGACTTGTAAAGCCTCTGATATCAGAAAATAATACAGTTACAACCGCACGTTTGCCGCCAAGTTTTAAGTCGTCAATGTTCCTAACAACATTTTTCATAACGTCTTGAGACAAGTACTTACCCATTGCCTGTTTAATCTTTTCTTTATTGCGATTTTCGGACATAAATTTAAATGAATACCCGAAAATAGTCGTTACTAATTGGCAGACGATAGGCACAGCATAAGACAAAATATGACCGTTTGAAGCACATAGAGCAACTAATGTTAAGAAGACCATGTCAACACCAAGGATTAACAAAAGCCCGCGGACAAGTTTGGAACGTAGAATTATAATAAATGCAAAAAGAGAAAGGGCTAAAAATGATAAGAAATTAGTACCTATACCTGCATACGTTATAAAAGAATTTGATGTTAAATTATCATATATAGAAGCCTGAATATCAACACCAGCATGCCTGTCATTCATTGGGGTTTTGTGAACATCGGCAGTTGGACCGGATATGTTTGCACCGATAAAAACAACTTTATTCTTAAACAAATCCGGATTTAAATATTTTACACTTCTAACATCATATAATTCAGGATTAGTTTCTGGTGTTACTCCTGATTTCAAAGCTCTATAAGTATCAATAATAAATGATGCAGAGATTGTAGGGTGAGAATAATCAATATCTATATTACCAGCATTTTTATAAAATCTTATAGGGGTACTAACTAATCCGTCATAATTCACAAAGGATACCGGAATTTTTAAACCGGTCTTTGGAACAAAAATATCGTACGAATCCAGAACAATTTCGTTTGCATTGTTTCCAAGCATATACATTTTGAATGATAAAGACGGATAAAAAGCGTCACCAACTTTAATTATATTCCCAGCAGATAAAACTTCTTTGGAATATCTGGCAACAGGAAGCTTTACAGAACCATAATACGGAATATAATCTACAAGTAAAGATGATGAAACCACATCATTGTAATTAGTCCCGTTAATACCAGTTTTATTTGTAACATCTAACGCATATTTTGATTTAAAAATCTTTAATATTGAGTTATCACTTTTATAATTTTGATCCGGTGTAAAACCAACAACCAGATTTTTCATTTTAGAAATTTGTTTTAAAAGTTCAATATCGAAAGAATTATTCTTATCAAAAGAGGTTATATTAACATCCAAACCTATAACTTTAGCATCCGTATATTTATAAAAATAATCTAACAATTCAGTATACATAGATTTAGCCCAGGGCCACTTGTATTCACGTATAGATTTATCATCAATAACAATTTCGACAATATCCTGAGATTTTGAAACCTTAGCAAAATGAGAAATTAGAAAACTGTTAGCATAAGATTCTACAAACATAAGTGTCAATATTGAAAATGAAACAGTTAAAAACAAATATATAAAAAATGAACTAATATAAAACCATTTATTTTTCAATTTCTTCATACATAGCCCCCAAGGTTAGTTTTTTATTTTATGATATAATAAATTCAAAAAAAAGGATAGATTATGAACATAAACTTAATAGAAAAGATTTCTAGCAATAAAGTTTTTCCAATTATTAGAAGCAGAAATCCACAGGAAGTAATTGATACAGTAAAAGCTCTGCTTGATGGCGGACTTGATGTTATGGAAGTTAACGTAGAAACACCGCAGATTTTCAATGCAATAAGAGCGGTCTCAAAAGATGCAATAATTTGTGCCGGCGGAATTATCACATCTATTCAAGCACAGGCAGCAATTGATGCAGGTGCAAAGATTATATCATCACCAATATTCCAAACAAACCTTCTAAAAATATCAAAAGATAAAAAATTACCGTTTATTGCAGGGACTTCTACTGCAAATGAAGCATACAATGCGTGGAAATCAAGAATTCCGCTTGTAAAAATATATCCAATAACAGCAATGGGCGGAGTTCAATATATTGAAAACCTGTTAAGACCAATGCCATTTTTGAATGTTATTCCACAGGGTAATGTAAAACTGGAAGAAGTTCCGGAATATATAAACGCAGGTGCTGCTGCTGTAGGTATAGGCAGACATCTTACGACAGCTGATTCGTATAGTGAAATTACAGCAAGAACAAAAAAATTATTGGAGACATTAAATAAATAATGACAGATAAGCATTTTGATTTAATTACAATCGGAGAAAGCCTTATAGAATTATCTTCCAGCCAAAAACTGGGCAATGCAGAATGCCTGCATAAATATTACGGCGGAGATACATTAGTTGCAGCGGTTGCTGCAAAAAGACTCAATTCTAAAGTAGGTTTTGTAACCTGTCTTGGAGACGATGTATTTAAAGATTTTATGCTTACAGCATGGAAAAATGAAGGACTGGACACACAGCATGTAAAAGTGGTTAACGAAAGAAACGGACTTTACATGGTTTCCAGAACATCTCCTCATGATAAAGAATTCGTTTACTATAGAAAAAAAATAGCACCTTCTAAATTATCAATAGATGATATTGATGTTGAATACATTAAAAGGGCAAAAATAATCTATACATCAGGAATTACACAATCGTTATCAATGAGTTCCAGAGAAGCCGTGAAAAAAGCATTTGAAATCGCAAAAGAAAATGGTGTTATAACAGCGTATGATCCGAACTATTCTTCTTTATTAAGTACAGAAGAAGATGCAAAAGAATTTTTCAACGAAATCATTCCATTAACAGATATTTTGTTTATGAGCTCAAAATACGATACAAAAAGCATTTTTGAAATCGAAACAGTTGAAAATATTATAAAACACATTACGGATTTAGGTGTACAAACAGTTGTTATTAAATCAGCACAAGATAAAGGGTATTTTGTAAACTCACAAGGCAACACTAATTTTATACCATTCTATACTGAAAATATTGTTGACACAACATCTTCAGGGGATGCATTCAATGGAGCATATTTACATGCTATTGCAAATGGATACAGTGCACCGGAAGCGGCAAGAATTGCATCTATAGATGCCGGTTTACAAGCTCAGGGAATAGGGGCAATTAAATCAGTACCATATCATGATGATGTGTACCAAATTTTTAAAACAGAGGATTTTTAATGAAAAAAAGAGTTGTTTTATCTGGATATTTTGGATTTAAAAACTTCGGCGATGAAGCAATTTTATCTGTCCTGATAAATAAACTCCAACAAGACAAACACAGAATTACAGTTATATCTTCCAATCCTCAATATACCAAATCTCAATATAAACATATTAGAAGCGTTCAGACTTTTAATATCCCTGATATTTTTGCTGCAATCCGAAAATCAGATGTGCTAATTTCGGGAGGAGGAAGCCTTCTTCAGGATGTTACCAGCCTAAAAAGCTTATTTTATTACTTATTTGTTATATTTTTAGGATTATTTTTACACAAAGATGTCATTATTTTTGCACAGGGAATAGGTCCGCTTAATAATAAATTCGGAGAACTTCTAACTCAAACATTATTAAAAAATTGTAAATATGTCAGCGTTAGGGATGAAAAAAGTTTAGAACTTCTAAAAAGCTGGGGGATAAAAGCTGATTTACTTTGTGACCCGATTTTTTCGACACAAATACCTCATTATAAAAAAACAAATACAGTTGCGGTTCAGTTAAGAGATTTTCAAACAATGAATGAAGATTTTATTGATAGACTTGCACAAAAAATATCCAAAGAATTTTCAGATAAAGACATTGAAATTTATTCTTTTCAGGATGAAATAGACTTAGAGGTTTGTCAAAAATTTGAAAAAGCAGTTAATATGCTGAACCCGTCAATAAAAACTACTTTATACTCAAATCTTACAAATAGTGAAATAATAAATAATCTTGCAAAAGCAGAATATCTGGTGGGTATGAGATTTCACGCCATAATTATCGGACTGCTTGCAAAATGTAAAATCTTAGCGATAAACTACGATATCAAAGTTGAAAAATTAGCAAAAGAATTCGATTTACCAATAATTGATTTAAAACGAGAGTTTAATAATCAATTTGCAGAATTAAAAAATCAGAATACTAAAATCACTTCAACAAAAGTTCAATCCAAACAATTTGACTGGAGTGGATTTAATTCTGCAATTAATTAGCCATGTGGCTATAATGTAAATTTATATTGCTAAAACATTAGCCATTCGGGTAATATTTTTTCGATGCGACTAAATATCAATCATTCACCATATTAAAATTACAAAAGAGAAGAGATTTTAAATTTAATGTGGAGGAGAAATGGTTAAAAATCTAGTTGTAGGTGCCGGTTTTTCAGGAGCAACAATAGCAAACTTAATTGCAGAACAACTTGGCGAAGAAGTTCTTGTTATTGATAAAAAAGATCATATTGCAGGAAATTGTTATGATTACCGCGATGAAAACGGAATTATGATACATAAATACGGCTCGCATATTTTTCATACAAAATCTGAAAAAGTATGGAAATATCTTAAACAATTCACAGATTTTAATACCTATATGCACAAAGTTATCGGGATTTTAGACGGAATAGAAACGCATATTCCATTTAATTTTAATACACTGTATGATGTTTTCCCTAAAACTCTGGCTTCAAGATTAGAACAAAAATTACTGGATATCTTTGAAGTTAACTCAAAAGTTCCGATTTTAGAGTTCCAAAAACAGGATGACGATGATTTAAAATTTCTAGCAAATTACGTATATGAAAAAATCTTCTTACATTACACAACAAAACAATGGGGAGTTTCCCCTGAAGAAGTCGATGGAGCTGTAACGGCAAGGGTTCCGGTGTACTTAAGCAAAGATAACAGATATTTTCAAGACAAATATCAGGGTATTCCATTAGAAGGTTATACAAAAGTTGTAAAAAAAATGCTTGACCATAAAAATATAAAAGTGAAGCTGAATACAGACTTCAAAGACCTGAAAGATGAGGATTTTGAAAGAGTATTTTATACAGGACCAATTGATGAATTTTTCAACTATAAATTCGGTCAATTGCCATATAGAAGCGTAAATTTCAAATTTGAAACTTATGACAAAGAATACTATCAGCAAAATGCCTGTGTAAATTATCCTTGCAACTATGATTTTACAAGAATTCATGAGTACAAATACTACCTTGACGATAAATCAAAAAAAACAGTTATTGCCAAAGAATATTCTGAATTTTTTGAATTAGGCAAGAACGAAAGATATTACCCGATACCAAAAGACGAAAATACACAGCTTTATGAAAAATATTTACAAGAAGCAAAACAAATGAAAAATGTTTATTTTCTTGGCAGACTGGGAGACTACAAATATTACGATATGGACAAAGCCATTCTTAGAGCAATGGAATTATTTGAAGAGATTAAATAGTTTTTACGGATATATTAAATGAAAAAGATTAAAGAATACATTGTAGAAATAATTAATGAAACAGATAAAGATAAACTTTTATATAATTATGCAAAAGTTCTTCCATATTTCAAAAAATACTGGTTTAGAACAATGCTGGCACTTGGACTTGCAATCCCTATAGGGTCGTTGGATGCGGTTATTGCACTATCGTTAAAACCATATATGGATATTGTTATGGTAGACAAAACCGTACAATCACCGTGGTATATTCCATTATTAATAATTGCATTTACATCAACTCAGGGACTTTTAAACTACCTGTCAACATATATGAATGCCTGGGTAGGCGGAAAAGTTACAAATGATTTTAAAAAGACCTTATACAACAAACTTATGCACAAAGATGCATCATATTTTGACACAAAAACATCCGGCGATATTATGCGATTTTTCAATAATGATGCAACCACAGCCTGCGGTAGTCTGTTAAACAACTTAAAAACAGGCATCTCACGTGTTTTTTCATCAATATCGTTAATCGCAGTATTATTATATAACTCATGGCAATTAGCTATTATCGCAATCATAGTTTTAGTATGTGCAGTCGTACCGCTGACAAAAATGCGGGCACTTATAAAATCAATTACTGACAAATCAGAATCCGCAGGCGGCAAGATTATTACCGCATATAATGAAGCTTTTGCCGGTAATAAAGTGATTACGGCGTACAATCTTTATAATCATCAAAATAAAAATTTCAGCAATGATTTAGATACAGTATTCAAATTGGGAATGAAAATAACTCAAAAAACCGGCTGGCTGTCACCAATGATGCACATAATTGTATCAATTGGAATTGCTGCAGTAATTGGTCTTGGCAGTTATATGATTGTCACCAAAACAATCACCAGCGGTAATTTTGTATCATTTATCACAGCCTTAATAATGCTATACACCCCGATTAAATTACTTGGAAACAATGCAAAAAATATGCAAAATGCACTTCTTGCATTAGAAAGGGTAATTAAACAGCTTGATGCACTTCCAAAAATTCAAGATAAAGAAAATGCAAAACTACTAAAAGGTATAGAAAACTCTATTGAATTCAAAAACGTAAACTTTGAATACAAAAAGAACAAACCTGTTTTAAAAGACGTATCATTTAGTGTTCAAAAAGGCGAAACTTTTGCACTTGTCGGGAATTCAGGCGGAGGTAAAAGTACCATTGTTAATCTAATTCCACGTTTTTATGATATCAAATCAGGTGAAATCCTAATTGATGGTACAGACATTAAAGATTTTTCTTTAGAAAGCCTCAGAGATAATATTTCAATAGTATTTCAAGATAATTTCTTATTCTCAGGCACAATAAGAGAGAATATTATGCTTGGAAATCTTAATGCAACAGATGCAGAATTAAAAGAAGCTATTAAAGACTCGTATCTTGAAGATTTCATAAACAGCCTTGAAAAAGGTCTTGATACAAACATTGGTGAACGCGGAGTTCTACTCTCAGGCGGTCAGAAGCAAAGAATCGGAATAGCCAGAGCATTTTTAAAAAATGCACCTATATTGATTTTAGACGAAGCAACATCAGCTTTGGATAATGAAGCAGAAAAAATCGTTCAGCAAGCTATAGAAAACTTAATGAAAGATAGAACAGTGTTTGTCATAGCACACAGATTAACAACAGTGCAGAATGCAGACAGGATTGCTGTTATAAAAAATGGCGAACTTGTAGAACTTGGAAATCATAATGAATTAATAAACATTACAGACGGAACATACCGTCATTTGTATGAATCACAATTTGCAAAAACGGAGGCTTTAGTATAAGACCCAAAAGAATACACATAAAACTTACTTTAGTAAATAAGGAGGAAAAATGCAAAAACCAGTCATTATTGCAGAAATAGGATGCAATCATAAAGGAGACATGAATATTGCTCACAAAATGATTAAACTATTAGGGACATTCAAATTGTTAAACGAGAACTCTTATATTGATATCGTTAAATTTCAGAAACGTACAAATAAAGAGCTATTATCACAAGATGAATACAATGCACCTCATCCAAATCCTAGAAATAGTTATGGTAGAACCTATGGAGAACACAGAGAGTTTTTAGAATTTAATTTAGAACAAAATAAACAATTAAAAAAATGGTGTGAAGAGGAAGGTATAACTTATTCAACTTCTACCTGGGATTTAACTGCAGCTAAAGAAATTGTCTCAATAAATCCTAAATTAATTAAAGTTCCATCTGCAAGTAATTTAAATTTTGAAATGCTAGAATATTTAAGAGATAATTATTGTGGAGAAATACATTTATCCTTTGGGATGACTACAAGAGAAGAAGAAAGAAAAATTATTGATTTCTTCAAACTAAAAAACAGAGCAAAAGATATGGTAATTTATGCTTGTACATCTGGATATCCAGTTCCATTTGAGGACATATGCTTGAATGAAATTACCAGACTTAAAGAAACTTATGGCAAAGAGGTAAAAGCTATAGGGTTTTCTGGACACCATCTAGGTATTGCTGTTGATATTGCAGCACTAGCACTTGGGGCAACATATTTTGAGAGACATTTTACACTAGACAGAACGTGGAAAGGAACAGACCATGCTGCAAGTCTTGAACCTCAAGGATTACAAAAACTTGCAAGGGATTTAAGGCAGGCACATTTAGCACTTCAATACAAAGATAAAGAAATACTTGATATTGAAGCAGTACAACGTAAAAAACTAAAACACGAAGTAGAATTATGTAAGTAAGGAGTTTTATAATGCCAAAAGTATCAATAGTAATACCTATTTATAAAGTAGAAAAATTTTTACGCCAATGTTTAGATAGTGTAATTAACCAAACATTAGAAGATATAGAAATAATATTAGTAGATGATGGCAGTCCAGATAGTTGTCCACAAATTTGTGATGAATATGCAGCAAAAGACAGTCGAATTAAAGTTATTCATAAAGAAAATGGAGGATATGGAACAGCTTGCAATAGAGGAATTGAAGAAGCAACTGGAGATTATATTGGTTTAGTTGAATCTGATGACTGGATAGAACCAGACATGTACGAAAAACTTTATAATCAAATTACAAAATTTGATGCTGATGTATGTATTACTTCATTTTATGAATATATGGAAGATTCCTTATTTAAAGATGGAACACATAATAGGAAATTCATGGAAACAATTAATAATACAACAAACAATAATCTATTTTCCATTATGGATTTTCCTTTTTTATATACCGTCCATGAATCGGTTTGGGCAAAATTATATAAAAAAGAATTTATAAAAAATATTAAATTTAGTGAACAGAAAGGAGCTAGCTATCAGGATGGTCCATTTATGACTGAAATATTTTGCAAAACAGATAAAATAATAGCTGTACACGATTTTTTATATCACTATCGTATAGATAATATAAATTCATCAGCTTCAAATAAACGTAAAGATGCTAGACTAATGACAATATTAGATCAAAGAGAACTTGCTAAAAATATTTTGATAAAATACAATAAATATAATGATTTAAAAGAAGAATTTTATTATCAATCTTTAAAAGCACCATTCCGGTTTTATCGAAATATATCATCTAAATATAAAAAAGAATTCTATGAAAAGTGGAAAAGTTTTATAAAAGATCTAACAATTGAAGACTGTTCAAAATTTAAATTATTACCTAAAAATAAAATTCAATTTTTAAAGGCACTAATTGAAGATAATTATAGAGCATCTCAATTTGACGAATATTCATCATTTGATATACTTGGGTATCCAATAATTGAAAGAACAACTAAAAATAATAATACAAAAAAAAGATTTTTAGGGATACCATATTGTACAAGAAGACATATTAATGGCTACTTATATAAAGAATTCCTAGGTAAAGCATATAGAATAAAACAAGATCAGTATTATGAAAAGCACTATATATTTGGAATTCAAGTTTTATGTAAAAAAAATAGAAAAAAATATGATGATATCAATAATTTCTTATATTTTAATGAAATTGCACAAAACATACATCCCATCATATTTAAAAATTCAAAAAATAAAAATCTGGGTAGAGATGTAATATTATTTGCGTGTGGACCAAGTGCCAGATATTATGAAATAATAGATAATGCAGTACATGTAAGTATAAACAGAGCAATGCTAAATACGAATATTAGATTTGATACTTTATTTATGCACGATGAAGAGTTTGTAATTGAAAATTTGCATACATTAAAAAACTATGATGCAGAAAAATATTGTGCATATCATATCAACAAAAAAAATGCTAAAAATTTTAATACCTCAACCAAAGACCTATTATATATTGGAGCAAAAAGATTTTTAATTTCGGATCCGCAATATAAAGGAGCGGATGAAAATATTCCTGATATAATAAATCCTGATATTTCAAAAGGTTTACTATACGACAGAGGAGGTGGAACTGTTTTTTCTGCATTACAGTATATTTTATACACACATCCAAAACGAATATATCTTGTAGGTTGTGATTGCACAGATAGTGGATATTTTTATGATAGGCAAAGAAAAAACATTTTATTATCTAAAACTGAACATTTATGGCATGAAGCCGCATATGCGATAAAAATCCTATATCCAGATATTGAAGTAATTTCAATTAATCCAGTTGGTTTAAAAGGTTTATTCCACGATGTTTATACTACAGATTATTTAAATGAACATCCTGAAATTAAAAATGTTGAAATTATAAAAGGCTCAACAGAAAAAGAGGTAGTAAATGTCTAATATTGCATTTATACCGGTAAGAGGAGGTAGTAAATCTATTCCGCTTAAAAATATAAAAATACTAGCAGGTTATCCGCTTGTATATTGGACTGCAAAAGCAGCAAATGATGCAGCATGTATTGATCAGGTTGTCATAGCAACTGATAGTGAAGAAATAAAACAAACAGTACAGAAATTTAATCTTCCCAAAATAGAAATTTATAATAGAAGAAGTGAAAATGCACAAGATACATCAACAACTGAAAGTGTTATGATTGAATATATTCATTCAACAAATTTAAAAAGTGATGATTATTTTTTTCTAATACAAGCTACATCCCCCCTATTAAAAGCAAAACATATTGACAGCATGTTTCAAAATTTATTACAAGATAATGCAGACTCTGCATTATCTTGTGTAGAAAACAAAAGATTTTACTGGACAGAAGATGGAAAATCTATTAATTATGATTATAAAAATAGACCACGCCGCCAAGATTTTAAAGGGTTAATGATGGAAAATGGGGCTTGTTATATAAATTCAGTAAAAAATATTTTATTAAATAACAATAGACTATCTGGTAAAATTTCTGTATATCAAATGCCAGATTATACTGCCGTCGAAATAGATGAACCTGATGATTTTTTACTAATAGAAAAATTAATGGAGAAACATAATGATGACTAAAATTAAACTTTTTGCAACAGATGTTGATGGAACAATGACTGATGGTTGTATGTATTATAATGAAAATGGTACAGAATCTAAAAAATTCAATTTCCAAGATGGTATGGGATTTCAACTATTAAGAGTGGCTGGAATTAAAACGGCAATCATAACAAGCGAAGACACTTCAATTGTTCAAAAAAGAGCTAAAAAATTAAAAATTGATTACTTATCTATGGGAACTTGGAAAAAATTAGATTATATCAAACATATTTGTCAAGAACTTGGAATAAGCTTAGAAGAAGTAGCATATATTGGAGATGATATTAATGATATCGAACTATTATCAGCTGTTGGCTATAAAGCTTGTCCACAAAATGCAACAGAAGAGGTTAAAAAGATTAAAAATATTAAAATATTAAAAAATAAAGGAGGAGAAGGAGCAATTAGAGAATTTATTGAAATGCTTATTAATAATAATTATACAAATGAAAATAGTAATTCTGAAACAATTAGCCGCCCATGGGGATATTACATCTGTAAAGATAAAGGAATAAATTATTTAACTAAAATAATTTGTGTAAAACCTAACCAACAATTATCACTACAATCACATAAATATCGCTCTGAACATTGGGTAGTTCTTGAAGGAAATGCTACAGTTATCAAAAATAATACAATATATAATTTAACAGAGGGTGAAAGCATTGATATTTCAATAGATGTTAAACATTCTTTACAAAATAAAACAAATAAAGACTTGAAAATATTAGAAATCCAATTTGGAGAAATTCTTTTAGAAGAAGATATTATTAGATACGCAGATATATATGGAAGGAGTTAAATGAAAGGAATAATTTTAGCAGCAGGTGCAGGAACAAGACTTTATCCGGCATCTTTACCAATATCAAAAATACTATTACCTATTTACGATAAACCAATGATATATTATCCGCTGTCAACATTGATGTTAGCCGGAATTAAAGAAGTTCTAATAATTACTAACGAAGCTGATTATGACAACTTTGTTAAACTGCTGGGTGACGGCTCTCATTTAGGAATGAGCATTCATTATAAAATACAATATGTGCAGCGTGGAATTGCAGATGCTCTTCTTGTAGGTGAAGATTTTATTGGCGACGACGATGTAGCACTAATACTTGGTGATAATATTTTCCATGGTTTTGGATTTTCAACACTTATGAAAAACGCTATCAAATCCAACAACGGAGCAATCGTGTTCGGTTACAGGGTTAAAGATCCTGAAAGATTCGGGGTTATTGAGTTTGACGAAAATAAAAAAGCTATATCTTTAGAAGAAAAACCTCAAATACCAAAGTCAAACTATGCAGTTACAGGTTTGTATTTTTATGACAAAAATGTTTGCAAGTATGCAAAAACACTTCAGCCATCCGCTCGCGGAGAGTTGGAAATCACAGATTTAAATAAAATCTATCTTGAAAAAGGTTTATTGAATGTAGAAATTCTTGGACGAGGATTTGCTTGGCTTGATACTGGAACTCATGAATCAATGCTTCAGGCAAGTAATTTTATATCATCAATGGAACTAAATAAAGGCGAAAAGATTGCATGTCTTGAAGAAATAGCCATAAATCAGAGATTTATCAGTGCTGAAAAAGTTTTAGAACTCTGTAAGAACTACAAAAGTGACTACTACAAATATATTCAGGACACCTTTAAAAAACAAGAAATTCTATTGTAAAATTAAAATTTGACAGATAGTTAAATAGCACATACAATAAAATAATGAGTTGGAAAGAGTTTTTTACAGGTTATAAAGGAAAAGATTTGCCGCCTGAATTGAAAGATTTCAATTGGGGTGCACTTCTTTTAACTTTCATCTGGGGGATTAAACACCGTGCTTGGATTACTCTGCTTGCAATTCCTTTAATCTGGTACCAATTACCACTTGGAATAAACTGGATATTATACACACTATTACAGCTATATTGCGGATTTAAAGGTAATATGTGGGCTTATCAGGTTGACTGGTGGATGTCACCGAAGCAATTTAGAAAAACTCAAACTCGATGGGCAATTTTTGCTATCGGCTTACATATACTAATACCATTCTTAATGCTGGGTATTACAGTTCAATTCATCAAAAAATCGCCTGACAATCCTGAAAAATTTATCAGAAATGCACAGTGTAAAGTTGCCTATGATAAATTAGATAAAGGATTTCAAAACACAAGTATAAATTCAACAATTACAACTAACGAAATAGCACAAAACTTTGCAAAACAATTTAAAAATGCAACACCTAGCGGCGATCAAGTTAATTTTAACGTAAAAATCGAAGGCAAAAACGTTGAGTTATATTCAATTAAATTTGAAAAATACAGCCCGAATGAATTTTGTAATATAGCCAAACAGAATTGTGTAATTACCTCCGATTTTATATTGCCTGCTGAAGTTGGATTTGCAAACCATTGTCTATTCTATTTTGACTACAACAAAAACTTCGTTCCAGATGCTGAAACCAGTCAGGCAATCGATAAGGGATACAATATTTTAAAATATTTATAAATTAATAAGTTTTACCGACTACAGAATTATGTGCAGCCATTTCAAAACTATCGTCAAGGCTTGATAACTCTATTTTTTCACCATATTTTTTTTCCAGTGCTAAAGATATTAGATAATCTGCAAAATGCGGATTTTTAGGAAGAAGAGAACCATGCAGATACGTTCCAAAAACATTCATAAATCTACCGCCCTCAAAACCATCTTTTGAATTATTACCATTCCCGACACAAACATGCCCTAACGGCTTTGTATCTCCTTCTAAATATGTCAATCCGCTATGATTTTCAAAGCCAACTAGAGTTCTTGGAGTAAGAAAATCTGTTTCTACTGTAACATTACCAATAAAACGTTTTTTACCTGCGACAGTATAAGCATCCATTAACGAAATACCTTTTAATTTGTCTTTATCATGCGGTTGATAATAATGTCCAAACAGTTGATATCCGCCGCAAATTCCAAGGAAAACAGAACCGGCATCACGCTGTTTTAGAAGTTCAGATTTGTGAGAATATAATTCTTCTGCAACATCTTCCTGCTGCTTATCCTGACCTCCGCCTATAAAATACAAATCATGCTCACCAATAGAATCTCCAATATTGATTTCTTCAAAATCAACAGTAATTCCACGCCATTCACAGCGTTTTCTCAACGTGATAATATTCCCTAAATCACCGTACAGGTTTAAATGTTTAGGGTATAAGTGTGCTATAGATATTTTTAAATTCGTCTCTTCCATATAAAAATTATAACATAATAGCAAACGTAAGACTAAATATAACAGATTTTAAACATGTTACTATTGACAGAAACAAGGACTTATTTTATAATGTTACTACAAATAGAAACAAACAATAAAATGAATAACATTAAAGAAATCGCAAAAGCAATAAATAGTATTCACACAGAAGAAGATATTTGTTCATTCTTCAAAGAATTACTCACAGAAACAGAAATTAACACTTTATCAAAACGATGGTGCATTTTGAAAATGCTCTCAAACGGCAAAACCCAAAGAGAAATTGCAAAAGACTTAAATGTAAGTCTTTGCAAAGTTACAAGAGGGTCAAAAATATTAAAGGATAAAAAAGCAATTACACCAAAATTAATACAAATTGATAAAGGAGATTAAATAATGAATAATATAAGTTTATTACCAACAGAAGAAGGATTTTTTGGAGAATTTGGCGGACAAATATTACCGGATGGCTTAAAAGAAGAATTTAGCAAAATTACCGAAACATTCTTAAAATTAAAAGATGATGCTGATTTTAACAAAGAACTAAACGATTTATTGAAATATTATACAGGTCGTCCTAGCCCAATATATTTTGCAAAAAATCTATCTAAAAAATACGGAGCAGAAATTTATTTAAAAAGAGAAGACTTAAACCATACCGGTGCTCACAAAATTAACCACAGCTTAGGTGAAGCTCTGCTTGCTAAAAAAATGGGTAAAACCAAAATTATTGCCGAAACAGGTGCAGGACAACACGGGGTTGCAACAGCAACTGCAGCTGCACTCTTAGGTTTAAAATGTGACATTTATATGGGTGAAAAAGACATTCAAAAAGAAAAACCAAATGTTACAAAAATGAGACTTCTCGGTGCTAATATTATATCTGTAAAGCAAGATGCAATGAGCTTAAAAGAAGCTGTTGATCAAGCCTTTGCTGCATATCAGCAGGAATACGAAACCGCCTTATACGCTATAGGTTCAATCGTTGGGCCTCATCCATTCCCTATGATAGTAGAACATTTTCAAACAGTAATAGGCAGAGAAGCTCATCAGCAATTTAAAGAACTAACAGGAACAATGCCTGATTATGTGACAGCATGTGTCGGCGGAGGCTCTAATGCTATCGGAATATTTAACGGATTTTTAAATGAAGAAACAGTTAAATTATTTGGAGTTGAACCTTTAGGAAAAAGTGAAAAAATCGGCGAAAATGCGGCAAGTATAAACTTCGGTAAAAAAGGTTCAATACATGGTTTCAAATGTCTATTACTCCAAAATGAAGATGGAACACCTGCACAAACATATTCTGTCGCAAGCGGATTAGATTACCCCGGAGTCGGACCAAAACACTGTTATTTAAATAGCTGCGGCAGAGTAAAATATTCAACTATCAATGATATAGATGCTATTAGTGCATTTTACGAACTTTCAAAAACCGAAGGAATAATTCCAGCACTGGAAAGTTCGCATGCAGTTGCGTTCGCAATAAAGCTAGCCAAAGAAAATCCTAATTCTAAAATATTAGTTAACCTTTCAGGACGCGGCGATAAAGATATAGACTTTATAACAGAAAACTTTCCACAATAAAACAACAAAAACTAAACTTACACAAAAATGCGGTTTACAGAATAAAACCGCATTTTTATTATATCAAATTGACAATAAAATTCTTGTATGGTAATATCTCAAACAATAAAAAGGTATGTGTTTTCAATTATAAAAGGAGTTTAAGAATGCAAGTTTCTGCTATTAGTTCTATACCTCATGGTATAAAAAATTCAAACAATATTACAAATAATCAAACCTTCAACAATTCACTGCAACCAGTGCCAGCAGACACTTTTACAAAGAAAAATTCTCCAAGCTTCACCGGATACTCGGATATCGTAATTAATTCTGTTAGTAAAACATTCAAAAACGAATCTGAAATAGAAAAAGGCTTTAGAACACTTTTTACTGCACTAAGACAGGATAAAAGCATCCTAAAAACAGAAAATTTCAAACTGATAGCAGAGTTATTTGATGAAAAAGGATTTCGCGGATTGTTACACGAGTTATGGATGGCTAAACCTAGAGCGGATGTTGACAAACTTGTTAGAGAATCTATCAACAATACAATGTTTCTAGCTGGGAAAGAAGAACAGCCTTCGTTAACAATATCAAGTCTTGGCAGACATGGGTTCTGGAATATGCTTCGAGATAACCCAAAAGCCCCAAGAGACGTAGAACTGGGATTTAGAACACCGGAAAACAACTCTTTTATAGCTTTTTACCTGGATAAACGAGGTGGATGCGGAGTTAGACAATGGAACACATCTCAAACAATACATAGCGAATTCTATCCGGAAACAGGAACGCCAAAAATAATTGCCACAAGTTATGGTTCTGGAAGACCGGAAGCAAAATATTTTAATAAAGACGGATCTCCAAATGGTTTAAAAAACTGGTTATATGGAAATCCGCCGGAACCAATTTACTAAAATACTAAGCTGAAGGCGGACCTTCAGGAGAAATTTTTTCTTTCCAGGCTTTTATTATTTTATTCGTAATAGTTTTTCTATCTTGTTCCGAATACTTTTCATAATCTCTTGGCATATGAAAATAACTCCATGCTGCTCTAATATGCTCCGGAGTATCTATCGGATATTTATTATTAACATTATCGGCAAATTCTACATCGCCATATTCTTCTAGACCTTTATTTTTTGAAACATCATTTCTTTTTTTCATAAAAATTCTCCTGTGAAATATATTTTTAAACACATAAAAAAATATAACATCAGTAGAATTACTAAAGTTTATAAAATAAAAAGCACCTTTCGGTGCTTCTTATTTTTAATATGAAATTGCTCGTATTACGTTGAAGGATTTTTCCCAGCCATTAGAATCTTTAGCATTTTTATATTTTTCAAGTTTTGCCAAGCGTTTTTCCTGAAGTTTCTTTTGGGATTTATTGAAAGCTTCAACCTTTTTAGGATCAGCATTTCGTTCTTTTACAATTGGCTCGGCATACGCCATGAATTTTTTGTAAGAATCAGTAGTATAACCGAGTTTTGCCTTATCAGGATATGTGTATGTTATATAGTCGTAAATATACATAGTTCTTTTATCCCCTGACGGGTGAGTAGAAGTAAAGTCTTTATAACAACCGCCAATCTTATACAATACAGAAACCATTGCCAACGGGTTATAACCTGCTTTAGTCATCAAATCAACGCCTGTAATATCAGCTTCATACTCTTCTGTACGGGACATTTTCAACATTGTTAAATTATTTGCAGTATTAGTCATTGCCTTTAAACGATAATCCATATTAGCATTGTAAATAGCAGTTGAAGTAACAGTATTTACAACATTTTGCTTTGCAACATGATTATTAACAATATGACCGATTTCATGAGCAATAACTCCGGCTAATTCTGCATCATTGTTTACAAATTTCAAAAGTCCTGTATAAACATAAATTTGTTTATCTGCATTTGCAAACGCATTAACCTCATCTGTTTCAATAACTTTAAATTCAATCTTTGTTGGTAAATTATTTTTTGCCAATAAAGCCTTACCAATAGTGTTAACTCTTGCAACATTAGCCTTATTAGTCCAATCAGTAGCTGCATTTGCACTCAATTGAATCCCTAAAACCAATGCAATAAATAATCCAAAAAACTTTTTCATAAAAATTTCTCCCTTAACTACTTACAAAAACATTATATAAAAATGTAAAGTGACACCTCAAATGCGAAATAGTGACAGATGAAATGCGAAATTTGGAAGTTTAACAAATTAAATTCTAAAAAGAGGATGAATTTCAAAATTTAAATCTTTGTCCATAAAATCCAAAACCGTCAATGTAGAACGGGATGGAGTCGCATAACAGACTTTTTTTGTTTTTTTATCTTTAATACCAACTAAACCAATAGTAAAAAGAATATTTATTAAGTCTTTTATTAAACTTTCTTTGCTAGTGTTATCATCACCATTTCTATTAAAGAACTTCTCTCCAAGAACTGAATTTTCATAAGCCAAAAGCTCTATTTCAGAATATTTTGAACTTTCAAATAATTCACTAAGTTTAAAAACATTTCCTAATTTATATATTATTTTAAAATAGGTTTCAATATTACCATATACATCATTCCATTCGTGTTGCAGGGCATTATATCTCTCTTGCTTAAATATATTTTCCGCATCTAACACATGCTCTGCTGTTATTGATGCAGAGTTATCAGCTTGCTGAATGCATGCGTTTACAAAGCTAATAGCATCACGAGGTCTCATCATCGTACGTGAAATTATATAATCATTTGCAGCAATTCCATTAATATCAAAAGAAAATAAATCCAAAAATGTAATTTTAGTATTCTTTTTATATTTATATGAAAATAGATATTCAATTCTTTTATTTAATAAGTCCTCTAACATTTTAGGTGTCCAATTCAATCTTATTGTAAAAGATTCATCTTTTTCATTTTGTCTATGAGTTGTTTCACAAGTTTTTGCCAATAAGTCAGCTCTCATTGCTAATAATATTTTCATATTTGGAATATCTACAAATAAACGAATAGCATTAAGTAATGCATCAATTAGTTTATACTTGGAAACTTGATTAATCCAGTTTTCATCTAAATTATCGATAACAACTACAATTCGTTTTTGTTTATTTGAACCAAAATATTCTTTAAATAAGGATATTATATTTTTCAATTGTGCAATTTGTTTCTTATGAATATATTGACTAGTTTTGGTTTCAATCTCAGAACGTTGAGTATCAGATAAGGTGCCTTCTAACTTACTTAAATCTGTACCAATGGAAGCCGATATTTGTTTTTCAACATCTTTAGTTATTTTTTCAGTTGAACCTTCATCAAAAAATATTCCATCATATTCTTCTAAATATTTTTTTAATTGATTTATTCGACCACTAGAAATTTTTTTAGCCAACTCTTCTACTAAATTTCGTCTATTATAACTAAAATAATTCTTTATTATTTGAGATATTAATTCATGCAACCATAAAAATTTATAAAAAATTTCAAGATTAACATTTTCTTTTTCTAGCTTATTAACAAAAGGAACATTTGTTATATATTGCAAGGCAAAAGTATCTGGACGAACTTCTATATAGCAATCCACATCTTCTTTTATTTTATTTAATAAAGCCGTTTTACCAGAACCAGTACGACCAAGAATAATCATCTTTTTACTATTAAAATCGCAAAGATCTTCATACTCTGGAGTTTCAATAAAACATTGTTCTAAGAATTCTTTATCACTTTCAGCACTAATAGTACCAACATTCATACTTCGTTTAAAAATAATCTCAGCCATATAAATACTCCTCTGATTTGAATTATAACATTTACATGATTTTAAAACAAGAGATTATATAGTTATTATCTTACTTAATAGAAACCGCTTCAGACCAGTATTTTATTATTGGATAAATAAAGAATTCTATTATTCTTCGTTTACCTGTTTTGATTTCAGCAGATAAGCCCATACCGGTTGAGATTGGTTGATCAATTCCGTCAACTCTCAATGTTTTCGTTACCGGAGTTATAAAGACATCATAGATAAGTCCTTGTTTTTCATCTTCGACACTGTCTTTTGAGACTTTTTTAACTTTTCCTTCTATCATTCCATATTTTTGAAAGTCAAAAGTATCGATTTTCACTTGAACCGGCATACCCTCTTTTACAAAACCAATATCCTTATTAAGTACAGAAACTTTTATACTTAGCGGAGAATCTGCCGGTACTATAGAAATAACTTTTTCAGCTGGAGTAACAACACCGCCGATTGTGTGGACAAGCATTGTATTTACATACCCATCAACCGGTGAAATTATATTCTGTTGCTGCTTCTTAAACTCTATTTCTTTTATATTTGCTTCCAATTCATTTGCCTGTTTATCTCTATCTGCAAGTTGGGTCAAATTCTGAGTTCTAAAATTTGTACGGATATAGTCGGCATCCTTTTGAATACTTCTTATCTGTTCATTTAAACTCGCTATTCTGCTTCTATAATCCATATTCTCAGCATGAACTTTGTCTAAATCATTACGCGAGATAATATCTTCTACATCACGCATTCTGCGTTCTTTATCGAGGTTTAAAGTTAATTGTTTTTGGTAATTTGCAATATCTTCTCTTAACCTTTTAATCTCATGATTTTTTGATGCAAGTTGGTTTTGTAAATCTGCATAAGCTGATTTTGCAAGTTCGTTTTGAGTGTAAGAATTTTCAGCATTTTGGACAATTTCACCTTTTAAACGTTGACGTTCTGTATTGATATAATCAAGGTTTGCTTGAAGTGATTGTAATTGAGGCTGAGTTGTTGAAGTATCAATTTCAATAAGTGTTTGCCCTTGTTTTACAAAATCACCTTCTTTAACATGAATTTCTTTAACAACACCTGTTTCAAGTGGTTGAATAATCTTTATTTCGCCGTCAGGGATAACCTTTCCTCTTGCAGAGACAACAATATCTACTTTTCCGAAAAATAGCCATAGTGCAGTAAAAAATATCAACGAAATGATTATCCAAAAAGTTGTACGTCCCAGCGGATTTACAGGAGATTCTTCAATTTCTGTAATTATCGGACGAAACTCATAACTGTCGTCTGAGTCTGTTTTCAGGAATTTATTTAAAAGATTTATCATTTAAGTGCTCCTTGTTGTGTATAAAGATTATAATAATAGCCCTGTTTTTTAATAAGTTCATCGTGAGTTCCAACTTCAATAATTGAACCTTTATCCAGTGCTACAATCAAATCACAATTTTTAACAGTAGATAGTCTATGAGCAATAATAAACATAGTTCTACCATGTTTAATTTTATCAAGATTATCCATAATAACCCGTTCTGACTCGTAATCAAGAGCAGAAGTTGCCTCATCAAAGATAATTATTTTCGGATTAGTAATCAAAGCTCGAGCTATTGCAATTCTTTGTCTTTGACCACCTGAAAGAGTTGAGCCTCGTTCACCTACAAAAGTATCATACCCTTCAGACATTTCTGAAATAAATGAATGTGCTCCCGAGATTTGTGCAGCCTGAATAATAGCTTCAATTGGAGCATCAGGTTTTGGCATTGCGATATTATCTCGGATTGTCCCTGAGAACAGGTAATTTTCTTGTAATACAACCCCAATATTATTTCTAAGCCACACGGGGTTCATTTGCCTGATATCAACATCATCAATATAGACTGTACCTTCAAACGGAAGATATAGTTTTTGTATAAGTTTTGTTATTGTACTTTTACCGGAGCCGCTTCGACCTACAAGTCCGATACTTTGTCCTGCTTTTACATCTAAAGTAACGCCATTTAATACCATTGGACTATTGGGGCTGTATTTGAATGATAAATTATCAATTCGTACAGAACCATTAATTTTTGGAAGTGTAATCGCTTTACTTGAGGTAAGTTCGATCGGATTATTTAAGATATCACCGAGTCTGTCAACGCCTAACAAAACTTGTTGAAATTCGTTCCAAAGATTAACAAGCCTCATAACAGGTGCTATGAACTGATTTGCGAACATTTGAAATGCAATCAACTGACCGATTGTTAATTCATTTTTTATAACTAAAGTTACACCAATCCATAAAATAGCAATAGTCATCATTTTTTGGAACAGGTTTGAAAGTGAACCTGCAAAATTACTCATTACAGCAAGGTTAAAACCTGATTTGACATATCTTCCAAGGTAATCATTCCATTTTTTCTGCATTATTCCTTCAATAGAAAGCGATTTTACTGTCTGAACACCTGTTACCGCTTCTACAAGGTAGGAATTAGATTGCGCTGACATTTGAAATTTATTTTCAAGTCTTGCCCGCAACTCAGGAGTCATTGTTACATATAGAATACCTATCAATGCAACGATTATAAGAACGACAAACGTAAGGATTTTACTGTAAATAAACATCACAACAAGAAATACCGTTGAGAAAAATAAATCAATAATTACAGACACTGATTTATTTGTTATAAATTCTCTAATCTGGTCTAATTCTCTCACTCGGGAGATAATATTACCGACTTTTCTTGATTCAAAGTAAACGAAAGGTAGCGCAAATAAATGATGAAATAATTTAGCGCCAAGTTTTGCATCAATTTTATTTGCTGTATGTATAAAAATGTAGTTTCGTGTAAGGTTTAGTAAAAACTCAAATATACTCACTGCGACAAATGCAATTCCCAGTACATCAAGAGTTGACATACTGCGATGAACAATTACTTTATCTAAAATTACCTGTGTAAATAACGGAGTTACAAGTCCAAATAACTGAACTACAAATGAACCAAGCATTACTTCGGCAATAATTCGTTTATATTTCATTATTTCAACAAAGAACCACTTAAAACCGAATCTAATTTGTTCATTCATTAGTTTATGAGATAGAAAGATGATTTCACCGTTACTAATCTCAGATATTTCATCAAAAGTCAATTCTTTTGCCTTTTTATCCTCAGGAATAAATACAAGAGCTTTTTTACTTTCACAATCAGGTTTTAAGATAACCCCAAAAGTATTATCTTTCAAAATAAAAATTGCAGGAAACGGATATTTTGGGAATTTATCAAAATCCATAGGTTTAATTTTTGCTTTAAACTCAGCATTTTTAGCTATCAGCAAAAGTTCTTCTTTTGAAATCTCGTCCTCAGTTATCCCGTTTTCACGAACAATAGAACGTAAATCTATTCCTATATTATTTATACGGCATACTATTTCAAATGCTATCAGCCCTGTTTGCATCATAATTCATCTGCTCCTGACATTATTTTCATTTCTTCTAATTTAGAAGTTATATTGATTATATTCTGTTCCAATTCGTATTCCTGATTCAGCAATTCCGCTTTTGTAGAGAGTAACTCATTTTGTTCAATAAGTTTATTACTGTTAAGGCGATTAACTGCATCCAATTTCTCTTTTACTGTTGCCAAAAGGTCTTTGTTTGTTGTTAATTCCTCGTTATAGGATTCGTAAGTTTTAAAACTTTTCTTATATTTGCTTTCTAATTCGGATAATTTTTTCTCTTTTTCTAATTGTAATTTTTGAATTTCCAGTTTAGTTTTTTCTCGGTTTGCACGATTTTTAAACCCGTCAAAAAATACATATTGGCTTGATACACCAATTACCAAGCTTCGTTGACCGATATTTTGCACGGAAGAATAGTAATTATTAGGATTCTGTCCGTAAAGAGAATAACCTGTATAAAACCTGAAGGATGGAAATAGCTGACGTTTTAGTATGCTAAGTTCTGATTTCTTTTTATCAATTTCCAAATCATAATAACGTGATTCATCGGTCAAATACGGATCAAAAGTAAAATCAAATTGATTTTTCTTAACCTCGGACTTTATAACATTATTAGAGCTAATCTCAACTATATAATCATCTGCACCATCTGTGTCATCTATATTTCTGAAATTCAATCCGTTTAGATTATAATCTTGTTTAGTGTAATACGCTAAATCTTCAAGTGTATTTTTCAGTTCTATTTTAGAATTTTCTATTTCATTTTTAGTTTTAGCGATTTTTACAGCTTCATCCATTACTGTTAATTTACTGTTCATGCCGGCTTTGAACATTCGCTCTTTATTCTTAAACATATTTTCATATAAATTAAGAACTTCGGTTTTAACGTTAATAGAATTATTATTTTGCTGTGCCTTTGTATATAATTCTAAGACTTTAAGTTTTAACTCCTTAAGCTGTAACTTATACGAAATCTCTTTTTGAGCCAGTTCTTGTTTTGCGATATGAACTTTTTTACCTTGAATTCCATAATCAAGTAAGTTATAAGAAAGCGTCAGATAAAGCATATCTCGGTATTGAGTAAAAGGAGTAATCATAGTATTCCCGGCATAAGCATATGTACCTTTACCGTCAGTTAAATCTTTATTGTACTCTGTATTGAACTGCATACTTAATGTAGGGTACCAATCTGCCCGAACTGCTTTTAGTTGTGCTCTGCTTATTCCGATATCCGTTTCTGACATTTTTAAGTCAAAAGAGTTATTTATTGCAGAATTTAAGGTATCTTTATATGAAAAATCCTGTCCTAAACAGCTTAATTGAACTGCTATTATTATCCCTAATGTTATAAATCCTTTTGTTATCTTTTCCATTTTCTGAACACTTTAAAAGAAAGACCGATAATTATTATCGGTCTTTCATACTATCTGATTAACTATGCCAAGCTGATGCCACAAGGTTCATCAAGTCAGCGTTATTTTTCACAGAGTCAATTCCTGTAAACTCTATTGCATTATTTTGTGCATATGCGGTCATATTTTGGATGATTTGATTTATATCACTATTTGAAATATAACTACCATCTGACAATTCAATTTTTTCAATTGCATTATCTGCATTTGATTGGTTTTTAATGGTTATTCTATCTGAGCCAAGATTACTACCATAGTCAATAATTAAATCATTGCCATCTTGATAGATTGCAATATTTGATTTATCGACAGAGTTTGTAAATAGAATTCTATCATTACCACTATCATCAGAGACAATATCATTATCTTTGTAGCCTTGATAACTACTAAACACATATGTATCATTACCGGCTCCGCCATATAACGTATCACTGCCTATATACCCATTTAGTGTATCATTACCATCATAACCATATAATGTATCGTTACCGTAACTACCGGTAATTTTGTTGTCTAAAGCATTTCCCTTACCTACAAGGTTGTTTTCATATCCCAATAATATTAAATTTTCAACATTATCAGGTAACTCATAACTTGTCATTGCAGCTTTTACCGTATCAATACCTTCATTTTCGTTTTCAAGAATAGGATCAGGGGCTCCGACGACATAAGTATCATCACCTTTTCCACCTATAAGCACATTGCCGTATTCATTTCCAACTAAGGTATCATTACCTAAACCTCCATATAAGATATTATTACCGGAATTTGCAATTAGCTCATCATCTTGTTCGCCGCCATACAATACATTGTTGTTACCATCTCCTTGGATTAAATTATTATATAAATTTATAGATACTTCTTTAATAAAATTATATGAAGTTACACTATTATTATTTATATCACCGTTATAAATCTTTTGAGATAATAAAACCCCATCTTTATCGTAAACGTATTCATATTTGACAGATTCAGATAATACATTTTGGATATAAGTATTAGTTAATATTAGCTTACCTGTTTTATCATCATAAGTGTTTTCAATTCGTTGAACCTCAATTCCACCACTATTCATAGAATAATCAGTTAAAGTGATTTTTGAAATCATATAATTTCTATCATACTCATAATTATATTTTTCTGTGAGTTTTGTTTTCCAAGTACCATCAACTAATTCGCCTGTTTCAATTTTATCTTCAATAAGAAATCCTGTTTTATTATCATATTTATAGGTATGTCTTTCTGAAACATGTAATTCCCATTTTTTATCAGTTTTATTATAATATCCGGAATTTGTAGTCTTACTTGTTAATTCTTTACCAACATACTTGTAATTAACTACATCCTTATATCGGACATAATCTAAGGTAACAGTGCCATCTTCTTGAGGAAATTCATCATAATAGCCCGTGAAATATATTTCAGAAGAAACCTGACCTATATCATTATATTTATAAACAACTTGGTCTGAAGTATAAGTTCTATTATGTGAGTATTTTCTATACCATGACGTTGTATCTGCCATATTTAAATCACCATTTTCATGATATGTATATGCAGTTTTTGACATATTATTAGTAACTGTAGTACCACGATCATTATACGATGTTCTCTTCACCTGTTCTAATGTTAATTTACCTAATTCATCATAAGTATAAAGAATGTAGGTATTCACTTCTCCATCTTTACGAGCTTCTTCATTTACTATATTTTTCCGAACTAATCGTTCATTATCATCATAAAAATTCGTTATAGTTTCTACTAACTCATTGTTATTGTTATATACTTGTGCAATCTGAGCATAATTGTATCCACTACGTGCTTCATATGTATAATAAGAGATGTTAGTTCCATCTTCTTTAGTCAACAATCTATTGTTTTCATCATAAGTATAGGAAATTTTGTTGGAGAATTTTTCATAATTGTATTTGTAGCTAACATTACCATTCTCATCAACATTTTGATTTTTAGAAATATTATAAGTATATTGGACTTCTTCTATAAGATTACCATTTTCATCATAGAAATATTCAGTATTTGGTTTACCATACCTATCAACACTTCTGTTTGATGATGAAGACTGTACATTATTTCCTATTGCAAATTCTGAACTTACATTCCAATAATTTCTCGTTGCAGTTGCCTTATAGAAATCTTCACCATTGATTGTTGTTCCATCTGCAAATACAAATTGCTCTATTCGACTTTCGGTGTTTACATTAGAGTTCTTGATTATAACTTTATCGTCAGTACCTATAATAGACACCACTAAATCCTTGCCGTCTTTTGTAAACTGAACATCATCAACAGTTATATCGGCTCCAAATTTTAAAGTATCAGTATATTTACTTATAGAACCTTTTTCATATATTGTATCAATACCATCTCCTCGATTAAAGATATATGTATCATTACCAATATCTCCATAGAGAGTATCGTTACCTTTTCCACCTTCAAATGTATTGTCTCCGGTATTACCTTTAATAATATTATTTAAATCGTTCCCGGTAGCTTTTAAATTAGCAGTTCCTGTCATTTCAAGGTTTTCGACATTATCAGTAAGAGTATAATTAATACTTGTAATTACAGTATCAATACCTTCATCTTCCAATTCTTCAACGACAGCATTAACATTATCAATAATATATTTATCATTACCTTTGCCACCATATAAAGTATCAAAACCACCTGCACCATACAGAGTATCGTTGCCTTCGCCACCGCGTAATATGTTATTACCGCTGTTACCGGTTATATAGTTATCCGTATCATTACCAATTCCATTAATATTATCAGTACCGGTCAAAGTCAGGTTTTCCACATTATAGATATTTGCAAGTGAATATGTCACACTTGATTTTATTGTATCTATACCTTCGTCATAATTTTCAATAATTGTATCGGAAGCATTTGATGAATTAATAATATAAGTATCATCACCTTTGCCGCCAATTAAAGTATTTTTACCGGCTTTTCCGTCAAGGATATTATTATCATCATTTCCAACCATTTTGTTATTCAAACTATTTCCGGTACCGTTAATTGCTCCCGCAGTTGAAGCTAGGTATAGATTTTCAACATTGGCTGCTAGAGTATAATTAATGCTTGAGATTACAGTGTCATTACCTTCATTTGCATTTTCAATTACTCTATCTCCGGTATTATCTACATAATAAGTATCATCACCAACTCCGCCATACATAGTATCACTACCGGCACCACCATCAATTACATCATTGCCGGCATAACCATATAAAGTATTATTTCCGGAATTACCTTTCATAACATTATTATATGCATTACCTTTACCTGTTAAATTACCAGTTCCAAGTAATGTTAAATTCTCAAGATTTGTACCCAACGTATAATTATCTAATGTTGTTTGAACAGTATCATTACCCTGATTTGCATGTTCAACAATAATATCATTTACATTATCTACAACATAGGTGTCATTCCCGGTACCACCTACCATCAAATCAGCTCCTGCTCCACCATTGAGAATATCATTACCGGCATTGCCATATAATGTGTCGTTTCCGGCACCGCCTTGCAAATTATCACTTTGATTACTTCCATTTAAGGTATTATTTGAAGCATCACCAACAAGTTTATTATAATAAGAATTTATTGTAACTTCTTGATATTTATTATATGAAGATACACTATTATTAGAAATAACTCCTTTATAAATAACCTGTTTTGTTAAATAATGATTAGCATCAGTTGTATATTCATATTTTATTGATTCTACAAGTTTACTATTATTAAAATGCTGAGCTAATATTAAACGTCCTTCAGAATCATATTTATATGTTTTTTGTTCAACCAAATATGAAGTCCATACTTTCTTATCATTATAATGATATTTATAGACTTTTTCTCCTGTTATTCTGCAATCGTCATTATAAGTATATCTTACATCTCTTGATGTTCTGAGTTTATAAGCTCCAGAATCATAATAACTACTAGAAGTTTTTATATTTGATAATTGATGATTAGCATTATAAGAATAAGTGATTTTTTCGTTTGTTCTATATGCCCATGTTCCTGAACTGTTATAATAACCAACCGTAGTTGTTTTTGATGTTATATCACCTATTCCATTATATGCATATACAATTTCTTGAGCTTTATGCATATGCCATTCTCCATAAGTATATTTTTTCCCACCAACAGTTTTAGTCACAGTTTCAGTGTAAGCTCTATTTGTTACTTCTTTAGAGATTTTTCCAGAAGAATTATAAGAATATGTAATATCCTCATCACTTCGCATAGTCCAAGTATATTCCATGCCACTACTTTTAGGGGTTGGTTTACTATATCCGACATCAGTTCTTTTACTTGTTATACGACCACTAGTATCGTATGTATAGTCCACCTGTTTACTTTTTCGTGTAGCTCGTTCGCCATAATTATATGTTGTCGTTCCAACTTTTTTGGAAACAGCTTTCGTATAGCCTCCATATGTGAGTTCTCTGGTTATTTTACCAGCATCATTATAAGAGTATCGGATATCTTCTTCAGTACCTAATGTCCAAGTGTATGTCATACCCGAAAGTTTTGGTTCAGCTTTATCATATCCTGTTTGATAATGTTTCCTTGTCATTCGACCAGCACTGTCATAAGTATAAGATGTTTTATCAGTCACTACAGAAGTTGCACATCTGGTTTTTGTTTCTGTTGAAAGTTTATTAGCCGAATTATATGTATATTTTATTTCATATACTTTATTAGTTGTTGTACCCTTATATATTACCGTTTTAGTTTTTAAACCTGCTGAATTATACGTATATTCTTCAGTATTATCCACACCTGTCCCAATATAATTTTTTACTTTTGATACTCTATTGCTAGAGTTATATGTATATTCCTTTTGTGTATCAATAATATTCGCAGCTTTATACTTAACCTCTTTTGTTATCAATCCTTTTGTATTATATGTATTTTGTTGAATTAATACTCCATTCGCATCATAAATTTTCTTAGAACTAATCTTTGCATTAGTTCCATAAATTGTTTCTGATTTTAAGCCACCTTCATCATAATATTCTCGTTCAACAACACTTGCTTTTGAGTTTATATTTAAATAACTAACATCTGAATACAATGATTGTTTTGATGCGGTAGCTGTTAATGTATATAAACTATTCCCGTCAATATACGTTCCATCTGCAAATTCAAATCTTTCAATCCTACTACCAAATGCTAAATTCGAATTTTTTATTGTAATTTTATCTGTAGTATTTTTAATTGCTACAATTAAATCATATCCACTTCTTGTAAATGTAACATCATTTTTTGTAATACCTGCACCGAAAACAATTTTATCTACCGCATTTGAATTTGGACTATTTTCTTGAATAATATCCTGTCCATCACCTTTATTAAAGATATAAGTATCTGCACCTGTACCACCTTTTAAAGTGTCATTGCCTTTACCGCCAACAAACGTATTATTTTGATTATTACCTGTAATGACATTATTTAGAGCATTACCAGTTCCTCTTATTCCTGAAGAACCCTCTAGTTTCAAATTTTCAACGTTTGCGGTGAGTGTATAATTAATACTTGATATTACTGTATCAGTTCCTTCATTTGCATTTTCAACTACAGTAACGGCAGATGAGTCAACAATATAGGTATCATTGCCGGTACCGCCTTTTAAGGTATCTTTACCTTTACCGCCACCATACAATGTATCATTACCTGCCCCGCCAGATAAAATATTATCCCCTTCATTTCCTTCGATGTAGTTATTTTCACTATTACCAGTTGCATTTATATTGTCGTTACCTGTTAGTATTATATTTTCAACATTTGCAGCTTTTAATGTATAGGAAACAGAAGATAAAACTGTATCATTACCTTCACTTACGTTTTCAACAATAACATCATTTACATTTGCGGCATTTATAATATATGTATCATCTCCTTTACCACCTTTGAGCGTATTTGTTCCACCTACACCATCTATAATATTATTTCCGGCATTTCCTGTAATAACATTATTTAAATTATTTCCTTTTCCATTAATATTACCATTACCAATTAAATTCAGATTTTCAACATTATCCGGCAATTCATATGACACAACAGTATTTATTGTGTCATTACCTTCACCTTCATTTTCTATGACTTGATCTCCGAGATTATCTACGTAATAAATATCGTTACCAAGTCCACCTTTCATTATATCTTTTCCAAGACCTCCAATTAAGGTGTCATTACCTCCTCGACCTTCAATATAATCATTCCCTGCTAAACCATCTAGAATATTGTCTTGTTCATTACCAATAATTACATCATCATAACCAGTGGCTATAGTTGAAGCCAATGTATTTGAAACTTCAATAGGAGTATGAATTGTACCATCTGCGAATTCGATTTTTTCTATTTTATTATCATCTGAAATAAACCAATTTAATACTGTTATGGTATCTGACATATTGTTTATAGATATAATTAAGTCTTTATTATTTCTTATATATTTTACATCCTTAGCTAATATGCCATTACCAAGTTTTATTTTATCATTACCTTGGTAATCCATTATAATATCATTACCATCACCCTTATTAAAGATATAAGTAGTATCCCCTTCATGATTTATAATAGCATCATTACCTTTTTTAGCATTAATTATATCATTTCCGGACTTACTTAATATAAAATTATCTTCGTTTGTGCCAATTATATTATCATTTCCTAACTTATCAGTAATCGTATTCATTATTTGTTTATGATTAATAACAAACCCATCTGCAAATACAAAATTTTCTACACGCTGTTCTTTTGTTGAATACCAATTTTTTATAGTTAATTTATTATCAGTACCATTGAGTTTAAATACTAAATCATTGCCTTTTCTAGATATTTGTACATCTTTTTCTTTTACATTATCACCAAAGATAACAGTATCATTCCCCGCATCAACAAGTTGATCTTGATATACCCATCTTGATTTCCAACGTTTAAAAATCCACCAACCACTCTGATACCATTCTTGTCGAGCGATTTTTACCCAACGCTCATCAATTACAGTATCTTTACCTTGTCCATCATATATATAAGTGTCATTTCCGTAACCACCTTCAAGTCTATCATCTCCAGCTCCGCCATCTAATGTGTCATTACCATCGCCACCAATTAAAATATCGTTACCATTACCACCAGACAAGTAATCATCACCGGCTCCGCCAATTAAAATATCATCACCATCCATACCATAAATAATATCTGCATTATCTGTACCAGTAATTGTGTCATTCCCTGATGTTCCAATAACATACATTGGAGTATTTGGATCTAACATCTTAACTTCACCAGTATCTAGAATTTGAAAGCCACTATTCAAATACGATATCAAAGATGCTCCAAAGCCTTTTTGTGTTATTGTATAAGCAAGTTTATTACCATCTAATGAACCGGCATCATTTAATACACTTGAAATAATGTATGAAGCATAAAAATTCTTTTGATTTGGTAAATTTGTAATTAATTTTTCGTAAGTATTATCATTATAAAGCATTGAATCTGTTTTATAATCATAATTAATTTCAAAAGCATCACCTATAGACGTTTGTGCTATAAAGTTTGCATAAATTTTATTTTTAAGTCCTAAATATGCATGGTCTAAAAATACTTTTTTATCCGAAGATATTTCACCTTCTAAGCCCAAATTCAGATATTTATTCAAGATAGTTAATTCTCGACTATTGATACCATTTTGATTTGCCGCAGGATCAATATCTTCGCACCCAATCCATTTAGCTAAAAACTCATCCATTTTATTGTAAATTTGCTTAGCATCATCCATTAACGACAACTCTTTTACGTAAGATTTAAAACTTTCATCTTCAGACATTTTAAGCTGTAAATCTTTTACTAAACCATAACCTCTCAGCCATGGCATATCAAGCACATCCAAACTTAGCTCATATGTTCCTGTATATTGTGTATAAATTTTATTAAATGCAAAGTTTACATTAAATATATTATGAGTTTTTCCATCAGTAGTTGTATATGTTGACATTCCAGTAATTGTATTTTGATTATGTTCAAGATTTAAGTCAACTACATTTAAACCAATGGAGTTAATTCCCATTTGTTCAAGAGTTTTCAATTCTCCTTCATCTGTTATTCCGTTTTCATTCAAATCTTGCCAAATTTTAAGTTCATTAAACTTAGTATCCAAGGAATTAATTACACCATCATTATTAGAATCATATGCTTTTAAATCTTCAAATCCGGATTTAGTCTCTGAACCAAACATTTCACTTTGTTGTGTAATTTTTCCGTCATTGTTTTTATCAACGACAAGGAATCCTTCATTTTTACTTACCCATCCGGTTTTTGTAGCAAAACCATTATTTTGAGTATCAAAATATATATTAGTTTCATCAATATCTAATGTTTCAATACCATCATCACCTAAATCTAAAATCAATGGACAGCCTCTATCTACTGCTAATTCAAATTTCGGAGTATCCTCAGGTGTTGAATAGTCTGGTGCTAATAAGTTACTTGTTTCAATATTAACACTTCCGCTTATACTACCAGTTGAGGTATTTACACTATAATTTTGTGAATATGGAATATTTGGATTTGTATTTTTATTAACAATTAAATCAAAAAGATTTAATGCCCCAAAAGGATTTGGTGACAATGAAGGATTATCAAGTAAATTTCCCCACTTAGAAGCATATAATTTAAACATTTGAGAGTTTGAATTACCATAGTGCCCCAAATACCCTAGAATATTTTTAATCGGATTTACTTGTCTAGTTACTATTTTAACACCATCTTTGTTATATTTAATTCCATCTAAAATATACGAGTAATCCTCATTTATCCACAACGAAGGTACACGTATATTGTCAACACCATTTGCGGCACCAGTTATAACACCATGAGATTTATTCGTAAATATTGCAGAAAGACCTTTAAAATCTGGAGTCATATACCTAAAAGCAGTATATGCATTATCTAGAATTGTAGAAATCTGAGCAACCTTATTTCCAGCAATACCAGAATTTAATGCTACAAATGCTGCAGCCAAAAAATTCCCTGTCGCTAACGTTGCAGCTAATTGGATTACGGTAAATAATCCTGCAAGAAATCCTCCACCACTTGGTTTTGTTGCATAAATATAATGGATATTTTCAATTGTAGGAGAGCCATCTTTTGATGATGTTGGAATATAAATATTAGAACCTTGAATAGGCAAATCCTCTCTTTTTGATTCAATTCCATTAGTTATATTTTTCATTTCATTTACTAGTGGACTATAATCTACAGGCTTTTGTTTTAATGTTATTTTATTATTTGTAGAATCCAATACCATGAATGTGCCGGTTGCATCAAGTGAAGCTCCAGAAATTGAATCTCCATAACCATTCAAAATTTTACTTGTTTTTTCACAGTCAATAACTGTATGTTCAATGCCTGCTTCATCTACATAAGTTAAGGATACTTCTTTTGTTGCATAATTTTCATCATTTGATAAAATATCAGCCTGAACTTGTTTATCTCGTTTTAACTGATTTGCAATATCTTCAAGATTATCTGTTTTTGATTTATCAAACAAAATTCCTAAATCACCATTATTAAAATCTTTAACAGTAACAGTATCCCCACTACCATATGAAATTAATAAATCAGTACCGTTTAAACCACTCCAGGTATATGAAACTCCAGTATCATTACTATCATATTGTCCAGTAGTTTCATTATAACTACCACCTGTTAAAATATTAGAATTTATATTTACACGACCATCTTTTACCTTATATACAATATCTTTTACTGAGGTTAAATTTTCATCTGTATCTTGAATAATATCATTGCCGTCTCCAGTTTTAAATACATATTCATCATTTCCGTTGCCACCTAAAAGTTTATCGTTACCTTTGCCAGCATTTAATATATCATTACCAGAGTTCCCCCATAATGTATCATTTTTATTAGAGCCAATTAAACTATCATCATATTTTGAACCAATACAATAGCAATAATTATTAGGAAGTTGAAACTTGAATGAAGTTTCCAAAAGTTGCGTTTCCCCAAAATATTGCTCAATAATAGGTACCGCTTTATCTAAATTAGTTTTTGTAACCATAGCTGAAAGTAAGGCTTTCAATGTAGTATTTGTATTATTTTCATCATAACCCCATAATGCTAAAGAATGACCTAGCGTCCAAATACCATCGGGCATAACGATATATTTACTAAAATCAGCACCTAAATAATCTGAATGAGGTTTAAAATTGCCATCCATATAAATTCCATCTGGCAAATAATATCTAGTTTCACCTAAATGGGTGTTTAAACATCCAACAAAATCATTCATATTTACATAATTTACAATATTTGTTGCATTTCCATTCGTTGGCATCTTTACTCCTGGAGCATTAAATGTTACAGCAGAACAATGTTTAAGAGCCGCAACATATTGAGCTAAAGCTCCACCTAAAGAGTGTCCTGTAATAGAAATTCGACAATTAGAATTTAAACTTGCAACTTTATCATAAAAATTTACCGCTGCATTGGCTTGTTGAGGTGTTAAATTAAATGCAATTTGAGCATCAGATATTAAAATATCTAAAGGAGAATCTGTACCCCTGTATGCAATTATAATTTCGTTGGTTATAGAATTCTTATAGGCGACTGCCGCAAAGCCACCCCAAGCTGTACCTACACCAGTTTCTTTATTTCCTTCAATTTCTAATACTGACCAATTAGAAACATCTGTGTTCGTATTTCTTCCCCATTCGTTTAAAGAAATTTGAGCATCATCATAAGTCATGTTTTCTTGATTATACTGTTTTAAATATGTAGCCTTTGCAAAGACTGATAATAATGCGGGATTTAAGATTGTCCCAGTTTCACTTTTCTCTAAAACCACAGATGTCATACTTACCTCAACTTTCTAATATTTATACAACATTGGCTGATTATTTTTATAACCACTTATATACACGGTATTGTTATCCATATTTACAAAATGTGTCATATAATATGAATCATTGGATATTTTATAATTATTTATTTTATTGGTTTTATAATCATATACCGCATGTTCCAGAGATGTACCTCTAACATAATCAGGTTTAAAAAGACTACCTCTAACAAATAAAACTTTGCCATTATTTAACAAAAACCCATTATCACTTAAAGGTTTTGAAAGTTTGCTATAATATTCAAAAGATTTATTTTTAATGTCAAATTCAATAACATCTTTTTTATCTTTTCCGGCTCCAATAAATAAAATTGAGTCATTATTTATTTTAATAAGGGAACCTATATTTATATAACTTAATTTATTATAGTCAACAGGAATATTTTTAGAAGTTTTATTTTCTAAATTAAAAATTTCCATTGCAAACAATTCCCTATTTTGAACAGTATTCAGAGGTCTTATTCCATAAATTAAAATTTCTTTTTGATTTAGTTGTATAATGTCTGAATCTGAATAATTATTTATTGTATATATATATTCATGTAAATTTGAGATATATTGTCCTTTAGGAGCAATAATTGAAAACTTTTTATCAACCAGATTAAAAACTTCAAAGTTACCTCCAGAGGATATAAAAACTTTTCCATCAGATAATCGAATTATATTAATGTTTATTTTATATTTTAAATTTGTATTTGAAATTTGCGTAAATTTCTTATCTTTAATATTATAAATTTCTGCAATTTGTGAACAAGAATAAGAATTTTTACTATTATCAGAACAAAAGCCACCTACAATTAAAATATTATTATTATCATATTTTATTGCACCATAATTATAACGAGGCACATTCATCGTAGCTGCTGTATTTATGAATTTATGGTCTTTAATATTATAGATTTTTGCAGAATTATAACATTTTGATGTTTTATTATAACTTCCCCCTGGAAAAAAAATTTCATTTTCACTTATCGGTACAGGTTGATTATTATCTTGTTGTTTAAAATCTAAATTTGTAAAAAAATCTTTTGCAGAACAACAACCAATTGTTAATACGGACAATGAAACACTGAACATTATCTTATATAGATTTTTTATTACTTTTTTCATCACTTCCATTAGTTCATCCCTCGCTTTTAAAATACTACTAAAACTTTTATTGACTAGTATCCAATCGGCTATATTTTTTTTAGTAAAAGTTTTTTCATTTTTAATATTACCTCTAATTGCAAGAATAATCTTGTTTTTAACAAAAAATAACCTTATATTTATTTTAAATATATGGTTATTTGCTGTAATATTTCTTCAAAATCATCATCAGTAAGTTTGAGATAAGGTCTTGCAGGGATTTCAACTTTTTTATTTCTCCCAGCTTTACCACCGAGTTGATGAATCGCGGCATAATCAAGATTTGAACCTATGACGGCGGAATTATCGTCATATTGAGTGTTAACAGAGGAGGCGAGTTGACCTGAAACTTGCAAAATTTTTCCAGACCATTTCTTTTCCTTTTCCTTACTCTTACTCTTTCTTGTCTTCTGTTTCTGCTTTGCCTTTATTCGATTTTCTTTTGTAATCTCAGAAAGTTCACTCCATTTGTCAGGTCTGCCCTCTTCTTTAAAGTTTTCCTCTGTTGATGATGCAAAAATACCTGCGATATTTTTCATTAACGGTCGCAGGTTTTCGCCACGTTTTGCAAGTTCGAGCAATTTTTCATTGACAGCTTTATTATCGATTTTTATTTCAATCGGATCTTTTGCCATTAAAAATGTCCTTTATCGGATAATTAGCAATCAATAATTCCTTGAATACTTTGTTGGCTCTGCCTGCTCCCTGACGGTTATTGATTCCGTTTTGTCGTTCAACTTCAACCATTTCAAAGTCTTTGTACAGTTCTCTGATTTTCGGAGAATCATCGTAGGAAAGCAAAAACCTGCCTTTGATATTTTTTAGAGTTTCGCATAAACCTTCATGGTCGAAGTCTTCAGTTGATGTAACTTCATAGCCGCAACCAGTTGAATATGGAGGATCACAATAGAAAAATGCATTTTCAAAATCATATTGAGTAATCAGTTTCTTGAAGTCACGATTTTCAATCATAACTTTATCGAGACGTTTGTGTATTGCATCAATTTTCTCAGGAACGTTCTTTAATGATTTGCAGGCACCACCTGAAGAACATTTTACTGTTCCAAAAGTATTGCCTTTACCTCCGAATGAACGTGTAATCAAATAATAAAATTGGACAGCTTTTTGAATATCTGTAATTGGAGTTGAATTCATAAATTGGAAGAAAATTTCACGAGAGCCAAGAAGATAATTAAACTCCTCTTTAAAAGCATTCGGGTGATATTTCACGATGCGAAACAGATTCACAAGACGGCTGTCGAGGTCGTTATAGATTTCTAAATCAGCCCATTTATCTTTATAAAACAAAATCCAACCGCCACCGCCAAATGGTTCAAAATATGATTTGATATCTGTTGGAATCAATGGCTCAATTACTTTTCTGAGTAATCTTTTTCCACCTACCCAATTAATGAGAGATTTTTTATCAATAGTCATTTCAAACTCCTTTTAAGTTATATTCAAATAGCGTTCAAATAGTGTTCAAATTAATCAACTAATGCTGATGCCGGATTATGAGACCACCCGACGTCAGGTGCAATTTTCTTGCCCGTTAAAGGATCGGTGTAAACAGTAACGGATTTGTATTCACCCGATTTTTTAGATACAAGATGCATTTCTTCAGACAAGTTCCCGGAAGATGAACTAACCAGAATTTTATTTTTATCAACTTTATACTGCGAAATAGCATTCACCCGGCATCGGCAATGCCAACCATTAGGTGGGTAAAATGCTTTCCAAAACGGATTGTCATAACGATAAACAAGTCCGTTGAGCATAGCGTGTTCGGGTCGGGTTGATGCATCCATAACAGCAACGTATTCCCAATATGGTCGGTTGTCGATGTTTTCCAACTGAGTATTGTATCGTCCTGTTTGATATGCAGTTTGCATATTTACTCGATAAATCGTTTTGAGGCGATACATCGAGCCGAGTTGAACTTTTTCTGCAACACCTGAAGAGTCAACCACAAATTGTTCACCCCACCAACCTTTCTTTTGAAGAATTGGTTTGAGTTCCTTTTGAAATTCGTGGAAAGTTTTACCTTCAGAAAGTGCTTTATCAATGGATGAACGGATATCTTTTAAAATATCCTCTCGCATACACTAATATCTAACGCGAGCATTTTTAGTAAAGGGAAATGGGTATCCAATGGCAAAGTGTATCTGCCACGTAAATACCCATCAATTAGGGTAACGCTGTCGATTTTGATTTAATTTCTTCATCCTCAAGTTTTTCTTGAACCTCAACTTCAAGAGAGGAATATTTAATTTCATAGGATTTACCGCCTTGAACAGTAACTTCACGAGCAATGTATTTGCCCTTTTGAATCGCAATTCTAAGAGAGCGATTGCTGCTTAAGCCTTTGGCTTTTGCCACTTCATTAATATTAATATATTCTTCGTTTTTCATAGCACAAACACATTACCTCTGAAGACGGAGAATTGGAACACTATTTCCGAGTGTTTGTGTCTGTTTTGTATCAATTTAAATCAAGGGGGAACTTTTCTCAAACCCCCTGACATTTTTTCTCATTTTTAAAATCGTTTTTCTAAAACTCTATGAAATTTTATTTCCGACTTTTTTGTAAAAATTTCCGACTAAAATTTCAAAAGTCCTGTACCAAATTTCGCATTTTAACCGCCCAAGATTTAAACACCCTCTAAACTACGGCTATAATTGGGGTTGAGGGCAACTGTCCAACCTCGGACAAATTCGGACAGTTCAAAGACTTTTCAAGACAATTCAAATGCGAATTTTGGAATAGTTCCGACAGGTAAATTTCAAACACACAGGGCATTTTCGGCTTTTTCGCATTTCAGCCGCCATCTCGCAACTGTCCTGTCAAATTATAAAAAAATAAAGTTATAACAAAATATTTTTTTATTTATTTTTAATAAAATTGTGCAAGGGAAATAAGCTTAAAATAAAAAAGACACCTAATGGTGTCTTTTTAAATGGTGCCGCAACTCGGAATTGAACCAAGGACACAGGGATTTTCAGTCCCAGTGCATAAAAAATCCATAACAATATGTAACACTTAAACGCAATAATAGCTTGATTTTATTAAAAATAAGTGTTATAACTTATTATAGATTTTTAGCATTTTTTAGGAATAAGTGCGTAAAAAGTGCGTAATTTTTTAAGGCGGGAAATATGGCTACTATAAGAACTTTAACCAAAAAGAACGGTAAGAAAACATATCATGTTGAGATTAGAATTAAAGGGTACGAAACTATGCGTGCGACCTTTGATAGATTAACTGACGCGAAAACTTGGGCTGCAAAATACGAAAGCGATATGAAACTCGGCAAAAAGATTAAGAAAGCAGAATCGACTCATCACACTTTAGCCGAACTTATCGACAGATATATAGAATACGAACTTCCGCAAAGGAAATCCGACCATAAGAAATTCAAAATGCAACTAACCTGGTGGAAGGATAAAATCGGACATCATATGTTGTCAGCCATAACTCCGAGCCTTTTATCACAATACAAAGATATACTTGCTAATGAACCAAGTCCTAAACCTAAAAAAGGCAACACCACAAGAAGCGGAGCAACTGTAAACAGATATATGGCTTGCTTATCAACAGTATTAACAAAAGCTGTCAAAGAATGGGAATGGCTTGATGAAAACCCGATGTTTAAAGTTTCTAAAAAACAAGAAACGCGAGGACGTGTGCGTTACCTGACAGAAGATGAAAAAACAAGGCTTCTGACAGAATGTAAAAAAATCTCTCAAGAACTTTATATTGTCGTACTTATTGCGATTTCAACAGGTGCAAGATATTCCGAAATTACTAACCTAAAATGGCAGAATATAGACTTCAAAAATAAACAATTCCATTTCCTCAATACAAAAAATGGAGAAGACAGAGGTGTACCTATTGCAGATATAGTATTAAAAGAGCTTGAAGAATATTCCAAAGTCAGAAAACTCAAATCCGATTACATCTTTGCAAACAATGAAGGTAAGAAAATCTACTTTAGAACAATGTTTTATAAAGCTGTAGAAGCCGCTAGAATCGACGATTTTCATTTTCATGACCTAAGACATACAGCAGCCAGTTATCTTGCGATGAACGGTGCCAGCTTGCTTGATATAGCCGACATTTTAGGTCATAAGACACTACAAATGGTTAAACGATATTCACACTTAACTAAAAAACACACCTCTGAACTTATCAACAGAATAGCCCAAAAGGAATTAGGATAAATAATAAAACTTAATAAGTCAATACAATGTATTGACATTTACAACACAATAGGAAATAATATAAATGGAACACAAATACGAAACATTTAAAATCAAAGGCAAAAAATTCATTGTAAAACTGGATTTAAATCCGATTACAAATGAATTTGAATACCATATGTATATCAGACATTTGGTAACACCGCACCAAGCTATAGCTGCTTACTTTTCTAAAACATCTAAAACATATAATAAAACTTATAACAGATACGAATTGTACAGCAAAACCCACGATATAACAGTTTATTACACATATCTAAAAGAAAAAGATATCTTCTTAATAACAGCATTCTATCAAGGAGCACAAAATGACTAAAAAACGATTAGAAAATATACCAGGAATCGGACTTGCAGAAGTAAGCGATTATACACCAACACCTGAAGAAGAAAAACTAATTCTTCAATTTGAAGAACAAGCCGAAAAGGATATTGAATCAAAGAAACAAACCGCAAATGTAAACTTCCGTTGGTCTGAATTTGAAATAAAACGAGCTAAAAAAATAGCCGAAAAACTTGGAATGCCTTATCAAACCTATCTTAAATCAACCCTAAAACAAGCAATGGATAGAGATGAAAAGCAGTTTATGTAGTTTTTATTAAATAAAGCCGAATAATTTAAAAAAAGTTAACAATCGATAGTAAAAAATTTATCATAAGGAGATAATATAATAAACAATAGAACAAGGAGAGGGAAATGCAATTTAATGCTATAGAAGAAAAAATCATAATTGTAGTTACTAATTATTTGTATAATTCAGTTACTGAATTTGAAAATGATGAAAATTGCAAAATGTATATGAATAATTATTGCTTAACTAAAGTACTACCTAATATACAAACAGCCAATATGCCTATTCCATCACCAATTTTACATCAATTACAAAGTGCATTACCTGTTGCAACTTATGAAACTCCTAACAAGGATTTAAAAGTTACATACAACGATTTAGATAAAAATATTTCATTTGAAATAAGTATAGTAAATAAGGATTATATAAATACAATCAAAAATGTAGTTGACAGTTTTATTGACTTAAAAATATCTGACGTAAAAGCTATAGGTTTAAATTTCATATCAAAATTTAACTTAGGAAGTAATAAATTAAAAATCCTAAATAATAACATTGAAACATATATGCCTGATTTTAAAAAAAATAGGACTTTTCAACTAACACTATTATTACAATTAGATGATTGTGTTGCGACATATAAAATTCGCAAATTATCAGGAGGAGATGATACAAACGAAGGTAGAATTTATCAAATTGATTCTAACTTCCATTTTGACATTTCACTTGGAAAAACTCAAGAAAAAATCAATAAAATAACATCGATTACTCAAAATCTAGATAAAAAATACTTTCCAAGTTTTAAAGACGAGTGTAACAAAATATTGGCAATGAATGATGGCAAGGAAGAAAAATAACAGTTTAATAACAAATTCACAAGAAAATATAAATAATTTTGCTGAAACAACATCCTCTCTGCTACAAAGAGATGTTGATACAGCTACGAGTCTGCCATCTCGCTCATACTCACAAGAAATTAATTTTGAACTTATAGAATATCGAATGAAAACTTTAGAAGAAAGTGTTAGAGAATTAAAAATAGAAATACAAGAACCAATCTTAAAAAAAATAGAAAAATACAAATGGATTTTAAGTATATCTACAACAATATTACTAACATTAGTATCTTGGGGGCTTTCATTATATAATAAAAATTTAGACGTAAAATTCGATAGATTAGAAGAAAAATACAACGAAAGCAATAAAATAATAGACAATCAAACAAAAGAGTTATCTGAATTGAAATCAAAAATACACTTACTTGAATACGCATTAAAAATGCCCTCTGAAAATAAATTGTAATAAATTAAAGGATTCTTATTTAAGGATTATTTAACTCAAACTCATTTAATTCATATAACAAACGATATGCTAATTTAAGCTTAGTTTTATCCATTGTGTTTAATAATTCTAAAATATCATTTTGTACATTTTCGGTCTTAACACTTCTTTTATCAAATATAAACAGGTTATACGGCTCAATATCAAGAGTTGAGCACAACTTAGGCACTTTATTAAGTGCAATATAATTATGCCCGTTTTCAAGTAACGAAATTGATTTAGTGTTAAAATCCATAACTTCCGCAAGCTGTTCTTGAGTCAACCCTTTTTGCTTACGATAATATTTAACTCGTTCACCTATCAACTTTTTGAAAGTCTTATCGTTCATGTAGTTTATTATCGTTTATTTTAGAAGGTTTAACCAGTAATTATTTAAAGTTAATATGTACTTTTACACCCAAAATACTCCAAAAGAATTATTGCTATAACAAAAATAAAAAGGTAATATATTTAAAGCAAATGTTAAGTTTAATTACTGGAGGCTATATGAGAAAGATTTTTATACTAATAGCATTTTTATCATTAACACAATCGTTAGCTTGGAGTTACACTCCTTGGAGTAACGATGTAAACAATTGGAATAACGATGGACAAAATTGGCAAAACAGCTCTAGTAACTGGAGAAACAGCCCAAGCAATTGGCAGAACAGTCCACAAAATCCAAACGCTAATTTAATCTATGATAATAACGGTAATCCACAAGGATACTTCGTACCAAAACAAAACGGTACAGGCGTTAATGTTTATGATTTTAACGGAAATAGAAGAGGTTATTATAACTATTAAATATAGTGCTAATTAAAAATAGGAGAAATCATGAGAAAGTTATTTTCTATACTTATATTATCAATAACATGTTTTTATTTTCTTAATCAAACAACTGAAGCTTACTATCAAAACAATGGAAGTTGTGATTATAATCAACTTCAATACTACCAAGCTCAATATGACAAAGCTCTAAATGACTATCAAGCTACTATTAACTCAGACCCTAGATTACAAAATCAAGGTTATTATTTAGACCCATCAGCTATAGGTAAATCAGCTTCTGCGAATGTAGCGGCGGCTGCATTTAATGGGCAACCAATTCAATTTACTACACCTCAGCAATTAGCACAAATGCAATACGAAGCTCAAATAGCTAATCAGTACGGTGTACCTTATCAAGAATATATGAATGCTCAAAGACAAAGAATCGCTAATGAGTTAGAAATGCATAAGCAAATGATGAACAATTATCAAGCACTTATAAACCAATGCATAAGAAACATGCAACACTAATAAGAAAAATTAACAAAAATATTTATATACACAAAAAGGAATGAACATGAAAAAATATTTAGATAAAATAAAAACTCAAGAAAATCAACTAAGAAAATTGTTAACTAATAAAAAATATAAAGAACATCTTACATTATGTTCCTGCCTAGATGAATTAGGCAATAGTCTTATTGCTATAGAAGATTTTTCTCTAAACGGAATAGGGGGACGTGAAGGGGAACAATATTTACGATTATATGGATTGGCTCATGCAATAACAAACTTACATCAAATAGTTTTAAAGTTTTACGAAATTACTGACTTAAAAATTGCACACAATAAATATCATAAAGATATTCAAGAATTTGTACATTATACGTTAGAGACAATACCATGTGTCGATAAAGAAATCGTATTTAGCTATAGAACAATCACAGATGAACAACTTACAATAACTTCAACAATACTAAAACCAGAAAGAAAAGAATACAATCCTATAATCAATTATAAACAAGCAACTATAAACTATCTTGAAGAATATTCAATAAATCTAGGTATATTTGTTGATTATTTAAAGTTTAAATATGAAGGATAGCTTATGAAAAAATTACTAATAAACTTATGTATCCTATCTATAATAACACCTTTACCAGGGTTAGCTAACTCCGTAGATATTCAACAAACTAAAGTATTATCTTGCAATATAACAGAAAATAATAACAATAAACAAGAATGTTATGAGCATAACCAAAATACAAACATAAATAAAATATATGAGATTTTAAATAATTCCATTCCTTCAAATACATACTTAACATATTTTATGGTTACAAATAATGGAGAAATTGACATTAAAGGTAATACTGATAAAGTAGAAAATGTTTATATATTTTTAAAAAATCTCAAAGATTCTTTAATTGGATATCAATTAAAGATAACCCAACTAGATTTATTTACCTATGAGGCATCGGATTTGTATGAAATTAACCGAGATAATACAATTAATTCGTACGATTATTATACCTTTGAAATAACTAATGTTAATAATAAAAATTAAGTGGAGTTAAATGAAAAAATTTATTATCATATTATTACTACTAACGACAACACTGCCAGCACAGGCAACTAATTGGTTACAAATCAGTCAATATGATTATATAGACTTAGATAGTATTAGCAATATTGAAATTAAAGAACGCTCTAATACTAAATCAGTATGGACAAAAAGCTATAATGACGGAACATCTACCTACCGACCTGATGTTTATTATTTACAGGCAAGATTGTTAATAGATTGTAATACCAAAGAAAACACAATAAAAAGTGGCTGGTCTTACGATAAAAATCACAATATTATTCAGCAAGCTAATTTTGATAATAATTTATTAGAATGGAATAGTTATATACCAAATTCAAGAATTGATACAATCTCACAATATATTTGCAAACCTGACATAAAAGAAAAGACAACAGTAAATACCTCAAAACAAATTTCAGCTACCGACATATATAATGAACACGTAAATTCAATGATATATATTAACACTCAAAATTCGCAGGGTAGCGGTGTAATAGTTCAAGAAGACGGAACTTTTATTACTTGTTTTCATGTCATAGAAAATGCAGACTATATAACCATTAAAACACATGACGGAAGAACCTTTAAAGTTAATGGTTTTAAATATATCAACCCCACAGAAGATGTTGCAATTCTAACCATTGACGCCCCGTACACAAAGTTCAAACCAATAGATATAAATTATAGCGGCGTACAAGTTGGAGAAAAAGTTTATACAATTTCAAACCCTAAAGGTTTAGAATTTACGTTTTCTGACGGAATGATAAACCAATATAAAAAAGAATACATACAATTTTCAGCTCCAATCTCTCCAGGCTCGAGCGGTGGTGCATTATTAAATGAAAGCGGACAGTTAATAGGAATAATTACTTCATATTTAGGAAAAGCTCAAAACATCAACTTTGCTTTACCAAATGAGTATTATGTATCAAAAATAACTAATTTACCAATAAAAAACACATACAATCAAAACTGGACAAAATTTCTACTATCACAAACTGGTAATAATCAATTCAAGATTTCTACAAATCATACAAATTTAGAAGAAGGTATGTTTGAAAACCGCTATAACATACTAAAAAAATACGTAGAATTACCTAAGTTTCCTACATGTGACTATGCTCTAATAGGATACTGGGCGTTTGGAGCCTACATTGAAACCTGGAAACCCGAAATTCTTAAAGATGCTATAAAATGGTATGAGTTATCTTTAAAAAATAATGTTAATATTGAAGTTTCGTTATACGCTCTAGCTTTACTATATCTTTGGGATGATGACGAAAAATCATCTGATTTATGTCTCAATATATTAAAACAACAGTATCCAGTATCTTATAATAGACTTTCAGACCTTCCAAAAACAAATAATACTAAAGAAAAATTTATCATTTATTGGGATTATATACTAGAATTATCTAGAAAATGTTTCGAAAATCGTAACAGATAAGTAATAATTATCCATTAAAACAGTTTGTTTTTGTAAAAATATATTAAAACATTAACACCATAAATTGAAAACTTACATAAAACGTGTTACAATAGTAATAGAAGATATTTTAATATCGTTCTTAATATTATTTTTTACAATAGGAGAATAAACCTATTAAAATTAAAACTTTTAATTTTGGCACACATCCAATACTGGATTATTCTTTTATGCCAATAAATTGTAATATTTTAAACACTAAAAGGACATCACAATGTCAAACACAGATTATTTGACTGTTGAAGATTTTAACAGTCTTTACCCTACTTTTACTGTAGGAGCTTTGCGTGCATTGATTTTCAATGCCGACAAAAACGGATTTAATAAAGTTTTTATCCGATTCAGCCCTACAGGCAAACGAGGACGCATCCTCATCAATGTATCTAAATTTTTTGAATGGTTAGAAAATCAGAAATAGGCGAGCATATGTTTAATAAAAAAAATAACAAAGAACAATCTTGGTATACAGTTTATAGTTTTATGACACAAGAATTAAATTTATATGGGAATCTTCTTACTCTTTATGCAATCATACATGGATACACAATGCAAAATAAACCTTGCAATGCTAGTTACAAATACCTAAGACAGTGTTCAAATATTAACAGTAATTCTACGATTAGTAAATCATTATATATTTTAGAAAATGCAAGATATATAACAAAATATAAAAAATTTAATAAATATGACCTAACAAATGAGTGCCATTATAAAACGAATCAAACATATGACCACCAAAATAAATGTTTTATATCAAAAATTGAACACCTCTTATCAAAAGAAGATTTAAAATATTTAAGTAAAATTTGGGATAATGAGCATAAACAGAAAAAATAACAATATTCTACTTTTTGACAAGTTCAGTCCAAAAACTAGACATTTATCGGTCTAAATTCTGTAGAGAATATTACTATAGTATAATACAAGATAATACTATGATAAAATAAGTATTTATCACTAATAACACACGTTTTCTTTTAATAATAGATAACATTTACTTCAGGAAACAAAAACCCAAAAGAAGAAAAAAGTTCCGCTAAAAAAGAAGAAAAGGGTAATAAGGGTGCTGTTTGCTATATAAATTTGCTACATATTTTTGTCATATAATACGTTCGTGTTTGATAGTATAAATAAAAGTATAAGTGTGGAGCTTTCTCAAGGGTATATCGATTGATACCCCCTAGCCTAATACGATTATTTTTTAGATTTTATTTCTTTTTCTTAACACAAACTTTTATTTTCAAGTGCGTAAAAATTGCGTAATTTTTAAGATTTTAGATTTTTAGACAAAATAAAACGAGGGTTAAAACCCTCGTTATACTTATCGTTTAAATGGTGCCGCAACTCGGAATTGAACCAAGGACACAGGGATTTTCAGTCCCTTGCTCTACCAACTGAGCTATTGCGGCTAGTTATGGTTTCATAGTTACTTTAACTACGTTTTTTATTATACATGTTCAAATTTGAAAGTCAAGATATTTTTTGATTTAAAACATTATTGCAAATATAATCATTGCAACCCCAAATACAAGCAGCATATTTGCATTAATTATATATGATGGACTGCAACGTCTTGCTTTAATCATATTGCTAATCACAAGACTTACGAAAAGCAAAAAGACACCCGTACCCAACAAAAGTAATTTTTTCTGAGGCATATTGTACCTCTAAGAAGATTGCCCTGAAAGGTATAATGTTACATTACGACCTTCTAATTGTGGTTTTTTCTCTATCTGAATGCTGTCATTTTCTAAATCGGCAATAAATCTATTTAGTAAATCAAATGCCAAATTAGAATGCTGCATTTCACGACCTCTTAACATTACAACAATTTTCACTTTATTGCCCTGAGCAATAAATTTTCTTACACTTTTTAAACGAACTTCATAATCATGAACATCTATTTTATAGCGAACTTTTACTTCTTTTATTTCAACAACATGCTGCTTTTTCTTAGCTTCTTTAGCTCTTTTTGCAAGTTCGTATTTATATTTACCATAATCTAAAATCTTTGCAACAGGAGGTGCCTGATTAGGACTTATCAATACTAAATCTAGACCTGCATCATCTGCCATTTGCAAGGCTTTGGATGTTGGAACAACACCATGGTTTTCACCGTTTTCATCAATCAATCTTACTTCTGTTGAACGAATACGTTCATTCATTATTGTTTTGTCCCTATCCTTTGCGGATCTATTATCGTTAGCTATTGTTGTATCTCCTATATTATCTATTACGTTTTTATTTATAACATAAAAAGAAAAAATATGCTATACCTTAGGTTAAACACATTATTAAGAATTGTAAATGGCTAAAACACCTGATAATTATACTCTGAGCAAAAATTTATTATTTTACAAAGAGGATTATTAAAGTTTTTCTGATATACAACCGATATACAAATTGTTAAGTTTAAAGGATATGATTTACCCGATAGAAATTAAATAAGGAGTTTTAAGTATGGAAACAACACAAGCTGAAATGATGAGATCAATGAACATTGCAGAAATCGATTTATCAGAAGACTTAGTTATGGAATGCATGGATGTATCAATACCAATTCAAAACCTATTTGATGAATGTTTAAATTTCATTTCAGTTAATGACTTTAATGTTTAAAAGTTTAAAATTAGTCTAAACATAAAAAAGAGTAAGATAACCATAAATCTTACTCTTTTTGTTTTATAAACAGAAATTTACAATTAACCTGTCGTGTATATACAGAAAAGTTAAATTGTAATAGAATGTTGCACAGAAGGGAGCAAACATGAAAAAATCATTAGCCACTATAGCAAAAGTATCATTAATCTTATGTTTACTCAACGGATATGCATTTGGAAATTTCAGAGAACACTTTGACTTAGGTCAGAATTATATGCAAAACTATCAATATTCCAGTGCAATCACAGAATTTAAAAGTGCATTAAGAATAAATTATTTGGATAATTCTGCAAGAATAAATCTGGTAAATGCTTATCTTGCAAGAGCATCTGAATATGGCAATAAAGATGGTGCCTGGGGAAAAGCTGCAGATGATTTCAGAAGTGCTCTATTTTATCTAACCTATTATCCTAAAAATAAAACCAATATTCAAAACTCTGCTGCGGTTATAAGTCAAGCTACACAAAATTTGGAAGTATGTTTAAACGCAACAAACTTTGACAGATCTGCACAAAATAGATTTAACACAGCTAAAAGACTTCGTGCAGAAGGCAATTTTGCAGCTGCAGCATACGAATTTAATCAGGCTTTAGGAAGCAAGGAACTACAGAAAAACAGTTTTGAACAAATCGGCGATATTATGAAGCTATTAGGAAATGAACCTAAAGCTGCTGAATATTACAAAAAAGCTGTTTCTGTTGATCCTGCAGACCTCAATTTAAGACTAACTTACGCCAAAATTTTAGATAATATTGGTGAATCTGATATAGCTTTAAATGAATACAGCTACGTTTTAGAAAAATCAACAACCGAAAACTCTGATATTTTATACACACTTGAAAAAACATTTGCTAAAAAAGTTAAAAACACACCGAATAACGGTAACTTGAACGCAAATATGGGTGCTATTCTACAAAAAGAAGGACGATTTGATGAGGCTTTAACTTATTACAAACAAGCCGAAGCCTTAGATCCTTCCAACATAAACACAAGAATAAATGTCGGAACTCTTTACCAGCAAAAAGGGGACTACAGAACCGCTATAAAAGCGTATGAATCTGTACTTATTCTATACCCGAACAATGTTAATGCAAATTATTACAGGGCTCAATGCTATGATAAATTGGGCGATAATAAAATTGCTCAAGAAGCATATAAGAAAGTCATTGCACTTGATCCAAACATGGGAAATGTTATAAAAGAACAAATGGTTCAAAATGTCAAAAAAACAACATCTCCTCAACAATTTGTCGAATACGTAAATACAAATCTTGCGGATGCTAATCCTTCCAGTTACCTGTACGATTATGCAATAGAATTACATAAGGACGGCAAAATTGACAACGCCATTTATATGTATCAACAAGCAATTAAATCTAACGGAAGCAACCCTGAAATGTATGTTAACTTAGCCCTTGCACAAGCTCAAGGAAACGATTTTGACAATGCATTATCAACATTACAAACAGCTCAGGCAAAATTCCCTAAAGCAAAAAACATTGCAGATACAACGAAAAATATATCTGAAATGAAGACAAATAATTTAATAACAAAAGCTGCAGATTACTATAATAAAAAAGATTATAAAAAAGCAATTTCAGTATACCAAAGTATAACGCCAAGCACTGTAGAAACTTTACTTGGCACCGCAAATTGTTATCAGGAACTAGGCGACAAAAAAAATGCAATTGAATACTTTAAAAAAGCATTTTCATTAAAACCTATGGACTCAGATATTGCGTATTACATTGCAGTATTATACGGAGAGCAGGAAGACTACAATTCTGCAAAAATATACTTACAAAAAGCAATTACACTAAACAAAAACAATCAGCAAGCCGTCGAATATCTTGCATCAATTGAAGAATCTGACAAATCAAATCTTCTGAATGACGCTATTGCACTTTATGATGAAAATAGACTAGATGAAAGTTTAGTGAAATTCAATGAATTACTATCAAAAGACAAACAAAATTCATACGCATTATATTATCGTGGTATGATTTATGATACAAAAGAACAACGAAATGAAGCAATTGCAGACTTAAAACAGGCATATAATTTAAATAAGGAATTCACTATTTGTAATTACCTAATTGCATCTGACTATGATGCCCTCGGGGAATATAAAGATGCCTACACATATTATACTGCTTACGCGAATTCAGAAGTTCAAGATGATGAATATAAGCAGTATGCAAAAGCTAGAGCCGAAGAACTAAAAGAATATGCAAAATAATGAAAAAGTAAAACAGTTAATTCAAAGTAAAGTATCACTTGCCCCGATGGCAGGTATTACAGACTATGTATTACGCTCACTTGTTAGAAAATATTCTCCTGAATGTCTTTTAACAACCGAAATGATTAGTTCTGAATTTTTAGCACAAAATGTACAGACTGAAATTACTAAACTGGATACAAATCACCACCCGATTGTGTATCAAATTTGCGGACACAAACCTCATTTAATGAAATATTCAGCAGAATACTTATCTCAATTTGCAGATATGCTTGACATTAATATGGGCTGTCCTGTAAATAAAGTCGTTAAAGGGCAAGATGGTTCAGCACTTATGAGAAATCCAGCTCTTGCGGCAGACTTAGTAAAAGCAGTAAAAGAAGGAACTGATAAGCCTGTCAGTGTTAAGTTTCGACTTGGATATACCGCTAATGAGATGAATTATGTAGAATTTGGACAGCAAATGCAAGAAGCCGGAGCTGATTTTATTACAATTCATGCAAGAACCAGAGCTCAATTTTACTCAGGAACCGCAGATTGGAAAAAGATAAAAGAATTGAAAGAAAACGTAGATATTCCTGTCTTTGCAAATGGAGATATAACATCAATTGACTCGGCAATACAATGTTTAGAAGAATCTAAAGCCGATGGGGTTGCTATAGGAAGAGGAGTTCTTGGAGATCCTACATTAATTGGAAGAGTTGCACATTATTTTAAAACCGGAGAAAAATTACCAGTTCCGAATCTATATGAAAAATTAGATATGATGAAAACTCATTTAGATGAAGAAATCAAGCTACGTGGAGAAAGTGTTGCTATAAAATTTTTCCGAAAATTTTATCCGTTTTATATTGCAGGGATAAGAAATGCATCTAAAATCCGAGGTGTAATGGTTCTGGAAGAGGATTACAACAAAATTCTCGAATATATTGATTATATCAAAAAAGAAAATCTGCAGACTGTTTAAAGTTTAAACATAATATATGCTATCGGCAGGTAGCCTATTTCTTTTCTTTTGATTGCGACGCAAAGCGGATTGTGAGCAGAGGCTGAAAGAATGGGCGTTGAGCCCAGACTGCAATGCCGTTTAATGCGAACAACCAAGTAAAGGCGGAAAGAAAAGAAAACACGCTTGATAAAATGGCTCGAATTATCGGAAACTACGTTTCCGAACCTTCCTTTAGTCTATGGGGGTTCGGGGGCTAAGCCCCTGATGACTCGTTTCATTTGGTCGCGTTTTTCTCTTTCTGGGGTTGGGTATCTTTCTCTTTTACTCGCAATAAAAGAGAAAGATACCCTAGAATGTTTTAATAACATATATTATGACAAATATTTAAACCTTGATATTATGCAAAAAACTGTTATAATAACTTGTATGAGAGCACTTATATTATTTTTAGCTATAATTTCATTTATTGGATTAAACTCAAACCTCGCATTCGCCGAAGAATTAACAAATATTCAATTAGAAATGCGAGAATATGACGAGATAACACTGCCTGCCGGGACATTCATACCTGTTATAAACCTACAGGAAATTTCCACAGAAACCTGCCCTGAAGGTTATAAGGTCAAATTTATTGCAACAAATGATTTATTTATGTACGAAACAAATATTATACCGCGGAATTCCGAATTCTACGGCTATATTGAACAAATTCATGAACCTGTTATTGGAACAAATGCATCAATGAAAGTTAAAATAACTAAATTGGTGATGAATGATGGATTTGAAATTCCAATACGAGGTTATCTGTATACTTCAAACGGGAATCTTATTGGCGGAGAACTAACCGAACCGGCAGAATGGGTAAAAATGCCGCACTACCAGAGCAAATTTCAAGGAATTTCCTGGAATCACAGAGCCGCAACTCTTCAAATTAGACCGGGAGGAAAACGCTCAATGGGAAAACATACAAAAATTTCAACAGGTGAACAACAGATTATCATCCTAACGGCTCCTGCTTCAATAACACATACCCTGACAGATTAAACATTAAACATTTGACAAAATACTAAAATCAGGTAAAATTATATTGGAGATAATATTAGGGAGAAGGGATATATTAATGAATAAATTTATAATAATATCAGTGTTACTTTTAAGTTCTGGTTGTGCTTTTGCATCAACAAACTTTTCTTACCAGCAAAATTCTCCAAATACAGGATTTCAACCTGTGTATAATACAGAAAATTACCAGTTGAATAATAACACATTAAAAGGCAGAATTGTAACTGTTCCGGCAGGGCAAACCTTTAAGGCTGTTTTTATGGCTCCGTTAAGTTCTCAAACTGCTTATAACGGACAAAATATAACCCTTGCAATCGGTTCAGACTTTTATTATAACGGAAATCTTATTGCACCATCCGGAAGCTCTGTAACCGGTACTGTTATTGAAGCCTCAAAAGCAAAACATGGCACTCTGAACGGAAAACTAACACTTAGGTTCACTCAAATAATGACACCATCAGGTGTAAATATCCCAATATCCGCAATTATTAAAACTGATGATAATACGGGAACTCTTATGGGCGGCACTAAACTGGATGTTGCAACCGAATATACAAAAGATATTGCAATTGGTGCCGGAACAGGAGCCGTAATCGGTACGATTGCAGGACCGTTATCCGGAGGAAGTGTCGGACGCGGAGCTGCTCTTATGACCGCAGTTGGAGCCGGCGGCGGCTTAGTCAAATCTATTTGGGATAAAGGCTCAGATGTTGAAATACCGGCAAATGCAGGTATTGAGTTAATTTTAACTCAACCAATTACTGTTAATCCATCAAATGTGGAAAACTGGTAATATGGGCGATAATTTTAAATATTATTTAAATTAAAATTATTAACGAATATTAGAAGATTATTTGTTGTTAGGGAATAAAATGTCAATATTAGGAAAATACACAGAAAATATAAATAACAGAGATTATCAAAAACAATCACACACAGGTTCAGATAATTTTACCATGCCAGCCGTCACAAGAGAAGATAAAGAATCAATCTCTTTAAAAAAAGGGGTGGCAATATCTGCAATATTACATCCGGCAACATTGCTTTTAATCTGGTGTATTGTTATTATTCTAGCTATCTTAGGAATAAATCTTGATTGGTTTAGCAAACCAAAACCAAAAGTTAAAGATATTGAATTTGTGTTGGTTGATAAGGAACAAACACCTCTTGATAAAAACACCCGTTACAGAGCAGATAAAAACTCAAGAACAGGTGGGATAAATGATCCTAAAAAACCAGTTTCAATGCCGTCTGCAACTCCTGCAGCACAGCCAAAACCAGCTGCGTCATCACCATCACCTGCTCCTAAAAAGACTGTAATGGAAAAAATCACACAAAGTGTTACTCCTAAAAAAACACCACAAGCTCAACACACAACAACACAAAAGAACGTACAACCTGCACCAACAGTATCAAAAGCGGTGCCTAAACCGGAATTGGCAAAACCTCATCCGCCTACAGCAAGACCATCTGTAAAACCTCCAATGACACCAAAAGCAATTTCAAGACCATCAACTTCACCATTCAAAGTTCCTGTACCTCCAGGGGGAACTAAGGCTGGTCAATATGCAACAGGTCCGATTAGCGGTTCAGGTTCTTCTAATAACGGAGGAAGCAAAGGCGGAGGAACATATTCACCAAATCCATCACTAGCTCCTGTTGGCAGCGGTTCAGGTAACAAACTTGCAAAAGGAACAGGGTCTGGAACTGGTACCGGCTCAGGTGCTCATGGTTCAGGCTCAGGATCCGGCGGAGGAAATCCGGGTGGTGGCGGAGGTCGCCCAGGTATAGACGCAATCAGAGAACCTGATTTTGGTCCATACATGAGAGAACTCCAAAGAAGAATTAAAATGAACTGGGAACCGCCTAAAGGCAACGAAAGCAAACGTGTAGTTCTATTATTTAAAATTGCTAAAGACGGAAGATTACTATCCTGCAGCGTATTTAAATCTTCAGGACTTCAAAATGCAGATAATGCAGCACTAAATGCAGTACGTTTATCTGCACCGTTCAGACCGCTTCCGGCAGACTATAAAGGTGCAAGTATAGATATTCAATTTACGTTTGATTATAACGTATTTGGAGCAACAAAATATTAAAATTAGTTAGAGTTACGACATAAAAAGAGGATAAAAACTATGGAATTATTATTAGATTCAATTAAAATGGACTGGCCGGTACTATTACCAATATTCCTATGCTCAATCTTAGTATTAGGAGTTGTTATCAGCAAATGGTCATTCTATCAAAAAAACCAACGTGATATCACTATTTATATGAGAGAATTAAATAGAGAATTATCAAACAATGACTTAGCAGCAGCTCAAAACATTGCAGTAAGATGCGGCGGTGTTATCGGAGAAGTAATCGAAGAAGCTGTAAGAATTTTTTCTGAACAAAAGAGCGGATTTTCAAGATCATTTGATATTTCTGCGGCATTAGCAACAAGAAAATTAGAAAGCCATTTAACCATACTTGGTACAATCGGCGGTGTTGCTCCATTTTTGGGTTTGTTTGGTACAGTTGTAAGAATTCTGTTAACATTTAATATCTTAGCTGATTCAGGTAATCAGGCGGCAACAGTAGCTTCCGGTATAGGTTCAGCATTGATTGCTACAGCATTCGGTCTTGGTGTTGCAATTGTTGCGGTAATTTTCTTTAACTCATTCCAATCAATTGTTAAACATTACGAAGATGATTTCCAACTAATCAAATTGTTATTCTTAAGCTTCGTAGATTCAGAAGATTCACAATCAAAATATTCATCTTCAAAAGTTAACTTATAATAACAGGTAAACTAAAATGGCATTCAGTACTAATAAAAAACAAAAATTATTTACAGAAATCAATATAACACCACTAACAGATATTTTTCTTGTATTGTTAATCATTATGATGGTTGTAGCTCCATCATTCCAATCAATGGACAATGCGGTAGATGTTCCGGAAGTTAACAACGGTGTAAATATTGAAGATGCAAAAGTTACGATATCAGTTACGCAGGATGGTGCGATGTATGTTAACGGGGAACCAATTTCTGCAACAAACTTAACAGACAAACTTATTGCAGCAAAAGAAGGTATTGAAAAACCTGAAGTTATAGTTAAAGCTGACAAAAACATTAAAAGTTCAAAAATAATGGACATTATGAATGCAGCACAGGATGCTGAATATCAAAAACTTGTTGTTGCAGGTGAACCATTAAACAAAAAAGAACAAAAACAGCTTGAGGAAGAAGCACAAAGAGTTAATATTCCTCAGGATGGAGAATAAATATGAGAGAAACATTTAACGAAATCAATATAACACCATTAACAGATATCTTTCTTGTATTGTTAATCATTATGATGGTTATAGCTCCACTACTAGACCAGCAGGGTATCAGCTTAACTGTACCGGAAAATGTTGAACAATCACAGATGAATGATAAAGAATCTAAGATATTAACTGTAATGGTAACAAAAAATAATAAATACTATATTAACAATGAAGAAATTCCAGTTGATAGTCTTGGAACAATTTTAAGTCAAGAGATAAAAAATTATCCTGATGGACTTTTAATTGAAACAGACGGAGATGCAACCCACGGAGCTGTGGTTACCTTGATGGATAAAGCCAGATATGCAGGGGTAAAAGCAATTTCATTAGACAGAATGTAATATTACATATAATTTCATAGTTTTAGAAATAGAGATTACCGTTTGTAATCTCTATCTTTTAGCAAAAAAAAACGACTTTTTTATAAGTCGTTGGAAAATCAATAGGAAAAAAGGAAAGGAAATTTTTATATACTATGACTTAATAAGTCATTAGTTTAAATTTATTTCAAAAACTATGCATTAAATGTTTTGAATGAAGATTCAACGTTTTTAGAAATAACTTTTTTAACTGATTCTAATTCTGTTGAAATAGCGTTTTCTTCAGTATCAAGCTGTTTCAAACGTAATTCTAAATCTTTATCTTGAGTTTGAATAATTGAGATTTTTGAATTGATTGCTTGAATTTCTTGATCATATTTTGATTTGTCATAGTTATATTGATTCATTGCATCATTATAAGCATTATCGTCACTTACTGTTGTTGCGTCTAAGTTATGTTCAATACCAACTAGGTTTCCATTTTCGTCTTTTCTAAATTGAAGAATTCCGTTTTCGTCAACATAAGTATCACAAATAAATATTTTCATGTAACGACCGCTTGAATCTTTTTCAACAGTTGCTCTAGCATTTCTAATTTCTTGAGTATCCATTGTTTGACCGTAAGTATAAGACTTAATTGTAGACAATGAAGACATTGAATCTGAACTGTAGTCTGCTTCTTTTACTTGTTTTGTATTGTAGAATACAGGTTCATAAGCACCGGTTGAAGAATTTTTTTGATATCTTACTAACCAGTCAGTATCTTTGTATTTTTCTTTCAACATTTTTGCATATTGAGCTTCAACAGCTAAGGCATCTTTTAATTGCTCATCCTCTAAAGTTGATAAATAAGGATCAGCTTTAGCTGCAGCGATAATCGTTTTATCTAATTCTTCATTGTTTTCAGCTCCAAGAATTGTATCATTTAAGGTTCTTAATTTGGAAGAACCGATAGAATATTCATAGTTTGGATCTTGACCTTTTCTTGTTACGATAACATTACCGTTTGATACAACAGAATCAACTTGAGTTGAACGAGTATAGTTAAGAATATAATAACCATCTTTAGTTGCAATTAAAGAATTAATTGTATTCTTTTCTGAACCATCAGTAAATGTATATGTAGTCTTTGTATAATCTGCACTTGATGGTGGAGTAGGAACAGACATATTTGTTAAACGGCTATAGTAACTAGCTGTTTCATTAGACAAAGTAGTTCTTTGTTGGTTAATCTGTTGTCCTTCATATTCAACGTTAGTTTTTCTAGCTGTTAAACTTAAAAATCTTGCTTGTGATGCACTCATTCCCATGATGGTGTCCCTTTCAACTTATTTCCTTATGGTATGTATATCGGCATACAAATTAGATTTCTTTAAAAAATCAGCCTTTATTTTAACAATTGTTAACAATAAAGGCTGAAATCTAACTATATTACGAAATTATTATTTACAAAATATCTTTCAATTCTTGAATTACAACTTCCAAAGCACCTTGTTGATCTTCAAAAACAGTCTCGCAATCATTACAAGCTTGAACATAAAATTCGTTATCTGCAAGTAATTTTTCAATATATTCAGAAAGTTCATCCGGAGTTTTTACAATTTTACCGGCATTACTTCTTGAAAGTAACCAGTAAATATCTCTAAAATTATGTATTGAAGGCCCTGTAATTGTTGGTTTACCATACACGGTTGCTTCTAAAGGATTATGACCGCCGGTTTTATTAAAACTTCCGCCGATGAATGCAAAATGACAAATTGAATACATCTTGCCAAGTTCACCCATAGTATCAAGAACTATAATATCATTGTCCTTAAATGTATCTTCCTTTGAACGGAACCCATAGCTAAGACCTGTCGCATTTAATAATTCGGTGATTTTTGGAATTCTTGTTGTATGACGTGGAACAAGTAATAATTTTATATCCTTAAACTTACTCAATTTTTCTTTAAATATATCAAGTACAATTTCATCTTCGCCCTGATGCGTACTGCCGGCAATAATTACACGATGACTTTCCTGTCCTAAATCAACATGTTCATCAGATTTTTTCACATCAAATTTTAAATTTTTCATTACAGATGTTCTATCTTCAGGAGCACCGATTGAAATCAATTTTTTCATATCAATATCGCTTTGAGTAAGAATTTTAGTATATTTTGTTAAAACCAGCTTGAAGAAATGTCTGAACAATCTGTAAAGTTTATAAGTAGAATCTGACATTCTGCCATTGATACAATATAATTTAATATTCTTCATCTTGCAGGTAACAGAAAATATCGGCCAGAGTTCAGTTTCTGCAATTAAAACAACTGTAGGATTAATCTTTTTTAAAAACGTATGAACACTATATGGAATATCAAACGGGAAATATGTAATAAAATCCGCAACATTTGAAAATTTCTTAATAGCAATTTCCTGTCCTGTTTTAGTGCCTGTAGTTACAACAATTTTATAATCCGGGAATTCTTCCCTTGTTTTCTTTATAAGATTTTCCAGAGCAATAACTTCACCAACAGAAACCCCGTGATACATGATAACTTTATCACCTAAATTAGGATTTTTGAAAAAGCCTAATTTTTCTTTCCATCCGTATAAGAATTTACCGTTGAATACTCTGACAATATAATAAAACGGCAATAGTATTATAAATACTATTGTAGACACCAAACCATACAAAAATAGCTCGCTAAACATTGAAACTATAATTAATAACAATAAAATTAAAATAATTGAATATATCATAATACTTGAATTATACATCAAATAGTCAGACATGTTGACAATATGAACAAAAATTTATAAAATCAAAATATGGCAATAGTATATTTAAGTTTAGGTTCAAATAAGGGTGATAGAATCGGATATGTACAGCAGGCAGCAAGCTTGTTAGGCTTAGACGATAATATTTCTATTGTGAGAACTTCTGCATTCTATGAAACCGAACCTTGGAATATGAATACTCAAACCTGGTTTGTAAATGCTCTAGTTGAAATCAAAACTAAATATACTCCAAACGAATTGCTTGAAGTTTGCCAGCGAATCGAAACTCAATTAGGAAGAGAACATAAGCAAACAAACGATTACGAAGATAGAACAATCGATATTGATATTCTTTTTTACAATAAAGACATTATTAATGAAAATAATTTAACAATTCCACATAAATATGTGCATTTGAGAGCATTTACTCTTGTTCCGATGATGGAACTCAATGCAGATTTCGTTCATCCTGTTTTACACAAAACAATTGTTGAAATGCACAACGACTTAGAAAATCCTGAAATGGTATTTTTATATGGCACAAGAGTCGACTTCTAGGAACAGGGGTAAATATACTGCAGCTATCATAGGTGCCGGTCCTGCCGGATGTATCTGTGCATACTATTTGCAAGAATATTTGGATGTTACTCTTTTCGATAAAGGTAAATTTTTGCGTACAATTTTACCAACCGGCGGCGGCAGGTGCAACTTAGCTCACGCTGAATATGATTTTAGAGAGCTTGCCGCAAATTATCCGCGGGGAGAAAAGTTTTTATATTCTGTATTTTCAAAGTTTGGAACAAGCGATACAGTTGATTTTTTTGAAAAAATCGGTGTGAAAGTTTATACGCAGGATGACAACCGTATATTTCCGGTTTCAAATTCATCTGCTGATGTTAGAGATAAACTACTAAAAAGCATATCAAAATGCCATTTTGTAAAAGAAGGGGTAAATAAAATTCAGCCCTTAGAAAATTGTTGGAAAGTTGAAACAGAAAAAAGCACCTACGCATTTGATTATGTTATTGTTGCGACAGGCGGACATTCCGGTTATGAATTATTGAAAAAACTGGATATAAAAATCCAACCGCCGACTCAGTCTCTTGTCGGACTTACAACAAAAGAAGATTTTTCAAGTATTGCTGGAGTTTCGGTTAATGATATTTTATTCACACATAAAGGGCTTTCCGGACCGTCGATTTATAAAATCTCATCAATACGAGCAAGAGATGAATTTCCTTATAAACTTTCGCTGCATCTTGCTTCGTGCCCTGATTTCCAAGAAGATTTAAATAGCAACCCTCATAAAGAAATAAAAAATCTTTTAGGGCAAATTATTCCAAAATCTCTTGCGTTATGGATTTTAAACAGCCAGAACATTAATCCCGAAACACCTTGCCATAATATTGACGGCAAAACACGTGATAAAATATTAAATAAACTTACAGATTTTGAAGTTACTGTTACCGGCAAAGTTCCTGACGGGGAAGTTGTAACCTGCGGAGGAGTTGACTTAAAGGGAATAAATAGTAAAACATTAGAAAGCAAACAATATTCGGGACTTTATTTTTGCGGAGAAGTTCTTGATATAGATGGTTTCTGCGGAGGATTTAACCTGCAGAACTGCTGGTCAACAGGTTATATTGTCTCTCAAAGTATAATTAATGCTTAATATTTTCAATTTATGCTATAATTATAGAGTTATTTAGTTAAGGGGATCCGCCCTGGGGGTAAATAATTCTTTCAAATGTTTTTGACTGAAACGGATATACCGAAAAAATTTACCAATACCCAAAAGGATAGAAAGAAGAAAAAATGGAAAAGAACAACGAAACTTTGAGTATTTTAAGACACTCAACTTCACACATCATGGCACAAGCGGTTCAAAGCCTGTTCCCATCTGCAAAGTTAGCAATAGGACCGGCAACTGCTGATGGTTTTTACTATGATTTTGATTTAACAGATGGGCATGCTTTTACAGAAGATGACCTTGCTAAAATCGAAGAAAAAATGAAAGAAATTATTAAACAAAATCTTACATTTGAAAAATACGTAATCCCTGATGTTGAAGCTCAAATCAAAGCTTTTAAAGATGAAGGTGAAATCTACAAAGCCGAACTTTTAGAAGAACACAAAAATGACAATCCGACTTTATACATTACAAAAGACAAAGACGGAAATGCTTTATTTAACGACCTTTGTGCAGGTCCTCACCTTCCAAATACATCCTATATTAAAGCAAATGCAATTAAATTGTTGAAAGTTGCAGGTGCATACTGGCGTGGTAACGAAAATAACAAAATGCTTCAAAGAATTTATGCTACAGCTTACTGGAATAAAGAAGATTTACAAGCATATTTAACATTCATTGAAGAAGCTGAAAAACGCGACCACAGAAAATTAGGTACAAAACTTGATTTATTTTCAACTAGAGAAGAATTGGGCGGCGGACTTGTTTTATGGCACCCGAATCTTGCAACTGTAAGAGAACAAATTGAAAACTACTGGAGAGAAGAACACAGAAAACGCGGTTATGTAATCGTTCAAACTCCGCAAATCGCGAAATCAAAATTGTGGGAAATTTCAGGACACATGGATCACTACAAAGAAAATATGTTTTTTGTTCAAAAAGATGAAGATTCTGACGAACAATTTGTTGTAAAACCTATGAACTGTCCGTTCCACATCTTGATTTATCAAGCAAACAGATATTCTTACCGTTCATTGCCGCTTCGTATGGCTGAACTTGGTACGGTTTATCGTAAAGAAAAATCAGGTGCGTTATCAGGTTTAACCCGTGTTCAAGGCTTTACTCAAGACGATGCTCACATCTTCTGTACACCTGAACAATTAGTTGATGAAATCAACGCAATTATTGATTTTGTTGCTGACACAATGGCTATTTTCAATATGGAATTTGAAGTTGAATTATCTACAAGACCTGAAAGTTTTGTGGGCGAAATCGAAAATTGGGACAGAGCAGAAGCCGGCTTAAAAGAAGCTATGGACAGACGCGGAATGTCATACGAAATCAACGAAGGTGACGGTGCATTCTACGGTCCGAAAATCGACTTCAAAATTAAAGACGCAATCGGCAGAACATGGCAGTGTGCTACAATTCAGTTAGACTTCAACTTACCTGCAAGATTTGATATCAAATATCAGGATAAAGACGGTCAATTGAAAACTCCGATTATGCTTCACCGTGTAATCTTCGGTTCTATGGAAAGATTCCATGGTATCTTGATTGAACATTACGCAGGAGCTTTCCCAACATGGCTTGCTCCAACTCAGGTAAATATTGTTCCGATTTCTAACGAAAAACACGTTGATTTCGCAGAACAAGTTTACAAAAAAATGAGAGAAGCCGGCATAAGAGCTAATCTTGACGATCGTTCAGAATCAATGAATTACAAAATTAGAGAATCACTTCAAGATAAGAAAATCCCTTACGTTTGTGTAATCGGTGACAAAGAAATTGAAGCAAATTCAGTAGCTGTTCGTGCTCGTGGCATTGGACAGGTTGGAACTCTTACTGTTGATGAATTTATTGAAAAAATTCAAAAAGAAATCAACTCAAGAGCTAACGACTCATTTGCTAAACAATAAAATCAACAAAAAAGGCGGGTCGACTTTTTAAGTCGACCCGCCTTTTTTGAAAAGAATTTATTTTTTTATTCCAAAATAAACAGCTTCTGCAAAATCTACTCCTTCTTCTTCAACCAATTTGAGATACCCCTCAGATTGTCTTAATTCTTCAGGAGTTTTAATCCTCCTCGGTTTAAATGCGGATTCAAAAACGTCAGAAGATTCTTCTTTTGCTCCTGCAACAGTAGTGTCAACAAACTTTTCAGCATCATCAATCTCGTTTATTTTTTCAGCAGGCGTATAATTACGATCAAAACGTCTTTTTTCTCGTACTTCCCTTGATAATCTCTCGGGATTTTTACCTTTTTGATGAAATTCTCTGGTGTCTAATCTTTCCTTAATAAATACATCCAACTCTTCTCTATCAATATTTTCACCTTCAAATTTTTGATAAACTTTGTAGCCAATTTTTCGCAATTTACCAATAAAACTTGCATCTTCACTATCTGGAATTGAAACCCTTGCATGCCCAACTTTGCTTTTACCAATAAGCCCATTTGGATAAGATTCAATTAATTCCTTTAATCTTGCTTTCTTTGCCGGGTTTATACCAGCTTGAGATATAGGAATTCTGTATATTGAGCCGAAACTAATATCTGACATTATTATCCCCCTTTTTAATTATAATACACGTGAAAATATTTTTTGCTACCATTAAAATATTTGTTATATAATAGATAAGGTAAAAAAGGTAAAAAGATATGTTATTAGAATTTTTATACTCCAAAATACACAGAGCCACAGTTACAGATGCAAACTTGAACTATGTTGGTTCAATTACAATAGACGAAACCCTGTTAAAAGCTGCGAATATTAAAGAATGGCAAAAAGTTGAAATTTTAGACGTAAATAATGGTGAAAGATTTCAAACTTATGTAATTAAAGGTAAAGCTGATTCAGGTCAAATCTGCCTGAATGGTGCAGCCGCAAGAAAAGTACAGCCAGGGGACAAAGTTATTATTGTTACTTACGGACAATTTGAAGAAAAAGAACTTCAAAATTTTAAACCTACAGTTGTAATTGTTGACGATAACAACAAAATCATTGAAAAAAGATAAATTTGTAAAGTTTGTTAACTTTTAAAATATTTATAAAAAAAGTTCATTTTTATTTTTCAGAATATAAAAATGGACTTTTTTCTTGTTGTGAAAATATAAAAATTCAATATTTAGAAAAATATTTACTAAATTTTAATTAAAACTCAAAAACCCACAAACTCTCTTAATATAATCTTTACAAGAAAAAACTTGACCTTTTAGATGAAAATCTTTATTCTGGTAAAGTAATCTTCTAAAAGATAGATTTTAGTATTAGAAAGAGGTTAGTATGACAGAGTTCAAACATGTAAGATTAGACGGTAAATCTTTTACAAGAGAAGAAGTAAAAGAGCTTATCAAAGAATACAATATTAAATTTATAAAACTACAATTCGTAGATATAAACGGACAGGTAAAAAATATATCACTTCCATCCGAGCAAATTGACAAAGCTTTAGATAACGAAATCATGCTTGATGGATCTTCAATTAAAGGCTTTAGAAGTATTGAAACATCAGATATGTTCTTCCATCCGGATATCAACAGTTTTCAAATCTTACCTTGGAGAGAACGTGACGGAGTGAATGCAGCAAGATTAATTTGCGATATCTATAATGCCGATGGAACACCATTTGAAGGCTGTCCAAGGTGCAATCTAAAACGAGTTATGGAAGCTGCTGAAAAGATGGGATTTTCAATGAACATTGGTCCGGAAGCTGAATTTTTCCTATTCGCTAAAGATAAAGAGGGAGATATTACAACTCAAACACAAGACCATGCTGGCTACTACGATGTCGGTCCTGAAGATTTAGGTGAAGATGTACGCGGCGATATCGTTTTAACATTAAAAGAAATGGGCTTTGACATTGAAGCTTCTCACCACGAAGTTGCTGACGGACAACACGAAATCGACTTTAGATATGCAGATATTCTAACAGCAGCAGACAACGTAACAACATTTAAAATCGCAGTTAAAGCAATTGCAGCAAAACATAATTTACACGCAACATTTATGCCAAAACCAATTTTTGGTATTAATGGTTCAGGTATGCACTGTAATGTTTCATTATTTAAAGATGGTAAAAATGCTTTCTATGACGAAAATGCTGAATATCAACTTTCTGATACTGCAAAATACTCTGTCGGCGGAATGTTAAAACACGTAAAAAGTATCACTGCAATTACTAACCCGCTGGTTAACAGTTACAAACGTCTAGTTCCAGGATACGAAGCACCTGTTTATCTCGCATGGTCACTTGCAAACAGAAGTGCTCTGGTTAGAGTACCTGCAAAACGCGGCATTTCAACCCGTGTAGAGTTAAGATCACCTGATCCGTCTTGCAACCCTTACCTTGCATTTGCAGCAATTCTGGAAGCCTGCCTTGACGGAATCCGAAATCAAATTGATCCGCCTGCACCGGTTGAAAGTAATATTTACAAGTTAACATCAAAAGAACGTAAAAAACAAAGAATTGACTCTCTTCCGGGCAGTCTTGATGATGCACTTGAACAAATGGATAAATCTCTTGTTGCAAAAGCTGCACTCGGAGACCATATCTTTAAAGAATTTATGACAGCTAAGAAAAAAGAATGGGATTCCTTCAGAACATACGTATCTCAATGGGAACTTGATAAATATCTTGAAAGATATTAAGAACTAAAAAAGGCTATGCAATATGCATAGTCTTTTTTAGTTAGCTAGATTTATTACAGTTGTTTGAGTATTGCGTTATTTGTTGTTCTGGTTGTATTTTGTGGTTTAG
>CATLLJ010000010.1 GCA_950022495.1 uncultured bacterium
TTGCGTCGCAATCAAAAGAAAAGAAATTGGCTACTGGAAATAATATTGTTTATGTAATATCGGATTCATTCCGATATGCTTTTTCGGTCAGTTCTAACCACTTTATGTGATTATAATTCTCGTAACTCTTTGTAAATTTTATTAATGCAGAAACTAAAACCCTGCCGCTGTCAGATTTACCAACAATTAAATAATCACCGTTTCCGTTTTCACAGTATAAAACCTCTTTGTGAATTATTTTATCAATGTTGTTTTTAGGATTTTTATTAATAACAGTTCGCAGCCACTCATGTAAAAGCATCAACGGGGTGGTTTTTTGTGTTAATAGTTCTTGGTTATGTTCTTGTAAATATTTTGCGAATTCTGCTATTATCATAGATTTTCTTTATCCCCACGGTGTCGTTGTTGCAAAACAAACTATATCATAAACTCCAACATTATTAAACTCTTTTACCATTTCTTCAAATGTTGAACCTGTTGTGCAAATGTCATCAATTATTAAAATCTTTTTATTTTTAATAATTTTTGATTTGTCTACTTCAAAAGCTTTTGATAAATTCATCATTCTCTGTGCTTTGTTTAATTTGTACTGTGGTTTTGTGTCTTTTATACGTTTTATTGCTTCAAAATTAACTTCATAATTTGAGAGTTTTGCAAATTCTTCGGCTACAAGTTCCATGTGGTTGTATTTTCTTTGCTTTTTACGTTTTGGAAAAATTGGAACAGGGACTATTTGAAAATCTCCGTCAATGTTTAACTTTTGCCAGTACTGCCACATAAATTTTGCTTGATAATATGCCAAATCTCTTTGACCATGGTATTTTAGTCCTCTAATGATTTTTTGAAGGTTTTTTGTGTATAGTCCTGCACAGTAAATATCAATGCCGGAGAATTTACGACTTACTTTAGCCGGTAAGAATTCAAGTTCCTCGAAACATTTTGAACACATTTTTACGCATTCTTGCGAACTTTTGCAAAAATAACATCTTTTTTTATATATCCAGTCAAGTAATCCTAGTAAAAAATTTTTCATAAAACAAATTTACCATAATAATAAGAATATTTATAATTTGTTTTATTATTCAAAATCTATTAATTGACTCAATGAGACTTCTAATGTGTCAGCAATTAAAAACAGTTTTCTTAAACTAATGTATTCCTTACCTGTTTCAACACAGGCAAGGTGTTCTCTTGAAAAATTTATCATTTCTGCAAGTTCGTTTTGTGATAAATTTTTCATTTTTCGATAGTGCTTGATATTTTGTCCTAATTTTAAAAGTCTTGACATAAATTCATTTTGCAACAATAATATTTTTAAATATGTAAGGTTACATCTTACAAAAAAGGAGGAACCATGAAAAAAGCATTTACTTTAGCAGAAGTGCTCATTACACTCGGTATTATTGGTGTTGTGGCGGCAATGACAATTCCAACATTGATTGCTAATGCACGTTCGCAACAGTACCGTTCAAAATTCAAAAAAACTATTTCAACATTGAGCCAGGCTGCAAGAATGTCTCAATCTTTATATGGTTTTGATTTTGCAGGTGTTAATAGTCAGTGCGGCAGTAATGCTGCAATTGAAAACCCTGAAACAACACAATCTATTTGTGCTTTATTGAATGGAACATTAACCGGTGCAACTTATTTTGATAAAGCTTCTGAAATTCCTATAGCCAAAAGTGCAACAAACACAAAGTATAATATTGATTCTCCTTATATAAATCAGTTCACAACAAGAGATTTAGCAAATGCACATGCGTATGTGTTATCTGATGGCAGTATTGTAGCTTTTCACAAGCAACTGGGAAAATATCCTTGCACTCTTGAGATTGGAGCAAATATATCAGATACTTATGTAGATGATGGAACTCTGACATCTTTATCTATGTGTTACGGTTTTATTGATGTAAACGGTACTAATTTACCTAATAAAGAAGTTTCATGTTCTTCCGGTTCTAATTCTCTTTCTGATAATAATTGTATAGTAAAAAATAATGCAAGATACATGACGGATATTTACCCTATTAGAATTCATGATGGAATAGTAGAACCAACAACTGCAGCAGCAAGGTATGTTTTAAAATCTGCAAAATAAATATTGTTGTGCTAAAATTTTTATTATGAAGAAGATTTTATTAACAATACTTGCATTTATATTTATGCAATTCTCTGTTTGTGCACAGGATACTAACCTGACTTTTCTATATATCAATGGCTCAAATAACAACGATACTAAAATGAAAAATTGGTATATTAAAGGTGTCAATAAACTTCACCCTGTTATGAAGAAGAAATTTGAGAAAAATTCAACAATAAAAAAATGGTCTCAGAATAATAAGCTTGTAATCGAAGACACTCCGCAAATATTTTTCTGGGGTTATAACAGTAAAACTGACTTGGATTTTGTAAAAGATAGGTTAAATATATCTAAAGCTTTTAGTTCAACTCTTGCTTATGAAATAAGGAGTCTTCTAACTCAATTTATGCATGATGCAATCTGGGTTCAAAAAACTCATAATATGCTTCCAATTATTGATGATTTGAATGACAGGGTTAAAGAACAGTCTGCAAAAGGACAAAATGTAATTTTGTATGGATATTCTGCTGGAACTTTTGTTACTTATCAGTATTTACTTTATAAGCTGCCGTATATTAAATTTGAAGAGTTGTTTAAGGCTGTAAATGCTGATGATGAACTTTTAGAATTCGTAAAAGCTAATCCGCAAAATGATACATGTCTTTCTGCATTAACTCATGATAAAGGCAATGTAGGTGTTTTAACTAATACCGGACACTTTGTACTTAACCAGAATAAAGAAAATTTAAAAGAAAATTATTTAAAAATGAATGATGCGACTGCAAAATATTGTGCTCCGGAAGGTTATGTCCGCGGGGTTGTGAATTTTGCAAGTCCAATACCTTTGTTTTATTCAGATTTAGCTGATCCTAATTATGAAATCAATTTTTATAATAAATATATGCTCAAATACGTTCTGGAAAACGGTATTTATTTTCTTACTGTGAATTTCAGGGAAGACCCATTGGGCTTTCCATCCAGTAATAATATGACCATTTCTCAAATTGAAGACAAGCTGAATATTAAAATTGAAAATCCGTCAGGAGTTGTTTATGACCATTCAAGTGTATGGTCAAAGCGTTCGGCACTTTTTGCACATACTTCTTACTGGTCAGCAAGAGGTACTTTTGCAAATGGTGTTGTAAAAAGTTTCATCAATGGTACAAAGTTTCAATATGACACAAAGTATCAGGAAAAAGTTTTAAAAAAGAAAAGTAGAAAATCAGAGGTATTATAAGATGACAGAAACAAAAACCGTATTATTTGATCCGGGGTATGCTCAGCATACAACTATTTTATCAATTAGTGCAGAATATATTTATGCCGGTTTAAATCAAATTAGAAATTTTGGACAAAAGAAAATGAAGTTCAAAATGTTCTATCCGCAGCTTACAAGAATGGCAGATAATAATGTCGGATTTTGTCTGGGAAGTTTACTCTGGGCTGTGTATATTAAGTCTCTCGGGAATGTCCAAATTGACGGTAATCCTTGTTTAGGCGGAACTTATAATCAAGAAGAAGCTGTTGAAGAAGTTGATTATTCAATTGAATTTTTTAATAGATTAAAAAAAGATGCTAAATATTATTTAGGAACAGATTATAATATTAATCCGCTTTATTTGAAGATTTTAGAGTTATATAGAGAATTTTTAGTGCTGAATTGCGGTTTTGTAAATACACGAACAACAAATGATGTTCAGCTTCCGAATTCTATAAAAATCCCATCACGCGAGGATTTAACTAAAATAAATGATAAGATTGAAGAAGTTATAAAATCAGGGAATTTACTTGATTTAACAGAAGTTTTTGGTTTGATATACGAAGGGTAAAATGGTTGATTTAAAAGAAAAACTATACCAGATGTTTATTCTTGGCACCGGCGAATATTGTGAAAAGGCTTTGCAAAACGGGCTTGGCGGTGTGATTTTTTTTACAAAGGATATTCAGTCTGCAGAACAGTTTAAAAATTTGATTTGTAAATTTAAATCAATTGCGAAATTTCCGCCGTTTTTATCTATAGATCAGGAAGGCGGCAGGGTTGAACGAACAGAAAATATTCATAATGGTAAAAAATTTTTATCAGCACGATATGCGTTTGAAAAGGGTGAAGAGTTTCTTGCTGAACAAACCTCAGAAGTTGCACGAGAATTAGTATCTTACGGTATAAATTTGAATTTTGCTCCATGTATTGATTCTAATACTAATCCAAATAATCCCATAATTGGTGAAAGGGCTTTTTCATCAAGCCCTGACGAGGTTATAACTGCAGAACATATAGTATCTGAAATATACCGCAAAAACGGAATTATTCCATGTGCAAAACATTATCCGGGGCACGGGGATGCAAATGCAGATAGTCATTTAACTCTGCCGGTTATTGACTTACCTCTGACACGGATGGAGAAAACTCATATTAAACCATTCAAAGCTGCTATAGACGGCGGAATTGAAATGATGATGGCGGCACATCTGCATTGTACATGTTTTGAAAATGATGCAATTCCGACATCATTGAGCAAAAATGCAATTTCTTATCTTCGCAATGAGTTAAAATATGACGGTGTAATAATTTCTGATGACATGGTTATGAAAGGTGTTGCTGATTTTGGGGATGTTGAAGCCTGTGAAATGGGGATTAGAGCCGGTTTGAACATGTTTATTTACAGATTTGCAGATAAACGAACAATTGATATAATAGAAGAAATATATAATAAGGCTCTTAATGATGTTGAATTAAAAAACAATATTGAAAAGTCTTATGAAGTTATATCAAGTTTGAAATCTAAATATTTAAAATAGTGAGGTTATGTTATGAATAAGAAAAAGTTTGGAGTAATAATTATTTCTTTAGTTATTCTTATAACAGTTTCGCTTACAGGCGGCTATTATTTTAATAAGTTTAAAACTGAACACTATCAATCTCAAGAAGAAGATGATTATACTCCGCCAACTGCGGAAGAAATTGAAATGTATGCTCAAGAGTTTGATATAAACGAAACACGTATTAATGATTTGTCTAAAGATGTTCAAAAGCTTTCTAAAAAATATCATTTTTTTGACGAGGTGTTTAATTCAGATAAAACAGTGTTTGTGTATGGTTATGAGAAACGGGAAAAGGTGCCTCTTGATATAAATACCCATAAAGAAATTCAAGCTGTGATTAAGAAAAACAACTTTGATAAAAAATATAAAGTTTTTGCATTAACCGAGTTTAAGAAGACATTTATAAAAATGTTAAAAGCAAATAATATTCCTGTTGATGAAGACGGAAACTGCGGTGATGAAACTGTGGAAGAACGTGAAATAATGCAAATTTTTGATGAGATTATTCCTTGTTATTTGAATAGTTGTATTATTGATTTCCAAAAGGGAAAAGTTATTATGATACCAAAATTTGCAAAGGTTATTGAAAAAGGATTACGCGATTATAAGTAACAATTTGCCTAAAAAGAGTTTCTTATTTATAATTGCATGTAAAAAAGGGAGAGTGTAGATGAATATTGAACATATAAAGAAAATAGATCCGCAGGTTGCAGAACAAATAGAATTAGAATTAAAAAGACAGCAGGAAACAATTGAACTTATTGCAAGTGAAAACTGTACTTCTGTTGCGGTTATGGAAGCATGCGGAAGCGTTTTAACAAATAAATACGCCGAAGGTAAACCGCACAAAAGATATTATAATGGTTGTGAACATATTGATGTAATTGAAGAAATTGCACAAAAAAGAGCATGCGAATTATTTCACATGGATCATGCTAACGTTCAGCCTCACAGCGGTGCTCAGGCAAATATGGCAGTATTCATGGCTACTATGAAACCCGGTGACAGAGTATTAAGCATGGATTTGTCAAACGGCGGTCACCTTTCTCATGGTTCACCTGTTAATTTTTCCGGCATGTATTATGATGTAAAAAGCTATGGAATTAATGAGAATGGCGAAATTGATTATGAAGATGTCCGCAAAATGGCAATTGAACATAAGCCAAAACTTATAATCTGCGGAGCAAGTAATTATGCTAAAGTTATAGATTTCAAAAAATTTAGAGAAATTGCAGATGAAGTCGGTGCATTATTGCTGGCTGATATTGCACATATTGCAGGGCTTGTGGCTGCAGGAGTTCATCCGTCCCCTGCTCCATATTGTGATTTTGTTACAACAACTACACATAAATCTCTTCGCGGACCACGCGGCGGAATTATTATGTGCAAAGAAGAGTTTGCTGCTGCAATTGATAAAGCTGTATTCCCTGGATTACAGGGCGGACCGCTTGAACATATTATTGCAGGTAAAGCGGTTGCACTTCTTGAAGCTTCAAAACCTGAATTCAAAGAGTATGCAGAACAAATTGTTAAAAATGCAAAAGCTCTTGCTCAAGGTTTAATGGATGAAGGTATGGATATTGTTGGCGGAATGACCGAAAACCACCTTATGACTTTAGATTTAAGAAGAACAGGCAAAACCGGTAAAGATATGGCAAATGTTCTTGAAAGAGTCGGTATAACCGCTAACAAAAATACCGTTCCAAATGATCCTCAAAGTCCGTTTGTAACAAGCGGTATTAGATTAGGTACTCCTGCTGTAACAACAAGAGGCTTTAAAGAAGAAGATATGATTGAAGTTGCAAAAATTATTGCATCTGCGGTATTTTCGTCAGATAATGAAATTGCACTTAATAATTTGAGAGAAAGATCTCTTAAATTATGCAGGAAATATCCTTTATACAGTGAATAAGGAGACACATTATTATTATTAAATTGACACATGCTCATATAATCGGAACCATAATAGCCTATATTTTCGGGGTATTCATTGTTCCTATGGTAATAAGTTTTTCTAAAAAAGAAGGGCTTGTTGATGTCCCTAATGAAAGGAAAATTCATACCAAACCAATTTCTAGAATTGGCGGGGTTGCTATATGGGCAAGTACAATGTTAACTTTTTTGTGTCTGGTTCTTATGAGCTATTACCCGTATGGTAAATTTATGTCAGGGATTTTACTTGGTAGTTCATTAATGTTTTTATTGGGACTAATTGATGATGTATATGGATTAGGGGCAAAATTTAAACTCCTTATTCAGGTTTCTATTGCAACTATTGTTTATTTACTCGGGGTTAGAATAGACAGTGTGCCGTTTTTTGGCGGAATAGACTTAGGTTTTTGGTCTTATCCTATAACTTTATTATGGATTGTTGGTATTTCAAATGCTTTGAATTTTATTGATGGAGTTGATGGATTAGCAGGTTCTGTTGTAACAGTAAATGCTATTACTCTTGGTATTTTGGCACTTACACTTTCTCCGCCTAATCCTATCAGTGCATTGATTGCATTTATTCTTGCAGGTTCAATGCTTGCATTTTTAACATTTAACTTTAACCCTGCAAAAATATTTATGGGTGACAGCGGTGCTTTATTCTCAGGATTTTTGCTTGCAACAATTTCTATTACCGGAGTAATGCAAGTTGCAACATTATCTATTTTGCTTCCATTTATAGTTCTGGCTGTGCCTATTATTGATATTACTTTTGCAAGTCTTAGAAGAATTTTTAAAGGTCAGTCTCCGTTTGTGGCTGATGCGGAACATATTCATCACAAGCTGCTACACGCAGGTTTTTCTCAGAAAAATACCGTAGTAATACTAACTTCTGCCGCAATTTTGGCAGGTGGACTCGCATGTTTATTTGCAAGTCACAATGCGATAAAATATGATTTCTTTTTAACTCTTTTAATAGTCGGTGTAATGTTGCTGTTAAATCTGGTTAGAGTCTTGACAAAGAAGTAATTTTGGTTTATAATGCCTAAAAATAAGAACATGATTACTCAGTTCTTGACAGATTGATTTCTCTAATCTGTAAGAATATTTAAGTGCAGGTTCTTCTATATAAGAAAGTTGAGTTCAGAATTTCTGGAGCTTGAAAAGATGGATATTACTTGGAAACAAGAGGATTCATGATATGAAAGTAAATGCAGTAGAAAGTAATGACAGAAGACGTACTTGTTTGGTACCAATGGTGCAGGGTGCAGTTATTGGCGGTGCTTCGGGTTATATTGCAAAATACGTGCAGCCATTAGCCCCTCAGGAAAAAAATAATCCTGAATACAAAAGAGAAATTAATAGAATTAATGAAATGAGACATCAATATACTCCGAGAACAGCAGAGTATTTGAATGATATCAAAGCAAAAGGCAGATTGTCTCTTGCAGAAGACACATTTGTTAAAATGTTCGATGGTATGAAAGATGGCGATAAATTAAAACATGGTACAATCCGTGATGCAATTAAGAAGATTATGGAGAAAAATCCTGCGGAAGTAATTGAGTTCCGTAATATATGCAAGGATTCTTCAAGAAAAGCTCAACAAGTTGCAAAAGAATCAATTCATGCTTTTAATCTTGCGACAAAGGATTTCCGTCCAACAGCGTTCTTTGTTCTTACAGGTTCTGTTATCGGTGCTTTTATTGCATTAGCACATGATGTTTTAAGAACAGATGTAAAACATAAATAGATTTTAATTGAGTTAATTATTTGGCAGGTTTCATGAACCTGTCATTTTTTTATTTATAAAGCAGTTTCAAATTCGCTTTCATACCCGAACAATTTTGCTCTGTTAAGAGCCATTGTTTCCTGCGTTTTTGTTTCATATTCATCTATTTTATATTCTAATTCTTTATTATTTTTCGGGAATAATTGTAATAACTGTTTCAAATCAAATAGAAATAAGCTGATTTCTGGCATATCACTTCTCCTTATATACTTCATATATATAAAGTATTTTAAGTTTGTGAAATTGCAGAAATTATAAAAATATAAACTTATGTAAAGGGTTATTTTGTTCACTTTTTCTACTTGGTTGTTTGCATTAAACGGCATTGCAGTCAGGGCTCAACGCCCAACCTTTCAGCCTCTGCTCACAATCCGCTTTTTGATTGCGACGCAAAAAGAAAAAGTAGAACCGAAAAAGAAAAACACGCATGATTGAATGGCTCGAGTTATCAGAAACTACGTTTCCGAACCTTCCTTTCTTGTTATTTTGTTGTTCGGGGGCAAAGCCCCTGATGACTCGTATTATTTTGTCGCGTTTTTCTCTTTCTGCTCCTGTGGAGCTACGCTCTTACGTCGCAGATATTAAGTTCAGCACCTCTTCGCCGGCTCAACGCCGCCGAGCGAGTGCTTACACTCCGGCTTCCGCATTCTTTGCTTCTATTTCTTTCTCTTTGCGTGGCAACAAAGAGAAAGAAATGAAGGAGCATAATTTCTAATGATAAATAAAATTCCTGATATTCCTATTAAAAATAAGACTACTGAAATAATTTCGGCAAATGGAACAGAACCTATATTTAATGCACTGTCAATGCGGATTTTTTCGATAAAAAATCTTATAACCGAATATATTGCCAGATATGCAAAAAATGTTATTCCACGATATTTTTTACCTGATTTTATTAGAATAAATGAGAGTACTAAAAATGCGATGAAATCTAATAAACTTTCGTATAGAAATGTTGGGTGAAATAAACTATAATCAGCAAATTGAGAGAATCTTTTTGTTTCCGGAATAAAAAGCCCCCAGTTTTGACTTTTTACGGGCAATCCGTAAGCTTCGGAGTTAAAATAATTCCCCCAGCGTCCGATTGACTGTCCGAGAATTGTTGTGCAGGATAAAGCATCTAAAATATTTAACATTGGCACTTTTGTTTTTTTTGAAGCTATGATTATTCCGATAATACCGCCAATTAAAGCACCATGAATAGATAGCCCGCCTTGTCTGATATCAAGAATTTCAAGCGGATTATCAAAATAATAATCATGCTGTAGTATACAAAAATACAGTCGGGCACCTAATATTCCGAGTAAGATTATCAGCGGAGCGTAATCAATTATAATGTCTTTTTGAAGATTCGGATTGATTTTATTGTAGAGAAAATTCCCTGTTATCATTGATATAAAGATTGCACAAGCCATTGTTATCCCGTACCAGTATATCGGGATTGAAAATAAGCTGAATGCTATGTCTGCCGGAGCATTAATAATCATGTTTTAGTCCTGAAGAGTAGATTCTTTTATTGATTTTATCTGGTTTTGAACAAATTCTTTGTCTTCGGCTTTTGGGTTTAATTCAAGATATTTTTCGTAATTTTTAACGGTAGAATTGAAAAGTTCTTCAATATATTGCTCTTCTTTTTCTGTTAATTTCAGTTCTTCTTCTGAGTTAAGTTCTTCGGACGTCGGGGTGTATAAAGTGTCGTCAATGTTCATTCTGATTTTGCCGTCCTGCATATCTATAGCAAGATTGTTTTGTGCTACAGCAAGCGAGTAATATACATCTGCTGTTTCCGGTTTTAAATTGAGGGCTTTTTTGTATTCTTCTGTTGCATTAATATAATCTTCTGCTTTTGTGTATGCTATTGCGAGATTGTAATGAGTTTCAAAAATTGAAGAATCAAGATCAATACTTGATTTTAGTCTTTCGATTGCGGAGTTGTAATCTCCTTTTTCCATATATACTTTAGCTTTGTTATTTAAATCCTGTACTGCAAGATTATTTATACAGGCTGTGGATGCAATTGCAACAAATAGAATGCTTGCAATCAAAAGTACTTTTTTCATAAAATCCCTCTTTTTAAAAACGTTGTAAAATTGTTGTTAATCTAATTATAAATTGCTAATAAAAATATGGCAAATTTCATTAATTTAAGTTACAATAAAAAAGTAAAAAAGGAGAATTATATGTCAGAAGATAAAGTAGTCAGTCTTGGTTCAAAGAAGAAACATCATACTGATGAAGTTTTAGAAGATAACAATAAAGACAAAGAGTTGGTTTATTGCAGTTTTTGCGGTCGTCCTAATACAGAGGTTATTAAAATGATTCAGGGACCTGGTGTAAATATTTGTTCAGAATGTACAATGATTGCTGTACAATATTTAATACTTCAAGATAGAATGCCGTCTGCCGAAGCACAGCAAATTTTAGATGCATTCTGGGGAAAGGCTAGATAACAAAGTATGACAAGTTCAAAATTTAAGCAGTTAAATCCTTTTGAGTTGAAGTCAGCATTGACTGATTTGTTATCCAGAATAAATTCGGTACAAGATTTACAATCCTGTATTGTGGATTTTGAAATGCTTGATGCTCAGGATGATAAAACTGTTTTATCAAAACTGCTTTTCAAAGAACTTGTGAATTCCAAGCCTGAAAAAATTCCTGTGATTTGTTTTATGCTGGAGCATTATACTCCTAAAGATGAACTAATAAAAAAATTATGGGAAACTCTTAAAAACCAGAATTTAAATAGTGAAGTAAAAATTACTATAATCAATTTACTTAGAGAACTTGATGCAGATTGGTCTTATGAAACCTGTGAAGACTATCTTGGCGAAGAAACCGACGAAATTCTGGATGAAAATACAAAACAGCTTTTGAATACTGCAATAATCAATCCTGAAGTTCAAATCGATTTTATGGATTTTCTAGCATCATTGAGAACTCAGGATAAAATTACTCTTCTTAATTCTTTTGGAGATGATTTTTCTCAAGATGCTCTTGCAAATATTTTAATTCCTGTTTTTGTTTCAAATCCTGCCGGTGCAGAAGGCAAAGAAGCCTTAAGGCTTCTTGGAACTACAAAATCAGAGCTCGCTTTACATATTCTTGATGATATGTCGAAAATTGTAACCGGAGAATTAAAGCAGGAAGTTAAACGCAGTCTTTCGACTTTGAAAATTTCCGGTATTAGAGAAGACAATACCGAAGAATTTTATAGAAAAATCCTATCAAACAGTATTCCTGACAAATTTTATATAACATATCCTGATGGACATGGTGATCAGGCTATGATTTTTACAAGATTGACTGATAACAATAAAATTCGTTTTGTTTCTGTTGTAATCAATTTAGATACAGGTATAAAAGATTGTTTTGGCTTTTTTGAAATTTCTCAATTTGAATGCAGTAAAATTCTTGAAAGATTTTTAAAAGATGAGAAAACAGTTGCGGTTTCGCCGGATACTTTCAAAACAATTTTAAATAATGCCGAAATTATAACAATGGAAAGAAACAATAATGGCTGGAAGCTTCCGTATGAATATGTCTGCTGGAAGAATTTACTGGTTGATATTGAGTCAGAGACTGATAAATTTGAACAAATTTTAAAAGATAATATTATTCCTAAAAAGCCTGAAAAATCTATTATTGAATCTCTTGAAAAAATGAAAGTTTCTTCACACTGGTTTTTGGATGAAAATTACAGTGATGAATTTGAAGAACTGATTGAAAATTTAAAAGAGGCTAAAGATCTTAATGAATTAGTTGATACTTATTTTGATAAGGTTTTCTATCCAGAGGAAACCACGTCATGGGTTAAGAAACTTTTGATGAGTGCATATATCAAGTATTCAATCGGTAAAGATGATGAAGCTGAATTAATTTACGGATTAACCGAAGAGAATCTGCTTATGTCTGAATTGTTGAAAAATATTCTGAAACGCAGTATTTATGAATATCTGACTAAAATAAAATATGACAAAAATGCAAATGCTTATAACTTTACAAATGAAGAAATTGACGATAAAATAAGCTACATAGAAGAAAATTGGGTTCAACATGTATAAAGTAATGGCTCTCGATGTAGGAACAAAAAGAATTGGAATCGCTTTGAGCGACTATCTTTTAATGCTTGCTAACGGTCATTCATATATTCCGCGTGAACCGGAAGAAAAAGCCTTAGAAACAATATACAAAATTGCCAGAGAAAATAATGTCAAACAAATTGTAGTCGGGCTGCCTTTAAATATGGACGGAACAAAAGGTTTTCAAGCTGAAGATTGCGAAAAATTTGTGACAAAAATCAAAGATTATGATATTATTTTTGAGGATGAACGGCTTACGTCTGATACAGCAGAAGAAAATCTTCGCAATAAAAAAATAGACTTTAGAAAAGATAAAGGTCTAGTTGATATTGAAAGTGCTTGTATTATACTGGAACAATACTTATCAAGAATAAAATAATTACAAAATAATATAGGAGAATTTAAAATGATCGAAGAAGAAAACAACATAATAGAAATTACTGATGAAGACGGTAATGTAATCAAATGTGAATTGTTTGATATGGTTGAATTTAAAGACGAATATTATGCATTATTAGTTGAAGAAGGTCATTCTGAAGATGATGAACCTGAAGTTATTTTGATGCATTATAAAGAAGATGGCGAAGATGTATATTTTGAATCTATTGAAGATGAAGAAGAATTCAATGCTGTTTCAGAATATATCCAATCTCTTTCTGAAGATTTTGATGAAGATGAAGAATAAGGATTTTTGTTTTGTTTGAAAAATTTACTGAAAAAGCTTTAAATGTAATTGTTGAAGCACAAAATATTGCGATTTATGATCACTCTGATAAGGTTTTATCAGAACATTTGCTTCTGGCAATTGTGAAAGAAACAAAAGGTTTTTGTGCAAAGATTTTTAAATCTTACGATATTACATACGAAAGACTTGCCGAAGAAATTTATCTGACTCTGAATATGGAAGAAGCAGATATGAATTCTTCCATACCTTTCAGTGATGATTTCAAACGTATATTGCAGACAACAATGGATTTAGTTGAAAAATCAGGAAATCCAACTGTTCACTATGAACACTTAGTTCTTGCTGCAATTAATGATAAACACTCTAAAATTTCTCAATATCTGGACAATTTAGGATTTGATATCGACAAATCAAGACCATTGATAGAAAAACTTGTTCAACGTAAAGCAAAAAAAGACTTCCATCCGGAACTTGATGAAAATAAAGAGCCTGAAATAAATCTAACGCAGGAAACGGACTCTCTTTTTGATAATGCTGAATCTTCCAAAGTATTTGAACGTGCAGTTTCAAAGTTGTCCACATCAGGTTATGAAATTCTTGGTACAGAGCAGATAATATCTTCAATTCTCGAAGATAAAGAATCTGACCTGTCTAAAATCCTCGCACAGTTTGGTGTAACAGAAGAACTTTTTGAAGAAAAATTGGCAAAAGTTCAATCCCGTCAGGCAGAATATGAAGGTCGTCAGATTGTATTTACTCCGAATGCTTTTGTTGCTATGAGTCTGGCACTTCAAACCGCTAAAGAACTCGGTTCTTCCGAGGTCTTGCCGGAACACATGATTTTAGGATTGTTAAAAACTAAAAAAGGTGTGGCTTATAACATCTTTAAAGAATTAAAAATTAATGATGATGATCTTGCACACGGCATTATCAAACCTATTGAAAAACAAATGCCGGAAACCTTGACTATTCTTCGACTTGCCAAGCAGGAAGCCCGCAGACTGGGTAAAGGTGTTGTTGGTACTGAAATGTTCTTGCTGGGTATCATTGGCGAAGCTACAGGAATCGGTGCTGTTGTATTAAACGAGCTTGAAATAAATATCAGGGATGCACGTATTGTTGTTGAAAGAATTATCGGTTTTGGCAATGATTATTTTGATTCTGAAATTGTATTTACCAAGCGTGCAAAACGTGTTCTTGAGGCAGCCTGGGAACATGCTAAAAAAGCTAATAAAACAAAAATTGAATCATCCGATTTGTTATGGGCAATTACAACCGAACCTACGTCTTTAGCAATGCAGGCTCTTGAACAGTTAGGTGCAGATGTTGTTGAGATACGTGAAGGTATTAAAAAACACACTCAAGTACAATAATTATGAATGATATTCAAGGAAAAATCAAAAGTTTTTTAGAAAAATACAAGTTAGATTGTCCTGATAAAATTTTTCTTGTTGCATTTTCCGGTGGTTATGATTCAATGTGCCTTATTGATGTGTTGAGTAAAACCTGTTCAAATAAAATTGTAGCAATCCATTTAAATCACTGCTGGCGAGGGGAAGAAAGCGACACCGAAGAAGAAAATTGCCGGTTATTTTGTGCAGAACACGGGATTGAATTTTATAGCGAGCATTTAAGTTCTGATACTCCTAAAACTGAAACAGCAGCACGCGAAGCACGATATGTATTTTTTGAATACTGTGCTAAGAAATTCAGCTCAGACGTTGTTTTTACTGCACATAATAAAAATGATAATGCTGAAACCTTGATTTATAGAATTTGCAAAGGTACAGGAATTGCAGGCTTACAAGGGATTGCTGAAAATCGCAGTATTTATTACAGACCGCTTCTTGATGTTGCACGGAGTGATATTGAAAAGTACTGTATGGATAATGGTTTAAAACCTAACAATGACAGTTCAAACTGCAATACTAAATATAAAAGGAATTTTATAAGGGCAGAAATTTTGCCAAAATTGTCAGATATAAATGAAAATATTCTTGATGCTTTGACGTCTTTGTCGCAAGTTGCGAAAGATGAAACTGAAATTGTTGAAGAATATTTGGAATTTGTTTTAGACAAAATTACTGAAGATGATAAAATCAGTACTAAAGAATTTCTGAAATTATCTAATTCAGTACAAAAGCGAATTATTTATAATATTTTTATTCAAAATAATCTTGATTACGACAGAGAAAAAATTCTCCGGATTTTGGATTTTGTGGTAGAAAATTCCTTATCAAAATCAGGCCGAACATGTTCTCTAACGACAAATCTCTGGATATTTACAAGTTCTAAATACATAGAGCTTGTTTCTCAATCAGAAGAAGTTTTGCCGGCTTTTCATATTGAAAAAGAGGGAGTCTATGAAAATAATGGCTGGATTTTTGAGATTGAAAATTTCAATGATGAAATTTTGAAATTCCCTGCGGATAGCGAAAATACTGCCTATGTTGACTTGAGTAGTTGTGAATTTTCATTGGGCTTTGATGTTCGAGGACGCAAAGATGGTGATATCATTACCCCTCTGGGTTCAAAAGGGTCCCAGAAACTTAAAAAATATCTGAATGCAAAGAAAATTCCTAACCATGAGAAAAATAATTTGATGTTTTTAACACAGGGGAATGAAATTTTATGGGCAATTGGTTTAGGTATTAGTGATAAAATTAAGGTAACAAACAATCCGACACACAGATTGAAATATTATAAAAAGAGGGAAATATAATGGAAATTAAACTTGAAGAATTAAAAGTATTATTTAGTGAAGAACAATTACAAACAAGAATAAAAGAACTTGCAGATGAGATGAACAAATTTTATAACGGTGAAGAAGTTATCGCAATTTGTGTTCTCAAAGGTGCTGTTATGTTTGCGGTTGATCTGGTAAAAAATCTTGATATGCCTTTAAAAATGGAATTTATAAGACTATCAAGCTACGGTTCTTCAACTACAACTTCCGGAAAGGTTAATGCCGTTGATATTAAACTTCCTGACTTAAACGGAAAAAATGTTTTGATAATTGAAGATATTGTTGATACAGGATTGACTGCGAAGTTTTTAATTGATTTTATGGCAATAAATTTTCATGTTAAATCTTTGAAATTCTGTTCGCTTTTAGATAAAAAAATGACCAGAAAAGTTGATGTTGAACCGGACTATTACGGATTTGAAGTTGATGATAAATTCGTTGTCGGTTATGGACTTGACTATGATGGCTACTTTAGAAATTTGAGATATATCGGCTATAAAGAAGTTTAAATATGTTCAAAAATGCAGTAGAAAAAATAAATAAGTTTTATAATATTGATATGGCTCAAAATCCGCATGCTGATGAAGTTTTTGAGGTTTTGTCAGAAATTATTTCATTTGATTCTGCTGCAATTTTTTATTTGTCGCCAAATTCTCTCACACTTGAATTTGGTAAAAATTTTGAACGATTTGAGGATATTTCAATTGAAGACGGATTGTATTCAAAAATCTATAAATATAATGATGATTTATCCGCCGATTTTAAACAGATTTTGGATGTCGAGTCTGAAATTATAATTCAACGTTTACTTGTGAAAAATACTGTTTTCGGTGTTATTTTATTGATACGGCAGGATAAATTTTCAAATGATGAACGGGTTATTTTTAAAACTTGCACTTCTATAATATCAAGTTTGATAAAAGATATGGAGCTGTCTAAAGTTCTAAAGATGCAGCTGCAAGCTCTTCAATCGGGTATTATTCAAACAAATAAAACCTGTGAAAGTATTAAAGAACAAAATAAAAAAATAAAAGAAAATGAAAAGCTTCAAAATGAATTTATTGCAAATGTTTCGCATGAATTGAGAACACCTTTGAACTCTATTATCGGATTTTCAGAACTTTTGAGTAATAATTTGTCAGGCGAGCTTAATCCAAAGCAATCAGAATATGTTGAAGATATAAGAGTTGCATCTATCAGGCTTTTAGGCATGATAAATGAAGTTTTGGATATTTCAAAAATTGAGTCTCATACTGTGAAATTAAACTACTCTGAAGTTGATTTAAATTTCTTGATTGTGGAAGTTTGTAATATTTTAAAACCTCTTTGTGATAAAAAAGAGGTAAAAATTGTGCAGAATATTGAAAAGGATGTAATTTTCTGCGGTGATTATATAAAAATTCAGCAGGTAATATTTAATATTCTTGGAAATGCTGTTAAGTTTTCGCCTGTAGGAGAGGATGTCAATATTTCTGTTAAAACTATTGCTGATACTATAATTATTAAAATAAAAGACAAAGGTGCCGGAATTGAAAAGAAATATCATAAAAAAATATTTAATAAATTTTTTCAGGTTCCGGATGCATCGTCAAATAAACAAGCATCAACCGGTTTAGGGCTTTCAATCGCACAAGAATTTGTAAAACTTCATGACGGAATTGTTGAAGTTAATAGCGAACCAAATAAAGGTGCTGAATTTATAATAAAATTACCTTACCACGGATAATCTTTGCTGATTTTCCATCCATCGTGAAATATTACTGCAGCACATGCTGAACCTGCACCGGTTCTTCCTCCTGAATCGTTCGGTGCAAATTTGCTGCAGGCTCTCAAAACTTTATTCGGTTTTAATAAATCATCTCTGTTGAATCCGATATGCGGAGTTCCGCAATCGTCAAAACTTCCAAGATATAATCCGTTGTTTTTTGGTGCAGCATTCTCATTGTATGGACGGCACATAGCACTGCTGTTATAGGGATAGAATACAAAAACATCTTTTCCCATCACGTTTCTGTTATTATGACCATTTATATCTACTACAATAGAAAAAAGATTATATCCTGAAATCTTGCCAAATCCTAATATCATTCCATTATTTAATACTAAACTGTATGGCACAGTATCTGTTTTTTTATGACCGGCAAGGTCATAATATCCGTAAAAGTTGTCAGTCTTCCAGCATCCTTGATTAACATTTGTGCATTCTCTTGCAACTTTTAAGTATGGTTTAAAATATTTTTCAGCAAAAGCCTGAGGGGTCAGTGTTGTGTCAAAATCAGCGCCGTCATCATATCCTGAATCGTAAGCATACATTTTAAGAGCCTGTGTCAAAATTGAATGAGCTTCTCTTAGACCTGTTACGGTAGCGTTTTTCTGTGCAGAAGTTATTAGGTTTGGTATTGTCATTGCTGCTACAACACCAATTATTCCAAGTGTGATTAGTACTTCTGCTAACGTAAAACCAAATCTTTTATTCATAACTTCCTCATATTTAAATCCAGAATGATAATTTTGTTGAATATATCATTTTGAAGTTTATTTTATCATGGTTAATTATATTTTTCAATGTTTTAAAATTATAGCTTTGTTATTTAATTCTTTGAATATTATTAAAATGAAAAAAAGGATTAAACCCGATATGAGTATAAAAAAATATATAGGAAAACGGATAAAAGAAATTCGTAAAAGTAAACATCTTTCGCAGGAGCAATTGTCAGAAATGCTTGATATAAGCCAAAATGCATTGAGTTATATTGAAACAGGCGAGAATTTCTTTTCTGCAGAAACTCTTGAAAAATTGATAAATTCTTTAGAAGTTGAACCCTATGAGTTATTTAACTTCGATCATCTGCAGTCGCATGATAATTTATTAGGTGAAATTGTTAAAATGTTAGAGGAAAATCCTGATAAGGTTCAAGATATATATAAAATCACTAAAGCGTTGACATTATAAACTCTTAGTATTATGTATATGTTCATATTGAAATATTTGTAGTATAATTTCATCAGAAAAGGAGAGCCAGATGGATCAAGAAACTTATATGAAAATAATGGGTTATGTCCCTACAGTTATTGAAGCTTCATCTAGAGGTGAACGTTCTTTTGATATTTTTTCAAGATTGTTAAGAGAAAGAATTATTTTCTTAGGAACCGAAATTGATGATGAAGTTGCTAATTCAGTTGTTGCACAATTGTTATTATTGGACAGCGAAAATTCTGAGAAAGACATTATGTTATATATCAACAGCCCTGGTGGTGTTATCACTGCAGGCATGGCAATATATGATACTATGAATCTTATTAAATCAGATGTTTCTACAATCTGTTTAGGTGATGCTGCATCAATGGGTGCTTTCCTATTATGTTCCGGTGCAAAAGGTAAAAGATTAGCTTTGCCTAATGCGAGAGTTATGATTCACCAACCTCTTGGCGGTGCTCAGGGGCAGGCTACTGATATTGAACTTGAAGCAAAAGAAATTCGCAGAATGAAAGATATGTTAATTGGAATTATGGCAGAAAATTCCGGACAACCTTTTGAAAAAGTTAAAGAAGATTGCGAAAGAGATCACTTCCTAACAGCTTACGAAGCAATGGAATACGGCTTGATTGATAAGGTTGTTGAACGAACTTCAAAATAACAATTGTTAAGAAATATTAATAAATGGCTAAAAACATGCAATAACTTGGTTTTGCATGTTTTTATATATATGTAGGTTAGATAAAGGTTAGTTAAAAATTAAAAAAGGTAGGTAAGGTTATGGGCTTTCTGATGTTTACAGCTCGGATTCACAGCCTGATGCATCAAAAATTAAACATTGAGTACAGGTTATCCAAGCTAGCGAAAAAGATTACAGATGTTCAACAATACGCCTCATTAGTCGGTAAGGGCAGTATCAGTATAGGTGATTTGTTGAACTCACCATCATCAATGACAGGCAGATCAATGAATTATCTTGCCTGGGCACACAATAGTGCATTGCAGTATATGCAGCAAAATGCTCCAATGATGCAGCAAATGTATGGTCAGCAAATGGGAATGCAAAATCCACAGCAAGCACAGCAAATGCAGATATATATTCAAAGAATGTTATATCAACAAGCCAGGGATCAAGCATCTCAAATTGAAGCAAGAAACTTAAATGAAGAGGAAAAACGTTATGCCTCTGAAAAAGATAAATTAGAAGCTCTATTAGCTGAAGTCAACCAAGATCTTAAGAGTGCTAAAGAAGCTCGTGATCAAGGTATTAAAGACTTTGCTCCAAAATATGTAGCATAATAGAGTAATTTAAGAAGATTAAACCTTATCCTTAAAATAAACTAACCCCCTATTTAATCGGGACTTAAATCAATTAAGTCCCGATTTTCAATTTGTAATAACTAAATCTGTTTTAATATCAAATTCTTCCTGCGGTAATTCTTCAACAAAAAGTTCAAACGGTACAACTGTTAATGTTTTACATTCAGCTTTTAATGTTGGAATAAACCTATCGTAAAAACCTCCGCCATATCCCAATCTGTATCCGTTTTTATCTGCCATTAGTGCCGGTACAATAACTAAATCTAATATTTCTGGATTTTGAGGATATGAACAAGGTTCAAATATATTGAATGATGATTTTTCGAGTTTTTCGTTTTTATTATACGGGCAAACCATAAGTTCTAGGCCGCTGACTTTTGGCAAAAAGAAATTTTTTCTATCATCAAGTAGGTTTAATAAATTAATTTCATAATTTGTCGGGTAAAAAATCATTATGTTTTTTGCGGTTTGATAAATTTCAAGCTGTTTTATTTTTCTTATAATTTGTTCAGAAATCTTTTCAAGATTTAAATTTTTTCTAATGTCTTTTGCTTTAGTCCTTAAAGATGATTTCGTATTCATATTATTAATATATAATAAATGCAGGTAAAATGACAGAATTATGTAACAACAATCTAATAAATCCAAATTGGGCACAGCACGGGTATATTCAAGTTTATACCGGTGACGGCAAAGGGAAAACTACGGCATCTTTAGGTTTGGCTATGAGGGCACTTGGCAGATGCTGGAAGGTGCTTATAATTATGTTTACTAAAGGCGGTAATGATTACGGGGAATTAAATTCTTTCCGTGAACTTTCGCCGGATATTTCTAATAATTTAAAAATAGTTCAGGCAGGACTGGATAGGATTGTTTATAAGGATAACGAATCTGAAGCTGATAAAAAAGCAATTTTAGAGGGATGGGAATTAGCTAAAAAAGCTATAGAAAATCATGAATATCAATTAATAATTATGGATGAAGCTAATATTGCTATTGATATGGGTATTCTTGATGTAGATGAAGTTGTGAGTGTACTAAAGAATAAACCCGAAGAGATGGAAATAGTTTTGACGGGACGAAATGCACATCCAAAAATTATAGAAATTGCACATTTAGTATCAAAAATAGAACCTGTAAAACACTACTGGGATACAGGTATTGCAGCAAGAAAAGGTATTGAATATTGATAAAAGTAATGCCGCAATTGAAAATTGCGGCATCTTACCTAAATAAACACGAGAAATTTGTATAAACTTTTGATTATCCAATATAACAGGATAATAATTCTCCTCCGCATAATTTCATTTTCTTTAATGCTCTCAATTCTGTTTGTCTAATGCATTCTTTTGTAACACCATATAGATTGCCGATTTCTTCAAGTGTATATTTTTCACTGTTGTCAAGTCCGTATCTCATTCTTACAACTTCTTGCTCTCTTTCTTTCAATGTTGATATAACATTTTGAATATCATTTTTTAATGATTGGTATTCAACATTTACAGAAATTAGTGTGCTTTCGTCAGCAAGTATATCTGCAACATTTAATTCTTTGCCATTGCTTCTTTCAATACCGTTTTCAATTGAAATGGTTTTTGTGTATGCAGAGAGAAATGTTTCGATTTTATTCGGTGAAATATTCATTTTCTTTGCAACATCTTCAGTTTTAACCTGTGTATTGGAGTTTTGTTCCATGCTGTATTTTACTTTAGAGAATTTTGATAATGTTTCTTGAATATAAACAGGGATTTTCATACAGTGAGATTGTTCGGAGATTGCTTTAAACATTGATTGTTTTATCCACCATCCTGCGTATGTTGCAAATCTATAACCGAGTTTGTAGTTGAATTTTTCTGCTGCAATCATTAAGCCTAAATTGCCTTCTTGAATTAAATCAATCATTGGCAGTCCTGATGAGTGAATTGCTTTTTTTGCAATAGTAACAACCAGTTTAAGATTTGCTTGAATTAATTTTTGCTTGGCTTCCATGTCGCCGTTTTGAATTTTTTCGGCAATAATTCTTTCTTCTTCTGCTGTTAATTGCGGATAATCCGCAATTTCTCTTAAGTAATTTGCAAGTGTGTCATCTTTTTTTTCTTCTACTACTTCATTTTTTGCCGGATTTGAGGATTGAGGACAAATTTTCATTTCAATTAATTCATCTCTTCTCATAAAATTAAACTCCTTTTTGCATTGTTAAGTTGAACAGTCTGTAGCCTGTTCTCGGGGTAAGTAACACGAGATAATATATACTTTATATATACCCAAATATATATTAGGTGTTACATCATGTTAAGAAATATTAAAATGCTAATTCTGAATAATATAAATAGGTGCAATGAAAAGTGTTCGTACTATAATAATGTGTAGAGGAGGAGTTAAGATGGGTTTTAATTTCAAAGAACTTATTAGTAAAGTAAACAAAAAAAATATTGCAATTATTGCTTCAGTACTTTTTATTGTTTCAGTATGTTCAATATGCGGTTATGAATATTATCAAATGAAAAATTTCCAAAATGAAGTATTGAATCCTACAGAAATTCCTGATGCCGGCGATTCCATGCTAGCAAAGGAAAATGCACCGAAAAGTAATGAAGAACCAACCATGAAACCATCTCAATACAAGATTGGTATTGAGTATGATCAGGCAATTAAGGCTAAAAAGCCGATTGTAGCATTATTTTATGCTGATTGGTGCGGATATTGTATTAGATTTATGCCGACATATCAATCTTTATCTAAGATTTATAAAGATGATTTCAATTTTACAAAGATAAATGTTGAAGATCCAAAATATGAAAAATTAGTTAAAGAAATTGGTATAACAGGATTCCCGACTGTATACTTGCTGGATCCAAAATATGATAACAGAGTATTGTTATCTAATGCAATTTTCGGGGATTTAAAACAGTTAAGAGTTGAGTTAGACAGATTTCTAAGAATTAGAAAGATGTTGGATAAAAAGGGAAATTAATAAAACTTAACAGAGCACTTTCATTTTCATGTTGTTGAATTATAATGGAAGTGTTCCTTTCTGCAGGGAACCTTTGGGGTGTAAATAGGTATTTTTTCTGCATAAGTAGTTAAGATTGTGTTAAGACTTCCATTGTGAAAACCTTACGAAAAAAACTGTTAAGATTTTGTTACATTTGTGAGCATGTCTAGCAATTTTTTTTGTGTTGGGGACTCTATATTAATAGAAGGTGTATAGTGATGAAAGTAGAAAATTTAAGTCAGAATTATGTAGGTTTAAGGCAGTCATATCGTAAGTCCGGTATGCAATCTGCTTTGTATTCTAATTCAAATGTGAATCCTCAGTTTACTGGAAATTATGTTAAAGCAGCTAAAACGGGTTCAGATTTTATTTTGGATTTAATTCCGGGTAAAAAAGCTATTGAAAAGATGAAAAAATTGGATGTTCTTAAAGGGGAACTCGGCGGTATCCTGATTACAGCTTTAGGTACCGGTCTTGTAGCACCAATTTTTATTGCTTATAACCCTTTTGTAAAAGCACCGAAAGATGCTACACCTGAGGAAAAACAGGAAGTTGAAAATACTAAGCAGTATACTGCAATGAGACAACCGATTTCTGCAGTACTTGCAGCTTTATTCCAGGCAGGTGTTTTAAATCCGATTGATAAATGTTTAGATAAATGGACTAATGATCCAAATTATTCTAAAAATGTACGTGTTGATTTAGATCAAAGTGCACTTAATAAAGAAAGTTACTTAAAACGTATTAAAGCTAAAGAAATGAGGCAGGAAGTTAAAGATGGTAAAGCATCTTACTCTTCTAAGAAATTATTTGAAGAAGAACTTGCAAGAAGAGTTAAGCAGGCACAGGCAGATCAAGTTTCAGATTTAGCAGAACAACTTAATAAGACCGGTAGAATTCAGATTGGTCAAAGATTTATGGAAGACAAAACTGTTGCTGAATTTATTAATAAACAGTTAGATTCTTATATTAAATCTGCTGAAAAGTTAAAAGTTGATGCTAGCGGTATTGATTACGATGAATTAAAAGTTCATATGGATAAGTTGAAGAAGGGTGCAAATATCGACATAAAAGAATTTGGTATTGATCAATCCGGTATTGGTTTCTATACTGAAAGAGCCAGAATGATTATGCAAAATGAAGAGCCTATTCGCAGATTATTTGATAAAAATGTTTTACCGAAGGGTGAAAAAGAACTTGAAGCATACTTAAAAGGTTTATTGAATACATCTGAATCTTCTGATATGAAACTCTTAATTCAAGAAGTTTTAGATCATACTCCTTCGGTAAGAGAAAGCAGATGCCAGAGAACAATTGAACGTATTGATAAAATTAAACGTGCTTGTGGCGGAGAATATTCACCTAAAGCATACTTACAAAGTATGCTTGATAGAAATTCAGAAGTTGACAGATTAATTAAATCTTTAGAAGAGTCAAGAATTCAAGATGCTTCAACCATCAAAAGCAAAGGTATAATGCAAGTCCTTGATGATATTGTTAAAAAATGCCACTTTGATGTTAATAATCAAAAATTAAGTGATGTTCTTGATGGCAGCGGAGTTTTCCAATCTGACAAAAAAGGATTAGTTAAAAAAGTTTCTGAAGATATAATTAAACAATATAAGAAATTCATTGAAAAGAATTATAAAGGAATTAACCAGATAACAAAAGTTGCAATTGGTGTTGGTATAACATTACCGATTACATGTACGGCTTTGAACTGGGTATATCCTCGTTTGATGGAATTATGCTTCCCTAAACTTGCAGGAATCAAAAAAGACAAACCTGTAGTTGAAAATCAGGAAGGGGGTGCTAAATAATGTTATCAGTAAATTCTGTAGGATCTAAATTATTTGGTTCAATGACAAAAGCAAAACCGGCTAAGAAATTATGTGAATGGTTCCAGAAAGATCCGGAAAAAGCCCTCGCATATTCAACAATTGCATCTGTAGCAATCAAAGACGGTATTGGCTGCGGTATGTACGTATACCAGAGTTTGCATAACGATAAAATTCCTGAAGAAAGAAGGAAATTCGTTTCAGCATTAGACTTAACAAATGGTATTTTGATGATTGTTTCTCAAATTGGTATGTTCTTTGCAATGAGAAAAATCAACGATAAATTATTCCCGATGTTATTCTCAAAATCATTTGGTAAGAAAGCTAATTTGAAACCAATATTAGAACAGGCACGTGTTGCTCAACGTAATGCAGGTATGAAACCTGATAAGAAATTCCGTTTAGAAGAGTTCTATAAAGAACATAAAGATAATTGCTTCGCAACATTCAAATTTATTACAGAACTTGCAGCAGCAACTATTTTGGCAAAACGAGTAATCGTTCCATTCATTGCAACTCCTCTAGCTAAAAAAGTAGAGAAGAAAATGGATGAAAAATCTGCAGCTAAAGCAGGAAATGCACAAAACAATTCAGGTGATAAATTTGAAAAACCTGCTGAAGTTTCAATGAAAGGTTCAAGCGGAGTTGAAGTTCCTCCGGAACAAGCTTCAGGCGATGCATTTGTAAGTACAAATTTACTTGCTAAATATAGAAACTAGTAAAATTTTCTAAATAGAAAAACCTCTGATTAATTCAGAGGTTTTTTTTATTGTAATTTTGGTTTATTATTTTAGAAATTGTGATACAATTGGTTTATGGATAGATTTGAATTTATAAACGCAAAAAGAATTGTTGTAAAATTGGGAACAAATGTATTACGTAATGATGAAGGATATGTTTCATTACCGCGTATATATACATTTATTGAAGATATTGCTAATTTAGTGAAAGCCGGAAAAGAGGTTATTGTCGTAACTTCCGGTGCTGTTGGTCTTGGTAAAAAGCGTCTCGGGCTGGAAGATACTCAAGGAACAGCTTTGAAACAGGCTTGTGCTGCTATTGGACAGGGTAAATTAATGTCAATCTATGAAAATGGATTTGATACTTACGGTCTTACTGCCGCTCAAATTCTTCTAACAGAAGATGATTTTTCTATACGTGAAAGATATTTGAGTTTGAGAACAACTTTGAATAAGCTTTTAGAATTAGGTACTATCCCGATTATCAATCAAAATGACACAGTTTCTACTCTTGATGTTGCGATTAGATATATTCAAGAAGATATGCAGGTTTGTTTTTCTGATAATGATAAACTCTCAAGTCTGGTTGCAAGTGAATTGGATGCGGATTTGTTGATTATTTTGTCTGATATTGACGGTTTATACGACGATAACCCAAAAACAAATCCTAACGCGGAACTTATTAAAGAAGTTTCAGAAGTTGATGATAAAATATTAAGTCTTGCCTGCGGTGTATCTGACGGCGGTCGAGGCGGAATGGAAACTAAATTAAAGGCTGCAAGACTTGTTACAAGATTTGGCGGTAAAGTTCTTATTGCAAATGGTAAACAGCCGTATATTATTAAACGAGTTTTTGAAGGTGAAGATTTAGGTACAATGTTCTTGCCTTCTAATGAAAATCTATCTGATAAAAAACGCTGGATTGGTTATGCAACTAATATTGTCGGTAAAATTATTGTTAATGAGGGTGCTAAAAATGCATTGCTGACCGGCGAAAAAAGTTTGCTGCCGATTGGGGTGGTTGAAGTTAAAAATACATTCCATAAGGGTGATGTAATTTCAATTCTTGACGAAAACAAATGTGAATTTGCCCGTGGAATTGTTAATTATGATTCTGAATCCTGCAAAAAAGTTATCGGTTCTCATTCTGATAATATTGTTGATATTCTCGGGTTTAAGAATTATGATGCAATCATTACGAGAGATAATATTACTATTTTGTAATTTTTAATGGAGTTCTATCATGGAAACAAATTTTATAGACATTGCAAAGAATGCTAAAATTGCATCTTTGAATATTGCTGATTTAAATACAGAAATCAAAAATTCTGCACTTAATAAAATCGCAGAAGCTTTTGAAATTAATAAAGATGAAATTTTCGCAGCTAATAAAAAAGATTTGAACGAAGCTGAAATACTTGTGCAAAATGGTGAGATTACGAAGGCAACATTTAACAGATTAAAGCTTGATGAAAATAAAATGCGTGATATGATTCAGGGCGTACGTGATATTGCAAATTTAGCTGAACCGATTGGCAGGGTTCTGTTTAAAAGAGAATTGGATGAAAATTTAATTTTGACAAAGGTTTCTTGTCCTATCGGGGTTTTAGGGATAATTTTTGAGGCAAGACCTGATGTAATATCACAAATTGCATCTCTTGCTATTAAATCTTCAAATGTAGTTATTCTAAAAGGCGGTAAGGAATCTAAAAATACTAATAGAAAGATTTTGGAAATAATAAATAGTGCACTTGTGGAAATTCCTGAATTTCCTAAAAACGTTGTGCAACAAGTGTTTAATAGAGAAGATGTTGCAGAAATGCTAAAGTGTGATGAATATATTAATTTAATTATTCCAAGGGGCGGAAACAATCTTGTTAAATATATAAAAGAAAATACGAAAATTCCTGTGCTAGGGCATGCAAATGGAATTTGTCATATTTTTGTGGATGAAACTGCTGATATTAATATGGCATCTAAGGTTGTTGTTGATGCGAAAACTCAATATCCGAGTGCCTGCAATGCTGTGGAAACCCTTTTAATACATGAGAATTTCAAAAAAGCGGATGAATTACTTGCTTCGCTGCAGTTGTCTGAAATCAAACTTGTACCGGATCCTGAAAGCTGGGACATTGAGTACGGCGACAAAATTTTGTCATATAAATTTGTAAAATCCGTGGATGAATCAATTGAACACATAAATACTTATGGTTCTGGGCATACGGATTGTATAATTACAAAAGATTTGTCAAACGCAGAAAGGTTTATGAATAATGTGGATTCTGCCGGAGTGTATTTTAATGCTTCTACAAGGTTTGCAGACGGCTTTAGATACGGTTTTGGTGCCGAGGTAGGAATTTCTACCAATAAAACACATGCACGCGGTCCTGTAGGGCTGGAAGGGCTTACAATATATAAATACAAGCTTGTTGGTGATGGGCATGTTGTCGATGATTATGCAAAAGGCATAAAAACATTCCGTCATAAAGATTTGTAATATTTAGTATTGGTTAAAAAGAATACCCTCCGACGAGGAGTTGGGTCGAAAGTCCCACAAATAACTAATCCTTGTCGATGTCGTAATCCGGGATATCGTCAACAAAATCTTCCAAATAGTTGTAAAAATTGTAGGCATAATTTTTTAAGTATTTAAATCGTTTGCTAATCATCATTAGTATTGTTTGATCGTCGCCGATTTCTGTTTCTATAGCCTCGTCAACTATTATGCTTTCGAGAACTCTGGAAAGACATTCAATATCGGAAATTTCGTTTTTAATAATCCGTACGTTTTTTATTATTTGTTTTAAATCTATTTCTGCTAATTCGTTTTTCATTGTTTAATTTTTTTTAATAAGTATTAGTTTTTATATTACTTAATAATTTCAAATTATAATTCAATATTAATTACTATATAGTTTGATAATACTTTCTAAAGTAACTTTTGTTAAGAAATTACTATAATAGAGTAATGGACGTGAAAAATGAAATAAAAAGTTTAATAGCTAAGAAAGCGAGCACATTAAAAGATGTATGTGCTTCACTTGAGCAAGTTAAAAATAAAAAAGTTTGTCCAAATAATATTACTAATAAATTCAGACGAAAAACTATAAAATTTGATGAGGTTCAGGAAATTCTTGATGTTCTAGGTTATCATATAGAATTTGTCGAGAATTAAAAAGTATAAATGAAATAAGTTTTATTCATTCATTTCTTTCTCTTTGGAGCCATGCAAAGAGAAAGAAACAGAATCAAAGAAAGAGAAACTGGCGATTAAATGAAACGAGTCATCAGAAACTACGTTTCCGAACCTTCCTAAAAGTAAATTCAGTGACATAAGTAGATTAGGTTTTAGCCAAAAAATATCTTACTCAACGTTTGGAATAGACATGCTTTTTTCTAAGTGAAGGGTGTCTATCAAATTGTTGATACGCGTAAATACTTCCTTGAACTGCGGAATAGACAGACTTTGTTTCCCGTCGCTTAGTGCTCTTGCAGGGTTGTGGTGAACCTCTACCATCACTCCGTCTGCTCCTACGACCAATCCGGCTTTTGCCATCGGTTCAATTAAATATCTTTGACCTGTTCCGTGGCTAGGGTCAACTATTATTGGTAAATGCGAGTATTTTTTGATAACAGGAATTGCTGAAATGTCTAACAGGTTTCTTGTGAATGCACTATCAAAACTTTTTAATCCTCTTTCGCAAAGAATTACATTTTCATTGCCGTTATACATTATGTGTTCTGCAGCAAGCAGGAATTCTCTAATTGTGCTTGCAGGTCCTCTTTTTAAAATAATTGGTTTGTCACATTTTCCTACAGCTTTTAGAAGCTTAAAGTTCTGCATGTTTCTTGCACCGATTTGAATAATATCAGCATACTTATAAACTAAATCTAAATCTTCTGAGTCCATAAGTTCCGTAACAACAAGAAGTCCGGTTTCTTCTTTTGCTTTTGCAAGGTATTTTAAACCTTTTTCGCCAAGCCCGTCAAAATCGTAAGGTGAAGTTCTCGGTTTGAATGCTCCCCCTCTTAGAAATTCACATCCAAGTTCTTTTGCTGCAACTGCAACTTCAAGAAGTCCTTCAAAATTATCTTCTACAGAACAAGGTCCAACCATTGCTACAGGTCTGTTTGCTCCTCCGATTTTAACCCCGTTTGAAAATTCTATTATGGTATCTTCTTGTTTTCTGTCACGTGATGCAAGTCTAAATGGTTCACGGATAAATTTAATCTTTTTAACTCCGTCCATTGCATCAATTTGATTTGCGGAAAGAGTTGTTTTGTCACCAAGGGCATCAATAACTGTATGTACATCGCCTTCGTGTACAATTACCTGAAATCCGTGTTCTTTTAATAATCCTGTAACTGCATTAATATTTTCAACAGTTGCATCACGTTCCATGATTATAATCATAATTTTATTCCTTATTTACATTACATTATGATTATAATATTAAAACAAAGAAAAATAATCAATGTTTTTTAGGATTGAAAGCATTTAGTCCTAAATATTTTGCATTGGAGCCAAGGTGTTGTTCTATTTTTAATAATCTGTTATATTTAGCAATTCTTTCACTTCTTGATAGTGAACCCGTTTTTATCTGACCGCTGTTTACACCCACTGCCAAATCTGCAATAAATGTATCTTCTGTTTCGCCTGAACGGTGTGAAATTATTGTTGTGTAGCCGTTATTTTTTGCATAGTTAATTGAATTCAAAGTTTCTGTAAGTGTTCCTATTTGATTAGGTTTGATTAGCACTGAATTCGCAACGGATTTCTCTAATCCCATTTTTATTCTTTCAAAATTTGTAACAAATAAATCATCACCTACAAGCTGGCATTTTTTCCTTAATCTCTGGGTTAAAATTCTCCAGCCTTCCCAGTCTTCCTGACTCATTCCGTCTTCAATCGAAATAATCGGGAATTTTTCAACCATGTTTTCTAAAATTTCTGCAAATTCTATATTAGAATATCCATAGCCTCTTATAAAATATTTTCCTTTTTCAAAAAATTCGCTTGATGCTACATCTAAACAAATTTTTACCTGATCTGTGGTATAGTTTGCACATTCTATTGCTTCGATTATTAATTCTAAGGCATCAGTGTTTGTCGGAAGATTTGGTGCAAAGCCTCCTTCATCTCCGACGCCGGTAGAAAGTTCTCGTTTTCTTAAGATATCTTTTAAGCTGTAAAAAATTTCTGCACCCATTTGAATTGCGTGTTTGAAGCTTTCGGCACCAACCGGAGCAATCATGAATTCTTGAAATTCAAGCCCGTTATTTGCATGAACTCCGCCGTTTAAAATGTTCATTAGAGGTACAGGCATGGTTTGTCCAAATATACCGCCGATGTATTCATATAAAGGCAGTTTATAATAATTGGCGGCAGTTCTTGCACATGCTAAAGATACGCCAAGTATTGCGTTTGCCCCGAGTTTACTTTTGTTTTCTGTCCCGTCTAAATCAATTAATGTTTTATCAATTGAAGCTTGTGAACATACATTTTTATTTATAAGTGCAGGTGCAATAATTTTATTGACATTATTAACAGCTTGAAATACACCCTTACCGCCAAAATCTTCTTTGTTGTCTCTGAGTTCTACTGCCTCAAATTTGCCTGTAGAAGCTCCGGATGGAACCGACGCAACTCCAACTTCTCCTGAAAATAAAGATACTTCAACTTCTAATGTAGGGTTACCTCTTGAATCTAAAATCTGTCGAGCATGAATATTTTTTATTGCAGATGCCATAATTGTTTCTCCTAAAAATTTACTTTAAAACTTTAATTAAATTTTTAATTAGAAACAATTAGTCTGTCTGGTTAAGTCTGCCGGCTAAATATATTTAAAAATTTCATCCGGAGTATCGATAATAATTTCAGCGTTGTTTTCAAGAAGAAACTCTTTTGATTTAAATCCCCAGCTAACGCTTATGCATTTCAGATTTGCGTTTTTGGCTGTTAAAATGTCCACCTCGGAATCGCCAACATATATTGTCTGCATTGCATCTACATTTAATGTTTTCATAACTTTTAATACTGAATCAGGATAAGGTTTTTTTCTAATTCCTTCAGCTTCATTTTCACCTGCGGCAATATCTATTAAATCCGGAAAATATTTACCGCAAAGTTCTTTAACTGCCATATCAAACTTATTTGAAACCACTGCAGTTTTGCATCCTTGTTGTTTTAATTCTTGAAGCATTTTGATAATTCCGGGATACGCAGCAGTTTTGTTGTACATGTTCTGTGCATAATTTTGTTTGAAAATATTGAGACATTCATTAAAATTTGGATTGTTTAATCCCATAGGAATAGCACGCTCTATTAGTTTTGCGACCCCGTTACCAACAAATTGTCTGATTTCATCTATTGTTCTTTCCAGATAGTTAAAATGTTTAAGTGCAAAATTAGTACTGTCTGTTAAGTCTTCAAGCGTATTTAACAAAGTTCCGTCTAAATCAAATATTATCAGATTTTTTTCTATATTTTTCATTAAAAATAATTATACTTCAAAAATTATTTATGATAAATTTGAATTATAAAAATGAAAGGTTTTTGTATGGATAAGATTTCTGCTGAACAAGATAAAAAATATACAAAATTGTTTCTGATAACATTATTTGTTGTTCTAATTTGTGGTGCAGTGTTGTCAGCGATTTTTACTAATTATAAAGAAGAAGTTTTAGTCTGTATAAAATCAAAAGATATTTGTTTTGTGAAAAAAACTAATTTAATTAACAAAGAATCAACAAAGAAACTTTTAAAATATTCAGATATTTCAGAAGTTAGTTATTTCAAAGAGAAAATTAAAGGTAACAGGTATGCAAAAGGGTACTCTAAGTATCTTATAACCTTTATCAAAAAGGATAACAACCCTGTTGTTGTATTCTCCAGTGCGTACTACGAAAAATCAAAACTGAATTCTGATATTGAAAAATTGTCAGAACAAATCAATAATAATGAAGATTCAGTTATTTTAATTAAAACTGATGACTAATCAAAATTTTGTTAAAATTATATCTGTTAGATATCCTTGAAACTATACTATAGAATAAGTTTTCATTTTTATTTTTGTAAAAATTTTGTCAAAATTTTTCGATAATTTTGGATTTTTATTAAAAATATCCTCCTTAAGATGTAAATTTTTAAAATTTTTAGTATTTTTTTTATTTTTATGTTATAAATTTGTTAAAAGTTTAGAAATGTTAAGTGGCTTAATTCCACTTATATCTTGAATTTTTAAGTTTTTAAAATTTTAATCTTTTATTTATTTTAAAAAAGTAGTAGTATAAAAATATAGATTTAAAGGAGGTCCAAAAAATGTTTACATCTAGTAAAAAAGAACAAAAAGAAATGCAAGTTCAAATTATCGAATCAGCTGGTAAAATTTACAATTACTTGTCTGACAAAGGTGAAGTTACAATCAACAAATTAAGAAAAGATATGGATTTAGATGATAATTTCACTTACATGGGTTTAGGTTGGTTATCTAGAGAAGATAAAATTTCTTATACTCAAAAACCAAAATCAATCACTGTTAAATTAGTTTAATTAATAGCAAAAAAATAAAAAGCGGGGAATTTATTTTCTCCGCTTTTTTATAATGTGATAAAATAATAGAAAAACGGAGGAGTCATGAATTTTAATATTTTTAGTCCTAAAGGTGAGATTGATAGAAGTACATTTGTAATATATTATATTCTTTTGACTGTTCTTTATTTTATTATTGGATGGCTTATTTTTCCATTGTTTTTGAAATATAAATGGGAACCGCTTTTTGTGGAAGTATTATTATTCGTTGTTAATTTGTTTGTATTCTTCAACTATAAAAAACGAATAATACAATTTGTGAAAAATCTTTTTGCCTGTGTAACTCTTTCTTTAATTTTAACATTTGATCATCTAGCTCTGCCAATTTTATTGCAAAAAGATGGCGAAGCTTCTTTTATAATATTTTTAATTCTGGTTATTTTTGTATTTATTGTACAACCTGCAGTTATTGCTCTTATACCTGCAAAAAATATTGGAAAATAGCTGATTTTTTATTTTATTAATTATTATGTAAAGAATTGTTAATAATTCTTTGTTTTTGCCTGAAAAACTTAAAGAATATATGGATAAATTCCGATATCTAATGTGTATATCAATGGATAAAGGGAATCTCAATGAAAGTTGATTCAGGCAAAAAAAGCAGTAAACTCGTTATTGACAGTACTAAAGGTACTGCTCCTATTGATGAACAATATACTGAAGGTTATTCTCAGGATATCATTGATCTTGCTATGCAATATAAAGGAAGTTACGGTTCTAAATATTCAGACGAATTTTACTTACAATATGCAAGCAGAGCTCTATCTATTTCTTCTTTAAAGGTTTCAGCAAGTCATATTGCCGGTAATGCGGCAAATTTGGCTATTCAAGATCCTGAATGGGCTGGTTATTCTTATGAAGAAATAATTCAGATGGAAAATAACGGATATAAAATTCCTCAAGAAGTTCTTTTATGGGCTCATGCTCAGGCTGAATCTGATGTTACTTCATATCAGTGTGTTACAGATTCATCAACTGCTGATGATGGCTCTACTGACCAATTAAACGCAGAATCAGATATTAATACAATCCTTGCAAATGCTCAAAAATATATTATTAAAGCAGAAAAAGCTGAAGAAGAAATCAAGGCTAAAACTGAAGAATTTGAAGTTGTAAAAAATAAAGCATTACAAATTAAAAAAGACAACGAAGATTCTTTTAAAGAAGCATCTCAAAAAATGTCTAAAATGAAACAAGAATGGGATGATTTAAACAAAAAAGCTAAAGAAGGTTCATTAACATCTACAGAAGAAAAAAGATATAACGAAATATCTAAATTAATATCAACTGATGCAAAGAAAAATGTATCATCAAATCAATCTAATGTTGAAGCTTTAGATGAATTATTCGCAACTATGAACGGTTTAAATGATTTGATTGAGCAGGACAATGCTCTAGTTGAAGATATCAAACAGGTTACTTCAAACCTTGGTAATATGGATAAATCTTATAATGACAATCAAAAGAAACATACAAATAAAGCAATTGCACCAACCAACGATGGTTTATTAGCACAAACTTTATTCGGTTTATTTGGACCGGCTGCAGTTCTTCAAAAAGCATATAAAGCCGGTGAAGATTTAGGAAAAAATGTTACTGAACTAGATGAAAATGCTAATAGTTCTGAAAGCATTGAAGTAGTTGGATTTGCAGAAGAATATAAAGCATCAATAGATGAACAAAAAGAACTTGCAGAAAAAGTTGATGGTAATGGTACTGATAAATCAAGTGCCCCTAAAGTTAATAATAATCCATTAAGACGTGATTCCAGAGGTGCTTCATCAAATAAAGGTTCTAACTACACCGCTGATGATCTTAGTGATGTAAGTTCTTCAGCAAGTCCAGTTAAAGGAATTGCCAAAGGCGTTTCAACTGCTACTAATATTGTTGGTAATGTTGGTGCTGCTGGTGCAGGTCTTGTTGGTGCCGGAATTGGTGGTCTTGGTATAGCTGCTAATGGTTTATTTAGTGCTATTGGTTGTGGCGGAATTTTAAACCCACTAATGGTTCCAAGCTTAGTGTGTTTATGTGATGCTGCAGTTTGGAAATCTCTTTCTTCTATTGCAGAAACTACACTTGCTCAGGTTGCACTTGAAGTAGAGCAGGCTAATATTAAGAAAACTCTTAAAACTATTCAGAAAGATATGAAGAAAACTAATCAAGAAATGAAAAAGCTTCTTTCTGAATATAAATCATCAAGTAAAAAACATGAAAAAATTGTTCAATCTTATGAACTTACAGGCAATAAATTTAATGAATTGCAAGAACAAGAATTAAGAAGAAATGAAGAAATGCAAGCCGAAGAAGAATCTCAAAATGATGATGAAAAATCTTCAGGTGCTAAGCAAAATAAAAAAGATGATAATAACAGCAATTTATCTGAAATGTCAAATTTAGCCGGTCAAATGCAAGCATCTTCTATGCAAGATAAAATGTTAACCAAAAAGATGGATAAAAATATTAAAGCTAGAGATGCTATGGTTCGTAAAACTCAACAAAATGCTCAAAAGTTAACTACTAAAAATGAAAATTTCAAAGCTCAAAATAAAGAAAATAAAAAGATTGCAAATAAAGCTATGATTACTGGTGGAGCTACAGCCGTCGTTGCTGGAACAACTGCTCTGATGTCAAGCTTACAGCAATCAGCAGCTCAGCCATTATTATCAAATCCGTTTACTGCAGCTCTTGGTGCGGCAATAATCGCATTGGATGTTGTTGGTATAGCTGCATCTATTTCTACCGGTATAATTGGTGCAACTTCTACTTTGCTTGGCGGTGTTGGTCGTATTTTAAGTAATGTTGCAGATGGTGCTATCAAGGATACAAACTCTGGTTTAAAAGATATTTCCGGTAATATTAATGATAACAATAAAGAACTTCGTGACATGAAAAAAGACGTAAAAAATTGGGATAAATCAGAAGCTCCTAGATTTATGTTTTCACCAAGCGATAACAATAACAATGATTCAAAATCTTCAGGTTCAGGTTTCAAAGGTGTTCCTGGTAATGATTCAGCTCCGGCTGCATCTCCTGAAGTTGCTAAATCAGTTACTCCAAATATCCCTTCCCTAAATAATAATGCAAATACAGGTATTGCACCTCAAAATCAAGGTGCTGATAATAATGCACTTCCTGCACAACCTAAAGAAGATAAAAAACCACAAGGTGTTGAAGCTAAACAATCAGTTGTTAAATTTGAAAATTCTAACAATGAAACTCCTAAATCAATTGATGAAATTGCACAACAAAAATCAAATAAACAACAAAATTCAGCACAACAAAAACCTCAAGAAGCTAATGCTCCTCAAGAACGAGTTGAGAAAAAATCACCTTTAGTTAAAAATGCGGAAGCAAAAGCTAGCAAGGCTGTTTCTAATCCTGATAAGAAAAAAGCTGACAAACAAGATAAAAATAAAAAACAAGACAAAGCAGTTGCAGCTCAATCTAATGAACAAAAAATGAACCAGAAACTTGCAAATGAAAAGAATGATATTCTTGGCGAATTAAGAGCTATCGAACGTGACAGCAAATCTGCTGAAAGCTCATCAGATAAAGTTGATGCACTTCTTAAAAATAATGCAGCTAAATCAAAATTATTGAAACAACAATTTGATGGTTTAAATGCAGATGTTCAAAATATTAAAATTGACGAAAAGAATGCAAAATCTGTAAAAACTCTTCAAAAAGATTTTGAAAGAGATGCAAATGAAGTTGATAATATCGTAGTTGTTTTAAATAACAAAGCATCTAAATCAACTGTTGCATCAGATGAAAATCTTGAAGATGAAAAAGACATCAATAAAGATGATATGATTTCAATTGTAAACGATGCAATTGGTGAAAAAGAACAAGAAAAAGTTCAAGAAGAAGAACTTGCAGAAGATACTAATATTCTTGCAGCTTCTGCATCAACAAATGTTAATGCTGCAAAAGATACAGTGACTGATGACAAAGCTGATAGAAAACTTGCAAGATTTAATAATGACAGCATTATTGAATCTAAGAAAAAACGTAAAAAAGTTCAAGCAGTTTCAGCTTCTTCTAATAAAAAAGCTTAGATTTTAGAATTATTTAGTGTCGTCTTTTTCAAGATTTTTAAGAGCATATTCACAACATTGTTTAACAAGGTTATTTAATGAAACCCCTTTATTTTGAGCAACTATGGATAATTGTTCAATCAGTTCTAAAGGTAAACGAAATGTTTTATTGACCATTTCGGGTTTTTCAATTTTAAACATAATCACCTCACTTAGTTTAATTCTTGCATGTTTAACAATTAAGAAAAACACGTTATTAAACATGTGTAAATTACACTTGTATTAATATGTGTAATATGGTATTTTTAAATAAAAGGAGGCAGTATGAAAAAAGCTTTTACATTAGCAGAAGTTTTAATTACTCTTGGTGTTATTGGTGTTGTTTCGGCTATTACATTACCGGGTATGCTTACTAATTTTAAGAAAAGAGAAACTGTTGCAAAAGTAAAAGCGGCATATAGCATTTTTTCTCAGGCTGTCAAGTTATCTATTGAGTATAATGATGAGGTGGGCGGTTGGGATTTTTCAAATGACGCAAATGTTGCAGAAAGATATATTATCCCATATCTGACAGGTGTAACAAGATATAATAGACCACTTAGTACTATTCCAATGCGAACCCTTTCATCGCAGGGCAATGCTGAAGGTAACAGGTATCTCGATTGGAGTTGGAATATTTCGTCTCATCCTGTTTATATGCTGCAGAATGGCATGTTTTTTACTTTTACAAATTCAAATGATGGGTATCCAACAATTGTTGTTGATATTAATGGTCCGAAAAAGCCTAATATAATGGGCATAGATGGATTTGCTTTCTGGATAGATCCTGAAACTTCTTCTGTTGTGCCGGCAGGTGCTAAATATTCCAGAGATGTGGTTTTAGGAAAATCTGGTTCATTGGTCAGAGTCTGTAAGAGAGATAGCAGCTGGCAATATTATCGAGGTGGGTATTGTGCAGCTCTTATGCAAAAAGATGGCTGGTCAATATCTTCTGATTACCCGTGGGGAAATGGTAATTTAACGAGATAAAATTAATTTATTGTATATAATGGATTGCCACGTGCTAAAGCCTAAAGCCTCGCAAAGACTTAGCTCGTATTGTCATTGCGAGGAGTGAAACGACGAAACAATCCATTAAAAGTATTACGACATTGCGAGGGGAAAATCGAACAGGTGTATTAATTTACTTTTACATTTACCCCCGAAGCAATCCATTTTAGAAACTCTATTACAAAAAGCGAGTGTGGGAAAAATTCTCACACTCGCTTTTTGTATGTTTTATTAAATCAATTATTTTGATTTTTTAGCTGTAGGGTAGTAATCTCTTACAACACCTTCAAATGCATCGATATAAATTTGTTTCATATCTGACATTAGAGGGTATGCAGGGTTAGCACCTGTACATTGGTCGTCGAATGCTAATTCAACCATTTCGTCTAACTTAGCGTAGAATTGTTCTTCTGTTACGCCGAAGTCTTTGATTGAATTTGGAAGGTTAACAGCTTTCATAAGTTTGTCAACTGCTTCAATTAACAATTCAACTTTTTCGTCATCATTCTTACCGCCCAATCCTAATTCGTCAGCGATTTGACCGTATTTAGTTTTAGCGTTAGGGAATTTGTATTGAGGGAAAGTTGCTTGTTTTTTAGGAGCATCAACAGCGTTGTATTTGATAACCTGTCTGATTAACAATGCGTTAGCAACACCGTGAGGAACGTTGAACATAGCACCTAATTTGTGAGCCATTGAGTGGCACAATCCTAAGAATGAGTTAGCAAATGCCATACCTGCAATTGTTGCAGCGTAGTGCATTTTTTCTCTTGCGATAGGATCGTTAGCACCTTCAGACCATGATCTTTCAAGGTATCTGAATACAAGTTTTGTAGCTTCTAAAGCATTTGAATTTGTGAAGTTTGTAGCCATACAAGAAACATAAGCTTCAATTGCGTGAACTAATGCGTCAATACCTGATGCTGCTGTTAAACCTTTTGGCATACCGTCAACAAAGTTAGGGTCAACAATTGCCATATTAGGAGTTAAAGCGTAATCAGCGATTGCGTATTTAACGTGAGTTTCATCATCAGTGATGATTGCAAACGGTGTAACTTCTGAACCTGTACCTGAAGTTGTAGGGATAGCAACCATAGTAGCTTTTTTACCCAATTCAGGGATAGCACAAATTCTTTTTCTGATATCCATGAATCTCATTGCGATATCTTCAAAGTTTGTATCAGGTTGTTCATATAATAACCACATAATTTTAGCAGCATCCATTGGAGAACCGCCACCTAATGAAATGATAACATCAGGTTCGTATGGTCTAATGATTTCCATAGCTTGATTGATTGTAGAAAGTGTTGGATCCGGTTTAACATCAAAGAAGATTTGGTGGTCAATTCCGATTTCATCCAATACGTTAACGATAGCATCAACTGCACCTGAATTGAATAAGAATCTGTCAGTTACAATAAATGCACGTTTTTTACCTTGAAGTTCACGAAGAGCTAAATCAATAGCACCTCTCTTGAAGTAAACTTTTGGCGGAACTTTGAACCATAACATGTTTTCTCTCCTTTCAGCAACTGTTTTGTAATTTAATAAGTGTTCAACACCTACGTTACCTGAAACAGCGTTGCCGCCCCAAGATCCGCAGCCAAGTGTTAATGATGGTTCTAATTTGAAGTTATATAAGTCTCCGATACCACCTTGAGATGATGGAGAGTTGATTAATACTCTGCAAGAAGGCATTTTCTTAGCATAAGTGTCAATTCTTTCGCTGTGACGAGCATCAGTGTAAAGAACTGATGTGTGACCTGCTCCACCGTGTGATACTAAGAAGTAAGCTTTTTCAGTAGCATCTTCAAAATCACTTGCTCTATATAATGAAAGGATTGGAGAAAGTTTTTCTCTTGAGAATGGGTCTTCCCAATCTACAGTTGGTCTTTCAGCTAAAAGAACTTTAGCATTTTCCGGAACTTCAAAACCTGAAAGTTCAGCAATTCTATGAGCAGATTGACCAACGATGTCAGGGTGTGCTGTACCGCGTTTTGGATCGATGAATGGAAGATCAATCATTTTTTGTTGTTCTTGTTCATTTACAAGATATGCACCACGGTATTCAAATTCTTTTTTAACTTCTTCGTAAACACTGTCAACAACGATAACTGATTGTTCAGAAGCACAAATCATACCGTTATCAAAAGTTTTTGACATAAGAATTGAAGAAACAGCCATTTTAATATCAGCAGTTTCGTCAATAACAGCAGAAGTGTTACCAGGACCAACACCTAATGCAGGGTTGCCTGAAGAGTATGCAGCTTTAACCATACCAGGACCGCCTGTTGCTAAGATACAGTCGATATGAGGGTGATGCATTAATTGGCTTGATAAGTCAATTGAAGGAACATCAATCCATCCGATAATATCTTCCGGAGCACCGGCTTTAACTGCAGCTTCAAGAACTAATTTTGCAGCAGCAATTGTGCATTCTTTTGCTCTAGGGTGTGGTGAGAAGATGATTGCGTTTCTTGTTTTTAAAGCAATTAATGATTTAAAAATTGCAGTTGAAGTAGGGTTTGTTGTAGGGATGATACCTGCCAAAACACCAAGAGGTTCTGCAACAATTTTAGTACCATTTGCTTTATCTTCTTTAATGATACCGCAAGTTTTTGCGTTTTTGTGTTTGTTGTAGATGTATTCTGATGCAAAGTGGTTTTTGATGATTTTATCTTCTAAAACACCCATACCTGTTTCATTAACAGCCATTCTTGCAAGAGGAATACGAGCTTTATCAGCAGCAGTTGCGGCTGCTTTGAAAATTTTATCAACTTGTTCTTGAGAGAAAGTTGCATAAAGTTTTTGAGCTTTTCTAACTCTTTCAATTAGAAGTTCTAATTGTTCTGCGTTGTCAACAAGACCAGACTTAGCGTTTAAAGTCTCTTCAAGTTTTTCAACATTCTTTTTGCTTTTTGTTGTCATATTTTGTCTCCTTTTTATAACACAGCATTCTATATATTATTAATTATATGTGTATCTGTATATCTAATTTGTGATTTTTATCACAATTACATTTTACTGTAAAGTTAATTAAAAATCAAGTGTATAGTTTACAATCTTTATGTTTTCTTTATGTTATGCAGCGGCATGCTGAAAAGCCCTATGTTTATGCATCTTACGGGTTGGGTTTTGCTGTGCTCGGTTAAATTACTCATTTCGCTTCGCTGGTATTCGTTTTTAACACTCGCACCTTACTGGACTACGCTTCGCTTCGCCCTACGCAAAATTTTACGCCCTCGCATTAAACGCCAGCACTCACACTTGCGTCAAGACTTATTGTCTTGCCGACGCGTGTTCGACTCTCACTCCGCTCGTGGCTCTGCTCGGGCTTGCAAAAAAAGAGCCTCGGTTGAGGCTCGTTGGAATTAAGAATAGCTGGAAGTATGAAAAAGATTAATTTTATTAAACGATGTACATATATTTAAAACAATTGGACAGATGAGCAGTTTATATTATCTTATCAGGCTATATTTTTTATTTAATTTTTTGCAATTTCAAATTTGCTACAACGGTAGAAATCAAGAATAAGTGTATTTTTGGCACTTTATGCCCAAATATGCATAAAAACTATATTTACAGACTGTTAACAAAAGTTTACAATAGGGGTTGACAAATAAAAGTTCATCGTGTATAGTAAAAATTGTTAGATGAAGTGTTAATTGAACACTTAATAACGAAAGGAGATTAGAGATGATTACTATAAATCCTGTAAACTTTAATAATAAAAAATATATTACTTTCGGCGAAGGTAATTTAAATAACGTTAATTCTAAAGTTGGTTTAATGGCTTTGGACAAAAAACCTAACGCTAAAATCAACTTTGAAAAAGATATGTATATAACTAAACAGGCTGATTCTGTTCAGTCTAATCCTATAAAAGCTATTGGATACAATATTGTTAAGGCTTATAATATACTTTGCACTCCTAGAAGACGTGCAACCCAAACCGAATCAAAATATATTCACATCCCATATATGGCATAGTGAATTTCACCAAAATGAATAGACTTAACTCTTTATTTACCCCTATATAACCGAAACAATTACCCCAATTGCGGAGGTTATTTTTTAAAAAATTATAATATCCTTTCTTTATATAAAGAAAGGATATTTTTATGAGTGAAAAAATTAAAGAATTACGTAAAAATACGAAGGAAGCTCAAGAATTTTTCAACAAAAGACTGGCTTATACTCTTGGACCTGTTGAATTGAAGAATTTTATTGAAAAAGGCGGGGTTCGTGTTGTTGATGTTCGTGCAGAAGCAGATTATCAAATCGCACATATTCCGGGGGCGATTTCTATACCTAAAGATGAATTAGATAAAAATCTTGATAAGTTATCAAAAGATGAAGTTACAATTGTTTATTGTTATAACCAGCAGTGTCATCTTGGCGATAACGCATGCCTTATTCTTGCAGAATATGATTATCCTACAATGCTTTTAGAAGGCGGTTTTGATGTTTGGGTAAATGATTTTCGTTTTGCGACTGTATCTGATGTTTAGATTTGCTATTTTGTCTAAGACAAGCGGTATAAAATACCGCTTGTCAGGCACATGAACTTTGCAGATTTTGACATTTATATATGTTTGTAATATTCTTGTCATACATTGTAATTTTTATTACATTTCGGAATTATGCTTATGAAAAAGAAAATCCTTACTTTTAGTATTATTTCAGGACTTTTATTGAGTTCTGGTATGGTTGTGTCTGCTTTTGGTGCAGAAAAATTAACCAGAAAACAGAAAAAAGAAGCTGTTCTTTTAGATGCTGCGTCTATTTTTCTTGAAGAAAAACAATATGATGCGGCGATAGAATATTATAATGAAGTTATACACATTAATCCTTATAATGCCGAAGCTTATTCAAAAAGAGGAAACTCTAAATACCTGCAGGGGAACTATAAAGAAGCTATAAAAGACTATACAAGAGCTTTGGAAATTGATCCTGCATTAGAGAATACTCATTACAACAGGGGTATCGCTAAGTCTAATTTAAAAGTTTATGATGAAGTTGTTGAGGATTATACTAAAGAGTTAGAATTAAATCCTAAAAATATAAATGCTTATTTAAATCGAGGAACAACAGAAGTTTTACTCGGTAAATATGATGAAGCGATTGCAGATTTTTCAAAAGTTCTTGAATTAGATGAAAAGAATGAAATGGCATATTATAACAGAGGATTAGCCAAACGTTATAAAAAAGATTATTCCGGAGCGATATCAGATTATTCAAAAGTGATTGAAATTGATAATGATAACCCTGATGCATACAATAATAGAGGTGTTGCAAAATACTATCTGAAAGATTATTCCGGAGCCATTGCTGATTATACTAAAGTTTTGGATTTAGATAATACATTCAAACGGACATATTATAATAGAGGGCTGGCTAAACTTGGATTAAATAAATACGAAGATGCAATTCTGGATTTTACAAAAGAACTTGAAGTTAATCCGAAAAATGATAGAGCATATTATGACAGAGGATTTGCTGAAAATAAACTTGCTCATTATGTTTCTGCAATTGATGATTATACAAAAGCTATAGAGTTAAATCCTGATGTTGCTGAATATTTTTCTACACGCGGTGAAATAATTTATCGTACAGGAGGAGACTTAAATTCTGCATTAGAGGATTTAAATAAAGCAATTAAACTTGATGAAAAAGACGTTGAAAATTATCTTACAAGAGCAATGATATTTTGCAAATTAAAGCAGTATCTTCCTGCGATTGATGATTTGAATATTGTAATTAAATTAGAACCTGAAAATACACAGGCTTATGAGTTGCGTTCATTTGCTATTAAATCTATGGATGCTGCTTCTCAACAAAAATAGAATTCCCCCATTTGTACGGGGTTCATAAAAAGTTCCGGTGGTATAATTATCCTTAAAAAAGGAGAGTGTTATATGGAATTTAAAATTGTTGAAAACACAAAAGATGTTGAGTGTGATGTATTAATTATTAATAAATTTGAAGGTAAAAATACTTCTAATCCGCTTGTTAATAGATTTGCACCTGAAAGTTTTACAGGTAAAGCCGGTCAGATGTTTGTAATTCATACTCAGAAAGAATACCCGTCAGAACAAATAATTGCTGTAGGTTTTGGCGACGAAGCTAAATTGAATAATGATATCATTCGTGAAAATGTTGCTAAGGCTGTGAGAAAATGTTCAGAATTGAAAGCTAAAACTATTGCATTTGATTTCGATATTGATGAATGTTTTGGAATGCCTGTTGTTCTTGGTGCATCCATTGCAAATTATCACTTTGATAAATATAAAAGCAAAAAAGACCACAGAATATCTGAAGTTTATTTGTCAGGAGTTTCTTCAGATTCAATTGAGGCTGCAAAAGTTGTTGCGGATTCAATGAAACTTGCAAGAAATCTGGCAAATGAACCTGCAGCTTTTGCAACACCTTCAAAACTTGCTGAAATTGCTCAAGGTTTAGAAGGTATTGAAACAATTGTTTATGATGAAGATAAAATTAGAGAACTTGGCATGACTGCTTATCTTGCTGTTGGTCAAGGCAGTGTTCAGCCGCCTAAGTTTATTCACATGAAATATATTCCGCAAAATCCTAAAAAACGTATTGCAATTATTGGAAAAGGATTATGTTTTGACAGCGGCGGACTTGATATAAAACCTGCAGCTTCAATGCTTAATATGAAAGATGATATGTCAGGTTCAGCATGTGTTATTGCTGTAATGAAAGCGTTACCAAAACTTTGTCCTGATGTAGAAGTTCACGGGATTATTGCAGCATGTGAAAACATGCCTTCAGGAAGTTCTTATAAACCGGGCGATATCTTAACTGCTAAAAACGGTAAAACAATTGAAGTTGATAATACTGATGCCGAAGGTCGTTTAACACTTGCAGACGCTTTATGTTATGCATGCGAACTAGAAGTTGATGAAGTTGTTGATATTGCAACTCTTACAGGTGCTTGTATGGTTGCTTTAGGTTCTGCAGCTTCCGGTATTATGGGTAATAATGACGAATTTGTTAAAGATATTATTGAGACAGGTAAATATGTTGGCGAAAAATTCTGGCAGTTACCTATGTGGCAGGAATATCGTGACAATATGAACAGTGATGTTGCAGATATGAAAAATACAGGTACCAGATACGGCGGTGCATCTGCTGCAGGCATGTTCTTAAAAGAATTCGTGACTGATAATGTTAAGTGGGCACATTTAGATGTTGCAGGAACCGCATTTTTGGATAAGCCTCAAAAAGAATTTGGTAAAGGTGCATCCGGTGCAGGTGTTAGAACTTTATTGAATTATATTATTGCTCAATAAATAAGTTTTTTAATATAGAAAGGATTGGTCTTTGTGCCAATCCTTTTTTAATATTTTAAAATTGCATTTTTAATATTAATAATGTATAATTCTAAAAGTTAAATAGAAGGAGTGGAACATAGTAAGATGCAGCTATATTAAGAACTTCGGGGGGGGGGCACCTCTTAAGGCTTAGTATTATTGGCTTTGAGCGAGTTTTAAAACGTATGTTCAGTGCCTTTAATTATTCTTACCGGAAATATAAACCTGCAGCTCTTGCTGAATGTTATATACACGTAACTTCACCATTGCCGCGAGATTTGGTTTTACATTAGCAGAAGTTCTAATCACCCTTGGTATAATTGGTGTTGTTGCTGCAATGACAATTCCTACATTAATTACCAATTATCAAAAACGTGAGACTCTTACACGTTTAAAATCTGCTTATGCTCAACCTCAACAGGCAATAAAACTTTCAGAAAGTGATAATGACGAATTAGGCGGATGGGATTTAACAACAAGGGATTGGTTTGATAGATATCTTGCTCCATATTTAAAAGTAACTAAAATTGAATTTAAAGACCTTAGTGATATTAACTCTATTCCTTATAAGCAGATTTCTGGAGGTCGAGAAACTGGACTAGCTCTTCTTCGACCGGGGTTTGGAGGAAGTAATGTATATACACTGTTGAATGGGATTGATATAATTTCTGCAAACGATTATGGCAAAGGTTCCAGAAAGGATTTGATAGTAGATATAAATGGTGTAAATTCAAAACCAAATCAATTTGGTAAAGATACCTTTTATCTGGTTTTATATCCGGAGTTCGGTTCGACCTTTATGGGAATGCGTTCAACAAGTGAATGTCGACCTCCGGTTGAGGGCAATCCGGGCAGGGATTATTTACTTACAAATTCTTGTTATAGTTATGCTTGTAACAAACGCAGCCGCGGTATGTGGTGTGGAGCACTTATTATGACAGATAGCTGGACAATTAGCAAAGATTATCCGTGGTAAATTCCTTAAGTTAATAGCAAATTTTATTTTCAGGTGTTTTATAAGTACCATAATAACAAAATTCTAGGAGTAAAAAATGTCTGATAATAGAAAAAGTATGGCTATGGGTGCAGGTTTAGGCGTTGTTGGGATGAGTGCATATTATCTGCCTATAACAAAAAATAGATTTGTACGTAATGCTTTTGATGTGACTAAAGGAATTGCAGAAGATAAATTAGAAATTTTAAATGATTCAGCTTTAGAACTTACAAAACGCGGCGAGCTTTCAGGAGATAGAGCTGTATTTTTAAGAGAACTCGGTGTTGCAGAAGATTTGGATTCTATCAGCCGTAAATGCAGCGAAATTAAAAAAACTATTACCGATCCGGACGCTGTTAAAAATTTGAAAAAATCTTTTGCGGATGGTTTTAAAGATATGAAAAAAAATGAAGCATTAATAGATAATATTTCAGCAAAAGCATTTTCAAAAATTCGTTGGACAAATTTCTGCTGGGGTGCAGGTATTGGATTTGTTCTTGGTAATGTGTTGGGTGCGACCAAACCGTCCAGTCGTGTACAATAATTCTAATTAAATTCAGCTCCGTCATTTCTTTCTATTTAAATTTTGCATTAATATTTCTTCATTTCTTTCTTATAATGCTTTTTGGCTATGTTCGTAATATAATCAAAATATGTGCGATAAAAATATTAAATATTATATAAAAGAGTTATTAAATATAGCTGCCCCGATTATAATGGGTAATCTGGGTTTTATTTTGATTGGAGTAGGGGATGTTGTTATTGCCGGACGTCATTCTACAGATACTTTTGCAGCTATCAGTATTGCAACTGCTATTGTAAATTGCATTTTTACAATTGGTATAGGCTTGATTGCAAGTATTTCACCATTGTTGTCAAACTATCGCGGTGAAAAGAAATCAATAAAAAAATATTTTTATCCTTCGATTAGATTTTCAATGCTTCTGGCTTTGATAACTTCTCTTGCAATAATTGCAGTTATACCTATTATCCCTAAAATGGGGTTTGAAACGAAGCTGGTTATGCCTGTTCAGGAATATATGTTTATAACTGCATTGAGTACGTTCGGTGCTTATTTGCATGCTTGTTTAAAAGAATATCTGCAGGCTTTTGAAATTGTATTTTTCCCGAATGTATTAACTATATTCTGTGTATTTCTAAATGTTTTGTTAAATATTATATTTGTATTCGGATTTGGACCAATTCCTTCTTTAGGTGTAATAGGATTAGCTATTGCAAGTTTACTGGTTCGATACTTTATGGGTTTTGCATTATTAATATATTGCTATATCAATATGTCATTTAGGAATTATACTGACAAGACTTATTACCGCAATATGGTAAAGATTGGAATGCCGATTTCTTTAGCTATACTTATTGAATTTGTAGCATTTAATAGTATTGCTATTTTTATGGGCAGAGTTTCAGGTCTTTATGCTGCGGCTCAAAATCTTGTATGCACTTTAACAACTATTTCGTTTATGGTGCCATTTGCAATATCTAATGCCATTGCTGTTAAAGTAGGGTTTGCAAATGGGGCACAGGATTATAAAGATTTAAGAAGATATTCACAGGTTGGAACAACAATGTCAGTATTGTTTATGGTGTTCAGCGGTATAATATTTTTTACATTCCCTAAACAAATAGTTGGTCTTTTTACTGTTGATGAAAATCTTTTCAAAATTGCAATTCCTGTAATGTATGTGTTCCCGATATTCCAAATATTTGACGGCTTGCAGATTTCTCTTTCAGGTATTTGCAAGGGGATTAAGCAGACAAAAGTTGTGTTGTTTGCAAATTTTGTTGCTTATTGGTGTGTTTCTATCCCTCTTGGATATCTGCTGGCATTTCATTTTGGTTTGAAATTAAGAGGTTTCTGGCTTGGTTTAGTTTGTGCTGCGGGATTATTGTGTTCTATTATGCTTTTTGAATTGAGAAAACATTTTATTATGTACAAAAAACAAGAACCTTAATTCTAAGTTCTTGTTTGATTTCGGGGTTTTGTATAAATATATTTCTATATCTTATTGTGTTTAAAATGCGAAAAATAGAAGTGTAAACATGCAGCCGATAGATACGGCACTGAATAAAAACCATGTGTGCATAACAGGGTGCTGGTAAGACCATATTTCTTTAATAGTGGTTGTTGCGTTATTGATTGTTTGCATGTTTTTCTCTCCAATAAACTCGTTTGTATATATTCTATTTTCCATATTTATGAAGAAACAACATCACCTGTTTGGTTGATTATTAATTTCGTTTATTTTATTATTGACTTATGCGAAATGTTGAGTTATTGATGCCTGCAGGCAATTTGGAAAAATTAGAATATGCGGTTAAGTATGGTGCGGATGCAGTATACCTTGGCGTTGTAGATTTCAGTTTAAGAGCAATGCGTAAGGGTGATATTATCACTCTTGATAATTTGAAGCATGCTGTTGATTTGGCTCATAAACTTGGTGCTAAAGCTTATTTAACCTTGAATATATTTGCGTTTAATGAAGATATTAAACACCTTGAAGCTTGCATGGATATAATAAAAGATTCTAACCCTGATGCAGTGTTAGTCAGTGATTTTGGTATTTTGAGACTGTTAAAAAAATATATGCCTGATACAGAAATTCATGTAAGTACGCAAACTAATATTTTAAATTATGAGTGTGTGAAATTCTGGCAGGATATGGGTGCAACCCGTGTTGTACTGGCCAGAGAATTGTCTATCCCTGAAATTACTGAAATAAAACAAAAAGTTCCGGATATGGAAATTGAATGTTTTGTTCATGGTTCGCAATGTGTATCTTTTTCCGGAAGATGTTTATTAAGCGATTATTTTACAAACGGAGAAAGAAAAGCTAATCATGGCAATTGTTCTCAGCCGTGCAGATGGAGTTACAAGCTTGTTGAAGAAACCCGTCCCGGTCAGTATTATGAAATCAATCAAGATGATAGAGGCTCTCATATTTTGAGTCCTAAAGATTTGTGTCTTGTTGAGCATTTAAAACAAATGATTGATGCAGGTGTGGATTCATTTAAAGTTGAGGGCAGAACAAAAAGCTTATATTATGTTTCAGCAGTTGCAAAAACTTATAGAAATGCAATTGATGAAATCTTGCAAAATCCAAATGCCGATTTGTCAAAATACTTCCTTGAATTGAAAAAAGTTGGAAATAGAGGATATACTACGGGTTTTGCTCTTGGTGAAAATAAACCTGACAGCTACAGCTATGATATTTCAAAAGGCTTAGCCGGTGCAGATTTCTTATTTGAGTTCCATGGTAAGAAAATCCGTTCTGAAATTGATTTTACTTCAAGTGGTACTGATAATTTGTATTTTGTAAAAGTGAAAAATAAAGTTCTGCTTAATGATGAAGTTGAAATTATTACACCGAAAGAACAATTTACTACTAAAATTGTTGAAATTTTAGATGAAAAAGGTGAAAGTCAGGATTTAGCAAATACTAATGCTGATGTATATTTAAAATTTGATAGAGAACCTCAAGATTATGCGGTTGCTCTTGCACGTACTATAGGAGTAAAAGAACATGTTTCTTAAACCTGATTATAATTTAAAAAGTATTTATAGTATAAATTTTGAAGAGTTAACAGAATTGGGAATAAAAGCTGTTTTATTTGATTTAGACAGTACTTTGATGGCATCAAAATCTGCTCAATATTCACAGGAAATGATTGATTGGCTGAAAAATGTTCAAAAAGATTTTTTTGTTGCAGTTGTTTCTAATAATAAAAACCCTGATTATATTGAAAAAGTTAAAAATATATCGTTTTTCCCAATGTTATTTAATGCAGGCAAACCTCGAACAAATGCAGTTAAACAGTTTTTAGCTGAACATAATTTGAATATTTCTGAATGTGTTCTTGTTGGCGATAGACCTTTGACAGATGTGTTGTGCGGAAAAAATTTAGGCTGCAAAACTATTCTGGTTGATTCGATTACTGCTGATACTGAATCAAAATTAGTAAGATGTGTGAGAAGTTTGGAACGTGTTACTATTCGCAGATAGTTTTATACATCCATAGATTGAAATTTTTTAGGATTATCATCTTTTACGAAATGTAAATTCTCTGAAATAGACTCTATTTGTGTGTTTTACCCGAATATCCTCTATTTGTTGTATTAATATGCGGTTTTTTGCCATAAATCGCTGATTATGATAATATCTATATAGGAGTATCTGTATTAATGTATATTCCGATTATTATAATTACTTTAATATAATGTATTTATTGAATGGGTGGGAATAAAGTGAACACAAATTTTGATAAGAAAGAGAGTTTATTGGCAAGTCTAATTGAATTTGCAGGTAAAGGTAAGTCAATATTATCACTGATGGCAGCTGTTGTCATTGTTGGTTTTATAGCTTGTGGCTGCGGTATTATGGGGGCAAAACAAGAAGAAGCACCTGTGGCAGTTGCTCCAGAACCTCCTATGCCTAAAAAGGAAGTCTCCGTCCCTGCTGAAAATGTTGAACTGGACGCAAATAAAGCCAGCAATCTGGTTTCATACGATGTTACATCTATAGGCAGAGCTGATCCGTTTATGCCGATTGATGAAATTACTGCTTTTGATGAGGCTAGAAGATCTGCACTTGAAGATGCCAGATTACATAATGAATCTATTCAAAAAATTAAGGATATGCAGAATATTTCAGTCCGCGAACTGGATGATATCAGTCCGTACAGCTTTAATCTGCCTGTTCCGCCGACATCATTGGCTTCTGCATCTTCTGCAGCAGCAAAAATTACAAGAACAAAAGTTGTTGGTATTATGTATAACAAGGTAAGTCCGTCTGCAATTATTAACGTTGATGATAAAGATTATCTTGTAAGAATTGGCGATAAAATTATCGGACAAGAATATAAAGTTGTTCAAATAAATCCTTCAATAATAACTGTTAGTTTAGGTTCAAATGTCTATTCTGCAAGTATTGGGGAATTATTCTCAAGAGATGATTTTGATAGAACACAAAACGATTTGTATAATTTGAAAAACAGATTTGGCGGTAGAAAAAGTTAATTTTAAATAATAAGCAGGAGCAAATATGAAAAATAAGATTAGAGAAAAAATTATTGCAAGTATTATGTTATCAGCATTTGCTGTAACTAATTGCTTTACAACAGCAACATTTGCTATGGATGATTATTACGGCTATAGCGAAATGAATAGACCTGCAATCAGGTCAGGTGAATCTCAAAATTCAGTTAATATGGATACCGGGATTTCTATTTCAAATGCTGATTCAGTTGTTAATTTAAGTTTGAGAGATGCAGATATCAGACAAGTGTTGAGAATGTTTGCAGATCAAGCAGGTATGAATATAATTTTTTCACCATCAATAACAGAGGGTACTGTTACTATGGATTTGGTGGATATTCCTCTACAGGAAGCCTTAAATCTTGTTGTTAAAACAAATGATTTGTTCTATGACATTCAAGCAAATACTTTGCTTATCTCTAAAAAATCCGAAGCAATGTCTGTTGCTAAAAAGGATATGACTTTGATTCCTGTAAAATATGTTAATGCTGCGGCTCTTGCATCATTCTTGAATACTAATATATTTAAAAATGATTCTGTAAAACCAGGCGTTTCAGTGAAACCGGTTGTTACAATCAACCCTGCAACCAATGAATTGATTGTTATGGGTACTGCTAACGATGCAAAAATTGCAAGACAAATTGTAGAACAATTTGATAAAAAACCTGCAGTTACAACATTTAAAGTTAACCATACTACTCCGGCAGAAATGGCAGATATGATTTGTTCATCATTACTTCCAACTACACTTTCATCTGAAGGTGGCGGCGGAGGCGGCGGTGGTTCAAGTGCCGGCGGTGGTGGCGGATCCTCTGAAGCTCCAACAGGCTTTGCATCAGGCGTTCCAACAGGTTTTGCGTCAGATGAATCATCTGAAAGCAGCGAAGGCGGAAGCGGCGGTGGCGGCGGAAGCTTTGCTGTCGGCGGAGGTAAGTTGCTTTGTACACTTGATTCATCAGCTTCTTCTGATGGTTTGGAAGGCTTATCATTAAAGAATTTATCAGTTTCATACTTCCCGACTCTTGGTACTATTCAGATTATTGGCGGTTCAGAATCTCAACTTGAAATGATTAGAGATTATATTGCTGCTAATGATAAAAAGACTCCTCAAGCTTATCTTGAAGTTCAAATTATTTCACTTTCTGAATCTGGAAGTAAAACATTTGATAATACATGGCAGTTCTTGAGTAAAAATTTCTCATTTAATGCTAATGGCGGTCTTGGAACTAATAGTATGTATCCTGTGTTCTTTGCAGGTAAGGGTTATACTCTTGTTAATACCAAAGATGGCTGGGATGATGAAAAACAACGTTATGAAACTACCGGTGTTGTTCAAAAATGGAGTACTTCTCCGCAATTAGTATACTCTATGAATTATATTATTGAAAACGATAAAGGTAGAGTACTTGCTAATCCAAGACTTTTAGTTACAAGCGGTCAAAGTTCAACTATTGACTTAACTGCTGATTATATTTCAAAAGTTACTACTCAATATTTGGATAATGGTTCTTCTACTGGATCTCAGGTTCAAAAAGAATATGAAATTAAAGATGATAATGGTATAAAAGTATCAATTACACCATTTATCAGTCCGGATGGATATGTAACTCTTGATATCAAACCTCAGTATTCAACTATTGCAACTCAGGTTACTACTCCTGGTGAAGTTGATGGTGAACGTGATATTGTTGCAACCTTACTTCAAAGACGTAATCTTGATTTGAAAGGTATACGTATCAAAGATGGTGAAACTTTGGTAATCGGCGGTATGATTCAAGAAACTGAAACTAAATCAGTGAAGAAAATTCCGTTCTTAGGTGACTTACCGGTTGTTGGTATGTTCTTTAGATCAACTGGTACTACTAAGAGAAAAGATGAAATGGTTATGATGATTACACCTCAGATAATCATTGATACAGAAGATGCAGTTGCAGATGATACAACCTTATAAGGTTGTATCATCTATATAACAAATTATCCTTTTACTAAGAAGAGAAATATTATTAAAATAAATGAATGCACTGATATTAAGATTAAAAAATAGTATAGATAAAAAAATACTTAACAGTATTGATAAAAATCTTATGGGACAACATCTGTTTGTTCCTATTAGTGTCAAGGATAATTTTTTATTTGTAGCAGTTTCAAAAAATTCTAATAAAGACGAAATCAATACTCTATTAAAAAATACATTTTCACAATCTATAAAATTTATGTTGGTTGGAGAAGATGATTTAAAAGAGTTATTATCTGATTTAGTTCCTGGTGTTGTGGTTCCTGCGGCAACAAGCGATACTGCTAACTCAACCGAAGGGCAGGTTTCTAAAGCAAATAATTCTCCTAAGGGAAAATTAGGGGAAATGCTCGTATCAGAAGGTCTTTTGAGCGATGTTCAATTAATGAAAGCTCTTGCTGAATCAAAACGCAAAGGTATACCTATTGGTTCTATGCTTTTTGAAATGGGCTTAATTTCATTGAGCCAATTGAAAACTGTTTTGCATTCTCAAACCGGTTATGAAATTGTTACAGAAGATCAGTTATCTAATCAGAAAAACTTTGTAAATATTCTTCCTGAAGATTTTATTAAGTCTAATTCTGTTATTCCAATTTCTTCTGATGGAAAAAATCTTGTTGTCGGTGTTGTAAAACCTTTAAAACAGGATATTATAAAAGAAATTATTTATCTTACAGGTCAGAGTCCGAAACAGTTATTGATGACTCATTATGAGTTTTCTACTGCAATCAATACATTCTTCTCTGAACAAAAAAGACAAACTGATGAAATTCTTGAACAAATTAAAACAGAAACACTGGATTCTGAAGAAGAAGCAACTCTCTGGGAACAGGTTGATGCTGAATTACAAGATTCTACCGGTTCTGTTGCGAAATTTGTTAACCAGATTATTACCAATGGTATTGATAATAAGGTATCCGATATTCACATTGAACCGCGATTGAACGGGTATATTGTTCGTTACAGAAAAGATGGTATGCTTCAAAAGGTTCTTGATGTACCTCAAAAAGTAGAAACTTCTGTAATTGCCCGTTTCAAGGTTATGGCAAGAATGAATATTGCAGAAAACAGACGTCCTCAGGATGGTACCTTCTCAATATCTTATAACGGATGCTCTTATGACTTCCGTATTAACACTCTTCCTGTTTCTGGTAAGGAAAAGGTCTGTATCCGTATTTTGGCTCCGGCGGTTTCTCTTGCTTCAAATGACAAGGAAATTAAGCTTGTTGGTGCTATAGACGGTGATATTGATAAAGTTAAACAAATGGTATCTTGTCCGAATGGTATTATCTTAACTTCAGGTCCTACAGGTTCCGGTAAAACTACAACTCTTTATTCTGTATTGAAGAGTTTGAATGATGAGTCTGTAAATATTACTACGATTGAAGACCCGATAGAAATCAAGTTGGAAGGTATTAACCAATCACAAATTAACGCTAAAGCTGGTATTACATTTGCATCTTGTATGAGAGCTATCTTGCGTCAGGACCCTGATATTATTCTTGTCGGTGAAATTCGTGACTATGAAACTCTTGAAATTGCAATCTCAGCAGCATTGACAGGTCACTTAGTATTAAGTACTGTCCACACAAACTCTGCTGCTGCTACAGTTACACGTCTTATTGAAATGGGTGCAAAAGATTACCTTGTATCTTCAACTTTATCAGGTGTAATCGCTCAACGTCTTGTAAGAAGACTTTGTGATGACTGTAAAGAAGAATATCATTGCACCAGAGAAGAAGCAATGATGGTAACCAGAGACGAAGCTGAAATCAAAAAGATTATGGAAACTCCGATTTACAGAGCAAGAGGATGTAATAAATGCGGATTCCAGGGATATAAAGGTCGTCTCGGGGTTTACGAAATCATGCAGATTACAAAAGAAATTAAAAAACTTATTGCACAGGGTGCTCATGACCTTGAAATTGAGGAAAGTGCAGTTGCAAATGGTATGACAACTCTTCACAAATCGTGTTATCAACATATTATGAAGGGTATGACTACTATTGATGAATTTGTCAGAGTATTAGGTATGGCAGGCGAGTAGGAAAGTTATGACAGTTTATAATTATACAGCATTAAAAGATGGTACAAATGAAATAGTTAAAGGTAAAGTTGAAGCCGATGACTTGCGTGAAGCTCGTGCAGCGGTAAAACGTTTAGGCTTTACTGCAACTAATATTACAGAAGAAAAAGAAGCTAAAAAGGTTGAGAAAAAAGTTCGCGGCGGTGCAATGCCAAAACTCGGACTTTCAGAGCAAATTGACTTTACTTCTACACTTCAAATTCTTGCAGCAGCAGGTATTCCGATTATTGAATCCTTGCTGTTTATTGAAAACGATGCTGCAAAATTGAAAATTAGGCAGGTTGCAACAGAATTAAGACGTCAAATTATGAACGGCGGCACATTTGCAGGTACGGTTGCAAAATATCCTGAACAATTTGGTCAAGTTTATATCGGTCTTGTTAGAGCCGGTGAAGATTCCGGTGAATTGGAAAAAACGTTAGACCGTTTGTTAGAGTTATTAAACAAACAGGCTGCAATTAAGGCAAAAGTTATTGGTACATTGATGTATCCGGTATTCGTAATTTTGCTTGCTGTATTTATCGTTGTAGTCATGCTTGTATTCGTATTCCCTGTATTTAAAGAAATGTTCGATTCAATGGGTATGCAGCTTCCTTGGATTACACGTGTCTTAATGGAAATGGGGTTATTCTTAAAGAAAAATTGGCTCGGTATTCCAATTGGTTTTGCTGCAATTGGTGCGTTTATTAACTTCCTGTTCCGCTGGAAACCTAGTAAATGGAAAATTGATGAATGGACATTAAAAATTCCGGTATTAACTGATTTAATACAGTATTCAAATTTTGCAAACTTTATTGCGGTTATGCAGGTTGCATACGACGCAGGTGTACCGATTTTGGAATGTTTGTATCTGTCTAATATGACATTAACAAATCATACATTAGAAACAAGGGTTGAAGAGGCAACAGTAAAAGTTCAACAAGGTCAGCACCTTTCTGCGGCACTTCGTTCTACAAGAACAATGCCTAAAATGATTTTGTTCATGATTGCGACAGGTGAACAGTCAGGTCGTTTGGGTGACATGCTTGGACAGGCAACAAATTATATTGATAAGCAGTTAGATACAATTATTGATATTATGACCAAGATGATTGAGCCGATAATGTTAGTTGTAATCGGTACAATCGTACTTATCCTTGCTGCTGCACTATATCTGCCATTGTTCGCATCTTACATGGGTATGTAGTCCTCGCCGGACGGTGCGGTATGTCACCAAATAGATTAGTCAGATGTTAATTTGATGATAATAAAAAAACAAAAAGACTTTGGCAGCCCCGAAGTCTTTTTTAAAGGAGATAAATACATGAAAACAATAGTTATAACAGGTTCAACTTCAGGAATTGGAAAAGAACTGGTTAAAATTTTTTCGCAGGATAATAATTGGCATGTTTTTGCGGGATATAGAAATAAAGATTTAATTACCTCGCAGGACAATGTTGAATATTTTTATATGGATATGACAAATCGAAAATCTATTGCAGATGCAGCCGAATTGATTAAATCTAAAGTTGATAAAATTGATGTGTTGATAAATGTTGCCGGCTGTGTTGTTGCAGGTCCTATCGAAAAAATTGATACTGATAAATTGCGTGAACAATTTGATGTGAATACGTTTTCACATCTTGAATTTGTCCAAAATCTTGTTGAACCCCTATCCAACGGGAAAATTATTAATGTAAGTTCGATGGCAAGTTTCGGACATTTCCCATTTATCAGTCCATATTGTGCATCAAAAAGAGCTATGGATATTTTCTTTAATGCATTTGCTATTGAAAATCATCACAATATTAAAGTTGTTTCAGTTAAACCGGGTGTTATTGCAACGCCTATCTGGCAGAAATCTGTCAATTCAAATGAAAAATTATTGAATAACTGTGAAGGTTACGAAAAAGAAATGGAATTCATGAAAAAGAACGCTCTTAAAAATACAACAAAGGGAATTGCTGTTGATAAGGCTGCTTATTTTATTAAGAAAATTGCTTGTAAAAATAACCCGAAATCTTCTTATACTATTGGTGCAGATGCAGGATTTGCAAAGTTTTTATCATTATTTTCGCAGGATGTCATTAATTCTATTATTAAGTTTGGCTTGAAGAAAAGAATAAATTCTTAATTTTACTAGCAAAAAAAAAATTGTTTGTTTTTAATATGTATGTGCTAAATTTAATAAAGGAGTAAATACATGCAAGTACAAAATAATAGTTCACAATCTTTTAATGGTATCCGTATTCAAACATCTAAGATGAATAGAGTCCAAAAGGCTATAAGTAATTCGATTTCTGATGCTTTAGATTATTTACCGGTTTATGATAGAGCGTGTGATGAAGCTCTGGATATTTATATGTTACCGGCAAGAAATAATTCAAAAGCTGTAACCGTTCGTATTATGGATCAGCACAGCGATACATTTGTAAGAGATAATGATAGAAAAATTATGAGTACTGAAGCTTATTCAGGCAGAGTGTTTGAAGCTGTTGATAATATTAGATTACAATTACTTAAAATATTTAAGGGCGATGTACAACGTCCAAGACATGATGTGGACAAAATAATAGAACGAAAAACTGATTTAGCGAGATTAAGACCGGAACTTTATGATGGTATTCCTGAAAGTTTAGCTGGATATCGACCATATTTGGAAGAAGATGCAGCTAGAGCAAATGTTGCAGATGAAATTGTTAGAAGTCATCGTGGTTCTAATTTTGAAGAAAATAGTCTTTTCTAATATTTGTAGATAAATAATAAAATAAAAAAAAGGAACCTTCTTGAAAAGGTTCCTTTTTTTTATTTAACCATTGTCATTATGTTAAAGCAAAAGTCATATCAGCTTCAACACAGACCTTACCGTCAACTCTGCCGATACCATGAGCTTTGCAGATAGGTCCTTTAATTTTTGTTAATTCGATTTCCATATCAAATCTGTCGCCAGGTCTTACGATATTTTTAAATCTTACACCGTCAACACCTGCATACAATGCTAATTTACCTTTATTTTGAGGTAATGAAAGCAATACAGGTGCAGAACATTGAGCCAAAGCTTCCAATTGCAAAACTCCAGGCATAATAGGATTTCCCGGGAAGTGTCCTTGAAAGAAGCCTTCGTTCATAGTCATATTTTTGTAACCTTTTGAATATTTACCCGGTATGCATTCAGTAATTCTGTCAACAAGCAAGAACGGGTATCTGTGAGGAAGCATTTCCATAATTTGTTGTATATCCATAGATATAACTTCTTCTTTAATTTCTTCTGTCATGTTTTCTCTCCTTATATTTCTATCAATTTTTCTTTTAACATCTTTGCAGTTTTTACATGAACTGCATGACCTGCTTCTTTTGCTAAGATTTGGCAGCGAAGATTTAGAGGATTTATACCGGTCAAATATAAATCTCCAATTAAATCTAAAATTTTATGTTTAATTTGTTCATTTTCAGAACGAAGTTCTGTTGTGTATCCGCCGTCTTCAGTGAAGCCGACAGTATTTTCCTGCGTTACACCCTGAGCAAAACCAAGCATTTGATATTTTTTCAGGTCTTTATAAAAACCGAAAGTTCTGGCTTCTATAATTTCATATTTATTTTTGGGATTATAGTTAACAAATCTTCTTGTAACATCCGGATGGTCGTAATTTACAGCATAAGAAATAAATAAATTATCACTCGGTAAAATTACAAGACTTGTTTTGCCGTTCAAATAATATACAGGTTCAGATACTGTATAGTATTTTTCTTTTGCAAAAAACGGTCTGTCTGTTCCAGCTTCTTTAAAAGCTTCTACCCATTGTTTAGAACTGCCGTCTAAGATAGGAACTTCTTCTTCTGTCATGCAGATATCAACTGAATCAATATGGCAGAATGCTAAAGCTGCGGTTAAATGTTCTGTTAACATTGCACGTGCTTTTTTAGAACCTAACACTACGCAATGATCTGTAGAAACTACATTTTCAACACTTCCTGTAAATGAATCTTTATCTTTTACGAAGTATCTTATTTGACCGGAGTTTGAGGGAAATAATGTTACCTGACAAGGCTTGTTTTTCATCAAGCCATTGCCGGTAATTTTAACTTCTTTTTTTAGTGTAACCATTTGTTAGACTAAACCTCTACTTCCTGATGTGCTTCTTCAAAAGATTTTAACATTGGTTCAAATTTTCTGAATTTAGCAAATATTTCTTGAGCATCTTTCATTGTTTTTAATTGTTTAATGAAATCTTTTCTTGGAACAGCAGGAATACCAACGATAATTGATTTTTCAGGGAATGATTTAGTTACCCCTGCTTTTGCTGTAATAATTGTGTCTGAACCGATTTCGATATGGTCAGCCAAGCCTGCTTGACCTGCAATAACTACTCTATCTCCGATTACACAGCTTCCGGCAATACCGACTTGAGAAACAATTAAGCAGCCTTTACCGATACGGCAGTTGTGCCCAATCATAACAAGGTCATCAATTTTTGTATTGTCGCCAATCATAGTATTTTCGATTGTACCACGGTCAATTGCGGTATTTGCACCGATTTCAACATTATTACCGATTACAACAGAACCGATTGAAGGAATTTTAAATATAACTTGTTCAACATTACCTTCTTTGATTTCACCATCTTTTCTTGCAGTTTCAATGTTGTTAGGGTTTTCTGTTACAAAGCTGAAACCGTCAGCACCAAGAGAAACTCCGTGGTGTAAAATTACGTCGTTGCCGACCTGAACTCTGTCACCAATGTTTACTCCTGCGTGGAAGAAGCAGTTGTTACCGATTTTAGCGTTACTTCCAACATAAGAATTTGCTAAGATTTTTGTATTATCACCAATTTCTGCATTAGGAGACACAACAACGTTTGGTCCGATGCAAACATTTTGTCCTAATTTTGCAGAAGGATCAACAACTGCTGATGGGTGAATATCTTTGTTCACAACCGGTGGAACATAAAATAAGTTTAATAATTTCATCATTGCTAATCTAGGTCTTTCAACTTCGATAGTAGTGAAACCATCAATTTGAACTCCTAAAGGTACAAGTGCTGCTTTAGCTTTTGATTTTGCAAGGTTTGCAATTTCTTCTTCGCCTAAAGCAAGTGCAAGCGTATTTTCATCGCTTAATAAAGGTGGTGCAATATGTGTGATTTCAGGGCTTTCAGCCTTAGTTAACATACCGCCAACAATTTGTGTAATTTCATCTACTGTAAATGATCTCATTTATATTCTCCTTATTAATTATTCTTCATTTTATTAATAGTATTGGTTGTAGATTTACCTTTAACAAAAGTTATAAATTCTACGCGTGTGTTGTTTCTTTTCATAATATCCGCTTCCGGAAGGGTTTCCATTGTGTAATCAGCACCTTTTGTGTATACGTCAGGCTTGATTTCGTCTAATAAATCACGCGGACTGTCTTCATCAAACATTACGACATAATCAACACAAGATAATGCACATAATATTTCAGCCCTGTCATTTTCGTTATTGATAGGACGCTGCGGACCTTTTATAGAACGTACGGATTTGTCGGAATTTAGCAATACAATACTGTAATCCGCATAGGACTTTGTTTGCTGCAAATATCTAACATGACCAACATGCAAAATATCAAAACACCCATTTGTTGCGACAACAGTTTTACCACTTTTCTGCAAGTTACGAACAAAATCTGCTATATTTTCTCTTCTAAGAGTTTGTCCCATAAAATATACCCTCTAATTCCTTAATTATACTATAAATAGCAATTAAAAGACTTATATATTAACAAAAAGTAATAAAAAAAAGAGCCATTGGCTCTTTTTTTATTTAGATTTAAACATTTTGCTCCACGGTGCCCATATTGAATTTTCTGAAGACATACTTGCTATTGGTGTTGTTGAGTGGATATCATTTGCATCAATTATTTTTAATTCATATCGTGGCATCTTTTTAACCATATCTCTAGCGGTTTCTCTAAAAAATGAATCGGAAGTTTCTTGTTGAATTTTAGGTGCAGCAATTGTTTGCTGAGGTTTAACTTCTGTCACTGCCGGAGCTGGCTTTTGTTTATTTCTCAAAATATTTTTCTTTTTTAAAATCTGAGATAATGATTTTCGAGTTGCGGGTTGTATTTTTGCCATAATTTTGTCCTTTCAATTATAAGAAACCCGGGGAAAAAATTTTTTGCTAGTTATCTATATGTATCAATTGCTCTTCCAACATAAGTGTTCGGGTTGACAAAACCTTTTAAAAATTTAGGCATTCTTGGACGTGCCGGTTTTTGAAATCCATACTTTGATGTTAATTTTTCTTTAATTAGCACCGCTGCAATTTCTGTAGCGGGCTTTTCAATAACAATGTTTGGTGCTTTTGATACCAGCGGAGTAAGTGTTAATTTTGATATATTCATTATTTTCCCTTTTTAAATAATATGATTTGTTTTGTTTTGCTAAATTTTTCACTCCATGGTGCAAATTCTGCATATTTTGCACTATCGAGTTTGGAAGATAAAGTGCTGACGTATGAATCATAACTCTGTTCTTTAGCATCAAAAACTCTGTAAGAGGCTTTCAAATCTATGTTAGCTTTTATGCTGGCAAGTCTCTGAGCTTTTTTTGCAGCTTTTTTCATCTTATGGGCAGAATTCCATACTTCAGGATTTTTGAAAGTTCTATCTCCCACCTGAATTTTACTTATTAGATGTCCTATTTTCGGCATAATTTACTTCTTTCTAGTATAAACCCATTTCAATAACTTTTTGACAAATTCTTACGGTATTTAGTGCAGCACCGATTCTTAAGTTGTCTGCAACACACCATAGTGAAATTCCGTTATCAAATGCAAGATTTTTTCTAATTCTTCCGACAAATACCGGATCAACGCCAGAGGCATCACGTGTTGTTGGATATTCAAAGTTATCAGGATTATCAATAACTTTTACTCCGAATGTGTTTTGCATAATTTCACGAACTTCATCAGGGGTAACCGGTTTTTCAAATTCAATATCAACTGCTTCTGAGTGTCCGTTATAAACAGGAACTCTTGCGGCTGTACATGAAATTTGCAAATCTGCAGGTAAATGAAGAATTTTTTTAGTTTCATTTACAACTTTCATTTCTTCTTTTGTATATCCGTTTTCGCAGAACACGTCGATTTGCGGTAATACGTTGAATGAAATTGGTTTTTTGAAAGCATCAGGGGTGAAATCTTCACCTGCAAGAGTTGCTTTTGTATTTTCGGTTAATTCATTAATTGCTTTAATTCCTGCTCCTGAAACAGCTTGATAAGTTGAAACAATAAGTTTTTTAATTCCAAATTTATCGTGAAGCGGTTTTAATACAAGCATCAATTGTGATGTTGAACAATTTGGGTTTGCAATAATTCCTTTATGTTTTTTCAAATCTTCATCGTTAACGTAAGCAATTACGAGAGGAACATCTTCTTCCATTCTGAAAGCTGAGGAATTGTCGATTAGAACTCCGCCTCTTTTTACAATTTCCGGTGCAAATTTTTGAGATGTTGAACCGCCTGCTGAAGCAAGAACTATGTTTATACCGTCAAAACTTTCAGGTTTTGCTTCTTCAACTGTGTATTCTTTTCCTTGAAATTCAATTTTTGATCCTGCACTTTTAGCACTTGATAAAAATTTTATTGTATTAAAATCTATTTTTAATTCGTCAACAATTTTTGTAATTTCTCTTCCTACAACACCTGTAGCACCTAAAATCGCAATATTTGCTTTCTCTTTTGTCATAATTTATTTCCTTCCTAACGTGTATAAAATTAATAATACTACAAGAATAATATCCTGCAGTATTATTAACGCTTAAATTTAATAACAATTTACATTATATTATCTAAACCGTATATGAAATCATTTTTTTCAATAACGTGTTTTATGGCAAGTAAAACTCCATCCATATAACATTTTCTGTCCATTGAATCATGTCTGATTTTGAAAATTTGTCCGGATGAACCGAAGATTACTTCCTGTGATGCAATATAACCCGGCATTCTGACAGAATGAATCTGAATATCTGAATATGAAGTTCCGCCTCTTGAGCCTTCTATGGTTTCTGTTTCAGGGCAATTTCCTGTTTGGAATGATTTTTTAGCTTCTGACATCATTAATGCTGTTTTTATTGCTGTTCCTGATGGAGCGTCTTTTTTCTGGTTGTGGTGAAGTTCTATAATTTCTGCGTTATCAAAATATTTGGCAGCCATTTTAGAAAACATCATCATAAGTACTGCACCTGTTGAAAAGTTTGGTGCAATTAAGCAGCCGGTGTTATTTTCGGTAGAAAGTTTTTTTAAGTATTCAATTTCTTCATCTTTCAAGCCCGTGGTTCCGATTACAATTCGGATGCCATTAGCTAGGCAATATTTAGCGTTTTCAAATATTGATTTTGGCTGTGTGAAATCAACTAAGACATCAATATCACAGTTTTGTTTTGCTTCTTCTATTGATTTATAAGCATCACCCTGAATATCAATTTTTGCTGTAAGTTCCATTGATGAATTATTTTCAACTGCTTCACAAACTTCTCTGCCCATTTTTCCGTAGGCACCGCAAACTGCTACTTTTATCATTTTCGACTCCTTATTTTTTATATAGTAAAGCAGGAAAATTTCCCTGTATTTACTGTTTAATAATCTTCTACTGCAGATTCTTCATCGTCTTTTAATGCTGATAAATCGTCTCTGCATACAGTATCAAAATCTTCCGGCATCAAATCATCGTCAGGCCAAACTGTATCACTGTCATATCTTGCTGACGGCAGATTTTCTGATGCGGATAAATCTGAACTTGTCAATACAGTTTCAGACAAAATACATCCTGCCATATCGCAATCAGTAAAGTTACAATAAGTCATTTCTGCATAGCTGCAATCAGCACCTGTTAAAATACTTTCAGAAAAATCACATTCCACTACTGATGAACGTGTAAAATCTACTGATGTTAAATCTGCACCATAAAAATTAATCAATGATAGGCTACAATCTGCAAAAGAGCTTGAATTCAAGTCTACGTTTGAAAAGTCGATTTCTTTCAAAACCATATTTGAAAAATCAACTTCGCTTAAGTCAACTTCTTCTCTATCTCTTTTCCATTCATTAAATTTTTCGGGGTTACGTTCTAACAAAGATAATAATTCTTCTTTTGTATAGTCTAGCATTGTTATCTCCTTAATTAAATATATTTATTATTTTACTAAATTCATTTGCATTGCAATTAATACTGCTTGGGTTCGGTTTGCAACATTTAATTTCTTGAAAATACTGTTAAGATGGCTCTTTACAGTAACTTCACTTAACACAAGTTTATTTGCTATTGATTTGTTGCTTTCTCCCTGTGTAACTAATAATAAAACATCTTTTTCTCTCTTAGTCAAGGAGTTAAAATTATCAGCTTGACTAATTGTAACATTATCAGTTTGTATATTATCAGATTGTCGTTTGGTTCTGCGTAAAACAGCTTCTATTCTCGCAAGTAAATTCGGCAGGATAAATGGTTTAATAATATAATCATCTGCACCTATTTTTAGTCCTGAAATCATTTTTTTATCTTCGCTGACTGCTGTCACCATTATTACAGGAAGATTTTTTAAAACCGGATTGTTTCTGATAGATTTTAAGACTTCCCATCCTGTCATATCAGGCATCATTACATCAAGTAAAACCATATCAAACTTCGGGTCTTTTGATAATATTTGTAATGCTTGAATCCCGTTTTTTGCACAGGTCAAGTCAAATCCGTACAGAGGAAGAACCTCTTCAAGATATTTTGGATTATCATCAACCAGTAAAATTCTAGTAAGTTCAGGCATAATTATCCTTATACGATTTGATATTTCAAAGCTTTTAGTGCAGCTTGCAGTCTGTCATCTACTTCTAATTTTTGAAGAATACTTGCAACGTGTGCTTTTGTTGTATTAACACTTATAACTAAATGCTGTGCAATTTCCATATTGCTGTAACCTTCTGTCATTAGTTTTAGTATTTGTGCTTCTCTGGCTGTTAAGTCATAATTTTTATAATTAGTATCTGTTTCCGGAATTTTTGAATTTGAGGTTGCCTGCAAAACTACATGTGCAATGCTCGGGTCAAACCATGCTGCACCGTCTGCAACTGATTGAACAACCTGAACAAGTCTTTGTAAATTTATTTCTTTGGAGCAGTATGCATTTGCTCCGGCTTTCAGACTGTTTAAAACTTCTTTTTCGTCGTTATGAGAAGTTAAAATAATAATTTTAGTATCTTTATTTATGTCGTGAATGGCTTTTGTTGCATCAATTCCGTTCATATTAGGAAGACCTAAATCCATGATTACTAAATCTATTGAGTTGTTTTTGAAAATTTCAAGGGCATTTTCAGCTGAAGATGCTTCATAAATATTTTCGATATAATCAACATCTTCAAATGTCGTTTTTAAACCAAATCTTGTTAATTCGTGATCTTCAACAATTAATAGATTTTTCTTCATATACTTAGTTCCTCTTTTGCTAAATTATAATTAGGATTTAAATCAAGACTTTTTTCAAAATTTTTACGTGCATCTGCGGTTAAGCCTTTATTTTTCAAAACAAGTCCCAGATAATAATAGTATCTAAAATCATTTTCGTCAATGTATTTTGCTATGTTTAAAAATGATAAAGCTTTTTCATAATCTTCTTTTGAAATTTCAAATCTTGCTAAGTCTATCCAGCCGTCTTTGAAATCCGGATTGATTGCGAGTGCTTTTTTTAGATAAGTTAATTCTCTATCTTTTTCCAGAAGTGCGATTTGGTAATAAGCTTCGTAAGCATTAGAACTTACACGCAAAATTCTAGAATAAATTTCTTTAGCTTTTTTGTTGTTATTTAATTTCTGGTATGTTTTAGCAAGTTTTATTTCTGCATTGGTGGTTTCGTCTTTTGAAGCCGCTTTTTTATAATAGTTTTCTGCTAATTTGTAATCGTTATTTCTGAATGCAATATCGCCAAGTACAGTCAAAGCTTGAGAATGTGTCTGATCAATATCTACAGCTTTAAGGGCATAGTCTTGAGCTTTTTCAAATTCTTTCATATCATAATAGACTTTGGCTGTAAGAGCGTAGACTTCTTTATTTATATTTTTCTTGCCTGAAATGGAGGCTTGTAATACTCTTAATGCTTTGTTTAATTCATTTTCATCATAATAGTAATATGCTAGATGATATTTTTTTATGTAATCGTTTTTAGCAGTTTTGTATAAAATATACTGTTGTGATGAGTGCAATTCTTTATCAAAAACTACTGTATTAATTTCTTTAGAATCTAAGTCGTTAAGGTATTTCAATCCTTCTTTCGGATTGCTGGATTGAGCATAAATTTCAGCTTTTAATCGTTTATAGTTAATGTTTTTCGGGTTTTTAGCTATGGCATTATTAATGGATTTTTTAGCCTGTTCAATATCTCCGTTTTTCATGCTTCCAAATGCTGCAAGATAATTCGCATAATCAGATTCAGAAAGCATTGTTGTTTGTTTTAAAAGTTCATTTGTAGCTTCTTTACTCTGGTTGTTATACATAATATTTGAATAAATTTCTGCCAGATACAATTGATCTTTTTGAGTTAATGTTGCACCCGGAAAATAGAAGTTTTTTATGTCTTCTTCAAATAAATTTGAAAGTTCGTTGTCCTGAATTTTAGACATTGATAATTCTGCAAGGTTGAAAAATCCGATAGATGCCATTTCTTTAACTAATCTCATGTAGACATAGTCATTTGGAACGACATTATCTATCAGCATTTTAAAGTCTTTGTAAGATGAACGGACATTGCTTTGCATAAATTTATCCATAGCAATGGAGTATTGATTTTTTACTGAATTTTTTGTCAAAGTTGCCCGTTTAAGTTCAAATGAAGGGTGAGCAAGCTCTTCCTGATAGGTCTGCGGATTATTTTCAAGCGGATTAATAAGATTTATTCCTCTCATATCAAAACCGTAAGAAATATTTGAACAGGCAATTATTGTTATTAGTGTATATGTTAAATATTTTTTCATGCTATTTACCCTCATCTTCCGCAGGTAAGCCCAGATAATATCTGTTGAATAAATCTGCAATTTTTTGGTTATCTTCGGTCTTGTGTTCAGAAACTGCAATTCTATGAATAGATAATAAATCGTACTGTTTTAATAATTCTTCGTCTGCCGGTGTGATTTTTGTTTTTGAATCAGACAAAAATACTTTGATGATTTTGTTTACAGGTATTGATAAGAAAGTGTCAACAAGATTTTTGTCAAAGTGTGAACCTGCACCTTTCATCAAAATATCTAGAACATTAACAATAGGCATTTTGTCACGGTAATGACGTTTTGAAGTGATTGCATCAAATACATCTGCAACTGCAAGAATTCTTCCGCCAAGAGTTATTTCTTCCCCTTGTAAATGCCTGTAATAACCTGTTCCATCCCATTTTTCGTGGTGAGAGCAAGCCATTTCCGTAATTATTCTAAAATCAGAAGACATATATATTTTATTTAAGATATTATGTGTTATTTTAACATGTTCTTGAATATGTTTATATTCTTCATCTGTAAGTTTGCCGTCTTTTTGGAGCACAGAATCTCTGATACCAATTTTGCCGATATCATGTAGTATCGCTGCTTTTTCTATTAGTAATCTTTCTTTCGGAGGTATGCCAACTGCTTCAGCCAGCAAAGATGAATACATTCTGACACGGGTTGAATGACCTGCTGTAATTTTATCTCTGGCATCAATGGAGGTTGCAAGTGTATCAATGAAGCTTTCAAACATTAATTTTTGCTCTCTGTACATTTGGAGCTGCTGGTCGAATAGCTGGGCGTTTTCTAATGCAATGCTTGCACTGCCGCCGATTGCGATAAGTAAATCTTCATCGTTTTTGGTAAATATGCCGTCAATTTTATTAATAACCTGAAATGCACCAATAATTTCACGGTTGTTATTCATAATTGGCATACATAGTATTGTTTTTGTTTTGTAGCCTGTTTTTTTGTCAACTTCAGGATTAAATCTTGAATCTTTGTATGCATCCGGAATATTAAGAGCTTCCCCTTTTTTAACAACATATCCGGCTAAACCTTTATCCGCAGGAAATCTGATTTCCTGACTTTCGTCTAAGCCTAATGCAACTTTTGACCAGAGTTCATCTGTTTCTTTATCCCATAAAAATACGGTACATCTGTCTGCCTGAATTGCATTTTTAGTTTCTTCCGCAATAACTTTCAAAAGCTCATCAATATCCGTTAGTGCAGTAATTGAACGGCTGATTTTAACAAGCGAAACCAGAGGGTCGCTTTTTGTCGGAAGGGAATAATCCATACCGTTTTGGAGTTGTTTAATTCTGGTGTTTATTGTATCGGATAAAGAGTATTTATCTTCTTCAACTGTTAATTTTAGTGCATTGTTGTAGTGAATTAATGCAATATCTTTATTATTTTCTGCGAAATTAATATTTCCGAAGACAACTTCATTAATTAGATTTGCTGTTATACTATTTGCTCTTTGAGCCATATAGTTGCCATCTTTAGCAAGAGCAATACTTTGTTCATAATCATATTCATTTTCAGTGTATTTCAAAAATGCTATGAGGCTTAAACTAATAGATATACCTTCAAGGTAATTTTCTTGTTTAAATGTCTCATAAGCTTTATTTATAATTTCTGCTGCTTCTGAATAATTCTTTTCGTCTAAAAGTTTCAAGCCTTGAAGAATTATTTTTTCAGCATCATTTATTTCTAATTTGTTATTGCCCATAATTACAGCCTAACCTTTTTTTATATTGTACAATATTTTTGCCTGAAATACAAAATATTTACATAAAAATATATCAAAATAGTGTAACTGTATGATGAAATAATACGAGAGAATGTTAAATTAGAGTTGTAGTGATGTATAACGAGGTATAAAAGATGGCTGATACATTAAAAGAGCTAAAATGTCCGGCATGCGGCAAAGTTATGGAAAAAGTTTTTATTCCGTCAGAAGGGATAAATCTTGATATTTGTACAGATGGATGCGGCGGAATATATTTTGATAATAGAGAATTTAAACTTTTTGATGAACAGAATGAAGATATTTCAAAGATTTTAGAAAAATTAGAAGGCAAAACTTTTCAACCTGTATCAGAAGCTATGAATCGTGTATGTCCTAATTGTGGTACTAAGATGGTTAAAAATCATTCAAGTATCAATGCAGATATCGAAGTTGATGAATGTTATGCTTGCGGCGGCAAGTTTTTAGATAACGGTGAATTGCTTAAGATAAGAGAAGAATTTGCAACTGAAGAAGACAGAAGTGCCGCTACAATGTGTCAGGTCTATAAAGTTGCAGGTATGGAATTGGCAAAAGTTGATGAACGTTATTCAAAAACAATTACAGATAGAACTCTCGGACAAAAAATCTTCTATAAACTTTTAGGCTTGAAATAGTCGGAAATATTTTGTAATTCGTTATAATATCCGATATTAAGCAGATAGAAAAATTTGTTATATGTATGAGGGGCTAAATTTTTAATCATATCGTGGTTAAGGTATAGCCCCTCTACAAATCTTGCAAATAATTCGGTTGGTTTGCTGTAATATTTTTTCAATCTGTTAATTTTTGCCGATACCCGTGCTTGTTTTTTCTGGCATGATTTAAGTCTTATATATGCTGCGAATTCAGGTGATATGTCAAAATCTCTTTCTATATTATCTATAGAAAAAGTTTCAACTTTTTTAAATAAAATACCGCTGACTAATTTTATTCTATCGTATTTTAAAAGGTATTTTGCCTTAGAATTTTTTATATACTTGTCGAATTCTTTGAACTTTTTTGACCGTTGAAATTTCGGGTATTTCTTTTTGATTATTTTTTCGTATTCTTTGATTTGATTTTTAATTTTGTCTTTATGTAATAACAGAATTTCAAATTTTGAGTTTCTGTCGACATAATTAGTCACCTGCAGCAATTCTTTTTCATATATTGAAGGATTTTCTGTATTGAATAATTTTTGCAAGGTGCCGCCGTTTTTTGCCATAAATGGTTCAAGTCCGGAGTGGATATAATGTGCAAATTCGTGCAGTAAAGTCGGGATAATTCTTTCTTCCGGTATGTTTTTTGAAATATCAATTCGGTTTTTTATATAAAACCCTTGATGCCCCCGGGCTTTTGTTGATGTATGAACCTCCAGACCTATATTTTTTAAATATTTGATAAGCTCTTTTTCTTTATTCATAATATTATTATACTTTAAAAGTCAAAAGGCGGCAGGCAAAATTTTGCCTGCCGCCTTTTATTATTTTTTAGAAAACCCTATTCTTTTTCAAATTGGTCTTTACCAACAGAACATAGAGGGCATGTATAATCTTCAGGAAGATCTTCAAATTTTACATTGTCATTTTCTGCCGGATCATAAACATAACCGCATACTGTGCAAACCCATTTTTCCATGATTATTTCCTTTCTATTTATAAGTACCAGATTATTATAACACAATTTAAATTGTAAAATATCATCCTTATGTCGATTTATTTATTATTTTGTTCCGGTTGAGCGGCAAGTTTATTTTCAATGTCTTTTTTTACTTGATATTCAGGGCTGAATTTTCTCATAACAAGCATAATTGCAGGAGCAATTACCCCTAAGAAGCCGATACAAGAGCCGATATTTTTCAATATTGCACTTCTTTTTAGTTTTCTTACTGATTTCAAGAATGTATCTAAATTTTCGCCTGAAGTTTCATATTGTCCTAATAATTTTTCAAGTTTTTCAGAAACTCCTCTAAGTTCTTTTAAATCAATATATTTTCTTGTATCAATCATTTCTGATTTTTTTACAAGTTGGATTATATCTGATTTTTTTGCCATTTCAACGACAATATTTTTGTTCTTTGGAGTTACTGCAAATTTGTAAATATCAACATCTGATTTGTCTGCAAGTTTGAACTGTTCAAGATGTTTTCTTAAGGTTCCGTTTTGGAAAGCTTTTTGTAACTCTTGAGATTCAATTACTCTTGCATCAAGGTCAATTGATTTGTTGTGTTTTTTCTCTGCATTTTTTTCAAGTGCTTTGGCAATTAACGGGCCAGCCATATACATAAATGCCCAGAAGCTTCCTTCTTTAATTACATATCCGAAGAAATCTTGAGGGTTTCTTGAATGTGTTAATCTTTCGCCTGTGATTGAAGCATCAACAAGCATCAAGTTTTTAACAGGGTCAAATATAAAGTCCTGAACTCCTCCTGTGAAGGTTACATTTTTATTATTATTTTTGTGTACAGATGAAAATGCAGAAGAGAAAGGAACCTGTGAAGATAAGTTTTTATTTGTATTTCCTTTTTGTTCTTGCTGCTTTTCAAAATAATCTTTTTTAATTTGATTTTCAGTATATTTATGTCTGAATTTTGTTAAACCGAAGTATGTTAATGTTGTCAAAACTGTTGAGGCTGCAAATTTTGCAACAGTTAAGCCTTTAGCCAATTTCTGGTGCTTTGCAACATTTTCAAGGCTTTCTTTAATGGCTTTAGTTGGTGCAAATTCTTTTGCTGCTTTTAGAATTTTAGGGTCTTTTAAAATTCTTACATCAACCTCAGGGTCAATACCTGCAGGTTTGAACATTGTTACGTCGAGAATTTTTTTATAAGCCGGAATACCCCAGAGCCAGATTGCCTGTGTTCCGAATTCATCTATAAACCTGTCTTTTCCCTCTACCTTGTCTCCTGCAATATAAGAAGCTGTTGTTAATCCGCAGCTGTTAGCTATATCTTTAATAGCTAAAGGGACAAGAGAACTGTTATTTCCTAATGTTGAATATATTGTACTTGCTGTTAATTGTGGTATCATTTTCCTTTATTCCTAAAACTGCGGGCAATTACTGATTGCAGATGCTGTTTTGCAAGTAATCAATAATTTACCCCTGTGTATTACAAGCCCCAGATTAAATTCATTAATTTCACGATTGGAGCATTCGCTTTCACAGTTGTTTTTCGTCGAATATTTTTATGTTTCATTTTTTCTACCTTCACCTTTACTGTAACTTTTCTGATAACTAATAATTGCTATTTTTACAATTTATTTTTACCTTTTGTAACAAAAAACAAGACCCGAAATCTTTTCAAGGTCTTGTTTTAATCTTTATTACCAACACAAACAAATGTCTCGTTTATTCTAAAACAAGCCTTTCTTAAAATTACGTTTGCTGCGTCGGATTTGGAATTTCATTTTCGTTCCTTTTCTTTTACTGTATTGATAATCTACCATATTTCTATATATAAATCAAGAGTGTAGCTGATACAATTTATTTTTATTGTTACAAATATACAAAAATCAAAAATATGTTATACTTATTCATATTACTTTTATTATAAGGAGTATTGAATAATGCCGCCTGAAGAAGAGAATAATAAAAATTTAGAAAATACTAATTCATCAGAGTCTGAAAAATCTGATGATAAAGAATTTACTTTACTTAAAAAGAAGCAAAGGCATAAAGTTTTTATTATTCCTCATAATAACAATTCCGGAGACGGAGAACCCGGCCCTAAAGGTGTGGTTGAAAATTTTAACTGGGGAGCTTTTCTGTTTAATTTTGTATGGGGGATTAAATATAGAAAATGGGCATTATTAGCTGTGCCGTTTTTATGTTTTGTACCTTATATAGGTATTCCTGCGGCTTTAATTATGGCTTACTGGGCTGGTAAAAACGGTAATCAATGGGCTTGGGAAGAAGTTTCTTACAAGGATAAGGATGATTTTCATGAAGCTCAAAAAGCATGGGTTCGAGCCTGGTTTGTATTAATGGGGATTGTCTTATTCCTTGCAGGTTGTATATTTTTGTTCTCAAGAAAACCTGAAAAAGTTGTTGAAGAAGTCAAGTCAGATGAAGTTGTTCCAATTAATGTGCCCGAAAAGGTTTATGAGGATACTTTATTGGAAGACAAGCATTCTGATTTTTTAGGTGCAAATTATTACATTGTTTATTGGGCTACTGGGAAATCTCAACAGGCTGATGATGATTATAAATTTATTATTGATAAATTTTATGAAAATCCAAATAAGTTAGCCTATCTTTCATTTCAGCCTGATTTTGTAAAACCTGCTGACTCTCAAAATATTTCTGGACAAGAAGGTGACAATCAACCACAGGCGGATTGTTTACAAGAAGATAAAATGTGTGTTGCTAAATGGCTGAACAAAACTTGTAAAAACCATTATTGCATTTTGAACATGCGGTTAAAACAATATTATCGTGTTGATAATAAGGAAGATATTATTCCAACTGCAATTAAATTAAGGAAGATCTGGCAATAATTATTTACTAAGCGGCATTTCTCATCTGTTTAAACATGTCAACACCTTCAATCCAATTAGGAACAATATTTAAATCATTTTCTACAATTTCTTGCGGAAGGGCCGCATGGTGAATTTTTGGAAGTAAATAATCTTCTGAATATTCAATTGCTTTTGGAATATTATCATCTGTATCGTTGCAGATAAATGTCATTTTGCCCTGTTTATCTGTTTTATAACCTACAATTGTAATTTCATGACCATTGATTATGATATTATTTGAATCTGTTTGGGTATAGCCGATTATAACATTTTCACCCATATCCAGAGCTTGAACAAGATGTCTTTTCATTGTTCCTAAATCTGTTTCATATCCGATTAATCTGGCATTTTCGTCAACAGTCTGATAGGTTACTGATAAAATGTTTTTGTCGAATACTACAGATTCTGTAAATGTTTTTTCAAATTCAATCAAGCCCTTGTCGTTCTGGTTGAATTTGCCGGCTCTTTTATCAGTAATCGTATTATATGATTGCTGCGAGCCTACCTGCATGAAAGTTGACTGCATCAATACATCTAATGGTGTTCTTTCATAAGGATCTTTATTTGTTGTTTGAATTTGAGCTCTTAAAATTGCATTTTTATCCGGTGCAAATTTCAAGGTTGCCTGATTGAAATCTTTCATTTCATAAGGAACTTCAAATGCGTTCAAAAGCCAAACAGCATTTAATGTGTTATCCGCAAGATTGTTTAGTCCTATAGTTTTTTCTACAGACATTTTAGGCGAACTTAATTCTTGTGCAAATCTTGCAAATTCAGCCGGCATTTGTTTAGCTAGTTTAAATTCTGTACTTGCGGCTACGCATGTTCCCGAATGTTCGACATCAATTTCATTTGAAGATTGATATATATCTAATAAATTTGTCTGACTTTCTCTATTTGCCTGAATTACTTTTTGTCGGTATTCTATTGGAATATCGCCAAATTGCTGGGTAATTATGTACGGATACGAAATTGCCGCAATAGTATCACGTAAAATTGTATCAGAATCCAAGCCCTCAGCCCTTGGTTCTTTTACTATTTTATATAAGTTGTCCAGAACTGTGCTTTTATCATTTGAATTTGCGTTTAATAATACTCCGTTTTTAAGCAGAGAATCTACAATTTTTTTACCGTTTTTGTCAAGTTTAGTGAGTATAGCAGTATATTTATTTTTCTCTTCTTTACTTGATAATGTTGTTCTTAAATTAATATTTTGAGTTTGGTTACTCAAAGGAACAGTTGATGCGGCAGTGAATGACGGTGCATTCTGTATCTGTTCATCGTTTTTTGAATGCAGTCTTATATTTTTAACACTGTTAATTGTGTTATAATTATATTGCTGGATATGAGAACTAATTCTTTCTACCATATTCACTCCACATGTATAATAAAAAAACAATATAAAAAAAATTGCTAAAACTTTTATTTATTGTTAATAAATATTAAAATGAGGGTATCATTGAAAAATTCAAAAGTCAAACCATTAACTAAAGAACAAATAATTATATCAATTGATAGATTAACTCGATTTAAAAATACCGAGGTTAAATATTTTAGAGTTTTTAGCGATATATTGATAAATAATTTAATCAGCCCTAAATTCAAAAAATCTGATTTGGAAAAAATGGATTATGAAGAGTTAAAATCATGGGCGGAATACATAATTAATTATTCTTTAGAAAGTTTAGCAGGAAATTTAGAAGACGATTATTTAATAAATCAACGTTTATATGATTATGAAAAATCTATTTTTGTTGTGGATGAAAATGTTGAAAAGTTATTAAAAAATAAAATAAATTACAAGGCATGCTTATCTTTTATTGATGAGAATTCTCCTAAGAATTTAAAATGGCTGAAATCTCTTATATCTGCTGAAAGCATACAAGATATAAGGTTCAAAGAGTCTTTACGTTTTCCGATTGAAAAAGTCGTCATAGCAGAAGGTGCAACAGAAGAAACTTTGCTGCCTGAATTTGCAAAAAGATGTGGATTCGATTTTGATAAAGAAGGAATATTTGTATTATCTGCCGGCGGGAAAAATCAGGTTGTAAAGCTGTATTATCAGCTTGTAGAAGTATTGAAGGTGCCGATTTTTATATTGCTGGATAAAGATGCAAAGGATAATTTGGAAGAAATTAAACCACGGCTCCGTGCGATTGATAAAATTCACCTGCTGGCATGTGGAGAATTTGAAGATTTGCTTCCTTTATCTTTAATTCATCGAACTTTGGATTATGAATTAAGTAATATTTCAATTATAGAAAAAGAAATGTTGAATGAAGATGCCCCAAAGGTGAAGATCTTAGAAGAGGTGTTTAGAACACGTGGCATGCATGAATTTAAAAAAGTTGAATTTGCCCAAATGGTAAAGAAAAATATATTATCAGATGAGGATATATCTGCAGAAATTCGTGAGATAATTGATGAAATAAAGATTTCTAAATTAAAAAATTTAAAAAATAAAATGAAGTAGTTGACATTTAATTTTGTTCACGATAGAATGAATTTTGTCAAAGCACTAGCCCCCATCGTCTAGAGGCCTAGGACAACACCCTTTCACGGTGTAGACAGCGATTCGAATTCGCTTGGGGGTAATTTATAACAGGAACCGCAAAGGTTCCTTTTTCAATGCGTAATATAACGAAAGTTTATTGCTAAAAAAACGATTTACCTATTAAAGGCAAATCGTTTTTTTTATTAGTGAAATTTTTTATGCTAGGTTTTCAAAACCTTTTACTTGCATATTCAAGATTTCTTCATTATTTTTTGCATTTTCAGCTTTGTTATGAGCTATAATACCTGCGATTGCTAATACTGCAGCTGCTGCAATTGCAATTTTACCTTTTTTAGTTTTGCTGAATTCTGCAACTTTCTTACCAACTTTTTTAGCTAAATCTTTAGCTTTAGCAAAGATATTTTTACCTTTAGCTACAGCCTTATCAATGAATTTACCACCTTTGGTAGCTTTTGCTGTTGCAGCTGCTTCAACTTCTTTAGCTGATTGTGATATGAATTTCCCAGGTCTTGCAGGGTCTGCAATTGTTTTGCCGCCATATCTTGCTCCCGCTTTTGCATTTTGAGCTTGTCTTGCTGCTTGTTTTGCTGCCACTTGATTTTCAGTTACTGCTACTGATACATATTTACCGCCAGCACCTCTAACGGTTTTTCCGCCATGTTTTAATTTATGTGCTGCTTTCTCTGCTGCTTGTGCTGCTCTACGAGCTTGTTGTGCTGCTACTTGTTCTGCCGTTGGAACATAACCTACTTGTACTGCCATATTTTGCCTCCAAACCTTTCTACAATAATTTTTACGTAACCTTTATGTTTATATAAAGAAATTTTTTGAAGATTAATTGCATGTGAGTATATTTGATGTATATAACATTCGTAATATTTTGTAATATTACTGTTGGTTATTATTTAAAATCGGAAAGTTTGCCTATTTCCTTTTGTGCTATAATACAGTTATGGAAGATAAAGAAATTGATAAAATATACGAGATGATTGATTCCTCGGATTATGACAACGCAAAGGTTTTAATTACCGAAATATTAGAAAAAGATGCTTCAGACATTGATGCTAGAAGGCTTCTTGCCTTATGTGAAGTTAATCTTGAGAATTTTGACAGTGCAAGAAATATCTTAGAAGATATTATTAAATATCGTCAGGATGATGCGTTGTGCTGGTATTATTTAGGCTGCTGTTATGACAATCTGGAATTGTTTGTTGAGGCAAAACATGCTTATAATACGGTATTGGACTTAAGACCGGAATATGTTGATGCATATAAGAGTCTTTCAATTGTGTATATTAAAGTTGAAGATTATGACAAAGCTGTAGAAATAGCTAAAAAAGGCTTGGAATATACTGAAAAGGATGATTATTCGCTGTATTATATTATAGGTACCGCTTATATGGCATCAAAACAGCTTGAAGAAAGTGTATTTTATATAGAAAAAGCAATCGAATTAAACCCTGAAAATGTGCAGTTATACAACAATTTAGGTACTGCATATTTAACAACAGGTCAGCCTGATAAAGCTTTTGATATTTATTTGAAAGCTGCAGAAGTTGACCCGTCTGCTTCCTTGACTTATTTTAATTTAGCTTCAATATTACAGGTTCAGGATAAACATAAAGAGGCTTGTGAATATTTTGCTAAAGCTCACGAATTGGAACCAGAAGAAGACAGTTATATTGTTGCGTGGGCATTGTCAGAAGTTAAAGCAGGACAGTTTAAAGAAGCAATCGAGCATTATAAATATTTAGCATCATCTTATCCGCAGAAATCAACATATAAATATAACCTTGCCTGCTGTTATCAGGTTGTCGGCGAGTATGAAATAGCAATTTCTTTATTAAAACAACTGGTTTTATTAAATCCGAAAGCGGTTAATATTCTGAAAAAATTGGCTAATGTTTATATGACTATTGGTCAATATTCAAATGCGAAAGAAATATATGAAAGAATTGTAAAACAGGGCACTACATCATATCAAACACATTACGAACTTGCTTTGTTGTGTGTGCGAACAGATGATATAGATAGAGCTGAACAGATTTTGAAAAAGGTTTGCAGGCTAAACCCTGAATTTGCACCGGCTCATAAAGATTTAGGTGTAATCTATCTCAATAAAAGACTGTTTGACTATGCGAAAGATGAATTTGAAACTGCATATAAATACGGTTCAGATGATTTTTCAATAGTTTTAGAATATGCAAATTATTTACATTCAACTTCTAATTTTTCAAAAGCTGATAGATTTTATCAGGAAGCCATAGCTCTTGACCCGAAAAATCCGGGCGGATTAGCTTTTTCAGCCTTAAATAAAACCCATTTAAAACAGATTGAAGAAGCAAAAGCTCAAATTACTGAAGCAATGGAAAATAGTTCAGATTCAGCATTTTTACTGTTTATAGCCGGCAGAATATATCATCTTGCCGGAGATTATGAAACTGCCAAAATGTATCTAGTCAAGTCTTTTGAATTAGAAAAAATTCCTGATGTTCAGAATTTATTAGGCTTATGCTATTTTGAATTGGGTAATTACGAACAGGCAAAGTCAATTTTCAATAATATGCTTGAAAAATCACCAATGAATGTTAATGTTTTATTGAATGTTGCAAAATGCCACGAAAAACTCAATGAAATCGACAAAGCTCTTGAAGTTTTAGAGAATTTAGTTGAGACATTCCCTGAGTGTGAAGAGGCTCAAGAATTAATTCGCAAATTATCTTAATTTACTATTGCATATTATTATTTTGTGAAATGTTAAAAATCTTCATAAATATAGGATATGTTTGAAATACACTTGTACAGACTTTCTTGGAAATGTGCAAGTGTTTTTTAATGTTATTTAACAAAAATATTGTAAAACTTTTTTAGAAAAAAATATTTGTTCAAATGCTGGTCTGTTAAAGGTTTGCATTTTTTATTCAAATTTTATTGTAAAGACTTTGGCATGCTGGCTAAAAAATGTTAGTCAAAAGATAAAATTTAGTCTATTATGAATATACAAATCGGGAACGAGATTAAAAGATATAAAAGAAAAAAGTGTTTTATTTTTACTCTAATTTATCCATCTATTGAACGATTAAATTTTATTCAAAAAAACGATATTATTATAGTAGAAATAGGAAGTGTATTTTTGGAGGTAGTTGAGTGCTAGAACATGGTTATATTCAAATTTATACAGGAGACGGAAAAGGAAAGACAACTGCGTCTTTGGGATTAGCACTTAGAGCACTTGGACATGGTTGGAAAGTTCTTGTAATTCAATTTACAAAGGGCGATGGAGCTACAACATACGGGGAAATCACTTCATCATCAAAGTTTTTACCAAATCTTGATGTTGTACAATTTGGGATGGATAGAGTTTGCTATTCTCACAATGTATGTTTAGATGATTATAAAGAAGCTAAAAAAGGTTGGGAATTTGCAAAGAAGGCTATAAATTCCGGAGAATATCAATTAATTATTCTTGATGAAATAAATATTTGTACATCAATGAATATGATTAAAGTTAGTGATATAAAAGATACATTGCTGCATAAACCTGATAATTTAGAAATAGTATTAACAGGACGTTATGCTCACCCTGAATTGGTTGCGTTGGCTCATCTTGTTACTGAGATGAAACCGATTAAACATTATTTCGATACCGGAGTTATGGCAAGACAAGGTATTGAATACTAGAGAAGAGAGAGTTTAGTTAGATAGTTTAGGTTAATGTGAATCCTTTTTTGTTTCAGAAATGAAATAAGCGGGTGTGCTTTGTGCACCCGTTTTTTTTATTAATAATATTTTAAAACCCTTGCAAAATTAATAAAACAATGTTATACTAGAAATATCCAAGAAGATAT
>CATLLJ010000011.1 GCA_950022495.1 uncultured bacterium
GTCTGTGTCTGTGTCTGTGTCTGTGTCTGTGTCAGTATCAGTATCAGTATCTGTGTCTGTATCAGTATCTGTGTCTGTATCAGTATCTGAGTCTAATGGTGTATCCTTTTCATCATAGTAATTTCTTTCGTGTTCGTCACGACCGATACCTTCAACATCTTCTGGTCTTACAGCATGACCGGTTGGTGTTTCTGATGCACCGATAACTGGATTTGTGCTTGGATCAGCTTCTTTATGGAAGCCATCTTTACCAAGGTGTGCATAAATACCATTAGCATAGATATTATCTGCTGTGATATCTAATTTACCATTGTCTAAAACTGCGTTATTAAGTCTTACTGTAGAGTTAGCCCAAGCATAATATCCACCGTCAATGTATTCACCGTTTGGTCTTAGATTTTTATTGATATCTAAAGCTTTTAAGATAACATTGTTTGGTAGAATTTCATGTTTATAGTCATCTTTATCATAACCTTTGTCGAATTCGTATCCATCATGGTGAGGTCCAAAGTAATCTTTACCGTTGATTAAAGCCGGATCTTCAATATGACCTAAGTTATTGATTGTTAAATTTGTACCTCTGGTGATGATTGTTAAGTCGCCTTCAGCAGTAACATTATCAATAGTAGTGTTGCCGGCAAATTCAAGGTACATATCGCCTTCTCTGGCAATCATTGAACAAACTGAATTTGTTTTAACTTCTTTATCTTTGCCGTAATTTGGATCATTGTAGCTGTTTTCTTTTAAGTAGATATTTTCATTAGCTAAACCATCCATTTTATGGTTTTCAGCATCAGTTTGAATAAATGTAACCATATTATCTTTAGAACCAATGCTTCCGTTAGCAATTAGGGAAATGCCTTTACCTTCGATGTTTGTGCCACCGTTAGTGTTTGCATTAACCATGTTGTAGCGTTTACCGCTTCCTTTTGCTGCGTTTTCACCGCCCATGATATGTCCTAAGTCATCTACTGTTAAGATAACTCTGCCATCAGCCTTAATTGAATCAATATTCATATCTGAATCAATAGCAGCGTAGTTGATAACTAAATCATCCGGTTTGTTAACTTTGTTTGTTGATTCTTTAACTTTGCCTTTGATATTTGCGTTAATAGATTTAGTGAAATCTCTTGAACCATCAGATTTTGGTCCAATACCGGTACAACCTGAACCTGTGCAGGCTTTTTGTTGAACTTCTTCACCAATAGAGCCGTCATTAGCAGTGATATTTAAGTTACCGCCTGCATTTAGTAATGTTTTAATTACTCCGTAGTTAAGAACACTGCCGTTGTTAGTATTAATTGTAATGTTTTTATCAGCTTTTACATAGTTATTATTCTCAGTGTTATCACCGATTACAATGTTACCATTTTTGCTGTTAATTGTTACGTTATTTTTAGCGTGAACATTACCTTTAATATTAACGTTACCAACTTTTTCCTCTTTATTATAAAGACCTTGGGTTCTTTTTTCTGAAATTGTATTATTAATTTCAATATCTTTATTGCCTGTTATTTTAGCTGATGAATCAATTAAAATACCGTTAGCACCAGTGTTGGTCATTGTTAATTTGTCATTTGAATGAACTAAACCTGTAACATTTAAACCATCGTCACCAGCATTTAGGATATCTGTAGTTGTTCCATTGTTAGTAACTTTGCCATCAATATTTAAATGTCCTGCTTTTTGGTTATCAATAACCAATTTACCGTTATTATTAGTAATTGTGCCGTCAATATTTAAATCTTTACTTTTATCCGTATTTGTAAATGTTGCATCTCCTGTATTAGTGAAAGTTCCGCCAATATTTAATGCTCCGGCTTTATTGGTAACTGTAGCTGTACCAACGTTAGTTGCGTTACCATTGATTGTCAAACCGCCGGCACCTGTATTTAGCATTTCTAAATTGTTTGAGGTAAGTTTTCCATCTTTAGTTACATTCAAACCGCCTTCACCATGGTTAGTGTAAGTAGCCTTACCTCCGGCATTAATATTGCCGGAAATATGCATCCCATCCACACCATGTACAGTGTTAGTAACATCAAGATTACCGGTAGTATTAACAGTACCAGCAATATTTAATGCTCCAGTCTGGTTATCTCCGGTAACAGTCTCATTACCTTCATATCCATTCAATATAATAGCATTTCCATCATGATTAATTAATGCAGAGTTAGTAATATCTAATCCATTACCACCTCTGTTTTTAATCTTTAAATCACCCTTAGTATCAATCTTACCGGCGATAGTCAATTTAGTGTTTCTATCTTCAACGTAATCATTATACGGGTTATTTGTGATTAATGTATATCCGTTGTTTTTAATATATCCAGTATCCGTAATAGTCAAATTGCCATTGTTATTAGAAACGTTAACAGTCCCTTTAGCGTTAGCAATATTACCGGAAATATTAATACCATTAACTCCAGAATCAATATTAGTAATTCTAATACCACTCTGATTATTAACGTTAGTACCATTAGAACCGGTAGCATAGTTAACTAAGTTACCCTGAACGTTAACCCCTTTAGAAGATTTGATATAAATCTGTCCGAATTCATCACTTGCAAATTCGCTTCCAACATTTACGTTGTCGGTTTTTACAAGACTGTTAAACAGTTGTTCTGCTTGTGATTGAGAGTTAAAGGCTTGCATTTTTTCTGCCTTAATGCCGCCGACAACACCGCCATTTTTACCAATATTAACGTTGCCGCCAATTAAATCCACTCCGCCGGCAGATAGAACTTTACCATTAATAGTGATGTCACCGCCGTTACCATTGATACGTTCTTGTGGCTGGTTAATGTAATTACCGACATTTGAAAAATGTTCTTTATCAAAAGATTTATAATTGTTTTGGTCAGGAGCATAAACGCCCAAAGAACCAACGTTTAATACACCTGAAGCTCCAACAACCATACCGTTTGGAGAAATAAATACAGCTTTACCGTTGTAGAAGTTATTGCCTTTCATTGTATTGACAATACCGTTGATGTTAATTTTTCCATCAACAAGGTTTACAAAGGTGTTGTAATCTAAACCGTTATAGCCGTAAATTAGGTTTGCTATGTCACCTTCAGATAAGTTGAAGTTATTATAATGTCTAAAACCCATTCCATTTTTAACATCTTTCGGGTTTATGTTATAAACTCCGTTATTACCGGTAACTCCTGTAATATCGCTAGCCACAACAGAGAGAAGCATAGATTGTTGTGCTAAAAACAGGCCTGTTAAAGATGCAGCAACAATTCTTTTCATTTTTTTGCTATTCTTCATATGTGAATATCCTTTCATAACGTTATAAAAATTAAGTCTAGTGTCAATCTGTATAGTACATTGTAACAAGACCAAAGAAAAAATATTCATAATATTACTTTTTTTTAAGCCATGCTTCAATTACTATTACTATATTAATAACGATTATGAATTATAAAAATTGCTAGTATAGTAAAAAATGTTAATTTTTATTAATCAGAATTTTTAATTATAGTTTTATGCAAAATATAGTATGTTAAATAGAATATAGCCAATATTCCTAACATCTGCCATTTCTCAGCAATATTGAATACTTGCATCTTTAATATATACGTTATAGCTCCAGCTGGAATTGCTGCAATAAGAATTCTTAAAATTGTATTTTTAGGCAATTTTAAATTCATATCAGGTAAAACTATAATCATACTTAATAAGCAGTACAAGAAATTTGCTGATAATGTTGCAATACCTACTCCGATTAGTCCCATTTTTGGAATTAGTATGATATTTAGTACAACTCCAATAATTCCTGAAATCAGTTTAATTATGAATTCAATATGTGTCTTATTTGCTAAATGGTATTGAAGCGTTGTATAGTCTGTCATTGCGAGGAAAAATACTCCAAATGAGAAAAATGGAACTAAGGTACTAGCTTCATAAAATCTTTCATTCGTGAATAAATGTGTGTAGCCCACGTTATATAAGGACATGATTGTAATTACCGGTAATGATACAAGAATGTAATAACCTAAAAATCTAGAGATAATTGGTCTAACATCAACTTTTGCTTCATATAAGTTAATAATTCTTGGGATTGCAGCAACTGTAATCATAGCAAATAGTGTCATTAAGATAGGCAGTGTCAACCCATAGCCAACACCCACTAAAGCAGCTTTAGAAAATCCGCTTATTCCATTCATTATGAACTTGTTGCTTTGGGTTATAATCCACGCACTGAGAGATGTTGCAGCAATTGGTATTCCATATTTAATAATTGGTAATATAAATTTCCATTCAACTTTTTGAAACTTAAAAACCTTGAGTATTTCACTTTGATAGAGTAATAATATATCGATTAGTGATATTGATATTCCCATACCTAATAAAATTGATGCAGCTCCTAAGTTGAAAAATTTAGCAAAGAAAACAGCAAGAAATATTGTTGCAAATTGATTTACAATGGTTGTAACCGTGTATGAGATTGATTTTAATTGTGCTCTTAATAATTGTGAAAGTAATGCCCTGATTGCTACAGGTATAATTAAAAACAGCACAGCTAGAAAATACTTAAATGGTACATGGAAAAAGCTGTATAAACTATCTTTAAACAAGAGTGATATGCCGAACATTAAAACCATGTTTAATGTAAGTATAGTAACCAGTGTTGTTAAGTATTTAGGTAGGTCTTCCATAAGCTGGTGATGTCTGAAAAATCTCAAGCCGGAAAGTCCAACCCAATCAGAAAATATAATGCAGAGGAACGACAACATTGCTATAGAGATTGTGTATAGTCCGTATTGTTCCGTGGTAAATAAGCTTGTGTAAATTGGTACTGTTATGACATTTCCAAGCATTCCACACAATTTAGAAGGTGCATATTTAATCATATCCGTAAATATGCCTTTAACTTCTTTTTCCTCTAACTCTTTATTTTCAATATATTCCATATTTAGTTACTCTTTCATTTTTAATCAATAATTTTTCCAAATAAATCATATTCATCACATTTTTCTATGAGAACATTTTCAATATCACCCGGAACTACAGGTCTATTGCTTGATGCGTAAACAACTCCATCGATTTCCGGTGCATCATGTTCTGAACGAAGGATTATTACTCCATCGTCTGTATATCCTTCAACGATACATATTAAGGTTGTATTAATATATTTCTGGTTGTTTTCTAATGAAATTTTTTGCTGCAATTCCATTAATTTGTTCCGTCTTTCTTTTTTGATTTTTGCAGGAAGATGCCCTTTTAGCTTGTCAGAATAGGTATTCTTTTCTCTAGAGTATTCAAAGGCACCCATTCTATCAAATTTGACATCCTTTACAAAATTATACAAATGTTCAAATTCTTCTTCAGTTTCTCCCGGATAACCTACAATTAATGAGGTTCTCACTGAAACTCCGGGGATATTTTTTCTAATTTTGTCAACCAGTTCTCTATAATCCATCACCGGACGCCTCATTGATTCCAACACTCTAGGATGAGAATGCTGCAATGGTATATCTACATATTTTACTACCTTGTCTAATTCTGCTATTGCCTTTATTAGTTCATCAGTCATTTGTGTTGGATAAGCATACATAATTCTTATCCAGCAAAGATTTTCAATTTTATTCAATTTTTTAAGAAGCTGCGGCAGAGCTTGCTTGCCGTATAAATCAATACCATAAGACGATGTATCCTGAGCAATAAGAATAATTTCGGTTACCCCTTTATTTACTAATTCGTTTGCCTCTTTGACAATATTCTCAATCGGTCTGGAGATATAATTACCTCTTAAATGCGGAATAATACAATATCCGCATCTATAGTTACAGCCTTCTCCAATTTTTAAGTATGAACTTGCACCCATTGTGATTTGTTGTCTTGTAACATTTTCCGGATAAATATACTTAGGCTGTTTATCAATTATACTTTCATATTCTTTACCGGCTTCAATAGCTTTGACAATATCAAGGATATCATTGATATTTGTAGCACCTATCATTCCTGAAATTTCCGGAATTGAATCTTTTAAATCAGTATCATGTTTCTGAGATAAGCATCCGGTAACAATTACTTTCTTACCTTCGTCAACCATTTGTAATATGCTTTGTACAGATTCTCTTTCTGCGTCATGTATAAAAGAACAGGTATTAACTATGACTATATCTGCTTCTGTCTCATCAAGTGTAATATTATATCCGTTTTCACTGAGAATACCTAGCATAAGTTCGGCATCTACAAGGTTTTTGGCACATCCGTGATTAATTAATGCAATTTTCATATATGCATTTTATCATTAATTGTAAAATTTATTCGATATATTACGATTTATTCATAACTTTGTTATAAAATAGCGTTATGAATAAGGTAGAATTATTAGCTCCGGCAAAAAATTTAGAAACAGCAATTGCTGCAATAAATAGTGGTGCAGATGCAATTTATATCGGTGCGAATAATTTTGGTGCGAGGAAAAATGCCCCAAATTCACTTGACGACATTAAAAAGCTGGTAGAATATGCTCATTTATATTATGTCAGAATTCACGTTGTAATTAATACAATTCTTAATGATTCAGAATTGTATGAGGCTGTAAAACTTGTCGAAAATCTATATAATATTGGAGTTGACGCTGTTATTGTTCAAGATATGGGACTTTTAAATTTAGCAATTCAAGGTAAGCTTCCACCAATTCAAATTCATGCCAGTACCCAATGTAACAATAGAACTTTAGAAAAGGTAAAATTTTTCAACAACTTAGGGCTTTCTAGAGTTATATTGGCTAGAGAACTTTCAGAAAACCAAATAAATGAGATTTGTAAATCTGTTTCCTGTGAAATAGAAACATTTGTACATGGTGCATTATGTGTTTGTTATAGCGGTCAGTGTTATCTGTCCTATGCTAATGGCGGACGTTCTGCAAACCGCGGAGAGTGTGCACAGCCTTGTCGAAAAAAATATTCTTTAATTGATGAAAATGGCAAAATTATTTTAAAAGATAAATATCTATTATCTTTAAAGGATTTCAATGCATCTAAATCTTTACAAAATCTTATTAAATCCGGTGTAAAGTCGTTTAAAATTGAAGGCCGACTTAAAGATATTAATTATGTAAAAAATGTTGTAGCTTTTTATAATAACGAACTTAATAAATATGCTTCAAGAACTTCATCAGGTAAGGTATTTTTAGATTTTGAACCTGATGTTGATAAAACTTTCAATCGAGGCTATACTGACTATTTTTTAACTGGACGTACACAATGTTTTAATTTTCTTTCACCTAAATCAAGGGGTGAAAAGATTGGTAAAATTAGAAGGATTTTTCATAACTACTTTGAAATTGATGCTGATTTGCACCCACAAGATGGATTGTGTTTTATCAAAGATGGTGAAATTACAGGCTTTTTAGTAAATAAAGTAGAGGGTAATCGAGTTTATCCTAACAAAATGGATGGTTTAAAAACTGGTACATTGCTTTACAGAAATTATGACAGTCAGTTTGAGAAAAAGCTTCAAAATTCTAAAACTGTAAGAAAGATAGGTATTTCATTTGTTGTTAAAGAGGGCTGTGTTTATGCAACAGATGAAGATAATAATGTTGTAGAATTAGTATTGCCAGTTGGTGAAGTCCCAAATAATATTAATAAAATGAAAGAAACCCTTATTAATCAACTAAACAAAACCGGTGAGACTCCTTATTATATTTTAAAAATAGATATTGTTGATGATAATATCCCGTTTTTACCGGTCTCACAAATTAACGAAATTAGGCGTGAAATATTAAGTTTGTTAAGTAAAGAAAGATTAAGTAATTTTGTTCGATTGACTCAAAACCCTATTGATTACAGTACATTCCCGAATGCTCAAATTGATTACCATGGAAATGTATTTAATAATGAAGCAAAAAACTTCTACGAAAAATGTAATTGTGAAGTGACAGAACCTGCTGTTGAATCATCAGAAAAAATATCCTCCGGAATTGAATTGATGAGGACTAAACATTGCTTAAAATTTGCTGCAGGATTATGTGGTCAGCCTTGTAAAAAATTATATTTGGTTGACTCAAAAGGTAAAAAATATCCGCTAAAATTTGATTGTAAAAATTGCGAAATGGTTGTATTAAATCCGTAATTTATTTTATTAATAATTGTATTTCTTTGAAATTAGGATGTTTAGAAGTTCTAAGTAATTCAAATAATGCGATTTCTGTACAAGTTATTTTAGCACCATATTGTTTTAACAATTCCAATCCTGTTTTATATTCTTTTTTATTTCTGCTTGCACATGCATCTTTTACTACGTAGACTTCAAAACCTTCTTTAATAAGGTCTGCTGCGGTCTGTAATACACATATATGTGTTTCTATTCCGCCGAGAATTATTTGTTTTTTGCCTAATTCTTTAATTTTATTTGCAAATTCAGGTTCAAGCATTGCTGAAAATGAGGTCTTTTCTGTTATACAAGTGTTTTCTGGTAAATTTTCTCTTAATTCGTATACTGTGGCACCAAGTCCTTGCGGATATTGTTCGGTTACTATTGTTGGTAGTCCTAAAATCTTTGCTGCTTTTGCTAGTTTTGTCATATTTGCAGCAACTTCATTTCCATATTTTGATGCCATAACCAGTCTGTCTTGTATATCAATTATAACTAATGCACTATTTTCTATTTCTAACATATTTTTATCCTCTGTTTACTATTGAATTCTTATATTCTGTTTTTAATTGTTTTAAATATTTGTTTAATTCCTTTTCTGTTAACTGTTTTAACGGTATTTCGATTTTTGTGTTTTCTGCACTATCAAGTCCGCTGTGTATAATTTCCAGTTTAAATTTCGTAAAACCATTGAATCGAATAATCAACTCACTATGTAAAACATCATTTTTTAGGCTAAAAACACTTTCAACATTATTAGAATATTGGCTAACTTGTGTATTGGTCAGTTTTACTTCAAATTCTTTTTGAGTTCTAAAAAATACCGGTGTAATTACATTGTTTAGTTTCTTTTCAAATGCGTTTTTAAATATTTTAAAATCTTTTTTCTGTTCAAGAGTTTCGTCTTCAAGCCACATATCATTATTTGTAGAATTCTCAGATATAGAAATACATAATTTTTCATTCTGAATTGCTGATATTAGGCTGTCTGAAGCTTCTTTATCGAGAGTTTCAAAGGATTTAGTACCAATTTTACTGCATCCGGAGTGTATAAGTACCTCGGTTCCCATTTTTTCCTGGATTTTATTTACAAGAGCCTGAGTTCCTTCTAAATTTATATTTGGCAGTATTAAATAGAATTTCCCGCCTCTAGCTGTTGCAATTATGTCATCGCTTCGTACGCTGTTTTTAATTATGCCTGCAAGCCGGTTTGTTGAAATTTTTGTTTTATTTTTTTCGTCTAGAGTTAAAATAGCAAAATAACCGTTTTGTATTCTATAATCGTCAGAAATGTCAATAAAAATGTCTTTCAGGTAGTTATACTTATAAAATCCGTTGGATGCTGAGATTACGCCCAGTTGGTGTAAAAATTTTTCATTTCTGTTATTTTTTTCTTTTATACTTCTCAATTTAAAACAATTAACAGTTTTAATGAGTATTTCATAACTGTCGGAATTTACAGTTATGTAATCATAAATCCCGTTATCATAGGCTTGTAAAATAAAATCAGGGTTAATTTTGTTTAACAACAAGATTATTTCACAGTTTATTTTTTTTTCTTTAAGGCTTTTGATTAATTTTAAAGTTTCGTCATTATCATTTTCAAATTCATGTAAAATAACAATGCAATATGTTGAGTTCTCTAATATTTTTTTGCAATCTCTTGTTTCGCATGTAGAAATGCTGTCGCTTCCTCTTAGAAGTGCCAGTTTAGTTTTTACAATGGCAGCCGTTTCGTTATCGTCACTAATTAATAATATGTTTTTAGTTTCAGACATTCATACACCTATACTTGTAAGTGTTTTTTTATACACCAGAAACTGCCAACCGCACCAAATAATATACTCATTGTAAACATAACAAGTATTACTAAATTTTGTGCATACACAGGCGTTGGTATCATAAAGAATTTATGAACATTAAGCAGTCCGTTTTGAACATATTGTAACGGGATTAATGCAAGTAAAGAGCCGGTAAATCCATAAAATGCCCCCTGCATAATAAATGGAAATCTGATATACCAATTACTTACACCCATTAATCTCATAATTTCAATTTCTTCTTTTCTGGACTGAATGACAAGCTGTATAGTATTATTAATAATAGTTATTGTTAATAATCCCATTACACCAATAACGATAAGTGTAATTGTTTTGACTACATGGTTTACAAGTTCTATTTTTGCTGCAAGGTCTTTAGCATAACTCATATCTTCTACAGAAGTTATTTGTTTAATATTATCAAATACCCCTTGAAGATGATCAGGAGAATCTACTTTTACATGAAGGGTATCCGGCAATGGATTTTCAATGTTTGGTAAATTCATTTCAGTTTTTAACTTACCCCATGATTCAGTTTTTGGAATAATTGTAATATTTTCGACATGGTCAAATTTACTGATTTCATTTTTAACTTCTCTTGCATCAGTACTATTTTTTAGGTAAACAGATATTTCCAGAGCGCTTCCAAGTTCTTTTGAAAATGCTGAAATTGATAATGCTGTTCTAAAACATGTACCAAAAATCATAAGAATAGCAGCCATTGTTGTAATTATAATAATATTAACCCAGCCTGTTCTTCTGATATCATTAAATGTCTCTAAACCTAATCTGTATAATATTCTTAATTCGCACAACCAATCCTTTGGTATGTGTTTTTTTACATTTGATTTTAAATTTTTATTCATAAGTCCCTGCTTGTATGTCTCTTATAATTTCGCCATTATCTAAGGTTATTACTCTTTTTCTGAAGTAATTAACCATAGTATGATCATGGGTTGATACTATAACTGTAATTCCTCTTTGATTAATTTGGTCTAAAATCTGCATGATTTCCATTGAATTTTTAGGATCAAGGTTTCCTGTAGGTTCATCTGCAATTAATAATGGCGGACCATTTACAATTGCTCTTGCAATTCCTACTCTTTGCTGCTCTCCGCCGGATAATTCAGCCGGAGTAGCTTTCTTTTTCTCATATAATCCTACAATTTTTAATGCTCCGTTTACACGTGCATCTATTTCTTTGCTGCTAATACCTAGAGTTCTGATAACATAAGCAACGTTATCATATACAGTTTGGTTTTGAAGCAGCTTATAATCCTGAAATACAATACCCATACATCTTCTCAGATTTGGGATTTTATCATTTGTAATGTTTGCAATATCCAAACCGCCGATTGAAACAATTCCTGTAGTTGGTTTTTCTTCGCCGTAAAGCAGTTTCATTAATGTTGATTTACCGGCACCGGAAGCTCCTACAACAAAAACGAACTCTCCTGCGTGAATTTCCAAGCTTACATTTTTTAATGCGTAATGGTCATTTTTATATCTTTTTGTAACGTTTTGGAATGTAATCATTATTATATATTTCCTTGTTCTTTTTCTTTTTTAATCATTGTGCGGATTCTTTTTGCAAGTGTTTTTGAATCCAATCCGTAATATTCGACAAGTTCATCGGATTTCCCGCTCTGTCCAAATTCATCGTGAATTCCGACTCTATAAACTTTAGAAGGGCATTTATCTGCGAGAGTTTCGCAAATAGCTGAACCAAGTCCCCCAATAATTGAATGATTTTCAACTGTTATTGCAAATTTTGTCTTTTTGACACTTTCAATTACTGTTTGGAAATCCAGAGGTTTTACTACCGGTACATTAATAACTTCCAGAGAAATATCTTCATTTTTCAATTCTTCTGCTGCTAGAAGTACTTCTGCTAATGTTTCTCCGTTTGTAAATACAGAAACATCGGTACCTTCTTCAACAACAACGGCTTTATGTATATTAAAATGATAATGTTCATCAAAAATATCAGGAACATCACATCTGGATATTCTTATATACATAGGACCATCATGGAAAGATGCATATTTAATTACTTCTTCGCATTCTCTGCAATCAGCCGGAACAATTACTGTCATGTGTGGAATTCCTCTCATTAATGAGATATCTTCTAATGCCTGATGGGTTGCTCCGTCTTCTCCAACTGTAACGCCGCCATGTGTCCCAATGATTTTTACATTAAAATCGGGATAACAAATACCATTTCTTATTTGGTCGTAAGTTCTGCCTGTTGCAAACATTGCAAAGCTGGCAACAAAAGGAACTTTGCCTTCTGATGCAAGTCCTGCTGCTGTGGCAACCATATCTTGTTCTGCAATTCCGCAATCGAAAAATCTGTCCGGAAACTTGTCTCCAAATATTTTAGTTTGAGTTGAGCATGCTAAATCGGAGTCCATGACAACAATTCGGTCATTTATTTCTCCAATTTCAGCTAAAGTTTTGCCAAATGCTTTTCTAATAGAATTTTTTTTATTTTTGTCTATATTCATCGATATCCTCAAATATATAGTGGTTTTTAGACCATTCTCCCTATTTACAATTACAATATTAGCATAAAAAATCATATCTTTCCATTATAGATGTGTTTCAAATTTTATTAATGCTTGTAATTAAAGTATAGCTTGTTTTTTTACTTTTAATGTAAAGTTTTATTAAAAAAAAGTGTAAATTTAGCAATATTTTCCCTTCACGATTATTTAAAGGGTAGAATGGTAATAGACTCAATTTTATGTAGGAAAGGAAAAATTTATGAATCAAATTCCATGTGTGCCAATGACAAACCCTTATATGGTACAACAACAGACAACATATATGCCTGTCCCACAGCAACCGAAATATAATGCTGTAAACATAGAAATCAATAACCCGACTGCAGGAGGAGTAAGTCCGCAGTGTGCAAATCAACAAGTAACTGCACCTTACTATAATTATCCTGAAGCTCAGCTTTATAATTATCCGCAGGCTCAACAACCTTGCTACTACCCTCCAGTAGTTCAATGTCCGCAGGTTCCAGTTGCTCAAGCACCTCAAATGCCTCAAGTAGCACCTGCTCCGGTTGAAGTTCAGCCAGCACCGGTTCAAGTACCGGTAACAGCTCCTCAAGCTCCGGTAATCCAACAACAAAATATCAATGCACCTCAAGCAGTTCCGGTACAACAAGTACCTCCAACAGAAGTTCCAGAACCGGTAGTTTCTACTCCAAATGTTGAAGCTAAACCTGCTGTAGATGCACCGGCAAAACCAGAAGTAGTTGCTCCTGAAGCCGTTACTCCTCAAGTTGACTTAAATGCTTTTATATCTAAATTAGCAAACTCTGATTTTGATGTTCAAGCTTCTGGAATGGAAGAAATTGCTAATATGGTAAAAACTGCACCGGATAAAGCAACAGAATTAGTTGATACAAAAGTATTTGATGCTTTAACAAATATCATCAACTTTGATTCAAGCAAACTTGAAGGTCCTACAGCAGAACAAATCGCTGCAAGAGAAAAATTGATGACCGGTAAAGAAGTAACTGAACAAGAAAAAACTTTAGCAAATACAATTACACCAAAAGAACAAGCTGAAAGAAATAAAAGCTATGCTTTATTCACGTCAGCAATAATGCAAAAACTTTATGCAGATGAAGTTGCAAGATTATCAAATAATACAGTTCCATTAACTGAATTACCTGGTGCAATTACTGTAGTTGACCAATTAAAAGATAACCCTAACCCTATGGTTAGAGCATCTGCAATTGAAGCTTTAAGCTACCTACAAAACCCTGCATACAAAAATGACTTAACAACAGTATTCAATGTTGCTAAGAATGACCAAGACCCAGGCGTTGCTGAAGCAGCTAAAGTAGCTTTAGAAAGATTAAATCAAGTATAATTCAAAATTGATTTTTAAATAAAATTCCTTTCTTTAAATAAAATAAAGCCCCTTTTTAAAGGGGCTTTATTTTATTTAAGTTTTACAAGTTAAACAACTTGTTTTTGTTCTATATTTTTAGGGATTTCTGCACAATTTTCATAATCAGCTAATTCGCAGATTTGTCTGCTCCATTCATAGACGATTTCTGTTTCTGTTAACTGATAAGAAATAGGTTTTCCTATTTTTATAGTTACATTTCTTCTGGTAAATGGTTTAAGTTTTGGATATCCGTCCCAGTTTGCAATTGCAACAGGTACGATGTCAGCTTTTGCATTTTTTGCAATTGCTACGAATCCTTTTTTGATACCGTCAAGTTTACCGTATGGTCTTGTTCCGCCTTGAGGAAATATTCCAAGAGACCAGCTTGTGCTTACTACATCACGCACTGTTTTAAATGTCGCGATTTCAGGTTTTGTTCGGTCTACGGCAAAAGCCCCAAGCCTCTTAACGAGCCAGCTTAATTTTTCTGACGGGTCAAATAATTCTTTTTTTGCCATAAAAGCAATTGGACATAATGCAGCCATTGCTACCATTGGCGGGTCAAATATTGAAACATGGTTGGCTGCATAGATGTATTTTCCTTTTTTTGCCTGATTAGCAGGTAAATTTTTTCTTCCTTCTATTTTGAAGTTATAGAATATAATAAAAAATCCGTATACAACAATCAGCAAAAATGTCATAAACCAAATTGTTCGGAAAAGGTTATATTCTTTTGCATATCTTCTGTTGAAGTTACGTACTTGCTTAGTCATTTTGACTATTACCTCCGTCAGCTTCGATAACTTGTTCATCTTCAATATATTTAAATCCTGTTAGTTTTTGGATTTCTTCAATCCATTTTTCTTTAACAACTTCAGGATTTTTGTCATAAGGTATAATTTCACCGATGTTTACAATAATTTTACCTGTAAATGGCCATCTTTTAACTTCATTGGTTCCAATCAATCCTACAGGGAGAATATTACATTTTGTAAGTTTAGCCAGTCCTGCAAACCCTTTAGTAACCCCACGAATTTCGCCGGGAACCCCTCTTGTTCCTTGAGGAAACATTCCTAGAACCCAGTTGCTGGCTTTAATTGCCTGCACTGTTTTAATAGTTGATGGCCCTAAGCTTTCTCTGTTTACAGCGAATGCTCCTAACCAATCAATCCACCATCTTAAAAAAGGTATATCAAATAGTTCTTTTTTTGCCATAAATGCTACGCTTCTGGGCATTACTGCAACCATTAGCGGTGGGTCTAATGTTGAAAGGTGGTTAGGACATACTATATAATTATTATCTTTTGGAACATTTTCAAGTCCATTAATTTCGATTCTATATACTAGTTTTAGTCGTATCATGTAACCGATTTTACATACCAAAAATTGAAATAAAGTTCTCCATTTATTAAATTGAGAGGTTTTTCTAGTACTATATTGTTTTTTTTGTCTTGCCATAACTAAATCTCTCCATATCTGTATTAGTATTATACATAAAAATTCTTGCAGGGGCTACTTCTTATTAATCTTTTTTTATTGTATTATCGTAGAAAAATGATAAGGAGAGATATATGTTAGGATTGCAAGTGTCTGATAATAGATTAGAAAATGAGTTATTTAAAAGTGTTTATGAAAAAACTCCGGATTATGTTAAAAATTTAAATTTAATGGATTTTAATAATAAAGGTGAATTTTCCTTTATTTTAAAAAAAGAGCATTTACTGCCTTATGATGAAATTTCTAATCCTGAAGGTTTAGGTTTAAACGAATGGTTTGCAAACTATGCAAAAGAGGCTAAAGTTTCAACTGCAGGTATTAGAGGTCCGCAAAATATTCTCAATCCTCAGGATACAAGATTCCCGATAAATTTAGTTGGGATTGTTTTAGCAACTCTTGCAAAAGCTCTTGTTGCTAATGAAAAATATCCTGATAAAAGAATTGTTAAAGTTGCAGGCTGTGAAGTAAGATATAATTCACAACTGTTCTTAGATGCAATTACTAGAATTCAAGCAGCTCAAGGAATTGAAACTCTTGTTCCTGTAGGTAAAAAAACAATTCCTATCTGGCTGGCATCATTTTTAGCTTTCAAATTAGATTTGCTAGGCGGAGAATATATTACATCAAGTCACGGAATTTCTGTTAAAAATGCTACTAAAGATTTGAATTGTCAGGGCAGCCAGTATTTACCTGAAGAATCAATGGAATTTGTTAATAAAATTCAAGAAATATTTAATGAAGTTGAAGAAAAAGGCACTTACGAAATTAAAATTTCTGCTGCTGACAATCCGTTAATAAATGAAACTGCAATGAAATTTATTGATGACGGCGTTGATTTGTATGTTGAATACTTAAAATCAGGTGTAGCTCAAAATATTAATTTAGATTTAATTAAATCATTTGAGTCTAAAATTGTGATAGAAAATGTCGGTGGTTCTGCATACAGAACTCTTTCTCGTGTATTGGAAAAACTTGGAATTTCCGATAAATTTGAATGGTTTAATATTGAAGAAGATCCGTTTTTCCACTCTATTGGTAAATACGATGTTACTCCAAAAGGTGAAAAAGCTTTTTATGACTACTCTGTAGATGCAACTGTTCTAGCAAAACATCCGGATGGGGCTAAGTTTTTCCCTGTAATTGATACAATGGGTTATGCTGAAAAGTTAAAAGATTTTCCTGCCGGAACTGCTGTTTTAATTACTGACCCGGACCACGACAGATTAACCGTAACTCAAACAGAACCGGTTTCAAGAATTTCGGAATTAAACAAGCTTGGTATTGATTATGTTAAATTAACTGACGAAATGGTATTGACTGTATTTACTGCAAATCAAGCATTCTTGATGTTGATTGATTTCTGGGCAAAGCAGTTAAAATCTGAAAATTTATGGAATAATCATCCTAGATTTATGATTAAAACAACAGCGTCAGCTCTTTCTTGGGATGAATGGGCTGCTAAAAACGGAGTTAAGGTAATTAATGTTCCTGTCGGATTTAAAGAAATCGCTAATATAATGAAAAAAGTTGAACTTAAGTTAAAAAATAATCCGAATGAGTCTGTTGTAGTAGATGATGTATTTGGAAATTCGATTGACTTAGGTGTAAATCCTCGTTTATTATTTGGCGGTGAAGAATCCGGCGGTATGATTATGGGTACTGAAGAGTTAATCAAATCTCAGCACGGCAGATTTGCAGTTGCAATGAGAGAAAAAAGTGCAACTGAAGCTATAATTGTTGCTTCAGCCCTTATTGCAAAATTGAAAACTTTAAATGTTTCACTTTCTCAATATCTTGAAGATGTATTCAATTCTAATAATATTATCGGACGTTTTGATACAAGGGTTGATATTGCATACTATAATGAATCAGAACCTGATATTAACAAATTAAAAGACTCAAAAGTGAAAGGTGAAGCTCTTAGAACTAAAAATGATATGTTCTATTTATCAATGGCAATTGCTCTAAAAGAAAATTTAATAAATCTTGAAGATATCAAAAATATTTTAAATGATAAATTTGCTTCTGACGGATTGAATTTTGATAATTTGAAATCTGTTAAATTTGTAGGCGACGGTACATATTTAGAATTTGACGATAAATATATTGAAATCAGACCATCCGGAACTGATGCTAAAACAAAAGCTTACGGCGGCGGTTTGAGTAAAGCTGATATTGAAAAATATGCAACAATTTTAGGTAATTATTCTGGAGATAGAACTGAATTACATATATCTTTAATTCCTGCAGATTTTTATGAAGCTTGTAAGGATAGAGCAATGGATTATTATTTAAGTTTTGTGGATAAAGACGCTAATAATGAGCCGTTTGAAATTCCTGAATATAACTTTTAATAAATTGTCACCCTGAACTTGTTTCAGGGTCTTTTTATATTATAATTATCTTGCGAATACATTAAATGAGGTTATAGTATGTTAAGAGATTATTTTATAAATAAAATTGAAAAAGCCATTGAGCAGGCTGTTGCTGCGAATAAATTAGGGCAAATGACAGAGTATGCAAAAGGAACTTTGTCTGTTGAAAAACCAAAAAATCCTGAATTCGGTGATTTTGCAGTGAATGTTTCATCACTTGCCCGTAGTGCAAAAATTGCTCCGCCGATGATTGCTAATGCTATTGTTGAATTTGTTGAAAAAGAAGATAATGAATATTCTGTTATCGGAGGGTTTATCAACTTTAAAGCAGGAAATAGTCTTTTAATCAATCTTGTTGATGAAATCTTCACTAAAAATAAAGATTTTGGACGTCCTGAAAACATTGAAAAAGAAAAAATTATTTTAGAATATATTTCTGCAAATCCGACAGGACCTTTCCATATTGGTCACGGCAGATGGGCAGCAATGGGAAGTGCACTTGCTAATCTTTTGAAATTCTATGGACACGATGTTTATCAGGAATTCTACATCAATGATGCAGGTTCTCAAATTCAAAAACTTGGCAGATCTCTTATTATAAGAGTGAAACAAGAATTGGGCGAAAATATTGATTTCCCTGAAGATGAAATTGAAAGAAAAAATTATTACCCGGGTGATTATTTAATTCCTGTTGCTAAACAATTTTTAGCTGTGAGACCTGAAATTAAATCAGCTGCTGACCTTGATAATATTGATTTACAAGTTTATTGTGATTTTGCAAAAGATTACGAAGAAAAAGTTCAGCGTGATTTGTTAGATAATTTTAGAGTATCTTTTGACAAATTCTATTCTGAATTATCACTTCATAATTCAGGAAAAGTTGAAGAGTGTGTTCAAAAATTACGTGACAGCGGAAAAATTTACAATAATGAAGGTGCAGAATGGTTTAAATCTTCTGACTATGGCGATGATCAGGACCGTGTAATTAAAAAGGCTGATGGTTCTAACACTTATTTGACTGCTGATATTGCGTATCACATCGACAAGTTACAACGTGGTTTTGACAGAATGATTAATATCTGGGGGGCAGACCACCATGGTTATGTTGCACGTGTAAAAGCTTCCATTGAGGCTTTGGGTTATAATCCTGACAAACTTGAAGTCCTTCTTGGACAACTTGTTAATCTTGTTATTAACGGTAATGAAGTTCGCATGGGTAAACGTAAAAATATGGTTACTCTTGAAGATTTAATCGACGAAGTTGGAGTTGATGCAACCCGTTTCTGGATGTCTATGAGAAATATTGATACAACTCTTGATTTTGATATTGAACTTGCAAAAACTAAGTCAGATGAAAATCCTGTTTTCTATGTTCAATATGCACATGCCAGAGCTTGTTCTATTATTAGAAACGCAACAAATGACAGAGTTGATACCGAAACCGGTAAAACAACACCTGCAGTGCTTTCTGAATCTCAATTTAATGATTTAATTGCGAATTTTGATAAAAATCTTATGAATTTAACTATCACAGATGCAAGAAAATTAATATTAAAACTTGAAGAATTTAAATCTTTAATTGTTTCTTCAGCACAAGCAAGACAGGTTTACACAATTTGCCGTTATGTACAGGAATTGGCGGCAGAATTCCATTCATTCTATAACTCTACAAGAGTAATTACAGATGATGTTGAGTTAACAAAAGCAAGATTGTCTTTAGTCTGGGCATTTAAAACAGTACTGGCAAATGCATTGGATATTCTTGCAGTTTCAGCTCCGGAACGCATGTAATACTGAATAAGATTTAACAATAAAAAGGCTTCTATATTATAGAAGTCTTTTTATTTAACTTTGCAAGCGTCTTCGTCCCTGTCAATTTTACCGTTGAAATTATTATCAACTCCATCTGAACATGAACCGATTGAATCGGGACTTTCTGCTTTTGGATTAAATTTCAAATACTTATCAGGTATTATTTGCCATAAGTATATGAAAAAGTTTTTATAATTCTTTGCGAACTGTTGATTATGTATTACCAGCATATTTTCGTCATTTTTGTTTTCTCCGCTGTTTGAAAAGTTCATAGAACCGAGAATCAGGTATTCATCGTCAATAATCATTGTCTTGGAGTGCATTTTACCTGCATAATTTTCTATTTTTAGAGGTATGCCGCTGCTTCGCAATAATGCGTGTTTAGTGTTTCTGCTGTAAACATTATTGGCATCCATGATTATCCTAACATCAATTCCTCGATTTTTTGCTTTTATTAGTTCGTTGGATATATTAGTATGTGTAATTAAAAACGTTGGGATATAAATATATTTCTTAGCGTTTTTTATTAACTCAACGATGCGAATTGAGGATTTATCCTGTGGTGAAAAATAAACTTCTATTATTGAGTTATCAATTTGAAATTTGTTTGCGGCTGTATTTCTTGACTTTTTATTATGGAATTTACCGGAAATCATTTGTTCAAATTCGTGTGTATAAAGATTTGCAATATCAATGGAGTCAATTATTACAACATTATTCGCATCATAGCCGCTGGTGCCTGTTGCTGAAAAATTCATAGAGCCTGTGAATACAGTTTTCTTGTCAAAAATTATAAATTTATTATGCATAAGCATATTGCTTTGAGATATTGAGTCTGTTTTATCAGAGCGTGATTCGTCGGCAATATTTTTGATTATTTCGTTGCCTTTATAGTAAGTTTTAGTGCTGTCAAAATTTTCATCATAAACAAATTTTATTTTTACATTTCTGGCTTTTGCGTTTTTTAGGGCTGAAGTTATTGCAGGTATGTCCTCGTAGCCGTAAATCGCAATATCAATATTTTCTTTTGCATTATTTATTAAATTAACAAATGCCTTGCATTCATTTGTTGAACAATGATTATTTGGTTTTAAAGTTTTTGTGAAGTTAGTATAGTATAATTTTATATTACCATTTGATATGACAAGAGGCGGTTCTTTTACTGGCGGAATATTAACTATTTCACTGTTTTTATTAACTTTGAATATCTTTTTGGATTTCTCTTCATAGTTATGACAGTATTTGCAGGGAATTGCACCCTCAGGAAGCTGTTTTTGCGGAATTAGAACTGTGTCGTGGGCAAGTTTTCCGAACTTACAGTCCAGAGTATGATATTTGTTTGAGTGATGATTTAATATAACAAGGTTAAGTTTTTTAGAATTTTTTAAATGTTCTTTAAATTTTTGCGGATTGCCATTTTTCCCTGAGAGTATACCAAAGCCGCTGTTTTTCAGAAGCGTTTTATATTCAAGACCGTTTATTCTTATTTTTGCATACTGGCATTCGCTTGTTACCCTGCCGGTTGTTTTAATGGTGACTTTCTTATTCTGTAAGGTGTTTTGTGCAAATTCCTGTGCCAGATATCCAAGATTAATCATATCAATTTTGCTTAATCTCAAGGGTTTTGAATATTTATTATAAAATTCGACTGATGGTTCCTGTGAATAACTTTCAATACTATCTATGCAAAAAATCTCATTATTTGATATTGTTTTGTTTTTATCAAGGTCAATTCCAATTTTTGTCGGTGAAAATACTGTCAAAATCTCTTTTGATTTGCCTGATTCAATTATAAATATTGAAAATGCACTAAACAGTATAAGCAGCAATAATGTTGTAAGAAATTTTTTCATTATTCCAGATTCTTGTAATTTGTAATATCAAAACCAAGACGTTTAATAGTGTCTTGAAGCGTTTTATTTTGTGTAATTGAAAATTCTTTTGTATGGCAATTCTTAGTTGTATTGTTGTATTTGCAAGGGTGAATAAGAGCTTCTGTTATAGACTCTTCTTCAATTGCTTCCAATCCGTATTTAATTGCATCTGCATCCATCATGCCAGTGTAGCCAACACCTATGATAAAATCGTTAGTTTTTAAGCCGTATTCATCAATAGTTTTTTTGTTTATTTGAGTAAAATATCTTAATAGTGCAATTTTAATCAGGTTTAGCGGATATTTTAAATTAAGATGCTTTTCAAGTTTTGGAATAAAATACAACTCTTCCTGCTGGGTTCTGACATATTTTATATTATATTCTTTTGCAAGTTTGCAGGTTATTTTAAATATTTCAGGTATAGCATGCGTATGTACATGAGAATCTAAATGGTCAACTTTTGTTTGTGAAATAACTTTTTCAATTTGAGCTCTAAATTCAGCTTCTATTTGTCCTAATAATTCTTTTTTCTTCTGGTTTAGTATTAAATATCCGTAACCAACGTTAAAACTGCCGTCACTATCTGTTAAGAGCGGGCAATCGGTAAGAGATTTGCCTTCCATTATATTTAAATGCACTGCAAGCCCTAAATTCGGGCAATCCGGTAAAATGTCATGTACGGCACTCTCAAATGCTTCGCCGTTTGCACAAAGGCTTGCACTGGTAAGAAATCCATTTACATAACCCTCTAAAACAGCTTGATTATGATATTGGGTTAATCCAAAATCATCAGCATTTAAAATAAACTTCTTATTTATCATTTACATATCCTTGCATAAATTTTTATAAAATAATATAATCATGATAGTAGAAAGAGAGAATAAATGCAAACACCGAGATTAGCTGTAATAGTACCATGTTTTAATGAAGAATTATGTGTTGAACAAACTGCAAAAAGGCTTCTTGAAGTTTTGCTCATGCTTATCAATAAAGGTAAAATAGCAAATGACAGCTATTTATATTTTATTGATGATGGTTCGACTGATAAAACATGGGATATTATTGAATATTTGCACGCTCAAACTCCGATGGTAAAAGGCAAGAAATTCATCAGAAATTACGGAAACCAGAAAGCAATTGTTGCAGGTTTGGAAGGTGTTAGAAATATCGGCTGTGATTGTGTTGTTTCTATTGATGCGGATTTGCAGCAGGATGAACTTGCTATTGAGCGATTTGTTGATGAATATGTGAAAGGTTTTGATGTAGTTTTAGGAATTAGAAATAATCGTAAAACAGACGGTTTTATTAAGAAAACTACTGCTGTGATGTTTTATAAATTAATGAATATTTTAGGTGCCAAAATACCGGTTAATCATTCAGATTATCGTCTTGTCAGCAAAAAAGCACTTGATGTCATGAATTTATACCCTGAAAAAGATTTGTTTCTTCGCGGCTTTTTCTATGAAGTCGGGCTAAAGACTACAACAATAAATTTTGATGTAAAACCTCGTATGTCTGGAACATCAAAGTTTAATTTAATGTCTTTAATGGCTTTAGCTCTGAATGGAATAACATCATTCAGTATTGTTCCGTTACGAATTATTGCGGTTTTAGGTTTTATTATGTTTGTACTGTCAATAATCGTTGGATTAGAAACAATTTACGAAAAAATATTTTTGGGTGATTCTCCGAATGGTTATGCGACAATGATTATTATGCTGACATTTTTCGGCGGTCTGCAAATTTTTTGTCTGGGAGTTATTGGAGAATATGTCGGGCAGGTTTATCGAGAAGTTAAAGCTCGTCCAAGATATATTACGGATAAAGAATTACTTTAAGTTTAGGAGGTTGTTATGCTGAAACTCAATAATATTAAGAAAATCGGGGGGGGGGTAACCTATTAAAGCTTACTAATATTGTATTTGAGCGGTTTGCATTTACCCTTGCAGAAGTTTTGATTACATTAGGAATTATTGGCGTTGTTGCTGCAATTACTATTCCTGGTTTAATTCAGAAATATCAAGAACAAGCTGCAATTTCTAATTTAAAAAAAGCTTATTCTATGCTTTCTCAAGCATATCGGAGTGCTATTGATAATTATGGTCCAGTTAGCGATTGGTGTAGTGATAGTGAAAAACAAACTTTAGAGTGTTCTTATAAATCTTATGATATATTGAAGCAGTACATAAAGGGGGATTTAGTTGAGGGTAAATATCATTATGGTTCTTATAAAAGAAGGGATGGCTCGGTTCAGTCAAAGTACGGTGAGAAGAACCCAAATGCATCTTATTCACAGTCAACAATTCCATTTGGGCTTCATAACGGTATGTATGTGTGGATAAGTATGAATTCAAATCCAGCAGGGTGCTGTACTGATACTCAGGATACAACACGTAGTCGTTGGGGATGTGAGTGTGGTAAACTTCTGGTTGATTTGAATGGTTCTGAATCAAAACCAAATATTGATGGTGTTGATTTATTTGGGTTTAAAATTTTTACTGATGGTATTTCTCCTCAAGGAACCAAATATGATAACTACTGGTATCCTTACACATTTGAAGATCAGTGTGCCGGAAATCAAATAACAAGCACTGGGCTGGGAATGTGTACTGCATGGGTATTAGAAAATAATAATCTGGATTATTTAAGATGTCCAAATGAATTGGGGTGGACAAAAGCATCTTCTTGTTCTAAATAAAAAACCGTGCCACTGTCTATCGAATTTTATAAATCCGCTGTCCTTTAATACTTTCTCCTTCAAGAAATAAAACACCCGTAAGGTCAATCTTAGTGCTGCTGGGTTTCCCCCCTGACACGGTTCGATAGTTTACGCCATTTTATACCTTGCTATCAACGATTATATTAAATTTCAACGTACTCATAAAGCCCTCACAACAGGCTCTGCACCCCGCGTTAGCTTCGAGTCGAGAGTTCGCAACACCCCGTGGAGCACGGCTTAGCTTTATACTATCATACTAAATTTTATTCGTCCAGTACTATTTTTGAGATTAGTAATTTGTCTGATGTATTTTTCTGTTTAAAATTTATCCTATTTCAGAAAGGAGAAATTATGACTGAACGACTAGAGTTATATAAATGTGAAACTTGCGGTAACCTCGTACAGGTTATACTTCCAGGAGTTGGTGAACTTGTTTGCTGCGGAAAGCCGATGGAATTATTAAAACCGCATGGGATAAATGATGAACAGGGTGTTTCTGAAAAGCATGTTCCCGTTCTTGCCGCAACTGACAATAATGGTCATGAAATTCGTGTAGGTACAACTTTGCATCCTATGACAGAGGATCATTATATTCAATTCATTGAAACAATTTCTCAGGATAAAAACCACTTGGAACTTCAGTATTATGCTCCGTTTGATCTTCCGATAATGGTATTGAAAGATAAATTGGGTATAGAAAAAGCTCAAGCTTTTTGTAATATTCACGGATTGTGGGAAGGCGAAATGGACTAGGTTACTGATTTGAAAGGAGTTGTAATGATTAGTGATAAAATTAAAGAGGTGCTAAATGATCAAATTAACAAGGAATTTTATTCCGCTTATTTATATTTGGCGATGTCTGCGTATTTTTCTGAAATTGGTTTGTACGGCTTTTCTAACTGGACTAAAGTACAATCTAGAGAAGAAATTGACCATGGTATGATTCTATTTGAATATGTTTTGAACAGAAAATCACAGGTTAGATTAAAACCGCTTGAAATGCCAAATCTTGAATTAAACGGTCCGGAAGGCGTGTTTGAACAAATTTATAATCATGAACGTTCAATAACTTCATCTATTGATTGTGTTGCTGATATGTCTGAAAATGAATGTGACCTTGCAACAAGAAACTTTATTGACTGGTACTTAAAGGAACAAATAGAAGAAGAAGCTTCTGTATTAAGAATAATATCAAAACTAAAGGCTTTTGGTGCAGAAAAATCAGCTCTTTATCTTATAGATAGAGAATTAGCATCAAGAGAATACAGTGCTCCATCTTACTAACCTTGTAGAATATTGCGAATTTGTAAACAATTTGTCTAATTGTATAAGATATTCTATTATATTGCTATGAGTTTAGGGAAAATTTTATACGTTGATGATGATAAATTGTTGACTTCAACTTTTAGTACTTTGATGAAAGTTGAAGGTTTCAAAGATGTTGTTATTTATAACAATCCGCTAGAGGCTGTTGAATATTTAAAAACAGAAACTCCTGATTTAATTATTTCCGATTTTTTAATGCCGGAAATGAATGGTCTGGAGTTTTTGCGTGAAGCTAAAAAGATTTATCCTGAAGTCAGCATGATTTTATTAACAGCTTATGCCGATAAGGAAAATGCAATCAAAACTATTAATGAAATCGGAGTTTACAAGTATATCGAAAAACCTTGGGATAATGATGATTTAATTATGAATATTAAAAATGGTATAGAAAGAAGCCATTTACTTGCAGATTTGCGAGAAAAAATTCAAGAGTTGGAAAAGGCGAAGAAGCAATTAACAGAATATTCTGAAAATTTAGAAGTCTTAGTTGCTGAGAGAACTAAAGAGCTGTCATTAGCTAATAAAAAATTATCAGGTATTATCAATTACTGTGCTGATGGTATTGTAATTATTGATGCACAAGGAAATATTGAACAGGTTAATCCGGCATGTGAAAATATGGTTGGGTTGTCTGCTGAAACCCTGCAGACAATGAAAATTCAAGAAATTGCTTATTCAGATAATCCTAAATTGAATAAGGTGCAAAAATCTTCAGTTAAAAATATTATTCTCGGATTATCCTGCGATAATTCAGAATTCCTGTTAAGGGATTTGTATTTGCGTAATTCATTGAATAATGAGTCAATTCCTGTTGAAATAAATTTTGCATCATTATCTGAAGATGCTTCTGATGAAGAAAGATTCGTCGGTGTTATAAGAAATTATACGCAGCAAAAAGAAACAGAAAGATTAAGAGATGATTTTATTGCAACATTAACTCACGATTTACGAACTCCGCTTCTGGCTGCAATTCAAACTTTAAGATTTTTCCTTGACGGTTCGTTAGGTGAATTGTCCGACCAGCAAAAAGTCTTATTATCAACAATGCTTCAAAGTAATGAAGATTTATTGGGGCTTGTTAATGCTTTGTTGGAAGTTTATCGCTTTGAGAGCGGAAAACTTAACCTGTGTAAAACGGTCTTTAGTATCAATGATTTAGTAACTCAATGTTATGAAGAGTTAGAGCCTCTTTCTAAAAAGAAAAACATAACATTTAATCTTCATAGTGACATTGATAGTGAATTATTGATTGATGCTGATAGGGCTGAAATTAAGAGAGTAATTATAAATCTTTGCGGTAATGCTTTGAATTATACAAATAAAGATGGCACAATTGATATTTTTGTAAAAGCTCAGCATGGAGATTTAATATTCTCCGTCGCTGATAATGGTAATGGTATTCCGTCAGAGGATATTCCAAACTTATTTATGCGTTTTTCACAGGGTACGAGTAAAAAACGCTCAACCGGTACCGGTTTAGGTTTGTATTTGTCCAGACAAATTATTGAAGCACATGGCGGAAAAATTTGGGTAGAAAGTAAAGTTAATAAAGGAAGTGAGTTTTCGTTTCTGTTAACAAATGTGGTTGCAAAATCACGAGTATAAAAGGTGGGAAAGATGTCTAAGTCTATAAAAGTTACAATAGTAGAAGATCATGAAATGACAAGAATGGGGCTTTCATTTGCTTTGTCAAACAGCGAATGTATTGAAGTTCTAGGCACATCTGCTGATGGTGCAGATGGCGTAAATCAAGCATTAGAATTAAAACCGGATCTTGTTATAATGGATATCGGACTCCCTACGATTGATGGTATTGAAGCAACTCGCAAAATTAAAAATGCCATGCCGGAAATTAAGGTTCTTATGAATACTTCCCGCGACAATGAAGATGATATTCTGGATTCATTTGCAGCCGGTGCTGATGGTTATATAACTAAAGGGGTTACTTCTGAACAAACCATTTCAGCTATCAAGGCTGTAAGTGAAGGTGTAGGCTGGCTTGATCCTGCTATTGCTCGAGTTGTTCTTTCAAATATTAGAAAAAATAATCAAACTGAAAATAAACATGGCGAAATCAATTACCAGAAAGGTAAGAACTTGTACGGTTTAACCGAACGCGAAATGGAAGTTCTTGCACTTTTAGTGGAAGGTTTAAAAAATCCGCAGATTTCTAAAAAGTTAGTTATAACAATTGCGACTACAAAAACTCATGTTCACAATATATTGCAAAAATTGTATGTAAAAACTCGTTCAAAGGCTGTTGCAACAGCTATGAAAGACGGACTTGTCTAAATAAGGTTTGTTGGATATGGCAAAAAAACTTCTGTTAGTTTTAATTTGTGCTCTATGCGTTGAGTCTGTTTGTTATGCAGGCATGAAAGATACATTTTCAAATATTACTTCACACCTGCCGACGCGGAAGAAAAATGAAGATACAAGAACCCGTGAGATAAAGTATCAATACGGAGTTTTGAAAGATGATGAATTAAAACGGATGGAGAAAAAAATCCTTAACAGAACCCCTTCCGGTTACATGACTGTTGAAGAGTATGAGGCATTGTCTGAGTATAAAGACCGCTCGACTATAGATGTTGATTTTCCTCAAATAGAAACCCCTTCTGATTTTAAATATATTCCAAAACCATTATATAGTATTACTAAATATAATGATCCTCCGGGTAGTGTTGAATTATCCCTTGGTAAAAGACTATTTTTAAAACGGCAGATAAATGCTCAGGGAATTGTTTCTCCTGACTATACAAGGCTTGTTTATCCTGCAGTATATTATTATCCGGATAGTGCATCTGTTGCCTGTGATATTTTTGTAATTCCACTAGACGGGGATGAAAATAAACTGGAACGTATTTTAAAGGCAAATGTTGCAAGAAGAAATCCTGATCCAATTTTATCAACAGAAAAGGTTATTGATAATTTTGCAGCATTCAGAACAATAACTCCTGTAGATTTTTCAGAGGATGGCACAAAAATTCTCCTAAAAGAAAAAATTGGCAGCAGCGAAGATGGTATATGGCAAACTAATATACACGTGTACGATTTTAATAATAAAGTAAGTTACAATCTGGTGGAACTCAGGCAGGCTATAATTTATTTCTGGAAAGAAATGATGAATTTTAATTTGGAAGATAAACGCTGGGATATAATTCCGCTTGGTTTTGATGCTTCCTCTCCAGATAGGGTTGTTGTTCAAGCTTATGCTTATACCGGTGAACTTCCAGTTTTTCTTGGTGCATGGAGTATTGATTGGCAGGGAAACCAAACTCGCAGACTTGCTTTGAGTAAAAATTATATTCCAAATGTCAGCAAAAATGGTTACAAAGTTATAAAAGATGGTGTCGAGTCATATCAAACCGTTGAAAAACAGGAGAAATTTTTAGAAGAACAGAAAAAAGTTCTTGAAAAACAGAAAAAAGAAGCTGATAAGCAGGCAGTCAAGGCTATTAAAGATGAATTTAAATATACTCTTAAAGGTATTGATGATGATTGTAAAGAAGAATTGAGAGATTATAAAAAGCTTCAATCCTTAAATGGCTCTACGGAAGGAACTGCCTTAGAGGAAGAATATAATAAATATTTGCAGGAACAATACCAAAAAGATATTGATAAGGCTGAAAAAATAATTGATAAAAAGAAAAAAGATTTAGAGAAAATTGAACAGCAAATAGAAAATTTAAATACACAGATACAGGATTTAAATCCAAATGCTCAGCCGCAGCAAGAATCTTCTGTTACGCCTGGGCAGACTGAATAAGTTCAAGTTTTTGTTTCCTTGTGAGTTTATGTTTTATTCGATATTCTTCTTTCATAGCTTCGTTTTTTGTTTCAAATGATTTCTGGTATACGATTTTAACTGGTTTATTTGCTTTAGTGTATTTTGCACCTTTACCTTCGAGGTGTTGTTGAAATCTTTTTTCAACGTTATCAGTATAACCGCAATACAAGGTATTGCGTTCAGTTAATAGAATATAAACATAATGTCCTTTGTCACACATAAAATTATTATATTTTATTTTTACAAATTAATCATAAAGATTTTACAATTTTCATATATTTGATATAAACTAAACGTATGAATAAATCGTATGCAATTTGTTATAATTCGTTGATTACAAATTCACAAGAGGTAATGGAAACGCTCAATTCAACTCTTGCTAAAAATGGTATTAAAGCCGACCTGCTTAATATTGATAATTTAAAACACGGGTATGATTTTGTTTTTGTAGTTGGCGGTGATGGTACAATTTTAAAAGCTGCTAGATTTTATTCTAAATATGAAACCCCTATTTTCGGTATTAACTTAGGACGGTTAGGATTTTTGTCACAAGCTTCAATTGAGGATTTGGACAATGCTGTAAATTCTATTTTAACAAATGATTACAAAATTGAGCAAAGAATGATGCTTGATTGCGGTTCATATAATGCGTTAAATGATTTTGTTATCAAAGGCGAATCATCATCAAGAACATCACGATTTGTACTTCAAATTAATGGCAAATTTGTCTGTGAATATCTTGCTGATGGAATTATTATTTCAACCCCTACAGGCTCAACTGCTTATGGTATGGCTGCGGGTGGTCCGATTTTAGCACCTGATGTTGATGCGATAACTATTGTTCCAATTTGTCCGCATACTTTTTCAGCCCGCCCGATTGTTGTTTCCGGTGATGACGTAATATCAATATTGCCTTGTAAAGAACATCAATATAGGGTTGCTGCAGATGGTCAGGTTGCATTTTCTACAACGGATGTATTATTAGTAAAAAAATCTGCTAATAAGGCATATTTAGCACTCTTAAATAAAAATGATTTTTATTCGGTTATGCGTAATAAGCTTAATTGGGGCTATTCTCCGGCAAAATGCTAATTTGTTTTACTGGAATTGAGTGTTATATTAACTTTTGTTCATAATTATTGTAAATTTATTGTACTTTTTTCCTATTTAAAATACTATATTGTTATAGTTACATAATGAGTAATTATATGTTTTAGGATAAAATGTTACAATTAATGAGGTAAATAACGTGGAAAATATCGTTTCAGATATCTTTGCAAGAAAAGATGAACCATCAAATAGTCAAGTATCAAGACTTGGAGCAAACCCTACCAATATCAAAGTAATTGGTGTTGGCGGCGGCGGCGGAAATGCTGTTAACAGAATGATTAGATCAGGCTTATCAGGTGTTGATTTCTGGCTAATGAATACAGATTTACAAGTTTTGGTTAATGGTCAAACTCAAAACAGAATTCAATTAGGTGCTTCATCTACTGAAGGTTTAGGTGCCGGCGGAGATCCTTCTGTTGGTGAAAAAGCTGCAGAAGAAGCTCAACAAGAAATTACTAAAGCTCTTGAAGGTTCTGATATGGTATTTATTACAGCAGGTATGGGCGGCGGAACCGGTACAGGTGCAGCTCCTATCGTTGCTAAAATTGCAAAACAACTTGGGATTTTAACAATTGCAGTTGTAACAAAACCATTTGCATGGGAAGGTAAGAAAAGACAAAATCAGGCTAATGCAGGTTTAGATAAATTAAAAGAAGCTGTTGATGCAGTTATTGTTGTTCCAAATGACAAATTGTTACAGGTTGTTGATAGACAGGTTACATTGCAGGAATCTTTTGTAATTGTTGATGAAGTATTACTAAGAGGTGTTCAAGGTATTTCTGATATTATTACAGTTCCTGGTATTATTAACGTTGATTTTGCTGACGTTAAAACAGTAATGCAGGCTTCTGGTTCTGCATTAATGGGTATCGGCAGAGCATCAGGTGAAGGACGTGCTGTTAAAGCTGCACAACAAGCAATTAACTCTCAATTACTTGAATCTTCTATCAACGGAGCTTCAGGTGTTATCGTTAATATTACAGGCGGACCTGATATGGGTATTCACGAAATCAGCGATGCAGCTTCTATTATCCATGATGCTGTTCTTGATGATGCTACTGTAATTATCGGTACTGCAGTAAACGAAAATATTCAAAATGAAATTCAAATTACAGTTATTGCAACAGGTTTTGAATTGAAGAATAATTCTTCATCTTTAAAATTTGGTGATTCATCATCAAATTCTTCAGATTCTCAACTAAATGCAGTTGATTTCTTCTCAGGTGCATTTAATACTCAAACAAAATCTGTTTTATCAGACTCTAATAGAAACTTTACAAATATCGAAATTCCTGATTTCCTAAAACGTTAATCTCAGGAATTTGTATAAAATCGCGAAGAGCTTCATTGTTATCAATGAAGCTCTTTTTTTAACCCCGAAAATTATTCACTTAGTATTGATAAATTCATTATTTCGATATCATCGTAATCAATATGGTCACTATTTGCCATGTTTTGACCGGTTTTAATTGTAATTTGGTTTCTGGCATCAGCTTGAATTAATGAATTTGGAATTTTTATTCTCTGATTATCTCCATTTATTTGCAAAATCCCAATTTTTCTGCCATTAAAATATATTTCAGCAGGACTTGAATATGCTCCTCCTCGAATTCTATTTTGCCCCATTGAATGTGCTAATTTTGTATCTAACCCAACAATTGATCCAATGACAAGATAATTACTGCTTCGTTTCGCGTTTGCAGTCATAATAAAATCCTTAGAATAATATGGACCAATTGATTTTAACCTGAAATCAGATGCATTAGCAGAATTCTTTGAAAAACTGTCATCTCCGAGGTGTAAAATTTCTGAATCAAGTGAAATGTCAGCAGCTTCACTTCTTGCAATTTCAATTTTCATAGGTTCATTAAGGCTTTGACCATTGTTGATTGTCAGCGAAAATGGACGATAACCTTCTTTTTCAATGTTCATTATTGTTGGCTGTGATATTTGAATTCTGTCGAGGTGAAAATTACCGTTCCCATCTGTGTAGGTTTGAAATTTCTTTTGAGGAATTGTAATTTTTGCGAATTCAACCCCGTTCTTTGTTTGTGCATCAATTACTTGATTGCTTTCTTCTTGTCCAACTTTTGTAACGCCTCCTGTGAATGTTGTGGCAAAAGCTGCATTAATGGCAAGCATAAATATTGTTATAATATAAATAAAATTTCTCATATAGATTTTATGTCATATTTGATAATTTTTTGAAATCCTATGACTGTCTAATTTTAGAGTTGTGTGTAAAAATAAAAAGTTCTTGAAAATAATTATTTTTCTGCTAGAATTAACTTATAAATCTAAGCAAGCCGATGTGATGGAATTGGTAGACGTGCTAGACTCAAAATCTTGTGAGGGCAACCTCGTGCCGGTTCGACCCCGGCCATCGGCACCATAAAAAAGACTCTTTAACAGAGTCTTTTTTATTATTGAAATTTACATATATCAACCCACTCAGAACTTTTTGAATAATTAAATAATTCATCGCAGGTTAGCTCTATTGCGGAATTGCTGCTTCCGCAAGCCGGAAATACCGTATTAAATCTATTTAATGATAAATCACAATATTTTTTAATATTATCCGACACTCCAAATGGACAAACTCCGCCGATTGCGTGACCCGTATATTCAATTACTTCTTCCGGAGTGAGCATTTTGGCTTTAACCCCAAAATAGTCCTTGAATTTTCTATTGTCAATTTTGGCATCTCCAGCAGTTATAATTAAAATTGCTGAATCGTTCATTTTAAATGAAAGTGTCTTGGCAATTCGTGCAGGCTCTACATTTAATGCTTCTGCTGCCAGTTCAACTGTTGCCGTTGACTGATTTAGTTCAATTATATCATTTTCTCTGTCAAATTTTTTTAGATAATCTCTAGCTATTTCTATAGACATGATTTATGCTTTCCTTCTTTATTTGATAATTTTAACATGAATAGTTGCTCTTATTACTATTTTGTCGGATTAAATATTTTTATTATGCCTTAACCTGTCTATATGAAAAAACGTTATATTTTTATTTTTATGTCTATAATAATGACAATCGCATATTTTGATCTTATCGACAGTTGTAATAAAATTGATAAGATTATATCTTCAATGCTTGAACTTGATTCGCAAATTAAAACCGAAATTGATACTTCAGTTTCTATTTATACAAAGCTTGTGCAGGTTTCAAATAAAAAACAATAATATCTAAAATTCAAATATAAACTCATCCGCTGGGTTTTGTGTATTATTTGTTCCCTCTTCTATTTCTTTTATCATTTGAGGTTTTATCAAATGGTCAAGGGCATTTGGTACAAATTTTGGTTTTTCGGTTTCGGTATTGTTCGTAGTTGTTCTATTTACTTTGAATGTTCTAACCTCTTTCGGGAAAAATCTTAAATGAATATTCTGGCTGATAGTTTGACCGATATTATTTTTTGAGTATTGCTTAATCTTTTCAAGTTGAGAGGCAGCCTGAGCTTGATTTTTAGCAATAAAGTAACCGTTTGTATCTGAGACTATTTTGTTATATTTGCCGCTCCACATTATTAAATTATTTATGTTATCTGTTAAAACTACAGATGTTGTTAATTTTAATGGTGATGTAGTCTTAAATGCACTTGAAATTTCTAATAATTCCCATAAATTTCTTTTTAAATCTGATTTATCGCTTGTTGCGTAGCTTGTAATAAGGACTACAGATTTTACTCCAAAACTTTCTGCTGTTTTATTTAGCTTTGTAAAATCAATTTTTTCATTTTTGGAGTAATTTGTGAGAAGATCACGAACTGTATTTTGCAATTCAAAATCCTGAGCTAACTTCTGACGCACTGAGGATAGTTCAATTGCACTCATATTATTATAAGAATTTATGTTATTTATTACATCTTCGGCAGCAATTTCAGAAACCTCCGGAAAACAAAAATAATTTTCACATACTGATAAAATATCTGCTGGTAATACTAAAATATCAAATTGTACAGCAGGTGTTTTAACCGTTGTAAATATTATTAGGAAGAATGTAAATAATATTTTCAATAAATTCTTTTTCATGTTTAAATTATAGCATAATTTTTCATCATGTGTTATAATATACCTATGGATAGAGACTTGGTTAAAATTTTGGGATTTAATGTTGATAGTTTTACATTTGATGAAGCCGTTGATTATGCCTCAGAAAATCATGGTCAGATTATAACTATTAATCCTGAAATGATTTCTACCGCTCAATCAATGCCTGATTTTGCAAATGTTATCCATAATGCTGAATTAGTTGTGCCTGATGGAATTGGCGTTGAATTAGGACTTAAAATTTTAGGGCATAAAGTTCATAGAATTGCAGGTGTTGAACTTGGAAGAGCCTTATTAGAGCAATATTCTAAGAATAACAAAACTGTTGCTATGGTTGGTGCAAAACCTGAAGTAATTCAGCTTGCAGTTCAAAATTTGAAAAATGAAATTCCTAATTTGAATATTGTGTATTCTCATGATGGATATTTTAGTGAGGATAGCGAGATATCAGATTCAATTATCAGTGTCAATCCTGATTTGATTTTAGTTGCACTTGGCTCCCCAAAACAAGAATTTTTTATTAATTCATTAAAACACAAACTGCCAAATTCAACTATGATTGGTTTAGGCGGTAGTTTTGATGTCTGGGCAGGTGTTGTTGACAGAGCTCCTAAAATTTATCAAAAATTAGGTTTAGAATGGCTTTACAGAACTATTAAAGAACCAAAAAGGTTTAAAAGAATTTTCCCAACTCTTCCATTATTTGTTTTAAAAGTTTTTAAAGAAAGGTTGTTTGGTTAAGAATGTTATCAAATGCAGAAATACAAGAACTCGAAAATTTATGTTTAGAGAATAGACAAAATATTATAAATATGGTCTATGCAGCAAAATCCGGTCACATTGGCGGCTCGTTATCTGCGTGCGATATAATGACAGTTTTATTTCACAAGTGTATGAAACATTCTGTTAACGGTAAACTTTCAAAAGATTATAATGAACGAGACAGATTTGTACTATCAAAAGGTCATGTTTCACCTATTTATTATTCTGTTTTATCTCAATTAGGATTTATTGAAAAATCAGAATTAGAATCTTTTAGAGCTCTTGGTACAAGACTTCAGGGGCATCCTTCTCTATGGTGTCCTGGCGTGGAAATTGCAACCGGTTCTTTAGGTCAGGGTTTATCTATGGGATGTGGTATTGCAATATCACTTAAGCTTGATAAAAATCCAGCAAATGTATTTGTATTATTAGGTGATGGCGAACTACAGGAAGGTAATGTTTGGGAAGCCTTTATGCAAGCTCCACACCGCAAGCTTGATAATTTAATTGCAATTATCGATAGAAATAGGCTTCAAATTGATGGTAATACTGAATGTGTTAAATCATTGGATAATCTGCCGGATAAAATAAAAGCTTTTAACTGGGAAGTAATTGAGATTGATGGTCATAATATTCAAGAAATATATTCTTCAATTGAAAAGGCTAAACAATCAGATAAACCGGTTGCAATTATTGCTAATACAATAAAAGGCAAAGGTGTAAGCTTTATGGAGAATAATGCATCATGGCACGGCAAGGCTCCATCAAAAGATGATTATGAAAAAGCAATATTAGAATTAAATAAATAATGGGGGTATAATGAGGATATTTAAAAATAATAAAAAATCAGGTTTTACCTTAATGGAAATAGCAATTGCTGTAATGATTGTCGGGTTATTGACTGCTATAGTTATTCCTATTGTTAGAAATCAAGTAGCAAAACTTGACGAATATTCCTACTATACAGCCTATAAAACAGTTGAAAAATTAGGTGGTCAAATCGTTGCACTTGGTCTGGATCCTTGTGTTGCAGTTGAGTATATGCCTGCTGGAGAAGAACGTGACAAAAAAGAAAAAGAGTGTAGAGGTTTACCAACAACTACTAGTTTGAATACACAGAATATATTTACCAAAAATAAAATTGCATCTGAGTTTGATATAAATAAAAAAGTAAAATTCTTTATTTCAACTATTGGTGATAAATTTGTTTATTCAGAACAATATTTATTTAAAAAACTGTTCCCGAAATCTTATGCAGATAGAGCTGATGAAGGATGGGACATTCTATTTAGTTGGGACGATGATGATTATAAGGAAGCCAATTTAAGATATAGAATGTGTAATGGTGAAAAAATTTATGTGAAAACAGATAATGAAGGTAACCAAATAAAAGATGCAGAGGGAAATCCTGTGTATGAAACGGCAGACTCCTTTTTTGGAAACGGTGCTTGTGTCGGGTATACAAAAAGTGGTAATGCTAGTGTAGAGGGTGGAGGAACAACTACTACTGCAGCTGATTCTGTATTTGAAGGACTATTTTATGAAAAAGAATATTGTACTATTAGTAATGCTACACTTGCTAATTATATAAAACAAAAAAGTAATGAAAATAATGCTAAAACTTTTTGTAGTTCTTATATTGCACCAAATTGTAAAAGAGTTATTGATAGTAGTGCAGAATATGAATTTAGCTATGATTGGATAGAAACAAGTCCAGCTTATACTTATTTTGATGAAGAGGAAAATAGAAATGTTACAGAACCAGCAACATATTCGTGTCAAATTTTGAGAAAAAATAATTCACCAAATCAAGGCTATAATGGTACTGATACAAAATGGGAAAGACAACCTGTAGGAGCTAATGTATGTGCAGGTACTTCCGGTTATTTCCAGATGTATAATGCAGGTGATCCATATTACATTGATTGTCAATGTTCTGCAGGTAAGGATTTGACTGAAAATAATGACAAATTTTGTTGCACTCCGCGAGCAGGTTATAAATGTTATGCTAAATTGGATTCAATATCATCTAATTATGTTGCTGAAAATACTGCAATAAAATATTGCCTTAATAATAGTGATTTTAATCAAAATACCAAAGAATGCTGTGCGGATTATGCACGTTTTAATGGGGTAAACTGTCAATGTATTAATGGCTATAGAACTGACCCACGTTTAGGAGCTTATTCTGATGGTAGTCCAAAAGCTTGTCAGCAGGCTTCTTGTGTTGGTGGCTCTCACTTAGAAGAAGATGAGTATGGTAATACTTCTTGTGTTGCTAATTCTCCTATTACTAAAGCTAATGATTTATGTAAATCTATAGATTACTATTGGAATACTCGTAGTGCTTCGTGTAATTTTACAACAACAGGTTCAAATAATTTAGCGGTTAATAATGCAGTATATGAAGCAGCTAAAGGCAGCAATGGAAGATATCTTTCTGTTGCATCAAGAGAAGGTACTTTTAATTCAATCACTCCTAATATTGAAATGGCAAATGGGCTAAGATTGTGGATATTAGGAGATAAAACCGCTTCAATTCCTGGCTTATCTTATAATCCTTCTTCTATAACGACTAATACACAGAATATGTGTGTTGATCTTAATAAAAATACGAAGCAATCTTGTGATGCTGCAGGCGGGTATTTTTGCAGTTCAGAAAATCATTGTTTTAAATTAGATAATGTTGGTATGGCAAGTATGGGAGATGCTCGTAATTGTTGTGCTTCAACTGATTTAACAACTCTGGCTTATGCTGATCCTACTAACTATGAAAAAGATAATAGAGCTTTTGCTATCAGTGGATTTACAGTTTTTGTTGATATAAATGGTACAAAAGGTTCCGGAACATTATGGGAAGATGTTTTCCCATTCTTTGTTGGAGCTAACGGTACTGTTTATCCTGGGTACCCTCTAGATGGTGTTAAGGCTAAAGATACAGCGGGTACATCATTGTATATCGCCGGAAATGGCGTACAAGATTTAGCTGTAGATGTATTCTATTATGAAACTCATGGTAAATATCGACAGAAAATTATGGCATATCCGAATGTTTCTTATGCAAGAGGAGCATGTTTTGCAAAAAAAGTTAAGGCATACACACCTTATTGCCAAAACCTCGGTTTAAAAGCTAGAGGATCTGGTGAAAATTCTGCCGATATCAAAGGTGAAATTAATAGCAATACTAATCCTTGTAATAGCAGATTCTGCCAGTTATCAGTTAGAAAAAAAGTTAGATTCTTCTAAGTATAATTTTATTTAAGACGGACTTTTGTATAGTCCGTCTTTTTTAAAGGAGTGGAAATGATAGTAGATAAAATAGAAAATATTTCAATTTATAATAATATACCTGTTGCGGCTGTTAAATTTATAAACTCTTTGAATACAAATATTCAGCTTGGCCGTTATGAGTTAGAAAATGGCATTTTTGCTAATGTCGAAAAATATGAAACAAAGTTAATTGAGAAGGCAAAATTTGAGGCACATAATGATTATGTTGATATACAAATTTTGCTGCAAGGTAATGAAAATATTTTTATAACAGATAAGAATATCCTTACAGTATCTGCACCTTACGATAAAGATAGAGATATCTGCTTTTATTCTGACAAATTTGATTCTTCAATGCCGATAATGCTAGACTCTTCAAATTTTGTAGTTATATTTCCTCATGAAGCTCATGCTCCGCAGGTATCTATAAACGAAATTCCTGAAGAAGTTTTAAAGGTTGTAGTAAAAATACCTGTAAAATTATTTCTTTAATTTTTCAGGATAAATATTCCAACTGATATTTGGTTTTTTGCGGAACCAGGTTAATTGCCGCTTGGCGTAGTTGCGAGTGTTTTTTTTCAATAAATCTAATGCCTCTTGTAATGAATATTTATTATCAATGTAACCTAAAATTTCTCTGTAGCCGATTGTATTGATTAAGTTTTGGATACGCCCATGTTTTTTTAATAAATATTTTGTTTCATCCAGCAACCCTTGTTCCATCATAATATCAACACGTTTATCAATTCGTGAATACAATTCATCTCTGGTGTAATTTCGCCCGATCCATTCTACCTCAAATTCAGGTTCAGAAATTCCGCGTGAATTGTTAAGGGTGCTTCCTGTTGTTTCTATGATTTCCAGTGCTCTGATTATTTTTTTTCTGTCATTTTTATCAATACTTTCAGATGCTTTTAAATCTTTATTTTTTAATATTTCAAATAATTCTTCTGATTCTAATTGTTTTAATTTATTTCTAAATTCAAGATTTGGAGCTATTTCAGGTAGGTGGTAATTTTTTAAAAGTATATCAATGTATAATCCTGTACCTCCAACAATAATTGGTGTCTTGCCCCTTTTATTTATTTCGTAAATTTTTTCTTTAGCTTCTTTTTGATATAATCCAGCTGAATAGTCAATTTCAGGCTCTACTATATCAATCATATAATGAGGAATTCCATCTTGTTCTTTTTCGTCAGGTTTTGCTGTTCCAATGTTAAACCCTTTGTATACAAGTCTGGAATCTGCAGAAATTATTTCCCCGTCGATTTTTTTTGCCAATTCTATCGAATAAGCGGTTTTGCCGCTTGCCGTAGCCCCAACAATTGCTATAACTTTTATTTTATTCTTCGTTTTTGATAAAGGTTTGTTCATAATAAGAAAATAGTAACACAACAATATAAACGATGAAATAGTAGTATAAAACAAGAACTAAGAAATAGGTTATCGGGTGAAACATAAGTAATGTATTAAGTATTGAAATTAAAATTGTTAAAATGTTGATATAAATAAACAACGCAAAGGTTTTTGGAAATGTTTGTATTATTTTTTTTATTGAAGAAATGAGGGCTTTAAACGGATTTTTTTCAGAATATACAACTTCTGGAATCCATAAAATCGTAAAAAATGATAGAATCAGGGTTGATAAATATGTAATTCCATAGCAGGTGGTTATAAACATTATTTGTTCGGTTGGAAGTTTATTAATTTCTTGAATTAATTCATCACTTGATAATAAAACATTTATTGTTGATAAGAAACTTGTATCAATTTGACCTATATATTTTGTTACAAGCAGCGTGATAATACATAGTATAGCAATGTAAACTATGCCTGAAATAGAGATTATACCTAGAAATGGCAAAAATAATTTACCCATTCCAATGTGCAGGGATTTTATGAGTTCCTGGAATGCTTTAGCTCTATCTTTGTCAAATACAAAAACAGTATTAGCTAGTTTTATAGTCTTTTTGACCATATAAAACCATGCTGAAAAACTGCCGCTTACGATTACAACCATTGTAATTATTGCAAGTAATAATTTAGGTAGGTTATCTATCGCATCTTTTGCATAATTAAAATACCAGCTTATTATTGACAGGAATATTATCAGCGGAGTTGCCAGTATTATACATTCATTTGTTATTTTAAAATTATTTTTAAATAATTTAAACATAAATAATCCTTGTAAATTAATAGTTTAGTTTACAGAGACTTCTTCTTTTGCTTGAGTGATTGTGTTTTTATTTAATTTACGCTTACGTCTTCGCATCAAATCTACAAAAGCTTCTATTCTTGTGATATATCCGGCACGACCGGTTTGTTCATCAAGAATTAGCGGTAAAATTGGAATTTCACAATCTTCTCTCATTGCTGGGAATATGTTTTGAGACATAATTTCAGGCATACAGGTGAACGGACTTAAGTGAATTATACCATCAATTCCTCTTTCGTTAGCATAAGCAACATCTGAAACACATTCCAGAGCATCTCCGCCAATATCTCTCATTAGATATGGCTTAGCAAGTCTGTCAGCACGTTGAAGATGTGTTTCCCCTTTTCTAAACATTTTAGGTATAATCGCATCTTTTAAAAAGCTGCTAACGGTAAGGCTTCTTCTTACTTGAACTCCCATTCTGCCTAATTCTCTTTCAATATTCTGGTTAGAAAATTCATCGTTTACTACATAAATTTCACCGGTAATATCAACATTAAGCACTTCTTTTTTCGGGTTAATTTCAACTTTTTTCATTTCTTCGTTTACAAGTTTTTGAGCTTTTTTAAGTCCAAAAATTGTATCATTTTCGTCAATATATTTTAGAGCTTTGTTATAATGTCTTTCAGCCTGTCCTTGTTTTACTTCTCTAGCTCTGTAGTAAGATAATTGAGCTTCCAGTTTATCAATCATAAAGACTTTTAAAATTGCAATAATAATAGCTTTGGTAAATAAAGCCGGATTATTTTTGCCGCTGGCAGTTTTTAAAAAGTTGTACATACCTTTTATTCCATCGTATAGTTGGAGTTCAAGATATTTGGCTTCGTAACCTAAATCTCTTAATGCATTTTCAATACATTTACCATATTCTCCTAATCTGCAGCAGCCTGGAGATGTAATCATTGCAACATAATCTGTTCCACCTTCAATTGCTTCTATAAAGTTGCCCAAAATTAGTTTGTATGGCAGGCAGATTGCTTCAGGTGAATGTTTTGTACCCAAAGATAATGATTTTTTACTTGTATATGGCTCAACATAAGGTTCACAGCCGATAATTCTTAAGGCTGCAGACCATGCATAACTTATTGTTCCCATGTGGGGAAAAGATATTTTTTTCTTGATTTGTTCTGTTTTGTTATTGCTCATATTTATATTTCCTAATTTGTGTATTTTAAGTCTGGATGTCTTGCTGCTGTGACCTCATCTATCTTTTTGACAGGTGTTGTGTGAGGTGCAGTAAGAATTTTTTCTGGATTAATTTTTGCTTCTTTTGCTATATCAATCATTGTATCAACAAATTCATCCAATTTTTCTTTGTTTTCTGATTCAGTTGGTTCTATCATAATTGCTTCATGAACAATTAATGGGAAGTAAACTGTCGGCGGATGTGTGTTACCATCCATTAATGCTTTGGCAATATTTAGAGTGGATACTCCGTTTTCGTGTTTTTGTTTTTCTCCTGTTATAACGAACTCATGCATACATGGCTGGTCATAAGGCAATTCATAGTAATCTTTTAATTTTTCTTTAAGATAATTAGCATTTAAAACAGCATTTTCTGATGCACATTTTAAATTCTTGCCCATCATAAGGATATATGCGTAAGCTTTTACCAGTACTGAGAAATTACCGTAAAAATCTTTTACACTGCCGATAGAGTTTTTTAGATTATAATTTCTAAAATATTTTTCTCCATCAAACTCGATTACCGGAGTTGGTAAATAATCTTTTAATTTTTCAACTACAGCAACAGGACCTGCACCCGGACCGCCGCCGCCGTGCGGAGTTGAAAATGTTTTGTGTAAGTTTAAATGTACTACGTCAAATCCCATTAGTTTTGGATTTGTGTAGCCCATGATTGCATTGAAATTGGCTCCGTCATAATAAAGTAAAGAGCCGTTTGCATGCATTATTTTAGAAATTTCTTCTACACCTTCTTCAAAGATTCCAAGTGTGTTAGGATTTGTCATCATTATAGCTGCAACATCTTTATCTAGAACGGCTTTTAATGCATCAATATCAACTTGCCCTTTTTCATTGGATTTAATTTCTACAATATCAAAGCCTGCCATTTTTGCACTTGCAGGATTTGTTCCGTGGGCTGAATCTGGAATAATTACCTTTGTACGGTTTTCACCGATTGTATCAAAATATTTTTTGATAATCATCATGCCTGTCATTTCACCGTGAGCACCGGCAGATGGTTGAAGCGTAATGGCATCCATGCCTGTAACTTTCAATAAAGCTTGCTGCAAATTGTACATCAGCTTCAAAGAACCCTGTGCCATATTATCATCTGTATTAGGGTGAATATTAAAACCTTCTAAAGATGCTAAAAATTCATTGACTTTAGGGTTGTATTTCATTGTACAGGAGCCTAACGGGTAAAAGCCTTTTTCAATACAAAAATTCATATCAGATAATTCTTTGTAATGACGCATTACATCAAGTTCTGAAAGTTGAGGAAGTCCTGCTTTATCTTCCCTTAATAAGTTTTCCGGTAAAAAGTCAATATTCACCATTTCGTCGGTAAGATTAATTCCATCAGTACCGTTGCTTTTTTCAAAAATTGTTTTCATATTTTTAGATAATCCCCTGTTTAGCCAAGTCTTTTTTTATTCTGTCAAGTCCGGTTTGAATAATTCTCGATATTCTGGATTGAGAAATATTAAATTCTTCTGCTATTTCTCTTAGTTTTTTTTCTTTAAAGAATTTATATTCAATGAGTTCGCGTTCTCTTGGAGGAATTTTTTTCATTGCTTCTAAAATTCCAGCTTTTAATTCAGAAAATTCAATTGATTCTTCCGGAGTTTTATCGTTAGATTTTATTTGTGTCGGTACTTCTGCTTCCTGAAGTTCATCAATAGAAAGAATGTTTTTGTAAACATCAGCTCTGAGTTCAATTTCTGCAGTTTCGTTGTCCTCTTCTTGTGCAGAATTCTTATTCTTTAAAGTATACCACTTATATCTTCTTCTAACTTCATTGCGAATTGCCCATTTTATGGCTGTTGAAAGATAAGTATTATTATATTTTTCCGGTGGATTATTTTTAAATAGAATATATAGTGCGTGAGTTCCTATATTGATTAATTCAGGAAGCTCGATTAAATGTGAAGTTGAAAATTTTTGATATTCAACCTTAGCAATGATTTCAATTAGTTCTTTATATTCTCTTAGCTTTATATTGTCTTCAACTGTCATTACTATAACTAATCCTAAAATACTAATAATATATTATACTTTCATAATATCAGAAAAAATTGTATATGACTAGGTAATGTAATTTTCCTTAACATAAATTATGGTTATTGCAAAAGGAGTTACGGATGAAAGTATTATTTTGCACAGATGGATCTCGAATTAGTTACAATTCTATAGAAAATTTTTCACACTGGCTGAAAGATTTTATAGTTGATGTAATTTGTGTAATTGATTGGAGTTTTTTGCCTGACACAATAGCTCTTGAAGATTCAGAGTTTGCAGTACAGTGTGCTAATTCTGCGGAATCTATTTTAGATTACTCAGAAAAATTTTTAAAAGAACACAATATGCAGATGGGTAAGAAAATTAAAATGTGCGGTTCAACAGTAGACTCAATTCTTGATATTGTAGATGAATACAATTATGATTTCATTGTATTAGGTTCTCACGGTAAAAGAGGATTGCAAAAATGGTTAGGCTCAGTGTCACAAGAAATTGCTTCTGTAACTAAATTATCAACATTTATTTCAAAAGAATTAAATAACAGAAAGAAAATTTTATTTACTGTTGATTCTTCCGAATTGAGTGTTAAAGTTGTTGCAAAATGTATTGATACTCTCGATTTGTCTGATAAGGAGATTTACTTATTAACTGTATTTGAAATGCCCGAATATTTATTTTTGGAGGATAATATTGATTCAAAATGGATTTTAGATATCGAGCAAAAACAAGAAAAAGCTTCTTATATTCTGCTAAATCAATTTGAAAAAATGTTTATTGACGCAGGTTACAATGTGCATTCAAAAATAGTTAAAAATGGAATCCCTGCCGAAGAAATTATCAAATATTCAGATAAAACCGGAATTGACCTTTGTGTTGCAGGAATTCGTGACCGAAAGCATTTGTCAAAGTTTTTATTAAATTCTATTAGTAAACGTGTACTGGAGAATGTCAAATCTGATATGTTGATTGTCCGCGTTTAGTATTTTAAAGAGATTACTCCATTATTACTTATCTTTGCTTGTACCCCAACCGGTATTGTTGTTTTCCTTTTGTCATGAGAAATTGGATATCCTCCATAAACTGGGATATCTAATTTTTTTGAGACTTTTTGTAAAAATTCCTCAAGCCAAATCTTGTTATCTGTTTCCCAAAAATCACCAAGTACAATGCCTGTTAAGTTATTTTTGAACTTTTCAATATTTAATAGTTGAGTAAAATATCTGTCAATTTTATAAACAGGTTCACAAATGTCTTCAGCGAAGAAGATGAATTTTTCATCAGGAATAAAATCTAATCCGCATAAAGATGCAATTGTTGCCAAATTTCCGCCGAATAAAATGCCTTCGGCTTCTCCAGTGTGGTAAATTTTTAGATTGTCGGGTTCGATTTCAAGCAAGTCTGAACTTAATGTTTCAAAAAATTTCTCTTCAGTGAAACTGTTAATGTCATTGTCTGAAAAATCACTTTGTGCCATTGGTCCGGAATATGTGATTAAACCTGTTTTTTTTAATATCATTGCTGATAGTGCAGTAATATCAGAGTATCCGCAAAAGATTTTAGGGTTGTTTTTTATTATGTCAAAATCAATTTTGTCAATTAGTCTTATTGCACCATAGCCGCCCCGTGCACAAACAATTGCATTGACATCTTTATCTGCAAATGCATTATTTAAGTCTTCTGCACGTTCATTGTCGCTTCCTGCAAGATAGTTTCTGCACTTTGATAAGTTCGCACCTAATTTAACCTTATAACCTTTATTTTCAAAATATTGAACTGCAGATTTAATTTTTTCAATATTGACTTCTCCCGAAGGTGCTATGATTGCAATCGTATCACCTTTATTTAAATTTTTCGGTTTAATTAAGTTCATAAACTATCCTTTTTTTATAATTGTTTGTTATAATTACTTTATCATGAATAAAAATTACGTTCCTTTATACAGAAAATATCGTCCGCAGGCTATTGAGCAAATTGTTGGACAAGAGCATATCAAAAAAGCCTTAGCAAATGCAATTGAAATGGATAGAATTTCTCATGCCTATCTTTTCACCGGACCAAGAGGTACCGGAAAGACCTCAACTGCCAGAATTTTTGCAAAATCATTGAATTGTGTTAACGGTCCTACGGTTTCACCTTGTAATGAATGTGAAAACTGCAAGAATATTACGAATTCCATTCCTATTGACGTAATTGAAATTGACGCAGCAAGTAATCGTTCTGTAAGTGATGCTGATGATATTATTCAAAAAGTCGCATTAGCACCTGTAAACAGCAGGTACAAGATTTATATTATTGACGAAGTTCACATGTTAACTAATCAAGCATTTAATGCTTTATTAAAAACACTTGAAGAACCTCCTAAAAATGTAATTTTTATTCTTGCAACTACAGAAGTTCATAAAGTCTTAGATACCATTAAAAGCCGTTGCCAGAGATTTGATTTTAAACGTATTACAACTGATGATATTGCAAAACATCTTCGTTATATTTCAGATAAAGAAGGCATTAATATAACAGATGATGCTTTAGCATTTATTGCTCAGAATTCTGCAGGCGGAATGAGAGACAGTATTGCTCTTCTTGACCAGTTGAGTGTATTAAATTCGACAAGTGAAGCGATATCTGTAGACGATATAAACAGACTTTTAGGTCGTTTGTCATTTAATTCTCTAACTGCTTTATTTGAAGCCATTTCAACTTCAAATAAAAACGAAGCACTAAATGTTTTAAATGATATTTATAATCAAGGTAATGAACCGACTCAAATTTTGTCAAATTTGTTAGAGTATTTAAGGAATACATTAATTTTAAAATCTGTCGGTAATTCCTCACTTGAAGGTGTTGTTCAGCTAAATGCGGAGCAGATTGCGGCTTTGAACTCTAAAATACAAAATATTGAAACTCATCAGCTTGTGTCTTTGATTGATAAATGTGCTTCATATATTAAAGAATTAAAATTGACTGCTAATCCTAAATTATGGTTGGATGTTGCAGTGCTTGATATGGCAAATCTTACACAAAATACAAAATTGGAAGATTTGCAAAAACGTATTTCAATGCTGGAATCCGGAGTTGTAAGCAGTAAACATGTTAATGTTTCTGCATATAATACTCCGCCTTCTCCTGTTGCGAAACCTGAAGTCATTAAGCAATCAGTCTCCCAGCCTGCAGTAGAGAAACCTAAACCTGTTTTATCAAAAGAAAAAGCAGCAGTTGAAGCTACAGAAGAGGAAGTTTTGACGGCTCCTGTGCCAATGTCTACTCCTGCTCCTGCAAATAATTTGAAAGCTTTATGGCAAAAATTACTTGAAAATATTTCAAGTTCCCCTTCTCGTTCAATTTTAAAACAGCAGGCTATGCCTGTTAAAATTACGCAAGAAGAGGTTATTGTCTCAGTTAAGAGTCCGAATTGGTTAAAGCAATATGGGCAAGATGGCTCAAAACATTCTTTGATTGTAGATGCTGCAAATACTTTATTTGCAGGCGGTGTAAAAAAGGTTATTGTAAGATCTCCTGAATCTGGTGATGATGCAATAAGAGCCGAACAATCAGGCGAAGACTCAGATGAAACCCCTGCCCCTGCTCCGGTAAAAAAATCTTTTATTCCAAAAGAACCTGAGGTTACACAAGAAGAGGTAAAAGAGGTTGTTGAGGCTGCCTCATCTGATAATGCACCTGACAATGAAGAGGATAATAATGAAGTCACTTCATCTGTAAAAAAAGGTAAAAATGCAGATGCCGCGTATCATTCTGATACGGTAAATAATGTTCTAGATTTATTTGAAGGTAAATTTATTGATTAAAAAAGGACTGAATTATCAGTCCTTTTTTTTAATGTTTAGTTGTATATTTTCTTAGTCAAATCAGCTTTTCGTAATCTGATATTTTCTGGAGTGATTTCTACTAATTCTTCGTCTCCAATATATTCCAAAGCTTCTTCCAGTGACAAGATTTTAGGCGCTTGCAGTGTTACCATAACATCTGCTGTAGAACTTCTCATATTTGTTAATCTTTTTGTTTTACAAATATTAACTACAATATCTTGAGGTCTGTTACATTCTCCAATTATCATTCCGCGGTAAACTTTTGTTTTTGGAGTTACAAAGAATACTCCGCGGTCTTCATATTGAGAAAGAGCATAAGGAATAGCTTCACCCTGTTCGTGAGCAATGATAGAACCGCTTCTTTGACGTGGAATGTCACCGGCATAAGGTCTGTAATGTAAAAATGTATGATACATTATACCTTCACCTCTTGTCATTCTTATAAATTCGCTTCTGAAACCGATAAGTCCTCTTGCCGGAATATGGAATGTAAGAGTTGTTCTGCCTTTTGAGGTCTGCATATCTTTCATTTCAGCTTTTCTGCCTGACAATCTTTCAATTGCAGAACCGGCATATTCTTCTGGTACATCAATAATTAAGTTTTCATAAGGTTCACAGTGTTCTCCGTTGATATTTTTGAAAATAACTTCAGGTTTTGAAACTGAGAATTCATAACCTTCACGACGCATTGTTTCGATTAAGATACTTAAATGAAGTTCGCCTCTGCCTGAAACTTTAAAGCAATCAGTAGACTCAGTGTCTTCAACTCTTAAACTTACATTTTTTTCAAGTTCATTATATAAACGTTTTCTAATTTGTCTTGATGTAACAAATTTACCTTCTGTACCTGCAAATGGGCTGTCATTAACTGCAAAATTCATCTGAAGGGTTGGTTCGTCAACTTTTATAAGCGGTAAAGCTTTTGGGTTAGCAGGATCACAAATTGTTTCACCAATTTGAATATCGGCAAAGCCTGCAATACCAACAATATCTCCTGCTGTTGCAGATTCAATTTCAACTCTTCCAAGGTCTTTAAAACCGAAAAGTTTGACAATTTTACCGCGTTCTTGACTGCTGTCAGCATGTATTACGCAAACTTGATCCTGTGAATTAACTTTACCGTGTGCAATTCTCCCAACTACAATTCTGCCTACGTATTCATTGTAATCTAATGTAGTTGCTCTGAATTGGAATGGTTCGTTTTCGTCCCCTTCCGGAGCTTGAATATTTTTAACAATACTATCAAGTAATGGAACCATGTCCTTACGTTCATCTTCTAATTCATTAATTGCAAAACCATTTAAACTGCTTGCAAAAATAAAAGGAAAATCAATTAAATCTTCTCTGTCAGTTAATTCTGTAAATAAATCAAAAACTTTATCTAATGCGGTTAAAGGTTCGGCAGCAGGTTTATCAATTTTATTGATAACAACAATAATTTTTAAACCAAGCTCTAAAGCTTTAGACAAAACAAATCTTGTTTGAGGCATTGGGCCTTCTGCAGCATCAACGATTAAAAGTGCACCGTCAACCATTCCCAATACACGTTCAACTTCTCCGCCAAAATCTGCGTGCCCCGGGGTGTCTACAACGTTAATTTTAGTACCTTTATAGTCAATAGAAATATTTTTAGAAAGAATCGTAATTCCTCTTTCTCTTTCTAAGTCATTACTATCTAATACTCGTTCTTCTACGTGTTGATTTTCTCTGAATACACCAGCCTGTTTTAATAAACAGTCAACCAGTGTTGTTTTTCCGTGGTCAACGTGAGCAATAATTGCTATATTTCTTATATTTTCATTACTTGTCATAAATCCGCCAATCATTTTTCTTTAGTGTAAATTGTACACTTATATAATAAAACAGAAATTTTTTTAATTCAATACTTATTAATAATTTAAGTAAGTTTGGATAATAGTTCAACTATCTTTTCTGCTAAACTGCCTCTGCCATGTTTGTCTAAAATTTGTAACGCAGATTTTAATTCTTCAATAGCTTCTTTCTTGTTATCTTTCTGAATTATTTCTGCAATTTCAAATTTGATTGCTGCCAACTTAAGTTCATACGCTCCAACAGGTCTCATTTCTCTTTTTCTGGAGCAATATCTTTTTTGTACTTTTTCATAATCATTGCAAATTTCATTGAGAGCTCTTCTTTCTTCAAATAGTACTTTAAGATGCTTTTTACTTCCATTTTCTGTGATTTTATAAATCTCTTTTAGGTCGTTAGCTCTTGCCATTATATGAACAGGATCGTGTAATCTTTTTGCAATTAAAAGAGCATTTCTTGCTATTTGCTCAATTATAGGACTATTTTTAGGGTTTATGCGAAGTAGCAAGCTATACACAATTCCTGCAAGGTTATTATCTCCTAGAGAAACTAATCTTTCAGCAAATCTTTTTCCGTTATTATTGAAGCTATCTATTTGCTTTTGTCTGACAAATGATTCACCAATATCATGTAACTCGCAAGAAAATTGAGTATGGTTAATTGTTTCTTTTCTTTGAAGTTTTTTTGTTATTTTATCTTCAAATTCGCAAAATGCCTTTTTAGGTGCATTATATATTTGTTGAGGTTTAGCCGCTATTTTCACGTAAGACTCCTTATTTAAATGTTATAAAATACGTGAAAATATTTTTTGCTAGAGTTAATTGTTATTTTTCTGGTTTGTATGCAATGAAAGAGCAGGTAAGGCACATTATGCCGAAAATAATTCCAAATCCCATTGTTAAATGGTAAGAGGATAAAAATGCATTCGCATATTCAAGCCCTGAGTCTAACATGTGATTTCTAAAACTTTCAAATAGAGTAATTGTTATTGCAACACCAAGTATGTTTCCAAGATTTCTTGATAATGAAAGAATTCCGCTAGCAATGCCTAATTCTTCTTTGTTTACGCTGGTGATAATTGCATTATTTGAAGGTGATTGGAAGCATCCGTTACCAATTCCCATTATTATAGAAGCTGCAATAATTTCCCACATCTGTGTATTAGGATTAAAAGTGGTAAATATTATCAATGCAATAATATAAATTGCAGGTCCTATTATTGTTAATCTTCTGCTTCCATATTTGCCTGAGTAGCTGCCTGCAAATGGTGCAACAATTGATGATGCAACTGAATAAGGTAAAATTAAAAGACCGGTTATAAATGCATTATATTTAACTATTTCCTGCAAGAAAAATGGTAGTAAAATTCCGTTTGTAAACATAGTCATGTACGACATCATTACTGCAATATTGCCAAAAGTGAAAGTTTTAATTTTAAACATTTTAAAATTAATTAATGGATAATTAATTTTGCTATCTCTGAAATAAAATAAACCTCCAAAAATTAATGTCATTATCCCTAAAATTAAAATTTTTGCAGATTTAAGTCCCCATGTGTGAACTTCTGATATTGCCAATAATAGGGCAAATAACGCAATTGTGAAATATAAAAAGCCTTTATAATCAAATTTGAAAGTTTTCTTTTTGATATATGAAGGCAGCATTTTGTATGCTAAAATTCCGCATATTATTGCAATTGGTATTGATGGCAGGAATATTGTTCTCCAGCCGAACGAATGTATTAATGCTCCGCCAATTGCAGGACCGCTCATTCCGCCAACAGCAACTAGTGAAGCGTTAATTCCTAAAGCTTTGCCTCGCTCTTTACCTTTAAATAGGGTAGCAATAACTGCAGGACCATTTGCCATCATTATTGAGGCTCCTAATGCTTCTATACATCTATATCCGATTAATAAATAGAAATTTGTAGCCGTAGAATTTAGTATTGCACCTAAAGCAAAGATAAAAAAGCCAAGAGAGTATATTTTGTTTTTGGGAAATATGTCGCCTAATTTGCCAAAGAAAGGCAGGAAAACTGTCAAAACAAGCATGTATGCAATTACAATCCATTGAACTTGTGATAATGTAATATTTAGCCCTTGTGCAATAGGATAAAGTGCAAGATTCACTGTGCTTGAATCTAACATACCCAGAAAATTTCCTAAAATTACAATGAGGCAAATTAAGCTTTTAATCATTTTTCTTGACATAAATTTATTTTATCATGTAATGAAAAAGTAAATGTAAAGTTTTGTAAGAGCACTATTAGCCTAGTGTATTAAATATTTGAGGTAATGTTGTGTTATATATCGATATATGTTATAATATAAGTATGTTATAGTATACTTTTGGAGTATGATGAGGATGGATTATAATAAAAAAGCGTTTTCTCTCACTGAGTTATTAATAGTGCTTGTTGTCTTAGCAGTATTGTTTGCTGCCCTGGCACCTATTATAACTAAAAGACGCAGTGGCACGGGTTATTCTAATGAAGCTGTATGGAATTATGTAAATTCAGATGATCAAAAGAATGCATTTTTTGATCCTGGAATGCATAATCAAACATCTGCAGCTTATGTTGGTTATGACCCTAATACTTATCCGGATACAGTAAATGATATAAAAGCTAAAATGGTTATTAGAGCTATGCCCGGGCAGAGACAAATTCAATTCCGTTATGGCGATGGATATGGTGTTAATGCTGGCTCATTTTTTGTTGATAATTCCGGTAACTTGATGTTAGCCGGTGATAATAATAATTTTGTTAATCGTTCAAATAGTGCAAGTTCACCAACTCGCAATGTAATTGTTGGAGCAAGTGCTGCCCGTATTATTTCTAGTATGTCAGACTCGATTTCCTATGGAGCTCAGTCTTTAGCTCAAGCCACAAGTGTAGGTAATGTTATTGCAGTTGGTGGTATGAGTGGTAATAAATTAGGTTCAGGTAATTCAGGACTAGTTATTGGTGCTTCATCTGCTAGAACATCAAATCTTCCTTCAAAGACGGTATTAGTTGGTGCGAAATCTGCAACAAGTCCTAATTATTCTGGTGCTCATAATGTATACCTCGGAGCTGAAACAGGTAATGGGCAAGGTTCAACTACAGCCGGTGGATATAATGTTGTTGCCGGTTCTACTTTCTTTGGTAATGGATCAAAAAATAAACGTAACACAATTATTGGTTATGATACTTATTCAAAAGGTCAGCCCGAAGCTTCTAATTTAACAGCAGCAGGATTTGCTGCTTGTGATTCACTTAATGGAAGTAATTCTAGCGGCTCAAGAACTTGTATTGGGTATTTTTCAGCCGCAACCTCTAATGGGGCTAAACCTGGTGGCTCAGATCCTTATAGTACAGATTCTTATGATCACATTTTTTTAGGCGGACAACCATTTCCTGCCGGAAGTTCATTTGTTGGTCGTTCTGTGTTAGAAGTTCATAACCATAAGCTTAGTACAAAACCTAATGGTGTATATAACTCTCCAACTGTTATAATGAATTCTAATATTGTGGTGAGAGGTAATATTTTCTTAACATCTGATACATACTACTTCACATCTGGACTCCATATTGATCATGCACCAAAAATGGCTTATCTTTCACATAAGGAAGTAAGTGCTTCATTCTTAGATTTAGTAAATAATAGTGACCATTGCCGTAGATGGGCCGGTATTGGTGGAAGAAAAAAGTGGAGAACATTTGCTTCCTGGCGAAAAGATGATCCTTGGTCTTCTTCAATGTTACAATGGGATGCTCGTAAGAAAATTGATGCAAAAAGTTATAATTTCCCTGACTATATGCCAAAGATAAAAACTTCTGATTTGAGATTAAAAGAAAATATTTCAGAGAATAATGATGGTATAAATTCTATTTTGAAATTAATGCCATATAATTATGTTTTTAAAGATGATAAACAGCATGTCCAACAGGTAGGCGTAATGGCTCAGGATTTGCAAAAAGTATTTAAAAATTCTGTAAAATTAGGTCATGATGGATATTTGCATATTCGTTGGGATGAAATGTTTTATGCTGCAATCAATTCAGTTAAACAAATGAATAATAAAATTGATAAACTTGCTACAGATATATCAAATATAGAAACAGACATAAAAGATTTAAATTCAAGTCATAAAAATCTTAAAAAGAAAATAGCCGTTCTTAATTCTAGAGCAGCAAGACTGGAAAGAAGATAATGGAGTTATTAATATATGAAATTTATTAAATCAAAATATAGAGGTTTTACTTTAGCAGAATTAATGATTATGCTTGCTGTTTTTGCTATATTGCTTGCGGCATTCGCACCGATCTTTACTGTTCGTTATAAAAATGCTTCAGCCGAAGATGTATGGGCTTTTGTAGCGAATGATGAAGAAATGGATGCATATACTGATCAAAATTCAAATATTTTAACAGCACAATCATTTATTGGTATTTCACCTAATAGTGATGCTGATGTATTAAATGCAATTAGTTCTACTAATTCTTCAACTGGTGCTTTATATTCTAAACTCGTTATCAGATCACACGATAATATATCTGGTAATGAAAAACAGAAGCAAATAAGCTTTAAATATGGCGACACTCCACAAGGTACTACTGTTGGTGGCTTATTTGCCGGCGGCGGTAATATGCTGGTGGGGGGAAATTATAAATATGATAAAAATAATGAAAAATTCAATCCAGCAGTTAATTTCACTTCTTGCGGTAGTTCAAATGCCTGTTATAACACGGCTTTTGGTATAGGCACTTTAGATTCTTTGACTAAAGGGCATAATAATACGGCTTTAGGTTTTAATGCTTTAAATTCATTGACTAAAGGTAATGAAAATACTGCTATCGGTAGTGGTGCACTTGATAATTTAACGGAGGGTAATAGAAATACTTTTGCCGGTACGTTACGTGAAAATGCAACTTATTCTCAGAATGTTAATGACAATACAATTATTGGGCATCAGATTGGCTCTTTTGGTTTTGGTAATACTTTTGTTGGTTACAATGCCGGTCCATCTAAAGCTGGAAATAATAATACCGCTGTTGGTTATAATGCTTTAAAAGTTTCAGGCACTGTAGGCAATGCTAATACTGCAGTCGGTGCTAAATCTTTAAGTTCATCTGAATTAGGAAGTTCAAATACTGCTATTGGATATAATGCTTGTTCTATTATTAAAGGCTCAAATAAAACTTGTATCGGATATGAAGCTGGAGCTAGTCTTAATGGTGAAGATGCTAAGGATTTTATTAAAGATACAGATAATGAAGAAAGAGTTTTTATTGGATCAAAACCAATAGATGATGTTGGTGGCGTTTCGGTTTTAGAAGTTCATAATCTACCTAATAGGACTAGTAATTTCAATAATAGTACTATGAGGGCAGGGGATTCTTCTGTTATTATCAATGGTAATTTAGTAGTACGAGGTCAACCTTATTTTACAGCAAAGGATAATATAAATGGAACTGCAGCTCTTATCGGTTTTTATGTACGTCAACCAAAAAATGGTACTAATGGACGTCTTCTGATGGGGTGGGATGGTAGAAAACGCCATGTTAAAGTTGACCAATCTTGTGGCGGAAGATGCAAAAAACATGCTGCAGGTCATACCAGAACAAATTGTGTATGTGCATCCAATTTCGGTGGCAGTTCGCCAGCTGGTGCAAATTCTGGTATTCTTTCTTATGACTGGGTCAGTTCTAGTACCGGTTCTGGAAATGCAGTCTTTGGAGATTGTCAAGGTCCAAATAATGCGGCTACTAATGGTAAAAACTATAAGGATAACTCCTTGAATTTTACATATAGTATTAATCCTCAATCGAATTTAAACTATGCACACAGACCACCAGGATATGACTCCTGCTGTCCTGATTTAAGATCTGATATTAGATTAAAAGATGTTAAAGGCACTTTTAAAGGTGGATTGACTGAATTAAGACAAATAAATATATACAATTATACATTTAAATCAGATGCTAATAAAACTCCGCATGTTGGTGTTATGGCACAAGATTTAAAAGCTATATTCCCGAATGCTGTAACAAAAGATGAAAATGGTTATTACCAAATTCGTTGGGATGAAATGTTGTATGCAGCTATTAATGCGATTAAAACATTAGATAAAAAAGTTGAAAATTTGGCTGCACGTATATCTAAAGATGTTCATAGAATTGCAGTGTTAAAGAAAGATAATGCTCAATTAGAACAACAGGTTGAAAAACTTTCTAACGAATTAACATTATTAGAAAGTAAAACAAAATAAATATTTTAATAAGATATAAAAAGAATGGACTTAAATCAAGTCCATTCTTTTTACTTTATAATTTAATAATTAATTATACACATCCGCATCCACAAGAACATGCTTGAGATTTAAGAGTTTCAGCTTTATCAACGTGTTCCCATGGCACATCAATATCAGTTCTGCCCATGTGACCGTAAGCAGCTAATAATTGATAGAATTTACCGCCATTTTTAGCCGGTAGGTTTCTTAAATCAAATTTGTTAATAATTGCTGCCGGTCTAAGGTCAAAGTTTTTGCGAACTAAAGCACAAATTTCATCATCTGAGATTTTACCTGTTCCAAATGTGTCAACCATAATAGATAAAGGTTCAGCAACACCAATTGCGTATGCTAATTCGATTTCACATTTTTCAGCAAGTCCAGCTGCAACAATGTTTTTAGCTACATAACGAGAAGCGTAAGCTGCAGATCTGTCAACTTTTGTAGGATCTTTTCCAGAAAAAGCTCCGCCGCCGTGTCTAGAATAACCACCGTAAGTATCAACAATGATTTTTCTTCCTGTCAAACCTGAATCACCTTGTGGACCACCAATTACGAATCTTCCTGAAGGATTGATTAAAATAATTGTATTTTCATCAGGTTTGATTTCTTCACTTGCAAAAACATGGTCAATAACAAGTTTTTTAAGGTCTTCTTTAATAATATCTTGAACTTTTTGATTGTCAGAGATACCGTTAATTTCAGGATTATGTTGTGTAGAAAGTAAAACTGTATGAATTCTTGAAGGTTTTCCATCAACATATTCAACAGTAACTTGAGATTTCCCATCCGGTCTTAAATAATTAACAAAACCTTGTTTTCTTACTTGTGATAATCTATATGATAATTTGTGAGCAAGGCTTATAGGTAACGGCATAAGTTCCGGAGTTTCGTTACAAGCGTAACCAAACATAATACCCTGGTCTCCTGCACCAAGTTCTTCTGTTTCAACAACTGAAGTATCCGCATTAGCTGATCTTGATTCAAATGCTTTATTAACACCGTTTCCGATATCAGTAGATTGTTCATCAATACTTGTTAAAACCGCACAAGTATCAGCATCAAATCCGCCGCCAGTTGTGCCAGAATATCCAATATTTTTAATAGTATTTCTAACTACTTGCGGAATATCTACATAACAATCTGCTGTAATTTCGCCGCAAACAAGAGCCATACCTGTAGTTACTGTAGTTTCAGCGGCAACTCTTGATTGTCTGTCTTTTGTCAAAAATTCGTCCAAAATCGCATCTGATATTTGGTCACAAACTTTGTCGGGGTGTCCTTCTGTTACTGACTCAGAAGTAAATAAAAAATTTTTTGAGGTCATCTTTTTCTCCTTAATTTATTTTCTACGCCGGTAAGTTTTTTAATTCCAACCCGGCACTCCATTTCCTATACAGTTTAGTCCAAAGATTTTAGGAAAGCAAATTATTATTAATTTTTAATAAGAAAAAGAGAAAACCGAAATTGATTTTCTCTCATGAAATATGATTTATAATTAGAAATTTATTTATTTTTTAATTTTTCTACTCGATTAGTTAAATTTAGGACTTCAGCTTTTAGCTCTGTATTTTGATTTTCAAGTTCTGCAATTTGAGTTTCAATATTAGTAGTTCTTTGAACCAGTGCCGTGATTTTCTTATCTAGTTCTTTTATTGCATTAATTGCAGCATAGAACATTTCATCCCAGCGAATTTTTAAGAATCCATCAGGTCCTTTGAACACTGAATTTGGAAAAACCTTTTGCAAGTCTTGTGCCATGACACCGACTTGCGGGCGTTTTTTATCATCATTTTTAAATGTAAAATTATAAATTTTTAATTTATTAATTTCATTTAAGCCTGCTAAATTTTTTGAACCAATATTTTTAAGTCTTCTGTCTGATGTACTACTAAAAAGTTGAATACAACCATTATTCATTGTATAGGATCTTTGCCCATTAGAATTACAGTTTGTAGCTCTATGAAATCCTCTATCAACACCAGAAGATGATACATTATGAGATGACCATGATGTTAAATTACCGGAGGTTGTAAAATATGTTTCACCTCGGACAATTAGATTCCCATTGATAACTGTTGTTGTATTTGCTCCAACAGTATTGTTATTCCAACCATCACCATATTTACCTAAAACATCTTTTATTCCTGAACTTGTTGTTGTCGGGTTATGAATTTCTAATACCGCATCACCGCCATAGTTATAAGGAGTACTGCCAATATAAGTTCTGGTAACATTATCAGTTGTTGCATGTAAAAATGCCTCAGAAGTAGTTTCATTCTTTCCTGACATTTGTTTATTATTATGACCTAACCCTAAATTTTTCCTTATATCTCCATCGCTACCGTTTTTGCCGCCATTATCCTCCAAATTAGATTTCGGTCCGGAATTATATCCAATACAAGTCTTCTTTGAACCAGTAGTTACCTGAGAACAGGCATTGGCACCAATAGCAACATTATAACCGCCGCTAGTTAAATTTTTTAGGGCATTATATCCAATAGCTACGTTATATTCGCCTGAAGTTAAGTTGCCCAAAGCATTGTATCCGATAGCTACGTTATAATTACCATTACCAGTATCTGTAGTAGTACCACCACCAGAATATGATCCAATAAATAGGTTAGAGTTACCTGTATTTTTCCAACCTGCATTATATCCAATCATTGTGTTTTTATTACCATTATTGCTTAGACCTGCATTTGAACCGATAAAAGTATTGTCAGCTTTACCGTCAACCATATTACCAGCCATGTATCCTATGGCTGTGTTGTAACTTCCGGATACATTTCTAGGTAAAGTATAATATCCCAATGCAGTGTTATATTTACCGTCTTTTATATTATTTAATGCAAAATAGCCGATACCTACGTTATTTTTTGCTTCAATTTTGTTGGATTTAACATTTCCAAAGCGATATTCACCGCCCAATAAAACGTTTTTTCCATCCATAAACAAGGTTCCGGCAAATTTGCCTTTGTCATCTCGAGAATTTCTACCATATCTAAACTGAATCTGTCTTTGTATTGTATCCTGAGATGTAACACCGCCTGATCTGATTACAACTTTAGATGCCGGTGTTAGTAATTCTTGAATGATTGATTGGCTTTCAGGAGTTAACCCAAAGAATAATTGTCCTGAAACATCTTTGTTTCCTGGATCAAATTTTGCATCCATAACTTGATAATCTTTATATGACCAAACTTGATATCTACTGCGTGTAGACATTTTTTGTTTTTTAGTCATTAATGGTGCAAATGCTGCAAATACAATAGTAAGAATTAGCAGGACTATCATTATTTCCGCAAGTGTAAAACCTTTGGATTTATTATATATTTTCATACTCAACCAAAACTCCATCAATGTAAATTATATTTATAATTATAACATATTTGTATACTTTTTTCAATATTTGAAATCTTTTGTAACATCTCTATTATTTTGTGATATCCTTAAATAAGAAACGAAATTGAGAGGACTAAATATGTCAGTTACAAATATTGAAAATTTACCTACTGTTTATGATGCAAAAGAAACAGAAGAAAGTATTTACAAGTTTTGGGAAGATAATGAATGTTTTAAGGCTGATGCTAAAAGCCCTAAAAAGCCTTATTCCATGGTAATTCCTCCTCCTAATGTTACAGGTGTATTACATATGGGGCATGCATTAGATGAAACATTACAGGATATATTGGTTCGTTACCACAGAATGAGCGGTTATGAAGCTCTCTGGATTCCGGGAACTGACCATGCCGGACTTGCTACCCAGAATGTTGTAGAAAAACAGTTAGCTAAAGAAGGACTTACACGTCATGATTTAGGTCGTGAAAAATTTCTGAAAAAAACATGGGAATGGACAAACCAGCATAAAGGCAGAATTCTAGACCAAATGAAACGTCTTGGTGCGTCTTTTGACCGTTCAAGAGAAAGATTTACTTTTGATGAAGGTTGTTCAGAAGCCGTTAAAGAAGTTTTTGTAACTTTATATAATAAAGGTTTAATTTATAAAGGTGCGTATATTGTAAACTGGTGTCCAAGATGTCAGTCTGCAATTTCAGATATTGAAACAGAATACGAAACCGAACAAGGTCATTTATGGGAAATTTCTTACCCATTAAAAGGTGAAAGCGGTGCTATTATTGTTGCTACTACCCGTCCGGAAACTATCTTTGGTGATGTTGCAATTGCTGTTCACCCTGATGACCATAAATATTCCGAATTAGTTGGAAAAACAGTTGTAATACCTTTAACCGGACGTGAAATCCCAATTATTGCAGATGAATATGTTGATAAATCTTTCGGAACCGGTGCTGTAAAAATTACGCCTGCACACGATCCTAACGATTTTGAAGTTGGTAAACGTCATAACTTTAAACCTATTTGGGTTATTGATGAAGAAGGTAAAATGAAGGCTTGCGGTGAAGTTCCTTCAAATCTTCACGGGCTGGACAGATACGAAGCACGTAAGCAAATTATAAAAATGCTTGAAGATAATCATTCTTTACTTAGAATTAAAGATCACGAGCATAATGTTGGTAAATGCCAACGCTGCGGAACTACTATTGAGCCATTACTTTCTGAACAATGGTTTGTTAAAATGGAACCGCTTGCGAAAGAAGCTATTGCTGCAGTAAAAGATGGCAGAATTAAGTTTATTCCTGAACGCTGGGAAAAGAATTACCTTGGCTGGATGGAAAATATTCGTGACTGGTGTATTTCCCGTCAAATCTGGTGGGGACATCAAATTCCGGCTTATTATCATAAGGTAACAGGTGAAATGGTTGTTGCTAAAGAAAATCCGGATCCTGCAAACTATGTTCAAGAAACTGATTGTCTTGATACCTGGTTTTCATCTGGTTTATGGCCATTCTCTACAATGGGATTTCCTAATTCAGAAACAGATGATTTCAAAAAATTCTATCCAACCACAACTCTAGTAACCGGATTTGATATTATTTTCTTCTGGGTTGCTAGAATGATTACTATGGGCTTAGAATTTACAGGAAAAGCTCCATTCTCAACAGTTTATATTCACGGTCTTATTCGTGACGAAAAAGGTCAGAAGATGTCTAAATCTAAAGGCAACACTATTGACCCTGTTGAAATAATTGATAAATACGGATGCGATGCCCTAAGATTTACAATGACTTCACTTTGTACTTATGGCGGACAAGATATTAAAATCAGTGACGAGCGTTTTGAATATGGCAGAAATTTTGCTAATAAAATCTGGAATGCTTCAAGATTTGTACTTATGAACCTTGACGGTGTAGATAATAATGATATTGATTATTCAAAACTTACAATTGCTGATAAATGGATACTTGATAAATTAAATAATGCAGCTAAAGAAGTTAATGATAATATTGCAAATTACAGAATTGGTGAAACTGCACATATTCTTTATGATTTCTTCTGGAATTCATATTGTGACTGGTATGTTGAAATTGCAAAAGTACAGCTTCAAGATGAAACACTTAAACTTAATACTCAGCGTGTTTTGAGATATGTTCTTGATATGTCATTAAGATTACTTCATCCAATTATGCCTCATATTACAGAACGAGTATGGCAGTTAATTCCGCAAAATTCTGAATTTAAAGCGATTATGCTTGCAGATTATCCGGTTTATACTGATAAACTAGCTTATCCTGCAGAAGCAAAAGAAATGGAACTTGTATTTGAAACTATCAAATCTTTACGTAATGTAAGACAAAGTTTCAATATTGCAATGTCTGTTAAATTTGATATCGTAATTCAAGCAACTCAGGAAGAAAAACCAATTTTTGAGGCTATTGAAAGTTATATCAAACGTATGGCAAAAGTTGAAAATATTTCTTATGCTGATGCAAGTGCTCCGGTTGCTAAAAAATCTGCAACCGCAGTTGTTTCAGCTTCTAAGATTGTAATTCCTCTTGAAAATCTTATTGATTTCAACGAAGAAATTGCAAGACAGGAAAAGAAACTTGGCAAGCTTCAAAATGAACGAAAATCATTAGAAGGCAGAGTGAACAATCCGAAATTTGTTGCAAATGCTCCTGAAGCATTGATTAAACAGACAAAAGATAGAATTGATGAAATTCTAGTTCAAGAAAATGCTATAAATGATTTGATATCATCATTAAAAGCATAATTTGTTAAAAATATTAAATAAGCAGTTCTTAACTTATGTTAAGAACTGCTTATTTAATGCTTAAATTGCACTATTGTCTTATTTTTAAGGTCTATAAAAGTATTTAGTTTATTAAGCAAATTTTACAAAGCTTTACATATTTAATAAAATTTGGTAGTATAGTCGTGTATTTATTAGATTAGTGTCTATTTGACAATGGAGTAGTTATGGTTACAAAAAAGGAAACAGATTTTGATTTTGAGGCATTACTGGATAAGTATGACTATAAATTTCAAAAAGGTGATTTAGTTAAAGGCGTTGTTTGTGGTTTTGACAGTCAGGGCGTTTTAGTTGATATTGGTGCTAAAACAACTGCTGTTATTCCTACATTTGAGGCTGTAGACAAAGGTGAAAATCCTGAAGATAAGTTTGAAAAAGGTCAAGAAGGTGAATTCTTAATTATTAAAGATGAAGATGATGACGGTAAGTTTTTACTATCTAAGAAAAAAGTAGACTTTGCTTATGCCTGGAAAGAACTTGAAAAAGTGAAAGCTGCAGATGAAACCATTCTTGGTACAGTAATTAATGTTGTTAAAGGCGGTATTCTTGTTGAGGTTTCAGGTGTTAGAGGTTTTATTCCATCTTCTCAATTGAGAACCAGAGAAGCAGATGTACAGGTTGGTGATAAATTAGAATTGAAAATTCTTACCCTTGATGCTCAACAAAATAACTTTATTCTTTCTAACAAAAAAGTGTACGAAGATTCAGCAGAAGAAGTTAGAAAAAATGTATTCTCTCAAATTGAACCGGGACAAATTGTAAAAGGTGAAGTTGTAAGAATTACAGACTTCGGTGCATTTATTGATATTGGCGGTATTGACGGTCTTCTTCCTTTATCACAACTTTCATGGAGATGGATTGACCATCCGACTGATATCTTAAAAGTTGGTGACAAGATTGATGTTGAAGTTATTCTTGTAGACCACGATAAACAAAGAGTATCATTAAGCTTGAAAAATCTTGAACCGGATCCATGGATTGAAGCTGAAAAGAATATTAAAGAAGGCGACAAGGTAGAAGGTACAGTTACAAGATTAAAACACTTTGGTGCTTTTGTGGAAGTTTATCCTGGTGTTGAAGCTTTATTGCCGCATAATGAAGTTGTTGACTATCAAAACGAGTCAAAATCAATACTTCAAGTTGGTGATAAAATCAGCACATATATTATTAAATTCAACCCTGCTGATAAACGTATTGCTCTATCTGTTCATGAACAGGGACAAGCTGACGCTGAAGCTCCGGTTGAAGAATAATCAGCTTGAAATAATAAACTTTAACTCAAGAGTTCTAAAAATTTTTTTAGGACTCTTGACTTTTATGGAAATTACATTAAAACAATATCATACATTTAGATGTTTATTACTCTCGCAAAGTAATACATAATATATCAAGAAAGAGTACTAGGCATGCCATTCAGATATAGACTGCAAAAAGTTTTGGATTTTAGAATCAATCAAAAAGAAGAGCAGAGAATAAAAGTTCAAAAAGCACAACAGGCAGTTTATAAAGCTGAAGACGATATAAAGAAAAATCAACAAGATATCGTTGACACAAAAGAAGGTATGAGACGCTGTGACCCGATGATGTATGAAGCTTATGACAATTATCTTCAGCATCTATGGGAAAAAGCAGAACAACTCGAAGCTATACGGCAGGAACTTCAGAAAAAGCTAGATGAAGAATTACAAAAACTTGTAAAATGCGAACAGGCTGTCAAGGTTCTGGAAAAGCATAAAGAAAAAAACAAAGAAATCTATCTTCAAGAAGAGAAAGCCGCAGAATTAAAACAATTTTCAGAGCTCGGTGTTACACGTTTTTATAAACAAAATCTTGAGCGGGCTGAAGAAGAGTTAAAATCACAGAATAATTCATAAAAGAAAAAGGTAAAAGAATATGGGTATAGACGCAACAACATCATCAACTGTAAGTTCATCATCTCAATCATCTCAAGTTTCAAGCTCTTCAGGTGCAGAATCATCTAAGAAAACATCCGCAGATTCGTCTTTTAAAGATGAGATGAATAAAGTTTCAGCTAATGACAAAAAAGAAACTGTTGAGGACAATAACGTTAATATAGAAAATAAGGTTTCTGATGAAAATAATAAAGAAACTGCAACTTCTGAAAATACAGATACTCTTTTAAATGACTCTGTAGATTATAGTAATTATGCTTCAATAGCAGTACAGGATGCAAATATGATTCTTTCTCATAATATTCTGAAAATGGTTAATACAAATCCTGTAAATACAATTAATGCACTTTCTGATGTGACTAAAAATGCTAATATTGCAACTGGTTTAACTAAAACTACTGTAAATATGACAGAAAGCGATGCCCAATTTTTCTTAAATTTGACTCAAACTGAAGGTAATGATGTTTCAATGCAGAATGTTATGGCACAGGCTCAAACTATGGTTGATAACGGAGCTTCAGTTGCAGAGGTTAAACAAAATATTCAGATTTCTCAAACGTTGCTTGATGCTTTAAGCAAAGCTAGAGAAACAAATCAACCTTTAAGAATTGATTTTGATCAAAATGTTTCTGTTATTTTACGTATTGGTAAAGATGGTTCAATTGCAGCCAACTTTATCCCTGGAGATAAGGCAGTAGAGCAATATTTGAGAAATAATATCAGCAATTTACGTGCAGTATTTAATGAAAATGATTTACCATACACTGAACTGTCTTATTCAAATAGCAGTAAACAACAAAATGAAAGAAGACGTAATCAACAAAAACAAGGAGAGCAATAATGAATGATGCATTTATCACAGCAATGAATACGCAGTATGCGACAGTAAACTGGATTGATGTCATTTCAGATAACATGACAAATGTCTATACTCCCGGTTTTAGAGAAAAGCAAATCAATTTTAAGACTTTCCTTGGCGGTGCAATTAACGATGACTATAATAAAAATATGGGACAGGGTAAATCAACACCGGGTACTTCAAACGATAATTTATTTTTAGAAGGTAAGGGCTTTTTCCTAACTAAAACACCGGATGGCAGAAGTGTTTATACAAGATTAGGTGAATTCACATTCGATGGAGAAGGTGTTTATAAGGCTAAAAACGGTAACACTGTTCAAGGTTATATTCTAAATGATAAAGGCGAAATAATGCAGGGTACAAAGACTATTGGTGCAGATTTATATCAACAAACTGCATTAAAAGGAGGTGCACTTGATGTACCGACAACAAGTATTAAAATGTGGATTGACCCGAATAATGGTAAATATTTAGGCAAATACGATGAATATGAAATTAAAAATGATGGAACCATTGTTGGTAAAGCTGAAAATGGTAAAAAAGTCGTTCCGCTTTATCGTATAACAACTAGAAATTTCCACAATGCAGCAGCTTTATATGAGTATAAAGACGGTCAATTCTTAGAAACTGAAGAATCCGGCAAACCGGTCTTAGGATGCGGCGAAATTCGTTCAGGTTTATTAGAATTGTCAAATGCGGATTTTAAAGCCAATATTTCATATTACCAAATGGCAAAAATGCAAATGGAAGTTGTTAATAAACTAATTTCTTCAAATAAAGAACTTTTACAACAGGCTATGCAGCTTGTAAGCGGCTCTTAGTTGTAAATAATGTCATAGAAATATTAAACTCCATTATAAGAGGCAGAAATGCCTCTTTTTTTGTATCATTTTTTGTAAAAAGGTTTACAATTTTTATATAAACTTGTAAAATAATTATAGACAGTTACAGGTCTATGTTTTTAGCTTAGATGAGGTGTTTATTATGGAAAATTTAAAAGTTGCAATTGGTTCAGATCATGGCGGATTTCGTTATAAAGAGTACATTATTGATTACTTAAAATCAAGAAATATTGAATACGTTGATGTAGGTACTCATACTCCAGAATCTTGTGATTATCCGGAAATAGCAAGAAATGTAGCTGAAAAAGTAATTTCAGGACAGGTAAACAGAGGAATTCTGGTTTGTGGTACAGGTATTGGTATGTCTCTTGCGGCTAACAAAGTTCATGGAATTAGAGCAGCTTTGTGCGGTGACACTTATTCTGCCCGTGTATCAAGAGCCCACAACAACGCCAATGTTTTATGTCTGGGCGAAAGAGTAATTGGAGAACACCTTGCTCTTGATATTGTTGATATCTGGTTAAAAACAGGTTTTGAAGGCGGACGTCATAAACGCCGTGTTGATATGATTGAATAGAAAGGTATACAAAATTGAAAGACATTGATTCACATAAATTTGCGTGTGTTATTGCACAGTTCTTAGATGATAAACTTGCAAAGGATATTACTATTTTAAATATTAGTAATGTTTCCTCTCTTGCAGACTATTTTGTTATAGTAACAGGTGATTCTACACCGCAGGTTAAAGCTCTTATGGAAACAACAAAAGAAAAAGTTAAATCTACGTTTTCCAGATTACCTGTACGTCAGGAAAATGACACAAAAAATCGCTGGAATTTACTTGATTACGGGGATGTTGTTGTTCATATTCTGCATAAAGACGAAAGAGAAACTTACGCTATTGAAAAATTCTGGAACCATGCATATAGCATTTTAGAAGATGAATGGCGTGAAACAGCAAAAGAATATAGTGAATATAACAAATAATAAATAATAAAAAAGGAGATTTTAAATCTCCTTTTTTATTAGAATATTAGTGTTTGAGGATAAACCTCTTCAACATACTCTGCCCATTTCTTTATATCAATAAATCCAATTGCAAATTCTGCAGTGTTTTCACCTAATTGCTGAGCTTCCGGTACTTCAATTGGCGGTCCTGCCGGTGTTGTTCTTGCAGGGTTTTTAGGATTTGAAATTATTCCGGTACTGCGTAAAAGAGTGATTTTTAAAGAATTTTTAGAAACTTCATATTCTGTTAATCCTTTAGTTATTACACCAAACCCGTTTGCCCATACGAATCTCTGCATTGGAGCAGTATTAGTCCACGCTTCAAGCCCTTTTCTGTCTGGTAGATTTTCCCTGATATCATAATCAGGATTAAATTTCCTTTTAATCAATAAATTAGCATCTTCTGATTGTGTTTCAGTAATTTTTTTAGGCAAATTAAATTTTACCTGCCATAATCTGTTAGACAACAAATTTACCCATTTTATTTTGAAATTTAAAAGTTCAGATTTTTTATTAAGAAAAACATCCACATTGAAAAAAGAAGTCGTAATTCTAATCATAGAACGAAGCGGTCCATCCATTAGAACTTTTACGCCTTTTATTTGGGCTTTTTCGATAATGTCATTTAACTCAGGTGCAAAGTTATAAGTATCGCCTTTATCTTTGCATCTGATGAATTCTATGAAGTTCTCGTAGCATTTTTTGCCCTGATATAAATTAAGTTTTCCATTAATAACTTCTAATTTTATTTTAGAATTGCATAAATATACGTCATTTACTGCTAAATCAGATTCCTGACTGTCTGAATTAAATTCCAGCACTTGTTTGTATAAGGTCGTATAATCTTCTGTGACAGGAATTCTGTTAGTATCGTGCAGTAATCGTGTTTCAAAGCCCTTTCTTTTTGATATAACCTGTGCATTAGCAGAAATATAAGGTCTTTCAACTTCAAGAATTTTATATTTATCAGGATACTTGAAGCTTATTGATAGATTATCTTCCTGATAAAATCTGATTTCTTCGATAATTGTATTGGCAATTTGTAAAATTTTCTTATATCTTGCAATATTTTCTGCATGAACTTCATCAGTTGAGCATCCGCAAATGCTGTCATGAGCCTGATTTTGAAGCAGTAGTTTATATGCGTATTCGATTGATGAGTCATATAAATTACCAAAATTCATCTGGATTTTATCAGCAAGATCAAGTTTGTAAGAGCATTCAGCATTTAACTGCTTTAACTTTATACGTGCAGAGTAGCAGCCTTGTAATATAAATGTTTCGGAATTGTCTCTTAATTCCCCATTGTATTTTGTTTTGAATTTAACAGCATTAAAATAATCAAATGGTGAGCCTAATTCAATTTCATAACCTTCAAGAATTTCATTTACATAATAAATCTGTTCTTGAATATCTTCCGGCACTCCTAGATGATCCGCACCTATTGGAAGCAATAAAGTATTTTGCGATAAATTTGCAATTTTATCAAGGTTGTTTTTCAGGAATTCTGCTTTTTCTTCAATTGATTTATCAGAAGAAAAAATATCCATAAAATAACCTCTTGCAGGGTATACAGTATTTATATCATTAAAAATAAATTCTGATGGTAAATCTGCACAACCTCTCCAGATAATGGCTTTATCTATTCCGTAATTTTGCAAAATTTTTGTAATATTTTCACTGTGTCCGAAGGTATCAGCAAAATATCCGATAAAATCTTCACATCCGAATTCTCGGGCTATTTTTAGACCAATTTCGAGGTTTTTACTAAAACATACACCATCGGTTAAAAATTCATCAACAAGACAGTAAAATGGACCTATAAACAGCTTCTTATCTAGTATTAATTGTCTAACTCTAGATTCATTTTCCGGACGCAATTCTAAATAATCAAGTAAGGCTGAAACTTGTCCATCAAAATAAAATGATGGAATTAAGCTGCGTTCCAGCAAATCAATAACATTATCAAAAACTCTTAGAAGTCTCAATCTAAAAACTTCAAATTCTCTATACCACTCTCTATCCCAATGCGTGTGGAGATAGGCAATAACCCGTTTCTTTTTTTTATTTTCCAACATAACAATATTATCTTAGCATTTAAGATTAAGTTAGTCTAATTGTTAAGATTATTCCTCTGGAGAATTAAAAATATATTCAAACATAATAAGATATTTGGGAGTTGAATTGAACCGTTTGAGGTATTTATGAATAAAAAACTATCCGTATTTTTTGTATTATCTGCAATTTTAATTGGTGTAACTTATAATGCTGAGGCTTACACAGTTACAACAGTAAAAAATGTACCAAATAACTATAATTATAACTATAACGAAAATATTTATAATAATGATTTGTCGCATGTTGAACAGTATTTATTCGGAAGAAGATACTCAAGCGAAAGCAATTCATCAAGACTTAATAGAATTGAAAAAGAATTATTTAACCAATCATATTCAAGTATGAACATATCCCAGAGAATGAATAATATTCTTGCAAATTACAGAGGTGAAGATTATCCTCAAAGATATTATAATAATTCAGCTTACAATACATCATCATCTAATAGAATAAAAAATCGTTTAATAAATACATTTGTGGGACAGCCGACAGGATTTTCACCTGAGATTACAAATTCGCCATATATTAACCGTTTTGGTCCTTCATACAATAGAGGTTACTATGGTACAAACGGATGGGGATACCATAATTCCTACAATCCAACATTCGGCGGTGCAGGAATCCATATATTACACTAGTAAGATGTAAAAATTTTATTAAGTTATAAAAAAACTGTTATTTTGATGATACCATATATATTGTAGTTAATTTTATGGAGAGATTACAATATGTGTGGTATTGTTGGATATGTTGGAAAGAAACCTGTTGTTGATATATTATTGGACGGACTTGAACAATTAGAATACAGAGGATATGATTCTTCCGGTATTGCTTTAAAGTGTGCGGATTCAATAAAGGTTTATAAAGCAGAAGGAAAATTGAAAAATTTAAGAGAGGAATTAGCACCTCATGCTTATGAACTAACAAAAGCTACTACAGGAATTGGTCACATTAGATGGGCAACTCATGGTGCTCCAACAGTACTTAATGCACATCCTCATACTTGTAATTGCGGTAATCTTACCGTTGTTCATAATGGTATTATAGAAAATTACAAAGAATTAAAAGAAGAATTAGAAGCTAAAGGGTGCACTTTTAGATCTCAGACTGATACTGAAACCGTAGCACATTTAGTTGCATCTATTTACGGACAGGTGAAAGATCTAACAAAGGCAGTTCATCTTGCTTCTGAAAAAATTCAAGGTGCTTATGCTTTATGTATTATGCATAATAATGAACCAAATAAAATCGTTGTAACTAAAAGAAATGCACCTTTAATTGTTGGTTACGGCGAAAATGAATTTTATGTTGCGTCTGATATTCCAGCATTTATTAAACATACAAAACGTGCAGTGTACTTATCTGATAATCAGGTTGCAACTCTTACACCTGATTCAATAGTCTTAGAAGATGAGCATGGCAATAAATTAGAGCCTAAAGTTGAGCTTTTACCATGGGAACCGATTGCACTTAGCAAAATGGGCTATAAACATTTCATGCTGAAAGAAATTCATGAACAGCCTGATGTAATCAGAAATATTCTTGTTGGTAAACTTCATACCCCTGAAGATCCTATTGTTTTAGATGAAGTTAAACTCACAAGAGAAACTCTTAAAAACTTAAACAGAATTCAAATTATTGCCTGCGGAACATCATTACATGCCGCAATGATAGGGAAATATATTATTGAGAATTTCTGCGGTATTCCAGTGGATGTAGAAGCTTCCAGCGAATATATTTATCGTAAGACAGTGACAGATGAACATACTCTTGTTATAGGCGTATCTCAATCAGGTGAAACCGCTGACACCTTAACCGCAATTAAACAATCAAAAGCTAAAGGGTCACATATTTTAATTATTACAAATAGACCTGACAGTGCTATGGCTAGAGAAGCTGATAGTTTGATCCCTGTAAGTGCCGGTATTGAAGTTTCTGTTGCAGCTACAAAATCATATATTGCACAGCTAACTTCTTTCTATCTGTTAGCTTTGTACATGGCTGAAATCAAAGGAACAATGGCTCAATCTGATTTAACAGCTTTAAAAGCTGAAATGATGCTTTTACCGCAAAAAATAGAACAAATATTAGCACATAAAGAAGATATTCAAAAATGTGCCAGAAAATATTCAGGAACACGCGATTTTATTTATATTGCAAGAGGTATAAATTATCCTACAGCGTTAGAAGGAGCATTAAAACTAAAAGAAATCAGTTATATTAATGCTACCGGTTATTCTGCAGGAGAATTGAAACACGGTCCAATTGCGATGCTTGACGAAACAATGCCGGTTTTATCAATTTTAATGAAAGGTTCTGTGTACGAAAAACTTCTTTCTAATAGCGAAGAAGCAAAAGCAAGAAACGCTAGGATGATAGCTTTAACTAATTCAACCGATGAAAAATTGGATGATTTGTTTGATTTTATTATTAGAGTTCCAGATGTTATAGAATTGCTTTCACCGATTGTTGCAATGATTCCGTTACAATTAATTGCATATTATATTGCAGAATTTTTAGGCAAAGACGTTGACCAGCCTAGAAATTTGGCAAAATCTGTAACAGTTGAGTAATTTGAGGTTTACTTATGCAAATTTGTTCGGATATTGTTTTAATTGATAAGCCTGAAATTGTTTCTACTGTTACAATAGAAAAGGTTTTAACAAACAGGTTCGGTTCTATAATTCGCTGGGCTGTAATTGAAGTCCTTGATAATGAATTGAAATTATGCATTACATACGAAAAAGAGGTATAATAAATACCTCTTTTTCCTTTATATAGATTTAATTTTCTAAATTAGCAATAAAGACCTCTTGCATTTTTAGCTAAAGTTGCATCTTTTGCTTCTGCTGCAGCTAATTTGTTTTCTAAAATTACATTCTTGGTTTGTGATTCGATTTTTGCTGCATCTGTATATTTTTGATCAATTTGACCGGATTTATAACTGCTTTTAGCTATTAAATGTACTAGAGCTCCGCCAAATAATGCTATGCCGCCTAACAATAAAGCAGCTTTACCTTTTTTAAGGTATGATGGTTTTAATAATTTATCAACTATTTTTGGATCAATTCGTTTTTCAATTGCACCTTTCGGTAATTTTGTCAATTTATTCTTTGTAAAAAACTTACCTATTTTTGCTGCTAAGTTGTTTACCTTAGTTGGGTTTTTAATAGCTGCATAACTAACACCTGCAGTTGCTGCTCCTAAGCATGCTCCTTTAAGCCCATACTCTAAATTGTTTTTAAAATGTTCTTTTGCACATTGATAGCGATTTGTCATACTACCTTTTGTTGAGTCAAACATGGTGTACGCTGGACTTGCTAAATACATGTTTGTCATAAATACCTACCTTTCAGTTCTACATAAAATTTCCCTTACTTCTATATAAAGAATTTTTAAATAAAAAAATTGCTTGAATTTCAAATCAAGCAATTTTTTCTATATTATTATTGAGTTTTAGACGTTAATATTTCTTAATAATCATTAATTTCAATGGCATTAACAGGACATGCTAATGCTGCATCAATACATAAATCTTCTGTATATTCGATGTTTTCAGGATTAACGATTGCTTTATCCCTATTCATATCGAATACTTCCGGATTAATAATTGAACAAGCACCACAGCCTACACAAGAATCTAATATTGTAATATTCATAAAAATAACCTCCATAAATATTTTCTATATTATGAAGGTTATTCTTTAATTTTTTATTCGTATTTTATCTAATATGAATGTCTAATCTTCATTTGAGACAATTTGTGCACCATTTTGTTCAACATTCATTGTTCTAATTTCGCATTTAATATTCTGATCTGCCCATGTTTCTTTAACAACATTTTTAATCTTATCAAGATCATTCTTTTCAGAAATAACTAAAATTGAAGAGCCTGCACCGCTTATTACACAGCCAAGAACGCTATCAATAAATCTTAAATTATCCATAATTTTATCCAAGCCCGGCATAAGTTTCATTCTATATGGCTGATGTAATCTGTCTTTTAATGCCAATTTCATAAGTTCAGTATCTTTTGTATGAACCGCTTGCACAAACATACCAAGTCTTTGTGCATTGAAAATAGCATCCTTCATCGGTACTTCTTTTGGCAATACAGAACGTGCAATATCTGTAGATAATTCAAAATCAGGAATACAAACAGTTATAGCCCATTCAGAAGGCCACTCAAGTTTTCTATAAATAACTGTACCATCGTCTTCCTGAGAGGCAAGAACAAGACCGCCAATAATCGCAGGAGTAATATTATCAGGATGTCCTTCTAATTCAGAAGCAATAGATAAAAGTGCAACTTCATCAGCAGGATGTCCTAAAAGTTCATTTGCTGCAATCAATGCTCCCACTACAACAGAAGCACTGCTGCCTAATCCTCTTGCAACCGGAATTGATGAATGTATATTAATTTTCAATTCTCCCGGAGTTTGACCAATTGAATTGTACAATAATTCAACAGCTTTATATACTAAGCTGTTTTCATCTAACGGAATATGTTCAAGTGCTAATTCATCTATTGCACTGCTTTCAGATATAACATTTATTTCTACACCTGTACCCGGTAAAACAGTTTCTTCAATTGTAATAGTATTATATAAAGGCAAAGCCATACCCAGACAATCGAAGCCAGGTCCTATATTTGCTGTTGTAGCAGGTACTTTTACACTAACTTTCATAATCTTAATCACCTTTCTAGTACATTATATCAAAAACAATAAAATATATCATTTTATAAGATATTTAAAGAATTTGTTTTTAATAATAAATAGCCGTATAATGGCTATATGTACGAATTTCACCCATATTTTACAAATGATGGCTCTGTGGGGCTGTATAATCCGGATTTTGATGATATATATCATAGCGCAGACGGTGCTTTAACTGAAGCCTATGAGAAATTTATCTATCCTATAGACTTTGATACTTTATTAGCAAAAGATAACATAAGAGTTTTAGATATTTGTTATGGGATTGGTTACAACACAAAAAGTTTTTTAAATTTCCTTTTAGAAAAAATAAAATTTTCAAAAAAAAATTCTAAAAAATTAATTATAGAAAATAACAATATCGAAACGATACATACTAATAATATTTTATCGAACAATAAGAGAAAAATTAATAGCAATAGTACAACATATAACTCTACGATATATACAGATAATATTTTTAGTAAGATATCTATTAAAGCACTGGACAATGATAAAATTTTATCCTATTTATCACCATTTATAAAAACAGGAGAAAAAAACATTGATAATAAAAATTTAAATTTTGAATACAAGCAAGTGGATAAATATTTATCAAAACAAAAATCTAAAAATTTAAAAAAAATAGATAAATTAATAAATTATTTAATTTTTGATAAAATAGCCCATAATAACCCTGATTTTAGATGTAATGATGAACTCTCAGCCATTTTGACCAGTAAAGTATTTAAAAAATACTTTGACTCAAATTTCTCGGCTTTATATAAAAAAATCAACTATAAGGGCATACATTTGAGTCTACTGAATGCTTTTATTACTTTCTTACATAATATATATTATAAGTACGTATCTAATTGGTATAAAAACAGACTAAAAACCTATAAACTAGATAATGTTAATTTTAGCCTCGAAATTTGCGATGCTAGACAGTCTATAAAAAATGATAATTTAACTTACGATGTTATATTTCTTGATGCTTTTACACCTTCCAAGTGTCCATGTTTGTGGTCGTATGAATTTTTTCAACTATTGCATGAACATTTAAATGAAGATGGAATGATTTTAACTTACACTTCATCTGCAGCAGTAAGAAGTGCCATGATTGAAGCTGGATTTTATATTGGAAAAATTTATAACAAAACATCGGATAAATTTATAGGTACTATCGCTGTAAAAAATAAATCGCTTATAAAATATGAACTCACAGAAGATGAATTAGGACTATTAAAAACAACTGCAGGTATATTTTATAGGGATGAAAATTTAACCGGTCTTAATGAGGCTATAAACGCGGGTAGAAATTTAGAGATAAAAAATTCAGATAGAATGACAAGTTCACAGTATTTTAAACATTGTAAGGAGATAAAATGAAATATGATGTTGTAGTAATAGGCGGAGGTACGGCAGGTTGTGCGGCGGCATATACAAGCGGCAAACTAGGGCTAAAAACGCTTTTATTAGAAAAGGGAATTCATCTCGGGGGTACAATAACATCAGGACTTGTTGTGCCGGTAATGAAATCCGGTGATAATCAAATCAATACTGAATTTTATTCAACACTGATTGAAAAATTAAATAAAATCGGTGGTCAAATCACTTATCAGGATAATCCTGGCTGGTTTAACCATGAATTAACTAAAATTATATTAGATGAAATGATGCAAGAAGCTAATGTAGATGTTAGATTTAATTCTGAAATTCTTGCAATATCTAATTCAACTAATAGCATAAATTCAATTACAATTAATAATACATTATCAGTATATAACGAACAGATATATGGTGATAATATTTTACAATCAACAGGAGAAATATTATCAGTACCTATCGAAGCGAAGTATTATATAGATGCAACAGGAGATCTGAATTTTTCAAAAAAAATTAATTGCGAATTTTTAAATGATAATTCAGAATTTCAGCCAATTAGTTTGCGCTTTATTATGAGCGGAATAAATTTAAACATCTTTGCAAAATGGCTTGAAGAGCTGGATACAGACAGAGATGTAACAACTATTGAAAATATTAACGGAAATATACACTTATCTACTGCATATACGTGGGATACTAATAAACAGTGGGCTTTAACCCCTTTATTTGATGATGCTGTCAAGAAAAACATACTAAAAGACACAGATAGAAACTATTTTCAAATATTTACAATTGCAGGTGCACCTGATAGCATAGCTTTCAACTGTCCGAGGATAATTGAAAGCCTTAATCCAAGCCTAATTCAAGATAGAACAACCGCCCTATTAGAAGGCAGACAGGCTATTTTAAGGCTTTCACATTTTTGTAAAAAATATTTTCCAGGTTTTGAAAATTCATATATATCAAATATTGCAGATATGCTTGGTGTCAGGGTTTCAAATAGAATTAGAGGTAAATATATCTACACTATTGACGACTTAAAATCAGGAAAAACATTTAAAAATCCTGTTGTTATATCGAATTATCCTATTGATGTGCATAGTACAAACAAGAATACATCAACTCTCGAAAAAACAGGTGAATATCAACTGCCAATTGAAAGTTTAATGTCGAATGATTTTGAAAATCTTTTTGTTGCAGGCAGAGGTATTTCTGCGGATTATATGTCTCAAGGTGCTTTACGCGTACAGGCAAGCTGCTTTTCAATGGGCGAAGGAGCTGCTAAATACATATATAATCTAATTAACAAGGTCTAGAAATTTTATTGCATAAAATACTCATTGCATTCAGTAATGGGTCAATTGTTGTAGAATATGGTGGTGCGTAAGTTAAATCATGATTATTAAATTCATTTACTGTTAAATGCCCTAAAAGTGCTGTTGCTAACGTATTTATTCTTTTATCAGCACCTATTGATCCCACAGCCTGACCGCCAAGTAGAAGACCTGTTGCTTTATCAGCTATAACCTTTAATGTTATGTCTCCAACATCGGGCATATAAGCCACCATATCAGCTTTAGAGACAATAGCCGTTACTGTATTATAACCAAATTCCTGTGCTTCTTTTTCTGTTAAACCAGTCATGGACATAGTTGTATTTAAGCATCTTGAAACCGCAGAACCTAAAACTCCTTCGAATTCGTTATAAACTCCTGCAGCATTCATCGCAGCACATCTGCCCTCTTTATTAGCTGTTGAGCCTAATGGAACCCACACATACTTGCCGCTGATTAAGTGTTTTTCTTCACAACAATCTCCGCAGGCATAAATATTTGGTACAGATGTTTGCATCAATTTATTTACTCGAATTCCACCCGTTTCACCTATAAAAATTCCTGCATCTCTTGCTATTTCGGAATTTGGTCTTACGCCGGATGATATTATTATCATATCAGTATTAAATTCTTTACCTGATAAAGTTTTTACAATTTTAGCCTGCCTATTTTCACCTATAAATTCAGCAACAATTTCACTTGTATGAAATCTAAATGTAGATGGAGTATAGGCTTCAAGCCTGCTACGGATAATGTCTGACATATCCGAATCAAATGCAGATATTAATCTATCGTTTTTTTCTATTACATCAACTTCTAACCCGTTTTTAACAAAAGCTTCAAGCAGCTCCAAACCAATAAAACCGCTTCCTATAATAATTGCGTGTTTTGACTGAAGCATCTTTTCGCGAATTTTTATACCATCTTCAATTTTTCTAACTGTATAAACATTATCAAAATTCTCATAACCGCCGATTTTAGGAATAAATGGTCTTGCACCTGTTGCAATAATTAACCTATCATAATTAACAAGTCTTGCATCTGTTTTAGTGCAAACAAGCACTTGCTGCTGTGGTATAAGAATCTTTTCTACTTTTGATTCTAAATATACATCAATTCCTGAAGCTTTAAATTCTTCTACTGAACGAACCAATAGAGCTTTATAGTCTATAAAATTACCTTCTATATAATAAGGCAGACCGCATGAAGAATAGGAAACATGGGTATCGTCTGTATATATTTCAACTTTAGAATCCGGTAGTAAACGTTTTATTTTTGCTGCAGCTTTAGCTCCGGCGGCAACTCCACCGATTATAACAATTTTCATAGTTATAATCTAATGGAATTGCCTAAACTTTTCATTCGACAAATGACTAATTTGTACTATATGTATTCAAAATCATACCCTTCATAAATTCACAGTATGAATCTTTATCGTCTTCCATATTTTCAGCTTTTTCGATTAAATTTTTTAGCTCTACAATAATTTGTTTTCTAAGTAGGTCTTCGTACATTTTACTTACACACCCCGTATTAAACTGTTACATGTTAATAATCGGCAGTTTAGAAAAAAACTTTAATAAAATTAGTAATTAAATTAAGCAATGTTAACTAAATATTATATGTATATATCGTTAAGTAGCATAAATCCTTTTTTTACCCCAGCCCCGTCGGATGATGAGGTCCGACGGGGTTTTATG
>CATLLJ010000012.1 GCA_950022495.1 uncultured bacterium
TTTAAGTATTCTGGTGTATTTAGTTGTTTATTCGTGCCTTCTACATTATTTTGTTTCGGCACGGTTTAGTTTTTCTTTAGCTTTTTAGGGGGTATTTTTTACATTTCTAAATATTGTATATCTTTGTGGATATTTCTAGTATAACATTGTTTTATTAATTTTGCAAGGGTTTTGGTGAATATCAGTTTTCATTATACACTAATTTCTTTCTGAAACGCCACTGAATTAAGGTCAAAACAAGGATTATTACAAATAGTACATAAGCAATTGCACTCGCTTTACCTATGTGAAAATATTCAAAAGCATTCTTATATATTGCATAAACAAGAACATTTGTACTATCGAACGGTCCGCCTTGTGTCATTAAATAAATCAAGTCAAATACTTGAAATGAGCTTATTGCAGTTATTATGACTACAAAAAATATTGTTGGAGATAATAGTGGAATTGTTACATTTTTGAATGTTTGGAATGCGTTTGCCCCGTCAATTTTAGCAGCTTCAAACATACTTTGTGAGATTCCGGACATTGAGGACAGAAATATTATCATGTTATATCCAATAAGTTTCCATACTGATACAATAATAAGTGCTGACATTGCATATTTTGAGTCATAAAGCCAATTAATATGGATTTGTAAAACTTGATTTAGCAGCCCGATGTTAGGGTCAAAAATCCACGCCCAAACAATTCCTACAACGACCATCGGGGTAATAAACGGTAAGAAATACGCAGTTTTATAAAATTCTGAGCCTCTTATTTTAGAATTCAAAATTGAAGCAAGAATTAGAGGAATGATAACCCCTAAAATTGAAGTTGATAGTGCAAAAAACACAGTATTTGTTAAAACTTTATAAAATAAATCAGAATTGAAGAGTTGAATATAATTTTCAAGCCCGACAAATTCTACAGGATTTAGCAAATCCCATTTTGTAAAACTAAGTCCAAATGAACACAGCATTGGAATAATTATAAAAATAAAGGTTCCTAATATTGCTGGCAGGATAAATATCCATGCAGCATAGTTTTGATTATTTATAAATTTTGCAAACAACTTTTTCATGATATGATTTTATTATATTCTAAAGATTGGGAGATGTGAATTATGCAAAAATATGAACACGCATTTGGTAAAAATGATATAAGAGGAATTTATAACGACGATATTACTGAAGAGTTGTATTATAACATTGGTTTCGGATATATTGCATGGCTTGAAAAGCATACTGGAAAAATGCCTGTAGATTTACGAATAAGTGTTTGTATGGATGCAAGATTGCATTCACCATCTTTAAAAACAGCGTTAATTAAAGGTTTAGTCGATGCAGGTGTTACATATATTGAAGATTTAGGTTTGGCTCCTACGCCTATCGGTTACTATTCCGAGATTGCTCATAATTTAGACGGGGCAATGATTATTACTGCTAGTCATAACCCGAGTGAGTACAATGGTTTAAAAATGACTTACAACAGACAAACCTTAAACGAAGTTCAGATTAAAGAAGTAAAAGCACTTACTTTTGATAATTGGAAGAATTTGCCGGATGATATTTCTGTTCAAGATTACAGCAAGTCAATTTTGGCTGAATACATTGCGGAAATGAAAGAGAAATTCGGCGAGATCGGTAAAGGCATAAAAGTTGTTGTTGACAGTGCAAATGCAACAGGCGGCATTGTTGGTCCTCAATTATATAGAGAACTTGGCTGTGATGTTATTGAATTATTCTCTGAGCCTGATGGAAGATTTCCGAACCATCACCCTAACCCAAGTGTTTTATCAACATTAGAAACCCTTTCTAAAACTGTCATTGAAAATAAAGCAGATGTTGGTATTGCTTTTGACGGCGATAGCGACAGAATCGGGGTTGTAGATTCTAAGGGAAAACCTTTGACCGGTGATAAGCTTTTACTTATTTATGCAATGGATATAATTGAACTGAATCCAACTGTAGTTTCTGAGGTTAAATGTTCACAGGTATTGTATGATACTATAAACAACGCCGGCGGCAATGCTGTTATGTGCAAAACCGGTCACGGATATATCAAAGATAAAATGAAGGAAACAAATGCTATTCTTGGCGGTGAAATGAGCGGTCATACTTTCTTTAAAGACAGATATTACGGCTTTGATGATGCTGTATATGCAGGTTGCCGCATAATTGAAATCATAGCTAAAAATAAAAAATGTAACCCTGAATTTAAGTTAGAAGATATCTTAGAACCATTTAATAAAGTATTTACAAGTGACGAAGTACGTTTTCCATGTCCAAATCACTTAAAAAAAGAAGTGCTTGAAGCAATGAAATCTGAAGTAAATAATAATCCTGATATGTTTGGTTCTGAGATAATAGAAATTGTTACTTTAGATGGTATGAGAATCGTTTTTAACGGTGGATTTGCATTAATTAGGCAAAGTAATACCGAACCTGTATTTACTCTTCGTTTTGAGGCAAATAACGAGGCTGAGTGCGAAAGATTTAAATGTACAATGACAAATTGTCTTGAAAAATTAGTAACAGTAAAGAATAACGCATAAATATGAACAATCCATATATAATAAACACACATTCTCATGTAAATATGTTGAAGGATACAAATATTGATTCTGCAATCAAAAATGCCCAAAATAGCAGAATAATCACCATTGTCCCTTCATCAACTGCACAAGATATTTTTGAGGTAGATAGTTTTATTCAAAAATATAATGATTTATATGGATATGTCGGAGTTTTTCCGGAAGAGGCAAAAACTTTTACTGATAAAACTCTTAATGATATGGAATCTATTATTCGCAGCAATCACAAAATTATTGGAATCGGTGAAATTGGTCTGGATTATTACTGGGACAAATCATTTATTGAATTACAAAAAGAAATTTTTATTAAGCAGATTCAATTTGCAAACCAGATGAATTTGCCTTTAAATATTCACTGCAGAGATGCTCATTTTGACACACTGGATATTCTTAAAAAATACAATAAAAATTCAACAGCAATACTGCATTGTTTTTCCGGCAGTCTTGATTTTGCAAAAGAATGCATTAAAGAAGGAATATATATTGCACTCGGAGGTGTTGTGACTTTTAAAAATGCAAAAAAAGCAAAAGAAGTTGCTCAAAATATTCCAATCGAATATTTACTTCTTGAAACCGATGATCCTTATTTAACCCCTGTTCCATACAGAGGAACGGAAAATCAGCCTGCGTATGTATCGTATGTTGCACAAGAAATCGCGAATTTACGGAACACAACAATTGATTTTATTGCAGCCGAAACCACAAAGAATGCGTTAAAAATATTTCCAAAACTATCTTGTTAAAACATTTTCAGGCTTTTTTGATAAATTTAATTCTATATATTTATAGATATTCAATATAATTCCGGGTTGGAAGAAATAATTGTTATCCGCAGGAGTTATTTTCAGCATTGCTTGATTTGTGTTAACATTCAGCACTGTAGCCAGAAATTGCTTATTTACAGCAGTAAACAGAACATATCCTGATTTCGATTGAACTTCATCAATGGTGAATCTATTAGCGTTTATTGCGGCAATTGTTAGATAAAACAATGAAACATTGTCTGTATTAAAAACTTTGGTACAATTTTCATATTTTACATTTTGAGCTGTAATCAGAGTGCTCAAATTCAACTGGTCATCTGCAGCATAAGATGATACAACAGAAGATGTCAAAAGTAATGTAAATACAATTAAAAGTTTTATAATTCTTTCCATGATTCACCTATATTTATATCAACAACAAGCGGAACATCTAACGGCTGCCCGAGTTCCATTGCTTCTACTACAAGTTTTTTAACCTGTTCAAGTTCTGACTTATCAACTTCAAGCACAAGTTCATCATGAACCTGCATTATCATTTTTGTTTTTAAATTATACTCTTTTAATTTAGCAGCAAAATCAATCATTGCAAGCTTCATAAGATCAGATGCAGTACCTTGAATAGGATGGTTAATTGCTGCTCGTTTTGCAAATTCTCTAACCATGGAATTTGAACTGTTTATTTCATTCAATAAATATCTTTTACGACCGAATATAGTTTCAACATAGCCTTTTTCTTCAACTTTGAGCATTTCATCCTGCATATAAGCTCTAATGCCAGGATAAGTCAAAAAGTATTTATCAATAAACATTTCAGACTCCTGAGGAGTAATTTTTAGAGCCTTAGCCAAACCGTATTTACTTTGTCCATAGACAATACCAAAATTTACTGCCTTTGATTTATAACGCATTTCTTTGGTAACCTCAGATGGTGCAACTTCAAATACTTTAGAAGCCGTTAATGTATGTACATCAATTCCGGAATTAAAAGCATCAATAAGGTTTTTATCCTGAGAAACATGGGCTAACACCCTGAGTTCAATTTGTGAATAATCAGCCGACAAAATTAAGCTGTTATTTTTATTTTCGGGAACAAAAGCCTGACGAATTTTATTACCTTCTTCAGAACGAGTTGGAATATTTTGCAAATTTGGATTTGAAGAAGATAATCTGCCTGTAACCGTAACAGCTTGATTGTAAGTACTATGAATTCTATTATCACGAGAATCAATCAATGCAGGCAAGGAATCAGTATAAGTTGATTTTAGTTTAGCAAACTTTCGATATTCCAGCAAAAGTCTTGCAATTTCATAATCTTCTGCTAATGCAGTCAGAACTTCTGCACTGGTTGAATTTTTAGATTTCCCGCGTTTTTTGCGTGATTTAAGCTGCAATTTGTCAAATAAAATATATCCGACCTGTTTAGGAGAGTTTATATTAAAACCTTCGTCAGCCAGCTCAAATATTCTGGATTCAAGTTTTGATAATTTTTTATCAAAAAGTGTTGTTAAAGTTTTTAAATATTCAACATCAACAGTTACACCGTTAAATTCCATATTCGCAAGAACATGAGCCAGAGGAATTTCTATTGTTTCAAATATATTGTGTTCTTTTTCATCCAGATTTGAATTCCAGAATGCACTAAGTTTGAATAAGCTTGCAATTACATCTCCTGTGTAATTTTTTACTGTATCTAAATCAAGATTATTAAATTTCATTTTTTTATTATCTGAAATAACAGTAGGCAGTACATGCTCAATACGTTCCATACATTGAATATCAAAATCAGCATTGGCATTAGAATCTTTTATATAACTTGCCAGCAAGGTATCAAAAATTACGCCTTGAATCTCAATACCAATTAGTTTTAAAACATTATATTCACTTTTAATATCGTGTGTTATTTTTTTTACGGAAGGGTTTTCAAATACAGTTTTCAATTTATCCTTCACAAACTCAATATTTAATTGATTTTCAATATTGTGAGAAATCGGGATATAATATGTCTGAGCCGGCAAATTATCATTTGTAACCTGAAATGAGTTGTTGTATTCATATCCGGAATTAACACCCAATGCAATACCGTAAATTGATGAATTCACAGCATTCTTAACATCTGCAAAAACCTTTAATGCGATAACAGAAGCTTTTGACAAGTTATCAATCATATTCTCAAAATCAGTAGTATCGGTAATTAGAGTTGTGTTAAAGTGCAATTCTGACTTATTAACTTCTGTTTGAACTGCCTGAGCAAACAATCCAAGCTGACCGTTTGAAGCTGTAATATTTAATTCCGGCAACAAGTTTGTTTGTTGTGTCAATTCTGATTTATTCTTATCAAATGATTTTAGTATAAATTCAATATTTTTCAAAAAGCTGTAAAATTGCATTTTTCGCAAGAATTCAGTAACATTAGCAATATCAGGTAAATCAATATTGGTTTTATCAAAATCAAAAGGCACATCAACATCACAAACGATAGTTGCAAGATATTTACTAAGTTCAGCCTGTTCAACACCATTTTTAATCTTTTCACGTATAGCATTTCCAGAAATTTTATCAGCATTACCAAGAACATTATCAACCGTTTTAAATTCATCAAGAAGCTTTACTGCTATTTTTTCGCCTATTCCTTTTATACCCGGAATATTATCAGACGTATCTCCCCTCAATGCTTTATAGTCAATAACTTGATCAGGATAAACACCTAACTTTTGATAAACTCTATCCCAATCATACTCCAGAAGTTCACCCTTTGAAGGTATAATAACCTTAATACATCCGTTTTTTTGTATTAATTGGAATGAATCTTGATCACCTGTAAGAATTAAAACCTTATGACCCAATTCACAGGCACGTTTTGAAATTGTCCCAATAACATCATCTGCTTCAAAGCCTTCTTTTGTATAAATAGGTATATTAAAAGCCTTTAATCCTTCATATATAAGCCCCATTTGAATACGCATTGGATCCGGCATTGCTACTCTATTAGCCTTATATTCTTCGTATTTTTCAGTCCTGAATGTATGATGAGAAACATCAAAGGCAACGCCAATCGCATCAGGTGATAAATTATCGTTTTTTAACAAGTCAAAAATCGCTTTAAAAAAGCCATATACAGCCCAGGTAGGTGTTCCATCCTTTGTTTGCATATTTGTACGTTCTAAAGCATAATACTGACGAAATGCTAATGCATGACCATCAATTAAAATTAAAGTTTTTGACTCTCCCACAACAATTCTCCCTTTTATTAAATTTTCGCATAAAAAAGATAGTTTGGCAAACTAAAAGGAGCTCCTCATTTAGAAAAGCTCCCTTACGAATAATATAACTTATTATGCTGAAATTTCACTGGATGAAGTTTCTTTTGTAGGTAATTTTACAACTTCAGCATTTTTTCGATTTTTAACCATATCTGCAGTTACAACAAATTTATCAAGATTTTCTTTTGTTGGAACATCATACATTACATCTAACATAATTTCTTCAACAATAGAACGCAATGCACGGGCACCGGTTTTACGACGGATTGCTTCTTTAGAAATTAAATCTACAGCTTCCGGTTCAAATTCTAAATCAACACCATCCATTTTTAAAAGTGCTTGATATTGTTTTAGTACTGCATTTTTAGGTTCAGTCAAAATCATTTTTAATGTTTTTTCATTCAATTGATCAAGAACCGCATAAACAGGTACACGACCGATAAATTCAGGAATTAAACCGAATTTCATCAAATCTTCAGGCTGTAATTTTTTCAACATTTTAACTGCATTAGCTTCTTTTTCAGCCTGAGACATTGCTGCTTTAGCACCAAAACCTACAGAGTTGCCTTCGCCTGCTCTTGCATCAATAATTTTTTCTAAACCAACAAATGCACCGCCGACAATAAATAAAATATTGCTTGTATCAATTTCAATAAATTCTTGATGAGGATGTTTTCTACCGCCTTGTGGAGGAACATGAGCAACAGTACCTTCAATCATTTTCAAAAGTGCCTGTTGTACACCTTCACCAGATACATCTCTTGTTATAGATGTATTTTCAGATTTTCTTGAAATTTTATCTATTTCATCAATATAAATAATACCGCGTTCAGCTTTAGATGAATCAAATTCAGCATTCTGATATAAACGAAGTAAAATATTTTCAACGTCATCACCAACATAACCGGCTTCAGTTAAAGTTGTAGCATCTGCAACTGCAAAAGGTACATCTAACATTTTTGCTAAAGTTTGAGCCAGCAATGTTTTACCTGAACCTGTAGGACCAACAAGAAGAATGTTAGATTTTTGAATTTCTACAGTTTCTTTAGTATTTTTATTGTGTTTTAAACGTTTATAATGGTTGTAAACAGCAACAGATAATACTTTTTTAGCATCATCCTGACCTACAATATATTGATCCAAATATTCTTTAATTTCATGTGGTTTTGGAATGGCTTTTTCTCCTTTTTCTGAATTTTCAGAATCAATAGCGGCTCCATCCTTATCCTTTGCTTCAAAAAATTCTTCATCAAGAATTTCGTTACAAAGTTCAACACATTCATCGCAGATATAAACTTCAGGGCCGGCAATAAGTTTTTTTACCTGATCTTGAGTCTTACCGCAAAAAGAACATTTTAATTTATCGTCATCGTGTTTTGGCATTTTATCACCATAGTTGTTAGAGATTCTCCGGCTTAATTAAAGTCATTCTGAGCCATAGCGAAGAATCTCATATATGCTGCCTCAGAATGACTGTTTTAATTACTTAATAATATCTCTTGAGATAACTTTATCAATCATACCGTATTCAAGAGCTTCTTGAGGTGTCATGATATAGTCTCTATCTGTATCTTTTTCAATCTTTTTAATAGATTGACCGGTATTTGATGCAAGGATTTCATTAAGAGATTTTTTAATTCTAATGATTTCAGCTGCTTGAATTTCGATATCAGTAGCCTGACCTTGAGCACCGCCTAAAGGTTGGTGAATTAAAACTCTTGAATGAGGAAGAGCCATTCTTTTGCCTTTAGTACCAGAAGATAAAAGGAATGCACCCATAGAAGCAGCCTGTCCTAAACAAATTGTAGAAACATCTGCTCTAATATGCTGCATAGTATCATAAATTGCGAAACCCGCAGTTACACTGCCGCCTGGGCTGTTAATGTATAACATAATATCTTTTTCAGGATTTTCACTATCTAGTAATAACAATTGTGCAACAACTAAATTTGCAACCATATCATCAATAGCAGTTCCTAAAAAGATAATTCTTTCTCTTAATAATCTTGAGAAAATGTCGAATGATCTTTCACCGCGACTTGATTGTTCTACAACTACAGGTACAAAACTCATGATTTAATTCCCTTTCTTATTTTAATATTATACTTATAATTTGTTATGCTTCAACTGCTTCTTTTTCAGGTTGAACTTCAACATATTCAATTTTGTTGTTTTCAACCAAGAAACTTCTTACCTTATCATTTACGATTTGTTGAGAAATATTTTGTAAGAAATCAGCATTTTGACCAAATTGTTTAACAAAATCTTGAGGTCCGATGCCATAAGCACTTGCAATTCTTGATAATCTATCAGAAAAATCAGCTTGTTCAACTGAAATATTTTCATCTTTAGAAATTTTATCAATTACAAGTGAATTTTTAATTCTGATTTTAGCATCTTCAACTAAAGTTTCGTTAAATTTTTCTTCACTTCCGCCTTGAGATTCAATAAATCTATTCCAGTCAATACCTTGTTGAGCCAATCTTTGACGGTAATCTTCTCTAAGTGATTGAACTTCTCTATCAACCATTCTTTGAGGAATTTCAACAGATGAAGAATCAATTACAGCTTTAAATACTGAATTTTCAGCACTTGATTTTTTCAAACTTTCTCTTTGGTGTTCAATATAATCTTTAATATCAGCTTTTAATTCATCAACTGTAGAGAATCTGCTTGATTTTTTAACGAATTCGTCAGTTAATTCAGGCATAACTCTTTCTCTTATTTCTTTAAGTTTAATAGCAAAAGTTGCAGGCTGACCTTTTAATTTTTCATCATGGTAATCTTCAGGGAATGTAACTTGAATATCAAATTCTTCATTGATATTGTGCCCAACTAATTGTTCTGCAAATCCAGGAATAAAGTTTGAATGACCTAAATCTAATGCATAACCTTTAGCTGAACCGCCTTGAATAGCTTCACCATTACAAGTTCCATCAAAATCAAATACAACAGTATCTGTATTATTTGAAGCTCTATCTAAAACCAATTCAAGTGAAGAATGTTGAGTTAAAAAGCCTTCTAAAGCTTTATCAAAAGCACCATCATCTTCTGAAGGAATTTCAGCTTTAACTTCTAAACCTTTGTAAGAACCTAAAGTTACTTCGGGTCTTGTTTCAACTTCAAAAGTTACTTCTAAATCTTTACCGGTTTCAAATTTGTATGATGTAATAGCAGGCTGGCTGATAACATCTAATTTGTTATCATAAACAGCTTGACCTAAATATTTTGGAAGTAATAATTCTAATGCTTCCTGTTGAATTCTATCAACACCAACATGTCTTTCTACAACGGCTCTTGGAGCTTTCCCTTTTCTAAACCCATCAATATTGATATATTGAGAAATACGGCTTGCAGCTGTATTATAAGCTGTAGTAGCTTCATTAGCCGGAATTGTCATACTAACACTTACTAAATTGTCTTGTTCTTTTGTTAATTTTGATTTCATTTCTTATATCCTTATATTTTTATACATGTCTTTTAAAATTTTATCGCAAAAAATAATAAAATCAACTCATGCAAACGGACTAACTTGCTTTCATCCCATATTTAAAGTGAATTATTAACAAAACACTTGCACTAAATTTCTGTTTGTGCTTGAATTTAAGTAAGGCAAGGGTAATTCCTCTTTAACCCTGCTCAGGTAAAACAACAAGCGGCGGTTGGCTTACCGAAAGTAGCAAAACAATAATAAAGAAGGAAAACAAAATGTTAAAAATCAGATTAAAAAGATTGGGTGCTAAGAAAAATCCTACATACAGAGTAATTGTTATTAACTCAACTACAAAAAGAGAAGGCAGACCAATTCAAGAATTAGGTCACTACAACCCAAAAACTAAAGTTATGAAATTAGACAAAGCAGCGGCTTTAGAATGGATTTCTAAAGGTGCTCAACCTACAGAAACAGTTGCTTATTTAATTAAAAACTGTAATGAAGACGGTACTTTAAACTATGTTAAAAAAGAAACAGTTAAACTTTCTAAAAAAGCTTTAGCTAAAAAACAAGCTGAAGAAGAAGCTGCTAAAGCAGCTGCCGAAGCTGAAGCTCAAGCAGAAGAAGCTCCTGCTGAAGCATAGTTTAACTATAATAAATTCTTAAAAAGCCATTCTCAGTATTGAGAATGGCTTTTTTAATATAAACACTACTTTAAATATTTAATTTATAGCCGCCGCCATATATTGTTTCAATATATTTTTTACCACTGGCTATTTTATCGATTTTGCTTCTTAAATGCCTGATATGTACCCTGATTGTTTCAATATCATCATCAGGAGAATATCCCCAGATGTCTTTCAACAACTTTGCAGAAGAAACCATATTCCCGTGATTTTGGAATAAAAGATTAAATATATCGAATTCAATAGGAGTTAATTTAACTTGTTTATCTAAAATTTTAACACTATATTGTTCCGGAAGAAGAGTAATTTCGCCAAGTGTCAGCAAATCTCTAACAGATGCAGACTCAGGTATCTGGTTTGTTCTTTTTAACAAAGCTCGAACTCTTACCAGTAATTCCTCAATTTCAAAAGGTTTCACAAGATAGTCATCAACGCCTATATTAAAACCGTTAACTTTATCTTTTAATTGAGATAGTGCAGTAAGCATAATTACCGGAATATTTTTGGTTTTTTCATTTTCCCTGATTCGCTTTGCAACTGTAAAACCATCAACCTCAGGCATCATTACATCTAAAATTACAAGGGATGGAAGTTCTTGTTTTACCAGTGCAAATCCTTTTATTCCATCATGAGCTTGTAGAACATTATAGCCTGCAAGCTCTAGATTAACTTTAATCAACTCGTTAATTGCAATATCATCATCAACTACTAAAATCTTATTATTCATAGCAAAATCTTATAATAAAAGCATATAAAGTTAAATACAATTAATAAAACTTAATAATATAAAAATGTTAAAAAATAACATATAAGTGTATTTATGACAGTCATTAAATTTTATTATATTGAAATTATTGAAAAATATAACAAAAAAAATATTTTTAGTATATTATGTAATAGTGTGAAAATATACATTTATTTAATAAGGAGAAATATAAATTGACAGATACATCTTTAGATATGTTTCAAGCAAATTCTGAACAGCACGAAAGACACTTAGGACAACATGTTCTAGCTGAATTTTTTGAATGTGATCCGAATACTTTAAACAGTATCGATAAAGTTGAAAAATATATGATAGACTCGGCATTAGAATGCGGTGCAACTATCGTACAGAAATGTTTTCATATGTTCAGTCCATACGGAGTATCAGGCGTTGTAATTATCGCAGAAAGCCACCTTGCTATTCATACATGGCCTGAATTAGGATACGCTGCAGTTGATTTATTTACCTGCGGTACAAAATGTGATCCAAAAGTTGCTTACGAATTCCTTAAAAAGAAATTTAGTTCAAAAAGAGCTAGTTTCACTGAATTAAAAAGAGGTATTCTTTCAGACGATGAAACAGCTAAAGTTGTTGAAAAACCTTTTGAAATAATGCAGCAAATCGAAAGTTAACAATACAATAAGATAAAATTTAATAGAATTTTTAATGTTTAGATAGCCTAACTGGAGAGAGATAATATCTACAGTTAGGCTATTTTATAAAAAAGATAACGATGTTTAATTATCATAATTAAAATAAAACAATTTACAAATAAAACAAAAAAGGAGAAAACAATGAAAACCCCATCAGTAAACATAGTTAAAGCAAGCAGTATTTTAGAAGACTGGAATTTATTACGTTCTAACAAAATTCAAAGATATGGATTTGTCAGACCAGATGCACTAATTGACACTGCAGCAACAAATAATTTAGAAAAAGCTGTAATTGATGCAGAAGCAAAACTTAAAGCTGAAGAAGCGTTAAACAAAGCATACGCTTACGGACCAACTGCTCTTATTGAACCTAGCGTAGAATTTACACCGGCAGTTGAATATTTCAAATACTAATCTAGGAATTTAAAATAATTTTAAAGACTTTAGGAATACAGCTTATCAAATCTTCAGCCATAACTGAATATTCGGTAAGCTTTTCCTTTGCAATATCTCCGCACATACCGTGTGTATAAACACCGAGAACAGCAGCTTCATAAAGGTTCTTACCCTGAGCCGCCAATCCTGCAATTATTCCGGTTAAAACATCACCGGAACCTGCTTTTGCCATAGCGTTATTGCCGGTATTATTGATATATTTCTGACCATCCGGACTTACTACAACTGTTTTATGCGTTTTCAAAGCTGTGATACAATTATATTTTTGAGAAATTTTAACAGCAGCAGCTTCTACATCTGCTAAAATATCCTCCAAAGAACAATTTAATAACCTTGCAGCCTCTTTTGGATGAGGAGTAAACAGAACATTACTAAAATTTTTGGAACAGAAAAATTCCGGATAATTAGCTAATATATTCAATCCATCTGCATCTATTATCAATGGTAAATCCGCAGGCATGATATTAAGAACCTGTTTAAAAAGAGAAATGGCATTTCCATCCTGCGATAACCCACAGCCAATCGAAATAATATCAGGATGAGTTGTTTTTATAAAACTCTTAATCTGGTTATGAGGTAAAAATACGACATTTTGAGTTTGAGCTGCAACGGCATCAATCACACGCTCTGTTGAACATAAAAAGCAATACCCACAACCGGTTTTTAATGCAGATACACTTGATAAATATGCTGCACCGGGCATATAATCAGAACCTGCAATATTTAAAACTTTACCATAAGTTGATTTATTAGAATTTTCAAACCGTTCAGGAAGTTTATAATCCATTTTGTCTTATAGCCTCATAAGCAACAATAGCAACAGAATTAGATAAATTTAAACTTCTTTGACCTTCCTTCATCGGAATAGTTCTGGCATGAGAATCTGTGACATATTTATCAGGAAGACCTCTGGTTTCAGGCCCAAACACAATAAAATCGCCATCTTTGAAGTCAATATCCGTATATAATTTATCAGTTTTTGTTGTCAGATAATAAAACGTTCCATCAGGAAATTCATCATATAACTGTACCATAGAGTCCAGTTTATGTAAATCAACACTTTCCCAATAATCTAATCCTGCACGTTTTGTGTATTTACTCGTAAGAGAAAATCCTAATTTCCCCACTAAATACAAGCTTGCCCCACAGCAAGCACAAAGTCTTGCTATATTACCGGTATTTTGAGGAATTTCAGGTTCGTATAAAACAATATTAATTTTTGCCATTGTCAAATAACTTTCCGCTTTCTGCTACAACAGGAATTGCACGAACTACACAGAAAATAATAGCAATCCATGCTAAAATTTCAGCAATAACACGAACAATACCGGCACTATTCGGATTCATGTTAGGAATATAAGCAACAATCAACAAAATAAAGGCAGCAACTTTAGCTACAGCATAACTTATTCTCATAAATTTAGAACCGCAGATAAATTTGCCCCAGGCAGTTGATTGCATAGATTTGTCACCAAATGCAGTCATTCCTTTAGATAATGCAACACTTCTGATACTATCTGTCGTAAATGCTCTTGTTACACATACAATCGGAAATAAAATATTTAACCATCCCATAACCGCAAATACAATCCAATATGAAACTTCTACAATTCTGTCTCCCATAATATCCAGTACAGAACCTAATTCAGAAGATTGATTGTATTTTCTGGCAATATAGCCATCAACACCGTCCATCGCAAAAGCAATAATAGTAAGAACCACAGACCAGATATAAGCCGGTGTCGTATGTACAAACAGTAAACCAATTGCAACAAATGCAACAAAAATTCTGCTTATTGAAACAATATTTGCAGTATTATTTTTAATATCCATTTTTAACCTCTTTTACAAACTATATTTTCTTAGATCTTGAAAGTGCAAAATCAACATTATCAAGATTTTTTGTTCTATCGCCAAGCATAATTTTCTCAGCTTCTTCTAAAATACTTACAACAATAAATCCGTTTTCACCGTCTGATCTTGCTTTTTTACCTGTTTCGCAGCAGCTGATGAAGTGCTGGCATTCAAGTTTTAACGGTTCAATTTCAAGTACATCCGGCTGAACAATTTCACTGCTGCCTGCTTTAAAGTTTTCATAAATTGTTAATTTATGATCTGGAACTGTGTCATCTAAAATTGCTGTCTTTTCAGTACCGCGAACAAGCAGTTGAACATGTTTCTTCGGTGTAATCCAGCTGTCAGCAATTTGTCCGACCATACCGCCCTCAAATTCAATTGTAAGATGGGTAATATCCATAATATCATTTCTGTCAGAAGAACATCCAACCGCAGAAATAACTCTTACCGGATCCTTTCCTGTTACATAACTCATCATTGAAACATCATGCGGTGCTAAATCCCACATAACACTTCTGTCATTTTTAAAGTAATTAATGTTTAATCTGTCGCTTTGAGCATAAACAATATCACCTAAAACACCTTCATCAATAAGCATTTTCAAACGATTTACTGCCGGATGATATAATAAAAGGTGTCCAACCATTAAAACTAACCCTTTGCGGTCTGCTAAATCAGTTAAATCTCTAGCTTCTTGTGCAACAGTAGAAATAGGTTTTTCAACATAAACATGTTTACCTGCTTCAAGCATTGCTTTAACAAATTTATAATGTGTATGGCTTGGTGTTACAACAACGACACCGGTTATTTCATCACTATTTAAAATATCATTAAAATCTTTTGTTGTTTTTACATCAGGATACTGTTCACGAACTTTGGCCAGATTTTCATCATCCAAATCGCAAACCATTCCTAAAGCATTTAAATTATAGAAATTACGAACAATATTTCTTCCCCAGAGTCCGCAACCTAATACAGCTATTTTTTGTTCACTCATCTTTTCCCTAACCTTCTTTATTATTAACTATCTTAATTCAATTATAAGCTTGAAAATATATTTTGCAAATATATTACAAGTAATTATCTTCTTCTATTCTGATCTCTCATTGAGTTTTGAGCTTCAACACGCATGTTGTACATTTCTTCATATCTTTCATAGAACAACTGTCTATCCTCAGCAGGAAATCTTGTTGCAAGCTTATCCAACAATGGTTTTGGTATTTCCGAAATTTTAACCATTCTGTTAAGAGCCTCATCAGAAAGAGGATACAGCGGTTTATAATTTTTATAGAATATGTGATTACATTCAGCTTCACTTTGTACTCCAAATTTAGTAATCTGTTCACCTAATTTATAAGTAACTACATTGCTTTCAAAATAAATACCTTTGTAATTATTTAAAATAAGTCTAATTACTAAATCATAATCTGCTAGCAGTTTAAATTTTTCATCAAAACCATGAAGTTCATCAAGTACACTTCTTTTAAATACCATAGCCTGACGCGGGCATGGTGAAACCTGAAAGGTATTAAGAATTGCCGGAACAAATTGGAAAACAAAACCTTCAGGGTGAATACAATAAGACGGGAAGAAACAGAAATCTGCATCTTCTGCTTCCATTAAATTAACGATATCTGCAATTGCAGTAATATCTTGATAAAAATCATCACAACTTAAAAAAGAAACATATTTACCTTTAGCTCTCATCAAACCTTTATTCATAGCATTGAATTTGCCTCTATCAGATTCTGAAAAGAAATTAATAAAACCGGAATTTTTATATTCTTTCAACAATGTAACAGTTTCATCTGTAGATGCATTATCAATAATCAGATGTTCGATATATGGATAAGTCTGCCTATCTAACAGATTTATCAACAGTGTAAAATCATCTGCCTGATTATTTTCAACTATATTGTATGTTGGTGTTATAACGGTAAACTCCGGTTCGTACATATTTGTACTCCTTTTATTTTAATTAGTAATTTACATAAATTTGGCGAAGAATTTGTTCTTCTATATTTTTTTTATCAGCAGGAAGAGTTTTTGCATCATTTATCATTATATCAAAGGCGTAAACTTTTCCTTTTCTGGATGTAATATAACCTGCAATCGCACTTGCACCTGACAAAGTGCCTGTTTTTGCCCTAAGGTTATCCTTGAAATAAAGCATTCTAGTTTTTAATGTACCTTCACCTGCAGTCGGCAGGTATGTTTTAAAGGTTTCAAAATCATCAGATTTAGCTTTAAATACAAGGAATTTTGTCATATAATCAGCAGTCATTATATTATTTTTTGATACACCGCTTCCATCAACGATTTTAATATCATCAGATAATAAACCGTTAGTTTGCTGGTATTGTTTGAGCATACTCAATGAATTATCAATATTTCCCTGCCCATTTGAATAAACTGCACCTGCTAATTTAAAAAGGGTCTCAGCAACAAGATTATTGCTATTTTTTATAATTACCTGAAGTGCCTGAGAAATATCATGGTTAACTTCGTCAACTAAATATATATTTTCTTCAGGAAGTTGTGCATTTTTTATTCCAGAAGCATATTCCAGCTTCTTAGAATGAATAACATCTTCCAATCTTAAAGTAAAATATCTTTTTTGATTATTTACAGGAATTTTAAAAGTTTGAGTTTTTGAGATAGTCCCAGAAACATTTAATATATTTGGCGAAATAGTATTATTTCTATTTAATTTTACATTGTTAGCAGAAGCAATATCTGTGTTAACTAAATTCATAAACGTAAGCGGATAAAAAGGCTTAACAACAATTGATGCCGGAGTATTGTTAACATTAGGAATAACTTCAATTTTCAGCATATTGTCATCAAGGTTATATGCACTGAATTTTGGCATTAGAGGATTTAAATCATCGTCCCATTGCCATCCTTCACCCCATTCAACGTTATCAAATATTGAATCATCAATATAAATATTTTTAGGCTCAATTATATTTTTATTTCTCGCAGTTTCAAACAATTGAGATAAATCCCCTGAAACTAAGAAAGGATCAGCACCAAGTACTAAATATAAATCATTATTTGTACTTTTATATAATTTAGTTGAAAATTTATAATCTTTACCCAGGCAATCTGCGGCAGCAGATGATGTAACAAGCTTAAGAGTAGAAGCCGGTATCATTGGAGCCTTATCATTAAGTGTATAAATAGAATTACCATTTTCAACATCTTTTATAGATACAGAAATAGCACTCTTATTTATATTCAATGAATTTATAGTTTTAGATAAAGGGTCTGCAATAGCTTGAGTTATTGAAAAACAAACCATTAATAAAAATAATATTATTTTACGCATAAAAGTTTTACCTCATAATTTTCTTTAATATCATTTAATATAGTACACTTATCTCTAAATTCATACATATCATTAAGAGAAATTTTTGCACTAACAAGACCTTCAATTTTTGAAATTGAAGCAATTTCTTCTCCTTTAAAATCAATAATGCGAGACTCCCCGAGATTATATTCATAATTTTCAATATGACCACACTGAGTTAACGCAACCATATAACATTGATTTTCCACAGCTCTTGATTTAGTCATAACATCCCATGGTATCGGCTTTTTAGAACCCCATGCTGCACAGTTAACCAGAATATCAACTCCGGATTTTCTGTAAGCCCTGTAAATTTCAGGAAATCTTATATCATAACAAATTGTAAGCCCGAAATATATACCATCTAAATTAACCATTACAGGAGATTTTCCGGCTGTAATAAAACTTCCTTCATCACATCCATAATATGAGTACAGATGATTTTTTGAATACGAAGCAATTAACTTTCCGTTTCTATCAATTACCGGACACGTATTATAATATAATCCGTTTTGTTCAGTTATAAAACTTCCGCCAATTATATTTGTACTATATTTTTTTGCAATGTCAGCTAAAAATGAAATGACGCTGCTGTTTTCAAGATTTTGAGCAGTTTTTTGAAAATTTTTACATGACCATCCAACAGTCCAAACTTCCGGCAAAACAAGCACATCAGTATTCAGTAAAAGATTTTCATCTAATAATTTTTTAACTTTATTAATATTTGCTTCAACATCACCAATAATTGAAGACATTTGAAGCATCGAAACTGTTATCTTTTTTGTTTTTTCCATAATTTTAATTTCTTTGCCTCTTTAAATTTTTCTGGTGCAATTTTTTCCAAATCTAATAATGAACTTCTAACTTCTTCAGCGACCTGTTCATCTGTTTTACCTTCTGTATATATAGGTTCACCATATACATTTACAAGCCAGCATGGTCCAAGCGGCGAAGTCATTGTATCCCATGATGGGAATTTAACAAAGGTTGGATTATCTGAATACCAGTGAATTGGAACAATAGGGACATTTGCTTCTCTAGCGAGCATGATAGCTCCTGATTTAACTTTATGCAATGGACCACGTGGTCCATCCACCATTATCGCAATATTTTCACCATTTTTTAACTTAGAAATCATTTTTAAAGTGGCTGATACAGAACCTTTTCGATTAGAAGAGCCTCTACATGTCTGAAACCCCATTTTTTCTACAATTTTCGCAATAATTTCACCATCTAAAGAGTTGCTGATAAGGATATTTACATTACCTTTATCCGGCAAACCATAAACACAAAACTGATTTTGATGCCACATTGCATAAATACACGGGGTAATTCCAGGATTATTAAACTCAGCAATATGAGTAAAATACTCTTGAATATGCATAACAAAATAAAGTGCATCAGTAACCTGTTTTATATTTTTTTTGTTAATCAATCTAACCATAATATGTTAATAATAGCATATAATTCTGGAAAATATAAAATATTTAAAAATGTAAATATCAAAAAAAATGCTTGACGTTTTATTTTTTTTATTTTAAACTGAATTTGTTCGCTGAAAGGCAAACATTTGATAGTCGAATATAAAACGGGATGTAGCGCAGCTTGGTAGCGCACCTCGCTTGGGACGAGGGGGTCGCACGTTCAAATCGTGTCATCCCGACCATTTAAAAAAGAGTTTAGGTATTTTTCTAAACTCTTTTTAATTTTATTGATAAGATAACAACTGAAGCCGAGCAATTAAAAGAAAAACCTGAATGTATTGTAAAAATAGAGGACTTATGTATAATCTCAGAAATATCCTTACCGGAGGGAGTTCCATGTAAAGATTATCAAACTGAACTCAATATTGATTATTGTAAATTTAATGGAACAAACCAAGACGCAGCACCTTATGATAATACTAAGCGAAAATATGTAGAGAATATGTCAGACCGCTGGGTTGGAGGAAAACTCGCCTGTAAACGAATGGGCGGACATATGCCGGATGAAGATGATATGGAAAAACTAATTAGAGCCTTCTATGAGGGATGTAACGGCTATGATAGATGTAAGAATGATCTGAGTAATGTTGATCTGGCAAAAAAATTAGGAGCACAACCTAATAAATATGGACGATATGGCTTTTCATTATGGCTCTCAGAACCAACCAAAAGTGGCGGTGCTAATGTATTATTTTTCAGACCATACAACGGACCAAGTCATGACTGGATTGCACGCTATAGTTGGATAGGTACAATTTGCATAGCCGATTAACCACTAAAAAAGGACATTTATATGGAACTTATATGTTTTTTATTTGTAATGTTTGTAGTGGTATCACTACCAGGGATAATACCACCTCTAATTATACTGTGGATAATCGGAGGAATAATCGGATGGCTATTTGGTGGTAATGACTAGCATAAACTCATCAAACGGGTTAATATCGTCACAAATTATCTATTCTGCTCATTTTTTATGTTTACAATTGCTTGATAATTCATACTGCTTATGGTACGATACCCCTGTTCGCCAGCATAATATTTGGCAAATGTAGGATATAGTATTATTTTAGATGAGGGATATAAAAAGTGGATTTTATTACTTTAACTATAAAGTTTTTAAGTGTATTAGCAAAATTTGTTGGTAATTATGGTTTAGCAATTATTCTTTTAACCATAATTGTACGTGCAGCTATGTGGCATTTAAATGTGCAGCAGCAGCGTTCAATGAAAATGATGCAGTCACTTCAACCAAAAATGAAAGCAATACAAGACAGATACCAGAGCAATCCGCAAGTTATGCAGCAAAAGCTTATGGAATTCTATAAAGAACATAAATTTAACCCTATGGGCGGCTGCTTACCTCTATTAATTCAAATGCCAATATTTATCTTATTATATTCGGCTTTAATCAGCCCGCAATTCATTCAAGTTGCAGGAGACCAGCACTTTCTTTTTGTTAAGAGTTTAGCAACAACAATGAGAGCTACAGCCGGCATCTCTGAAAACGGTGTATTAGGGGCAGCAAAAGGAGATAAATTTGTTTTAGGAAACTCTGCAACAATTTATTTACCTGATGAAACTCTTAGGAATGTAAAAGTTGATGATCCAGCAAATGCAGTTGAAATCGTCGGCGAATTAGAACCCGGTAAAGATGTTGTACTTAACGTAAGTCTTAATCACTTTAACAAATTAAAATTTGACCAGCTTAATAAAATTCAAAAAGCTGACCTTACAGTTACAAACAGCAATTTGAGAGAAAATGAAACAATAACATTTGTAAGAGATGAAGAAAACCTTGATAAAGGTATCTTAACAGCAACTGTACCAACTGTATCTGTTAATAAAACACTTCACTGGGATGTAATAATATTAATTTTATTATTTGCAGTAACAATGTTTATTTCGCAAAAAATAATGATGGCAATGACAAAAACCGAATCTGCAGACCCTACACAACAGGCTCTTCAAAAATCTATGGGAACATTCATGCCTCTAATGATTATTGCAACATTTGTAATCATTCCAATCCCTGCAGGGGTATTGTTATACTTAATTACAAGCAACATTATCCAAATTATACAAACTGTTGTTATCAATAAACAAATCGACGCTGAACAAGCTAAGAAAAAAGAATCTGTTGGAGACGACGAACTAAAAAATGCTAAAAAAGTTCAAGAAAAATAAAATTTAAGCATTAAAAATGATAAAACAACTCCGATTTAATAAATTGGGGTTGTTTTATATAGATAAAGAAAAAAGGAATTAAAATGAATATATCGGAATTTGACTATATATTACCGGAAGAATTAATCGCACAAATGCCCGCTGATAAACGTGAAAACTCTAAAATGCTGGTGCTAGATAAGACTTCAAAAACAATAGAACATAAAAATTTTTATAACATAGTAGATTATATTGATGAAAATTCTATTCTTGTTTTAAATAATACTAAGGTTTTACCGGCAAGATTGTATGGAACAAAAGATACCGGTGCAAAAATCGAAATATTCCTACTTGAAGCAAAAGATGGAAATTATTGGTCATGCTTGATTAAACCTTCTAAAAGAGTTAAACCAGACACTTTAATAACTATTAGTGACAAACTAAAGGTTCGTGCAGTAAAAAGGCTTGAAGATGACGGTGAATGGCTAGCTGAGCTTATTTATGATGGAGATTTATTTGATATTCTGCATGAAGTCGGCAATATTCCATTACCTCCATATATTGAACGCAAACTGCAAACAGAAGAATTAAAACAATTTGACATGAACAGATATCAAACAGTTTATGCAAAAGATGAAGGCTCTGTAGCCGCTCCTACAGCTGGTTTGCATTTTACGGAAGAAATCCTCAATAAATTAAAAAACAAAGGGGTAGAGATTGTGTATGTTACCTTAAATGTTGGACTCGGCACATTTAGACCGGTTAAATGCGAAAATATTTTAGATCACAAAATGCATTCTGAAACGTTTGAAATAACAGAAGAAGCTGCTGAAAAAATAAATAAAGCCAAAGCTGAGGGTAAAAAGATTGTTGCAGTCGGCACAACAACAGTAAGGACACTTGAAACAGCCTATAAAAAATATGGATGCATAAAAGCGTGTCATGACCATTCAGAACTGTTCATTTATCCGCCTTATGAGTTTAAAGTTATTGATAATTTATTAACAAATTTTCACCTGCCAAAATCAACGTTATTGATGCTTGTAAGTGCTTTAGCAGGAAAAGATTTCATATTTAAAGCTTATCAGGAAGCAATCGAACAAAAATACAGATTTTTCAGCTATGGGGATTGCATGCTGATTAAATAAAATTTCAACCTGTCATTGACATTTTTATTATTATCGTTAAATCAAATGGAGGATAGACTAATTTCTATTCAATAGTAGAATAATAATGTAATGGGAGGTAGTATAAGAGCATGTTCTCTGAAATGATACAAGGTTTATTAAATTCCGGCGGTAAAGCTGCAGCAATGCAAAGAACCGCTCAAATTAATAATTATGTAAAAAGTGTAGAAAGACAATTAAATCCGCAAAAAACTGAAATAACAGGTTCACTTGATACAATATATCCACCTGGAGCGAATAATGTTCAATCATTTGAAAAAGTTTTGTCTTCTACAGCTCAAACGAACTTTGGTTCACTGCTGCTTAACCCGAAATCCTTGAACGTAAATGGAACTATTTATGATAATGAAGACCTTGCAACAGGTATTAACAATGCTACATTATTAAATGCTATAAAACAGGTTAATGATGCCCGTACAGATTTTTCTAAGCCTAAACAAGTTTCAGGTAAGTCTCAAATTTTAGACATGATAAACCAAGTTTCACAAAGACACGGCGTAGATGAAAAACTTGTACAGGCTTTAATTAAACAGGAATCCGGATTTAATCCGAATGCAAAATCCAGAGTTGGTGCAATGGGTTTGATGCAGCTTATGCCGTCCACTGCAAAATCTCTTGGAGTTAAAGACCCGTACAATCCGGCACAGAATGTTGAAGGTGGCGTAAAATATTTAAAATCAATGTTAAATAAATACAATGGCAATATTATATTAGCCCTTGCAGCTTATAATGCAGGTCCAAATGCGGTTGATAAGTATTCAGGTGTTCCGCCTTATAAAGAAACACAAAATTACGTAAAAAATATCCTTGCCAATTATCTATAAATTTCTATAGATCTTGGCACGTTTTTTTATTTTAAGTCAGGAATTTTCCAATCATTATTTTTTACAAGTGCAGCACACATATTTCCTATCCCTCTGGCTTTACAGTCATTCTTAACAGTTGATTGAGGTACATCATTTCCTGCCGGCTTAAAACTGTCATCCGAAGCTATTAACACAAATATGTCCTTGCCAAAAACATTTGGTCTTTTATTACCATTAACGTCTACATAAAAAGCTAATCCGACATTAGAAGATATATTAACCCCGAACCATGCTGCAATTTCATTTTTCAAATGATCATCAATACAAACATTTGTACCATTATTAAGGACAAAGCATATTGAATTACGCCCAAGAACACCTGAAGAGGCAAATCTAGCATAGCTATTGTTTAAATATTTTGAAGTTTCAGTTGACCAACAGCCCTTTGTTCCATAACAAACATGAGCTATATTCATATACGGAAGCAAATAAACATTAAACCAGTTTTTCATTTGAGACATATTACTCGTAGTTGTAAGTTCTGAAAATGCAAAATCGTCATAAGCTCTTCTCATAACCTGTTGTAAAATCGAATAATCTTCTTTTAACATAGTTGAATTTTTAATATTATCGAACTTGGTAATTACCCCCGGAATAGTAATTGCAGCGACAACGCCAATAATTCCTAACGTAATCAAAACTTCTGCAAGGGTAAATGCAAGCCGCTTAAATGTACTACCAGTGGGCTTTAATAGGTTACCTCTCCCCCCAGATTTTCTTAATATTATTGAATTTTAGCCTAATTATTCTCCTATAATTTAGATAATACATGTTGTAATTTGTCTAATTTCTTATTATCAGTCCCAATGCCGCATAATAGCATTGTTGACTTTTCATTTGTTTTTTCGTCTTCTATATCAAAATCATTATAAAGCATTTCAGATAATTCATATCCTGAAATTCCCGGAACTTTAATTAACATTTTTGTCGGGTCATCACCAAAGAATTCAACACCTCTGCATTTTTCTCGTATATTATCAAGTCGAGTAATCAAATTATCAATTTCGCGTCTGCCGTCTCTGGAATTTAAGTATTCAATATTCAACTCAATAGAAGCAAGCAGCGGATATGAAGGTGATGTTGTCATAAACATATCTAGTGCCGGTCTCACATCAATTTCGCAATTACAGTGAAGCAATGCAGTAGGATTTAAACCACCGGCAGTTTTGTGCAGCGATTGGACCGTAAAATCAGCAACATTAACAGCAGATAATGGCAGTCTATCAGAAAATGGATAAAGTGCTCCGTGAGCTTCATCTACAATTAAATATGCACCATTACGCTCACAAATAGATTTTATCTCTTCAATATCTGAAATAATTCCTTCATAAGACGGAGAAGTAATTATTACAGTTCTTATACTATACCTGTTTAAATAATATTCAATTACTTCAGGTCTAACTTCTAACGGCACCCCCCATTCAGGATCAATTTCCAAATCATAAGTTAAAGCTCTGGCTCCTGCAAGTTTTACTGCATTAAAGTGACATGGATGAGAATTAGATGCAATAAGAACCTTATCACCAACCTGAGTGCATGACAATACCGCTGCAATAATACCGCTTGTTGAGCCATTAGTTAAAAAAGTTGTTGAATAAGTATGATAAATTGATCTAGCCCACAATTGAGCACGTTTTAAAGCTTCAACAGGATTATGAAATTCTGTTTCGGATATATCTAACTTATAAAGTTCCTTCAATCGGTCATAAATACAAAATTTTTGCCCGTGCGAAGGCGTAGTAAACAAAGTTTTTTGATTTTTACCTTCTAATAAATGAACTAAACTCATACTTACCTATTTATTCTTAATCTCAACACTTCTTTTTGCACAGAATTGAGTTAAAATCATCTTGTCATGTCCGGAACCATAAACAAATTGTCCTGAAATTATGTATCCGCCGTCTGTTGCTTTTTCAATTCTTATAGGCTCAAAGGTACAATTTATCTGTCTATCTTCAAATAATGGAACAGACACGGCGTAAGACCCTTCTATATTGATATTTTCTTTTGTTTTCAATTTCATACCACCGGCAGAAATGTCAACTGTTGTAATATCATAAGAAGAATCACCAAGCATTAATTTCAAATCTTGTACAAATTTTATACGTGTATATTGACGTCTTTGTAGGAATTTATGTTTAGCAGGGCTTGCAATTGTCAAAACCTTTCCGTCAATATTTTTCGCGTATGAACTGAAATACAGTTTACCATGAGAGGTTTGTGTATAAAATTCGCAATAAGTATTTTCTAATATATTTTCAGGCGGAAAATCAAGTTCTAAAACAAAATCACCGGCATTAACTCTTGTTACTGTGCCTCTATTTGCAAACTTGAAATTCTGCGGAATAATTAAAATTTCTTGATTTTCTACAACTAATTCTCTCATCTCTATCCTTTCAAAATAATTTTATATACACGATTATACACGAAGATTAAAATTATGGCATAATGTTAAGAAACAAAAAAAGCCCTCGTTAAATGAGGGCAAGTTGAGCAATCAGAAGAGTTGAGGATTTATAAATATATAATATAGATTTATTTAAAAAGTTTCATTAGACCAAATAGCAATAATTTCTTAAAAAATATTAGCAACAAGTAGCAAATTTGCTTTTTATAAAAAAAATATGATAATATATAGAAAAATAAGGAGTTGACATGAATAAAGTTTTATTAACAATTACAGTTTTATTATTAGGAAACATTTTTAGCGGAGCATTTGCAGCAAATTATTATCAGGCACCGAATGCAGGCAACTTAAACTTTTATCCGTTGATGCAGCACCAGATGGAAAAACAAGAAACACTTGACTTTGTTAATAATCCGGAAGCTTATAAAGAAAAAAGAGAAGCAAAAGATGCTCAACTCGACTATATAGAAGGTAAAACTAATTTTAAGCCTTCTTACAAACCTACGTCATTCAATCTTAATAGCACACGCGACAATAATATTCAGGAATTACCTGCACCTAGAGAAATGGAATTTTCTAAAGATGGTAACGGACAAATTATTATTAAAGGCGTGCAGTAAAATATCCCTTAAAATTTTGCAAGAACCTTATGTTCATCTTTACCTGCAGCAATAAGCGGTAAAGTAAACCCTGCTATATTTCTATTATCAGGATGGCTTTTTACAAATATATTGCCGCCATGAGCTTCTATGATTTTTTTAAGAGAATATAAGCCCAATCCAAAACCTATTCTATCAAATTTTTCTTTGTTTGTAGAATTTTTATTAAAGGTTTTATTTATTTTTTCTTGCTCTATATATGGCCCAAAGCATGATATTTTTAGCTCAAAACAGGTTTCATTTTGAATAAGTTCAATTGAGATATTTGAATTTTCATAAGCTGAATGCAAACTTGTTGACAAAAAGCTGATTATTACATTTTTAAGCTCATCTCTATCTGCATTTAGCAATATTTGCTCTTTATTAGAAATTATGTCAAAAGAAATATTTTTAGAAGTTTTAGCTTTCACCTCTAGAACACAATCATTTATAAACTCATTAATATCAACGGTAGTACAGTGAATTGGAGCAAATTCATTAAATTCTCTATAATTCATCAAAACAGATTTCAACATCTCATAAGTATAATTGCAAGACTCAAGCATAATTGTAAACATTTCTCTCTGTTCTTTTGTAATAGTCCCGAAAGTTTCGTTTAAAAGCAACTCTAAAGCTCTAATTTGAGCAATTACAGGAGTTTTAATATCATGAGTAAGAGTTGAAACATAAGTTTCTCTTTCTTTTTGAATACGAACCTGTGCATCTATATTACAAATAAAAGTAACAATTGTTTCAATTTTTCCATTATTACCTCTAACAGGAATTTTAGAAATTCTATACAAATATTTTTCACCATCATTTGATATAAACTCTTTCTGGCATTCCATACTCTGACCTATTTGCAGGAGTTTATTATCAATTTTATTTAGTTCCAATTTTATATCACCAATTGAAAAATAAACAATTTCGCTGTCTAAAATCTCATCTATACCTGATTTATAAAATTTAGAGCCCCTTGAATTACCCGCAACAAAGTTCCCGTTTGTATCAGTAATAAAAGATATTATTGGAGAATGTTTTACAAGTGAATACACAGATGCATCCAAATCAACTATATCAAGAGCAGAATCATTCTTTTTTGCTAAAAATGTATCCAAAGATAAGAAATAAGCTGCAAAAATAAAATACGAAATAACCCCATATAAAATAGTATTTTCAACAATAAAATTTGAAAAAAAAACAGTCAATAATAAATAAATCGGGGGCACAAAACTGATACCATTAAATAACAAACTTTTAATCATATACAAAAACCTTATTTTTTCATAAATCTCAAAAAAATTCTGAAATCATACATTCAACTATCGGCTATATATATATTTAACAACATTTTAATCCAGAATAAAATAGCCGAAGTGGATAATTCACCTGACTAGCATGGCAAATAACTTATTACCAGATTATACACCTTCAATCTGAACAGTTATATTCGGATTGGTTTTCATGATTCTATCAATTTCATCAAAAGTTAACAAACCATTCGTTGCACCAAATTTTGCAACAACACCGGCTGCATTAATAGAAGCTGCAATTAAAGAATTCGGAATATCGCCTTTAAATTTCACTAATGCAGCACAGAAGGTTGAAGCAAATGCATCACCTGCTCCAAGAGTAGATGTTACAGGGCCGTCAAAACATGGACAATAATAATAGTTTTTACCATCATAAGCATAAGCTCCTGCACCACCATCAGTTATAACAATAATCTGATAATCTGAAACCTTCAATTTTTTAAACATTTCTTTCAAATCAGGATGAACAAGACTATTAGAATATTTTATATCTTTTGTATCTGAACGAAGTTGAATGCCTGTTGCCATTGATGCTTCTTCTTTATTTAATACAACAATTTGAGCATATTCTAATATCTTTTTAAGATAATTGAACCCTTTTTTAATCCCGGTAGTTCCGGCATTGAAACAAACATAAGTATCATTTTCTTTTGCAAATTTTACAATATCATCAAGAGCTTTATTGCTATCACCATTTAATGGAGCAATATATAAAAGATTTGCTTTTTTAATAGCATCAAAGTTAATTTCATTTTCACAAATCAAAGCGTTCGCACCACGGTGAGCCAGAACAGTTCTATCACCCTCAAAACTTGTCAAAATAATGGAAAAACCGGTACTTACATCTTTATTCTGAATTACATTTGAAAGATTAACCTTTGTATGCTCAAAAGCTTTAAAAATACCTTTAGAATATAAATCATCTCCGACTTTAAAAATTGCACTTGTTTTAAAGCCTAAATTATCAAAGTTAAAAGCAGTATTAACACCGCCACCGCCAATTTGAGAATCAAAATCAGTAATTTCCAATTTAGAACCATAAGGATAACTCATGAATTCAGTATTTTTATCCTTTTTCCTGACAGATACAACTGCTGCATCATCGCATTCAACAAATACATCCATTGTGGCACTGCCAATTGTTATTACTTCAAACATATACCTATTCTCCATTTATTACAGTGTTATTTTAACACAAAATATTAAATTATGTGAATATAGTTTAATATTTTAGCAAAAAACATTATTTTCAGGTTTAAAAATAACACTGTATTTTAAATAAGGAATCTTTCATGAAAATTCAATTTATACCTCAAATTTACACTGCAAAAAATAACCCGCAACTAAAACAGAACAATAATAATTCAAATAATACAGAAATAAAAAATATGTCATACAGCCCTATTGCATATCAAGACTACAATATTAGTTTTGGTGCAAGAACGCCTGAAGATTTTTATGAATTTAACGCCCAGAGTATGCCTTATTCAATGCAAAATTATTTAAACTATAACAAAGAAGAAAGAAAAAATATTCCACCGGAACAAATGATGTTTGAAGTGTTTAAACATCTGGATAAAGCAGAAAACTTTGAAGAGGTAAAAACAAAGTACTATCCTAATGAAGATTTATTTAAAACCCTTCATCCTCTTAAAATAAACTCAAGAAAAGGTATACTTTCAGAAATTAAAGTAGCAAGAGATTTAAGTTCTACACCATTATTAAAAGATGGTTCTGATGATTTTGGAATGTATCTTTTGAAGAAAATTTACAAAGAAGGTAAAACATTAAAAGAAATCAGCAAAGATTTCCTTGAAAAAGACATTAACCCTGAATACAAAGGATTTATAACAGCTCCGGTGACTTATGATACAACTTCAGCTTACGGAATTAAATTTCCAAATAACGGATTCTGGCATTCATTTATCGCAACACGTGAAGAATACAAAAAATTCTTTGTAACACTGCCTAAAAATATGGTAGATCCAAATAGAGTTGAAGCTAGTGGTTCAAAATCATCAAATAGAACCGCATCTGCCAATGGAAATAATAATGAAATCACAACAAAAAGAGCACCTAGAAAATACAGATTACAAAATTACAGAAAAAATCAAATTAAAAATGATATCAAAACTGGTAACGCTGATATAGAATCTGTTGAAAAAGCAGTTAGAAGAAGATTTTCTAAAAATGATCCCGAAGCTTCATTTTTAATAAAATATTTAAGCCCAATAATGACAATTGCTGCCGATAAAGTTCATTTATCAGAAGAAATGAGATATTTCTTTGAATCTGAAGAAAATAACCTAAGCAGCAATAAATCCAAAATGGAAAGATTCTGGAGAACAAATTCTGAGTTATTAGAAAATTACTCAACCGCAATCACAGATACAATGGAATTATTTGAAAATGTCTTTGGCGGAGGAGGATTAATTCCGATTAACAGTGACTATGAACCAATAACTTCAAAATCTGAAAAACAAACTCCAATTGATTTTGTAAATTCTGAATTCATTGAACTACTTAACTTTACTCAACAAATCAAACCAACACGTGATGCAAGATATGCAAAACATGAAGAAGAACAAAAAATGTGGGAAGAACATTTCTTAGAAAGATATGGCGAAGTAAAAGAAAATGAAGAAATTATTTCATCTAATATCTCAGAATTAGACGAAGCTAAAGTTGACTTAACTGTGCAAGAAGCTCTAGAAAAGAGTCAAAAAGCGAATCCGAATACAAAGATTTATGAGTTCATGTTAGAAGACGGTACAAAAGTATCTCTTGCTGTTAACTTTAGAGACATATTAAATAAAGAATTTACACGTGAATATGCTAATTTACCAAAATGCTACATAAATAAATATTTAAAATTTTTAATGAACCATCCTCAGGTAAGTGAAAATTTATTATTATCTTATATAGCTAATGTACAAAATCTACTTATTAATAGTAATTTTATATCTGATTCAGATAACTACTCAGACGAAGAACGTCAATCTCTAAATCTTCAAGCTATTAATGAAATTAAAAGTCAATTACTACCCGGAAATGAAGTTATAGATACTTTATATGATTTACGTAAAGAATTTGAAGAAGCAAATCCTCAATTTATAAAAAGAGTAAGACATGCAATGATGGAATATTCTACGAGTTTACCGATTCCGAATGAAGATTATTTAAAAGATCTTGTAAAAGAAAAACTCAGAGAAATAGAAGAAGCTGGCTTCATAGAAAACAATACTCAGGAACAACATTTAAAAAGCTTAACTACATTATATGAAACTGTCATTGGCACATTAAATGATATGAAAGATCATACAATAGCGTATATGGATACAGGTAATCTTGAATCCGGATTATCTTTCTTGAGCATTAGCAATGATACTGAAAATAAAACTACAAAACTAGATAAAATAATGCAAAAATATCAAAAACCTCTTTCTAATTCTGAAAGAACAAAAATTACTAGAGTACTTATGGACTCGATTTTGAAATTAGATCCTTATTCAACTAAAGCATTTGGAGAACCTCAAATTGCTGCATTTTATAAAACCTGTACAGAAGTATTAAAGAAAAAAGAAAGTAATAAAATAAGACGAGAAATATCTAATTTAATTTCAGAACAAGTAACTACTGATAATACAACATTAAGATACATAATAGAACCACAAGCTGATAAGAATTTACGTGAAGCAATAATCGAACGAGAAATTTCTAATTTAATCCATGAAAATATATCTGTATTTAAAATGGTTGCATCTGTAGATGCAGAAATTTTAGAGCAGTATATCAAAGCTACTGACATGAATCTATATAGACAATTATCATTAATGAATAAGAATATGTAAAATGCAGTAAAAAAGCGAGAAAACAGATAATATCTGTTTTCTCGCTTTTTATTATTCTAAAATTATTGAGCTTTTGCTTTATCTTCTTCGGTAACACCTTTGATTGTAAGGTTAACTCTGCCTTTTTCGTCGATTTTGATAACCTTAACAATAACTTCTTGGCCGATAGTCAAGTGTGGTTCAATTGCTTCAATTCTTTCGTTGCAAACTTGAGAAATGTGAACCATACCGTCTTTACCGCCGCCAAGTTCAACAAATGCACCGATAGGAATAATTCTTACAACTTTACCTTTGATAACCATTCCAACTTCAGGTTTAAATGTCAAATCTTTAATCATTTTAATAGCGATTTGAGCACCTTCCTGATCATTAGAAGTAATAGTTACCACTCCGCTGTCCTGAATATCAATTTCAGCACCAGAAGCGTCAATAATTGCACGAATTTGCTTTCCGCCAGGTCCGATAACAGTTCCGATATCTTCAGTCGGAATAGTCATTGTTGTAATACTTGGTGCAAATGGAGACATTGGTCCTGGTTCAGTAATTGCTTCTCTCATTTTGCCTAAGATATGCAATCTGCCTTCTTTAGCTTGAGCTAAAGCTCTGCGTAAAGTTGCATTCGCAATACCTTTAGCTTTCATATCCATTTGAAGAGCTGTAATGCCGGTATCGTTACCTGTAACTTTGAAGTCCATGTCGCCTAGGAAGTCTTCAATACCTTGAATGTCAGTTAAAACAACAGGTTCTTTACCTTCTTCGGTAATCATACCCATTGCAACACCGCCAATCATGCATTTTACAGGAACACCAGCGTTCATCAATGCCATAGAAGAACCGCAGGTTGAAGCCATTGATGTAGAACCATTTGATTCCAAAACATCAGAAGTTACACGGATTGTATAACCAAATTCTTCCTGAGAAGGAAGAGCAGGAACATTAGCCCGTTCTGCTAATGCACCGTGACCAACTTCACGTCTGCCCGGTCCTCTAAGAGGTTTTACTTCACCAACTGAGAAGCCAGGGAAGATATATTTATGCATGTAAGTTTTTTCAGTTTCAGGATCAACGCCGTCAAGTTCCTGTTTCATAGCAGGACCTGCAAGTGTTGCAACTGATAATACCTGAGTTTGCCCTCTAGTAAATACAGCTGAACCGTGAGCACGAGGAATAACCCCAACTTCGCACCAGATAGGACGAACTTCGGTTGGTTTTCTACCGTCAGCTCTTACGCCTTCGTCAAGGATCATTGTACGCATAATTTTCTTTTCAGCGTTTTTAAATTCCTCTGCAACAAAGTCAATTCCTGTTTCTTCAATGATTTGTTTAATATAGTGGTCATCAGCTAAAGCATCAATTTTTTCTTTAACTAACTTTTTAGCTTCTTCTAATTTTTCTTGTCTGTATGCTCTGTCAAAATTATGATAAGCATCAAAAATCATTGCACCTGCAGTTTCGTTGATAATATTTTTCAATTCTGTTGTATCGTAAGGGTTAACGAATTCTTGTTTTTCAACGCCGCAAGTTTTAGCGAATTCAACTTGAGCTTCGCATTGTTTTTTGATTTCTTGTTGAGCAAATTCAACAGCAGCCATAATATCGTCTTCAGTAACAAATTTACATCCTGCTTCAACCATGATTACAGAATCATGAGTACCAGCAACAACGATATCTAAATCAGATTCTTTAGCCTGTCTGTGAGTAGGATTAGCAATCAAATTGCCTTCTGCATCTCTTGAAACTCTAACTGCACCGATAGGTCCTTCAAAAGGAGCCCCAGAAAGCATTAAAGCACAAGATGCACCTAACATAGCCAATGTATCAGGCTGATTTTCTTGATCGTAGCTGAATAATTGAGCAACGATTTGAATATCATTTCTATAACCTTTAGGGAATAAAGGTCTGATAGGTCTGTCAATTAATCTTGAAACAAGGATAGCTTTATCACTTGCTTTACCTTCTGAACGGTTGTAGCCGCCCGGAATACGACCAATTGAAGACATTCTTTCTTCATAATCAATTAATAATGGGAAAAAGTCGATACCTACTCTTGGTTCTTTTGATACAACACAGTGTACAAATAACATTGTATCACCGCATCTTACTGTAACAGAACCGTTAGTAGATTGACCATACTTTCCAGTTTCAATAGTAACGGTTTTGCCACCGATTTCTAATTGAAAAGATTTTGTTTCAGGTTTCATAATAATTTACCTTTTCTTTCTGCGCATCATCTAACGCCTTTAAGTTATACACTTCCGTTTACAAGATAATTATACATCAAAAAGAGGTAAATAGAGTAAATATTTATATAATTTCACAAAATAAAAGACCTCATCGAGAGGTCTTTTTATTATATTGAGATTAATCTACTAATCAACTTCAATATTATTACTATTTTTATTATTAGCAATAATATAAGCAATTACGGCACCTGCGAGAGGTAAAAATGCACCCGGAAGTGTCCAGATAGTTTGTTCTTTTTTAATTTGTTTTACTAAATCTCTGTCTTTCACAGGATCTAAATCAAATTTTTCTGCAATTTTCTTGTTAGAACGTAATCCATAATAAGCAGTTGAGAAAAGACCGCCGAAGCATGCCCACCCGCAAGCTTTTGTTCTGGCTTTTTTAATTATTTTTTGCTTATCTCTTGTTGATAAATCAGATTTTGTAAGTTCTACAACATCTTCATCGACTTCACCTTTAGCACAAAAATTAACTTTATTTGCCGAAATTGATGCGGATTTAACACTAGAGACAGGGTTTGCAAAATTAACACCTGAAACACTCAATGTCATACACTACCACCTTTCATTAGTTTGTATATTAATAATAAGTTATAATACCTAAAATTTTTGTTATATTACTAAATTTATATTAAGAAATATTAAAAAGGAGAAAACAAAAAGTAAAATGAATTTATGATATAATAAAAATATATTTGGCTTCGTAGCTCAGCAGGATAGAGCAGTGGTTTCCTAAACCAAAGATCGCGCGTTCGAATCGCGCCGGGGCCATGTTTTATTGTTTAAAGAATAAAGAGAAGCGATTCGAACGCACAAGGCGAAGCCTTGTCTGTCGTTCGAGCGAATTACGGTTTCACAATACTTATAAAATCTGAAAGTTTTTTATTAAATTTTATTTGTTTTCCATAAGCTTCTTTTTCTAAAAGAGATTGGTTTCTATCTGAAGCCATAAGAGCCTGTCTGTATAGCTCTGCTTTTTCTCTGGCACCCTCAGATAATTCTCCCTGTGAAGCTGCAACCTGTTGATAGAAGCTTTCATTAAAATCTTCTGAATATTGTGCACGTTTTTTTGCTATGAACTCTTCAAATTCAGTATCTGTAACTTTATCAAACGGTTTTCCAAATATTCTTTGTGAAGCTTTACCGCCCCTAAACTCACCGTCAAGCTTTAATTCATTTAAAATACCAATAGTTCGGGCATCTATTATTCCATCTTTGCCAAAACCCCTATATAAATAATCAAATTGTCCGAAATGAATCAGTTCATGATACATCTCGGATAAATTACCCTTTGTACCAACAGAAACAGTTCCATTCACAAAATTGTACATGGCAAAACCGGTTTCACCAAACTCCGGATTGATAATAAGTTCCGGAGCTTTTTCGTATCCCATAAATTTAGTTAATTTATTATACATTTTTGGAATATCAGCAAAAGCACCTGTTTCATATAAATCGGTAAAAAATGCAGCTGTATCTGAATCAATTTTGCCATCATCTATTAGTTTTTGTAATTCTTTTTGTTGAGCAGAAGTTAATTTGAATAAATTCTTTTTTCCTCTAGTTGCCAGATAAACGCCGGCACCAACAACGGCAAGACCACCTAAGGCTAACCCCGCTTTGAGCCCTGTAGATAAATGCTTTTTATCATTATTTGCAATATCAGAATTTGTGGCTGCATCCTTCTGAACCGCAGAGTTTGAGGTCCAAGATAAATTTGAAACTTTTATTGCATTTACAGGTAAAATCATATTACAACTCCTATTTTATATTAACTAGAATACACAAACATAAATATATTTGCTAGTTTAATACTGCAATATTTTGCTATTTACAAAAGTTAACAATTATTTAAATTAAGGCAATTATTATATTGATATAAACTTTATATATATAAGGGATATTAAGGGAAAAATTATGACTTATTTAAATGGTATAGCATTTAATAACGCAGCAGCTTATACTGGCATAACAATGCCAGCTATATCAGCAGCACCTGTTATAAATTTCACAACTGGTGCACAAGTTGATTATAATAATTTTTACGCAACAATGAATGCTATTGCTAATGCCAAATTCAACCCATCAAATGTCCCTGTAACATCAGATTCTGCTGATGGCAGTAAAAATCAATCATGGTTAGGCAAAGTTTGGAACAAAACCAAAAATGGAATAAAAAGTGCAGTAAGATTTGTTGGAAATTTAGGCAAAGATGTTGTTTCTGTAGCTAAAAATTACTTAGGAATGAATGAAAAAGACGGTTCTTATAAACTATTTACAAACGGAAGAACTGAAGCATGGTGTGCTGATTTCGTAACCTATGTTGTAAAAGAAACTTGCCAGAAAACAGGTAAATCACTTCCAGCGGGCTTTGGCTCACCATCAGTATCAGGTTTACGTGACTGGGGTATTAGAAATAAGTGTTACTTAAAAACATCAACATTAAGCAATAAAGTTGAGACAATTAAAAATAATGTAAAATCAGGCGACATCATCATCTTCAAAGAAAATGGAAGATCACATACCGGAATTGTAAAAGAAATTCTTGCAGATGGCACAATCAAAACAATAGAAGGAAACACTTCTGATAAAGTTGGAGAAAGAAGTTATTCAGCAAACGACAGAACAATTTCAGGTTTTGTACAGGTTGCTTAAAAATGTGCCCGGGGGGAGTCAAACCCCCGACCTTAAGCTTCGGAGACTCACGCTCTATTCGTCTGAGCTACGGACACATAATAATAGTCTCCTGTTTATATATTATTTATTAAAATAATCAGAAGCATTAATAGAAGTGCGTTCTTGCTCGTTTGCAACAAAGAACGGACAAGAAGAAATTCCTAAAGCTGAAGCAATAATTGAACTTGGGAAAATTTCTACTGCGTTGTTCAACTCATTAACAGCACTATTATAAAATCTTCTTGCAGCTGCAATGTGTTCTTCAACTTCGTTATAAGTCTGCATAGCTTGAACCATAGTTTGATCAGATTTCAACTGCGGATAATTCTCAACATTCACAAACAATTGTCCCATTTTTGAAGAAATAGAATTATCTAAATTCATCTTTTCTGAAATAGTGTTAGAATCTGATTTTAATCCGGATGCCTGTGTTCTTAAATTTGTAATATCTTCAATTAATCCGCGTTCATGTTCCATAAATTGAGCGGCAAGAGTAAGAATGTTTGGGATTAAGTCATAACGCTTTTTCAATTGAACATCTATGCTTCCCATTGCTTCTTTAACTTTATTCTTTTTCTTTATAAGTTGAACATAAATGCCGTATATTGGAAGTAGTACAACCAATAAAATAACAAATAAAAATACAAGTTTATAAATACCGGAGCTCATTATAATTTCCATTAAGGCCTCTCTTTCATTTCTCGTATAGAATTATAGCATATTATGCATAAGTTTACAATGAGTATACAAAGCATAATATGCTATACAATTACTATCTTAATAAATTATTTATTTTCACCTGCGAGAACTACGGTAAAATCTGAACTTGCACACATAAAGTTACCCGGTTCATAAACAAACTGTCTGGATTTAACTTCCGGCACTTCTTTCTTTAAATCTGAGTAATAATCAATGGTTACATAATTAGAATGTGAAATAAATTGAGAATGTGTTGAATTTGAAGTTCCTGAACAAATTACTTGAATACCGTTAGCCTCAAGAGCTTTTTTCAAAGATTTAGCTTCTGCAGTTTTATCAGCAGAGTTCATAATACTAGCTGTATAAACTTCTTTTCTGCCAAGATTTTTTTCTCTATAAATAAGTCTGTCAATAACATCCTGTGTTTTTTCGGGATCTAATATCCAGTAACTCGTATAACCATGTTTATTTGGACCGCCCGGAAGCATTGCAATTTCAATACTGTCCATATCAAATTGTTTTGCAATTGATGCGTACTGAGTCATTTCATAAGGTGACATATCTGTTTTTACATACTTGTTAGCTACAGAAATAATCTTAGGGATTTTAGTTATAGTTTCAGGTTTTTGCAAATCAGCCAATAAACCTCTTAAAAACCATTGCTGTCTTTTTGTTCTGCCGATATCACCTGTTGCATCATGTCTAAAACGTAAATATTCAACCACATCTTTATCTGTTAAATGATGATGACCCTTTTGGAAATTAATATGCAGATTACCTGCATAATCATCATAACGCATATTCTTTTCAACAAAAATATCAACACCGCCAAGAGCTTTAACAATAGCTCTTACACCTTCGTCGTGAAACATTATGTATTTATCAACTTTTACACCGAGAGTATCCTCAACGGTTTTAATTGTCATTTCAATACCGCCAATAGCATGAGCAGCATTAATTTTTTGAACCCCCATACCTTTTGGCAAATAAACTTTACTGTCTCTAGGAATTGAAACTGCATTTACAGTTTTAGTACGCGGATCAATATTCAATAATATCATGGTATCAGTACGTGTACCTACCCACAAATCAGAGTCCGCACCATTAGAATCAACACCGAGCAGCAATATATTTTGACGGCGGGGTCCAAAAGGTAATGCAAAATCAGGTTTATCTTTAGAACTGTTACTTAATGACAATTTTGCCAATAAATTAGAGATAAAAGAATGTTCTCCTAATTTAGTATCAAAAAATTCTTTATTGTTTGCAAACAACAAAATTGCAAAAATAGAAGTAAAGAACAAAATAGTCATTATAGTAAGAGTTTTTCTAAATGATGAGCGTGAATCTTTTTTAACATTTCTGCTAAAAGGTCTATCGGCAGAACCTGTAGAGTATCTTCTGCTTTTTTTACGCACTGAAGTTTTTAACATTTTACTATTTTTATCTTGCATATAAATCATTACTCAAAACTTTATAAATATAATACATTTTAATATTATACCAAACTCATAAAAAAAATATACAATAAATTATGTATTTACAAGCAGAAAGATTTGAAAAAAAATAAAAATTCAAAAATTCAGGTATTTTTAATGCCAAATTAAACGATAAAATCAAACATCTTAACAAAAATTTACAAATAAATTTTATTAAAAATTTAAAAAATTTTTAATTATTTTGACAAATTTAAGTGTATTTTTAACATTTTTGAATAAAAAAAGTTTTAAAATGTCCTATTTTTATAAAATTATTCAAAAAATTATCTTTACATAAATTTAACAATTAGCTTTTACATGGCAATTTTTAAAATTGACGGCTTTTCATAGGATTGTGTCTTGGTTATAATGAAGGAACATTCGGCAGTAGATAGTTTTAAATTATGATTAATAAAGTTGAATTAGGTAATATAAATAGTAAGAATACAAACCCGAATAAGTATTATGTTGGGCAAAAAAGACAAAATACCAGTTTTACAGGACTGGGCGACCTTGCTTTGAAAGGAATTCAGCTTTGCGAATCAAAACCAATGGTTAACGTAACGGTACTGGATTTATCAACTGCAATCCTGCCAAGAACTTTCTTTGAAACTTTTATCGGTTCAAAACAAAAAGACGAAAACGGAAACGAAACAAAAGAACGCAAATTAAATATTTTAGGCGGTTTTGAAGCCTTTAGAAGAGAATCTTCAGGTTTATTAATTAACTGTATTATACCTAGTTTCATAGTTATTGGAGCTGCAAAATTATTAAATAGACCAATTATGGGTAAATTTAATAAATCAAACCTGACTACAAGCTGGGCTAACGGCGATACAATTAAAGAAATCGAAAGATACTATAATGCAGCTCAAGGCGAAACCCAAGAATTAAAAATCCGTAATGCGATAAAATCAATGTTTAATGATATTGAAGGCGTAGACGGAGATACAACTAAAAAATTCGCAGAAATATTCCGTAATGACAAAGGATATGAACAAGCCATAGATAAAATGGCAAAAAATATTGTGAGTGCAACTCCTGATAAAAACTATGCACAAGATATGTATAACTATCTTGTAAGTAAGAGCGGAGTTGCTGAAAATATTAAATTTAAAGACGGTGAAAAATTCTTCTCAAGCAACTTAAGCCATTTATGCGACAGCACAGGTGAAATGCTGCATGGTGTTGTAAAAGAAAATATTACACAGGCTGATGATTTAGCTAAATATTTCTCAAAAGCTAAAAAACTTGTTAACGTGAAAAGTTTAGCCGGTCTTGGTGTAATTATTCCACTAGCAATTGCAGCACAGCCTATAAACAGATGGATTACACACAAAATGTCCGGTAAAAAAGGTGCTCCTATCTATAACGATGATCAGGAAAGAATTTTAACACCGGAAGAAAAGAAAAAATTAACAGCACAAAAATTCGTTGCTGTACCTTTAATGTGGGCAGTAGCAGGTTTATCAATGTTAATGGATAAACCATCATTAAAAATGTTCCAGTTTAAAAACATATTCCCTACAATGGATCAGGCAAGAATTATCTCTGCAGCAACTTTCTCAAGTAGACTTGCCGCAGCAGAAGACTCTAATGAATTAAAAGAAAATACAATAAGAGATATCGCAACATTCTCAAGCTTCTATTTCCTAGGAGATTATGCAGCAAAAGGAATTGCAACATATTTAGAAAAACATAACAAAGACGGAATTAAACTTATCAACAGACTTCATAAAAATGATGGAAAAAATATAATCCAAAAATTCTGGAATTGGGCTAGACATACTAAAATGAAGTCAACAGATGAACTTATGGCACTAACAGATGAAGCTATGAGAACAAAAGCTAAAAATCTTCGAGCATTATGCCAATTCGGTAATCTTGCATTCTCATTGATTTCATTGGGTGTATTCATCCCTATATATACAAGAACCCAAACTAACAAAAAACAGAAAATGGAAGTTCAAAACGCATCGACGTCGCGAACAACCCCAAACACGTCGGGCACGTTTACGCAGAATCTTATTAAAAATGATTCACCAACATTCCAATCTTTTTTTAGTTAGTATATAATAGATTTGTAAAGGCAATAAAATGAAAGTAGAAAACGACTTTAGACAGACAAATATAAGACAATTAAAAACCAGACAGCATAACGGATTCACAAACAATCAACAAAACAAATCAAACCCTAATTTTACAGGTGCATTTGATATTGCATTAAGATTTTTGGATACAAATCAGGCATGGGGTGCATGTGCTGTAGACTTTGGCTGCATGGTATTACCAAGAACAATTACCGACTTCGGCAGAGGACCAGATGCAGGGTTAGAAACAGCCCGACGCGAAGGCATGGGAACTTTCAACCATTCAATGGTTGGGGTATACGGTGCTTTAGCCGGTTTAGCATTAGCAACAGGAATTAACAGCATTTATCAGTTTGGCGATAAAGATGTTAAAGCAAATTCAATATTTGCGGATGCTGAAACTATGGACTTGCACGGTAAAATATACGGTGAAGAAGTTAGAGCTGCGGTAAATAATACCAATGCAAATCCACTAAGAAGTTATATTTCAAAAACACTTGAAAATTATGAAGTAAAAACAGATACAGGCAGCTGGGTTAAATTAGATCCTAAAAAGATTGAACAAGCTACAAATATCTTAGAAGAAGAAATTAAAGCCGGCACTAAGAAAATCAATAAAGATGCTTTTGAACAAGCAAGAACTCTGCTTGTTTCATCTTCATCTGCTGAAAACAATTTTAGAATCGCGGCTAATGGCGGTAAAGAACACACTTCACGCTACACTGTAGATTATATAGTTGAAAACATATACAAATTAGGTAAAGTATTCTCTAAAGATAAAGTAAAAGAAACATTCTTGAAATCAACCGAAGCAGCAGAAAATGCATTTGTAAAAGCAATTAAATCAATGAATGTTAAACGTTCATTAATCGGTATTGGTATTGCTTCTGCATTTGGTATATCTGCTCAACCGCTTAATATGTATTTAACAAAATTAAAAACAGGTAAAAGCGGATTTGTAGGCGGTGGAGAAGAAGACAAATCAGCAGGATTTAAATTTAGAAAAGGTTTAGTTGCATCATTATTTGGTGCCGGAGTTCTTGCCACTATCGGTAATCCTAAAAACCTTATCAAAGATTTACAATTCAAAGGATTTACTCCAACAATTAAACAGTTTAAATTTATCTATGGTATTACAATCATGTCAAGATTCTTATCATCTAGAAATGATAATGAGTTGAAAGAATGTTCAATTAAAGATACTTTAGGTTTTGCAAACTGGTTGATTCTGGGTAACTTTGTACAAAAACTTGTAGCACAAAAACTTGATCCAAGCTTAATCAAACGTGACGGCAAAGGCTTAATGAACTGGTTAGGCAAGTCTGTATTAAAAACAAGAGATGAAGTATTACACTCTTCTTTAGGCGAAAAAGTATTTGGAGCCGACGGAAAAGCATTAAAATATTCTGACATGGTTAAACTTGCAGATAAAGCTACTAAGAAAAAACTTAGAATTCTTACAATTGCACAAGTTGCAGGTTATGCATATTCCGGACTTGTATTAGGCAGAGGTATTCCAAAATTAAATATTTATCTTACAAACAAAAGACTTGCGAAACAAAAACAGCAAGAACAACAAAATGCAGAACAAAAACCGGAAAACATGCTGACACCTGAAAATAGAGAATTTCTAAACCAAAACAATTTTACAGGTAAAAATTTATTAGCAAGCTAATATAAAAAGGTATCCATTGAGATACCTTTTTTATTGTAAAATAATACATTAAAAAAGAGGAACCTAATGTTCCTCTTTAAAAGAATTGCTCCAGGCCAGACTTGAACTGGCACTGGGTTATACGCCCAATTGGATTTTAAGTCCAACGCGTCTACCGATTCCGCCACTGGAGCATATTTAATTTTCAATTACCTTTCGGCTACTCAAATATAGTATACTAAACAAACTTTATTGTCAATCAGAAAATTTATTATTGTAAGCTTCTAAAGATGCTACTCTATTTGTTAAATTTTGGATTAAATTATTCAAAATTTGCTTCACTGTATCAACGTTAGTACATTTAGCCCGACCCATCAAACCGGCTCGGACATTTGAAAATACAACTTGAGAAAAAGCCTGCAATTCTGTAATTATATCGGCATCCACTATATTATTATATTTCGATAAATATACAAATAATTCGGATAAAGAATTTTTACCTGCAAGAAATTTCTTCATAAGGAAGAACCCCTGCATAGTTCGCAAACTATCAAGAATTTTTAGATATACTTCAATTAAATCATGCTTTTTCTGAGGTAAATATATAGTAAAATATTCTTTAGTCTGCTTATAGCCTGCATCAATAATTGCCTGACGTTTTTCGTTAGGATAATTAAAATCAACCACGACAACACCGCCGGTATCAATTACAAGATAATCATATCTGTCATTTTTACCATATATTTCTTTTATAAAAGCAGTTTCCGAATAAGTCATGCAAGAATACATGCCATTTACGTATTCTAACGGATTTTTTTCAGAACCTGAGAATGAACCTTCTAATCTTATTTCCAGAATTCTATCAGATATATCTTTAAGATTTTTTGAAAGAGTCCACATAGGTTTTCCCTTCATCAAATCACCGTCAACGAGTAAATTTTGATCCTGAGCAACTGCCCCCATCAATCCCGGCATGCAGCATGAAATTCTTACAGCCATGGCAATTTCAAAATCAGGAGTTTCAAAATTTGAAAACTCATGACAAGAAAAATCTTTTATATTAGTTGAAATAATAATAAGATCTCTATTAATATCTGCAAATGTAACTCTCTTACATTGTCCTTTTAAATATGCGTCACCATAATATTTTTTTTCAATTAAATCCCTGAGCCAATCAAGAAATACTTCCCCTTTACTAAGTGCAAACTTACTATTAAAACCGAATGAAATATCTCTAAATAATTCAAAATTTACAGAAAGAAAAACATCAGCCAGCTCATTCGGAGTATAACCAACCGCATACAACGCAGCAACTAGGGAGCCTACAGAAGAACCAGCCAGTACAGAAGGAGTTATACCAACTTCTTCAAGAGCCTTAATTACTCCAACATGTGCAGTTCCTCTAATAGCACCCCCGCCAAACAGGTAGGCATATTTAAAATCATTATACTCTCTCATTTCTTAATTTTAGCATAAAAAAAGGTCGATATATCTTACCGACCTTTCTATTATAAGTTATTATTTAATTAAGCTGCAATTGAACCTTTGATTTCTCTGATAAGATATTCTGCAACCCATTCAAAATCTTTATTATTTTCAGCAGCTTTTTCTAAATATTTAACAGAAGCGTCGCCTAAACGGATAAGAGTCATAGCAACAACGCCTCTTTTGATACCTCTAACTACCTGTAATTGATTAACAAGTTCAGGTAAAACTGCTGTACCGATGCTTACTAATTCATTTTCAATTTTATTTTTAGTTGTATTATCTGCGTTTTCTAATTCAGAAAGAATTTCATTAACTGATTGCATATTCATATCTCCATATATTTGTCTTTACATTATTATTATAAATTAAAAAATAACTAAAGTCCGATTTCCTTACATAATCTTTATATCGTATAAAGATTATTAATATTTTCTTTATTTCTTTTAAAACTTATCCCTCACATCAAACTTGTTGTAAGTCAAATCATATAAAACATCAGCAATACCTTTTGCCCAGTTATCATAACCTTCGATATCACCATCTTTTGACATTTTATGAATAACTGACAATTGTTGCGGCAAATAAATTCTAACGTCAGGATTTTGAGTAATCCATGAATAAGGTTTCTTTTTCCCTTTTACAACAGTATTACATGTTCGGCACAACCCAATAATATTATCAGTAGTGTTACTACCGCCTTTAGTTGCTGCAATTAAATGATCGGCAGTTCCAATATCTGATTTAAAAAGATTAAATAATATTGTCTGCACAGAATCTTTATCTTTTACCAAATCGAATTCATTTGGTTTTACAAGTGAATTTTTATAAGTAAGTATCCGCAATTTATTTAATATGGTATAAATAATTACCGGAGTATTTCTGTCTAAATCAATACCTTCCAGAACTTCATTGCACATATTTTGATAATTATAATCGTTAAACTTACCTGATGTAATATAGGCATGCAATCTTCGAGATAACAAATCAAAATTAGCAAGTTCCGCAAATGTATTATTTTCAGCAATAGAAGGCCTTACTTTAGAAAAGAAACGAATAACATCATGAGCTTCAGCTGCCGAAATTTTGTCCATTTCTTTTTGCAACCTTGAAACTAACTTTGTTTTACTGATATTTGGATTTTGTTTGACAATTTGCAAATACAAATCCGCAGCTTCCCTTGCATAAACTCCAATATATTTGTCATATTTTTTCAGCAGTTCAGTATATTCCTTAACACTATTACAATTTGCTAATGCAGAATCGATTATTTTCTTTATATCGTGAGGAAGCATCGTAGAACCGCATCCGGCACAAGGCACATCGACTTTAGTTTGAACAATAGGAACAAATTCCTGATGTCTTGATGCAATTCTGCCTACTTTTAGCAGTGAGCCGACTTCTCTACTATCAAATGAAATATTTTGTTTTGAAATTCTCTCTAAAAAATTCACTAAATAATGAATATATGATTTATTATTTTCAAAGTTTTCAGGTCCTGAATTAAAAGAGACATCATTGAGATAACGTAAAATATACCCTTTAAATTCCGGATTGTCTAAATATGAAGCCGGCAAAAAAGATTTTTTTGACGCAGAGCGTTCACACCTTGAACAAGATAAAATTTGATTGTTAGCATAATCATCCTGTATTTTTGAAACTTTTGAAAATTGTACAACGGAGTATCTGAATATTTTTTCTGCAAATATTGATGCCAATTCCCGAATTGACATATTTTGAACGTCAGGAATTTTAAAAATTGAAAGATAATCACTGCTGTCTTTAAGAAAAGACGTTACATTTTTTAGAACATTAAACCGCTCTTTAGGTTCCAAATTTAACTTATCAATAACTGACATTAATTTCTGATTATAAATATAAGCATTATCAGATAAATCAATTGTTTTAACCATATCTGCAAGATGTTTTGCCTTTTTAGCAGGCAGAGTTTGTGCATATTCTAATAAATAATTATTAGCAGTTTCAACTTGACGGGCATGCAAATAGGTAGAAACATTCTGTTTTTCTAAAAAATATTTATGAAATTCCAGCATAGAATCTTCAAACTCAGGAGTTGAATTTTCAAGAATAGATTTCAAATTCTTTGGAATATATTCTTTATACTCGGTTAATAAATTTATAAAATCTTTTGTTGATTTAATATTAGATGCCCTACCCAGCAATTCTTGATAAGATTTATCAGATAGCATTTTTACACCGCAGCATGGACAGTGAATATTATTACTATTCATTAATGGCTTTAAATAACTCTGGACTCCGGTAAATGACAACTCAAAAGTATCCGCTTTAGGTTCTAAACGCGGAGAACGAATTTGAGGTTCTTGAATAGTCTTATTATAAATATTTGATATTATATTATAATTTACGGGTAAAATTTTCATACAATAATATAAAAGCCCAACAAATAAATATTTGTTAGGCTTTTTAAAAATTTTTTATTTATTTTATACAGTAACTTCTTTTAAAGCTTCAACATATTTTACGGCATGAACAGCACCGACAGCACCATCAGCAGCAGCCGTAATAACCTGACGAAGCAGAGTTTTTCTTACATCCCCGATTGCATAAACACCATCAATAGAAGTTTTCATTGTTTCATCTGTCAAAATAAATCCTGATTTATCCTGTTCAATTTGACCGTTAATATACTCAACATTCGGAGCAATACCAATATACGGAAAAATACCGTTTATAGATATTTCAGAAATTTCATCAGTTTTCACATTTTTAACAACAACAGAGTTAACTAAATCCTCACCCTTAATTTGAGTTACAACAGAATCCCATACAAACTCTATTTTATCATTTTTAAAGGCTCTTTCTTGAACTATTTTATCTGCACGAAGTTCATTTCTTCTATGAATTAAATAAACCTTTGATGCAAATTTTGTTAAATACATAGCCTCTTCAACTGCAGAGTTGCCGCCACCAACAACCGCAACAACTTTATCTTTATAAAATGCAGCATCACAAATCGCACAATAACTTACTCCGCGGCCTATAAATTCAAGTTCACCGGCAACGCCAAGTTTCATTGATTTTGCACCGGTAGCAATAATTACGGTTTTAGCTTTAAATTCAGCTTCTTTTGTAATTATAACTTTAGGAGTTGAAAGCAAATCTACAGATACAATTTCTTGCATAGGAAACTTTTCAACGCCGAAAAGATCTGCATGTTCTTCAAATTTTTCCATCAAATCATATCCGCCAATCTTTAAAAAGCCAGGATAATTTTCCAACTCTAAATAGTTAGAAGGCTGACCGCCAAGCATGCTTACATCAATAATTGCAGTAGATACAGCACCTCTAGCTGCATAAATTCCTGCTGCAAATCCTGCAGGTCCTCCTCCCAAAATCACTGTATCAAACTCGTAAATATTCATATTATATCCTCAATCGTTTACTATTCTAATCTACATTTTCCTGCTATTTTTTCACCCTTAATTGAGTATTTTGCAGTTTCTGTTTTTACAATTTTACCACTAACATCTGAATAAGTCTCTAACTTTATTAAATCGACGCCTTCAAACGACTCCTCAGATAAATCTATATTAACAGTATCTGTCAAAATTTTGCTGCCATACTTTCCCGTTTTAGTAAAGACAATATATTTATTATCAATACTGTCAACCGTTACAGTTGCAGATGCTCCATTAAAAGGATTACTTAATGTTATGACGTCACCAACCCTTGATAAGTTCCATAAATCAATATTATTTTCCTGAAATATTGCAGGTGAATCTGTTTCAATTAATTTAGAAGAAACTCGCCACAACCCGAAAAAACTCTTAGGAATTTCTGTCACAGAACCTGTTAAAAGTTTAGGTGAAGAAGTATCTGCATTCACAGTTAAATTACATAAAAAAGTTGCACAAATTATTAAAAATAAAACAATAGATTTTTTCATATATAAATAATAAGAATTAAAAAATAATAGTCAAATTAAACGATAGCCATTTTAGATTGCAAAGTTTGTGCAGAATCTTCATAACCTGCTCTGCCCATCAATGCGTAAGTATAATTTTTTGACTGATCAACACCAGGTTGGTTGAATGCATCAATTTTATATAGAGCACCTGCAATAGCTGTTTGAACTTCAAGCATATATAATAACTGTCCGATATGATATCCGTCAATTTTTGGAAGCGTAATAGTTACAGACGGTCTGTTATAATCAGCTAGTGCAACTCGAGTAGAATCAGCTTCTGCATTTATTAATTTATTAATAGACTGACCACCAAGATAACCGATTCCTGTATATTCAAAAATTTTAGGAATATCCAGATTCACATCAAATTCTTCCACTCTTATGAAATTAATTATTTTATTATTTGGACCTTCATTATAAAGTTGAATTTGCGAATACTGGTCAGTAACCCCTAAGGCTTTTATCGGAGTTTGACCGCAATGAACCATTTGTCCGTCACAACTGTAAGTCTTTCCTAAGGATTCAGCCCATAATTGAGCATACCAGTCAGAAATGTATCTTAATCTGGTTGAATACGGCATCATTACAGACATATTTTTACCTTTTTTAGTATCTAAAAGATAATGTAACAAAGCATTTTGAGCTGCGATATTACCGTTAATATCAGTATTTTTCAATACCAGATCCATATCTTTTATACCATTGGTAATCTCATCAATGTCAATACCAACTAAAGCAAAAGGCAACAAACCAACCGCTGAAAATACTGAAAATCTTCCGCCGACATCATCAGGAACGACAAAAGTTTTATAACCTTCCTGTTCTGCAATCTGACGAAGTATACCGGTTCTTTTATCAGTTGTAGCTACAATATTTTGCCTGTAAGAATCGCCTAATTCTTGTTCTAATCTGTCTTTCAAAACCAGAAATTGAGACATAGTTTCAGCAGTATCACCTGATTTAGTGATAACAATAACTAAAGTTTTCTTTAAATCTAATATATCCAAAAGACCTGACATTGAATCAGGATCAATGTTATCCATAAAAAATATTCGAGGTAAACCGTTTCTTTGTTCTGCAGAAAGTAAATTCCAATAAGGTTTTAGTAAAGCTTCTGTTACGGCAATTCCGCCAAGAGCTGAACCGCCGATACCAAGCACTAGAACATTATCAAAATGACCTTGAACTATTGCAGCATATTCTTTTACATACCAGATAGTCTCTTCACTGTAGCCAAGATTCATCCATTGAAGCCATTGTCCCGGCTTATCTTTACGTTTATTTAAATCCATGATAATTTCAGCTATCTGATTTTTATATGCTGAAAACTCTCCAAGAACATCAAGACCGTTATCTGCACCGATAACAGATATGTCAGAACTTTTCCAGTCAAATTTAATCATAGAAAAATAATCTCCTGCATAAGATATACCCTAAGAAATATTGTATATAAACAAAAGAAAATTACAAGATTAGACTTAACAATAGTTACGGGCTATTTATTAAATTCTATTAACTAATTTTACAAAACCTGATTTATAAGTTAATATAAGGACATGGAAAATATAAGTTTAAATGAGAAGATTAACGAATTAGTCGTTAAAATGGCTAAAGAGCCTAAAAATATTGAAAATTATTATGAATTGTCTGAATTATATATTCAGCAAAAAGATTATGACAAAGTGATGTCAGTGTTAGACAGCCTTCTGGCAATAAAGCCTGACGATGTTCAAGCACTGGTCGGCATGGGAACAATGTGGTTCTATGAAAGAGATTTTAGAAAATCACTTTCATATTACAACAAAGCACTGGAAGTAAATCCTAAAAATTTCTTAATTTACTATAATATAGGTAATGTTTTTGCAGAATGGAAAAACTTCTCAAAAGCTTTATTTTACTATAACAGGGCAATTGACTTAAATTCAGGCAATCCTGAAATCTATAACGCAATTGCTTTACTATATCAAGATATTGAAGATTACGTAGAATCAAAAGCTTATTATGAAAAAGCACTTTCACTTGATCCTGAAAATACTAATGCATTAATCGACTTAGGCAATGTTTGCTTTAAATTAAATGATTATGAAACAGCATTAAAATTATTCAAGAAAGTATTTGTCCTTCATCCTGATAATGAACTTGTTGCAGTATGTATTGCAAATGCACTTACACTAATGAAAGATAGAGAGCAGGCATATGCTTATTTTGAAAAAGCACTTTCTATGACAGAAGAAAAATATAATATTTATATTTGCTATGCAATTGCATTAACAGAGTTTAAAGAATACGATATGGCAGAAGGAATGTTTAGAAAAGCAATTGAATTTAATCCTAAAAAAGCCAATGCTTACATTCTTTTAGCTAACCTGTATTCAAATAAAAACAGATTACAAGAAGCAATTGAACTTTACAGAAAAGCATTAAGAGTTGAGCCAAATAATGCAGAAACCTATATGCTTCTTGGAAACACCCATTATCTAGACAATGATATTGAACAGGCAATTTCTTCCTACAGAGCATCAATTGAACTTGCTCCTGATAATGATGAATACAGACTTGTTTATAGTCAGGTAATTGAAGATTACGTAAAATCTGTCCGCGGAGAACATCATGAGTAAAAATCATTCTATCCAAATAATGGATAGAGTAGCATCTTGCTTAACATATCTTACAGCAGGCTGGTTTGGCTTGATTTATTTTGTAATACTATATTTTCAAAAAAAATCGCCATCAATGTTTTTAAGATATAACCTCTTTCAGGCAATTTTTATTTCTCTTTTGTTATTTGTATTGAGTATGTCGATTGGACTTATATCAAATTTACTCCTTGCAATACCTTTTATTAAGGTCGTTGTATCATGGATAATTTTGATATTTAACAGACCTGTATTTTTTGAATATTCAATTATACAACTTCTGATTTTAACTCTGGTTGCTTATCTTGCAGGATTTTCACTATTAGGTAAATACCCTAAAGTATTTGGAATCTCTAAAATTATTGAAAATGCAATGAGATAAAACCTGTAATAAACTTAAAAATCAGTTGACAATTAACTTTGGTTGATGTTTGATATAAATGGATACTAGCCGAAATTTTCGTGCTGGATTTGACGGTTAGTACAAAAGGTAAAAGCCGGGATACGAAGCCCAAGTTCCCAAGAAGGCTTAAGCAGGGCAAATTTGGTAAAATTAAAAGGAGAAATTATGCCAACTATTAACCAGCTAGTACGTTCTGAACGTGTAAAGCTTAAATCAAAAACTAAATCTCCAGCTTTGATGAATTGTCCTCAAAGACGTGGAGTATGTACAAGGGTTTACACTACAACCCCTAAAAAACCAAACTCAGCACTTAGAAAAGTTGCAAGGGTTAGATTAACAAACGGTTTTGAAGTTACTTCATACATTCCAGGTATCGGTCACAACTTACAAGAACACAGTGTGGTTCTTATTCGTGGCGGTCGTGTTAAGGATTTACCTGGTGTACGTTATCACATCGTTCGTGGTACTTTAGATACTGCCGGTGTTGCTAACAGAGCTCAAAGCAGATCTAAATACGGTGCTAAAAGAGATAAAAAAGGAGGTAAGAAGTAATGTCAAGACGTTCTAAACCTGCAAAAAGAATACCTTTAGCAGATCCGGTATACAACAGTGTTGATATCTCTAAATTCATTAACAGAATTATGAGACGTGGTAAAAAATCACTAGCAGAAAGAATTTTCTACGCTACAATGGAAAGAATTAAAGAAAGAACTAACAGTGACCCAATCGAAACTTTCCAAAAAGCTATGACAAATGCTACTCCATTATTGGAAGTTAAAGCTCGTCGTATCGGTGGTTCTACTTATCAGGTACCTATCGAAGTTAAAGCAGACAGAGGTTTTGCTCTTGCTTCTTCAGCTTTGATTGAAGCTGCTAAGAAAAGAGGCGGAAAATCTTTCATTGATAAATTAACAAATGAATTGATTGATGCTTCTAACGGTCAGGGTGCTGCATGCAAAAAACGTGAAGATACCCACAGAATGGCTGAAGCAAACAAAGCTTTTGCTCATTACAGATACTAATTTGATTAGTTTTATAAAGAAAAAAAATACCGGTATTCAAATTGAATACCGGTATTTTTTGTTAAGTAATATTAAAAATAATATATACTGCATAAATACCGTAACGCAATTACCAGATCATAAATATTTTTATATAAACATAAGGTTATTTTATAGATTAGAAAAGGTAGGTTATTTATGAGTATTGCAATTAATGGACAAGTGTATCCAAACAACAAAGTTATCGTTACAAAAAACAATGAAGTTTACAAAAACCCTTCAACATTAGTTGGAGTTGGAGCTGGTTTAGTTGGGATGACAGTAGCATCTCCAGTAGCTAATTTAACAAAAAAACCATTTGCAAAAATGGCATTAGCCGAAATTAATAATTTAAGTACTCAGGGAGATTTATATAAAAATGCCGCAGCAAAGGCATTTGAGAACTCAGGTCTAGCCAATAAAGGAGTAGAGCTTATTGATGCTTCAAAATTATCAGCAGAAGAAATCAGCAAAATTACAAAAGAAGCAATGCCGAAATGGATTAACAAATTACCAGAAAAAGTCAAAGGTCCAGTAACATCAATGCTAGAAGCACAAATTAAAGGTCTAAAAAACGGTAATAATGCTGCATTTATTCCGAATTTAAATAAAATTCTTGTAAGCAGTGAAAAAATGTCAGGTGCAACATTCCACGAAATGGGTCATGCACTTAACAAAAACACTCCTGGAATTGGCAGAGTTTTAGCGAAATTAAGACAACCGGGTATGATATTAGCATCTGCAGCAGTATTAATTGGAGCATTTAAACGCAAAAAAGCTGAAGGTGAAGAACCTAAAGGCATCATTGACAGAACAACAACTTTTGTTAAGAATAACGCAGGCAAGTTAGCATTTGCAGGATTTATTCCACTACTTGCAGAAGAAGGATTAGCATCAATTAAAGGTGCAAAAATGGCAAAACCATTACTAAGTCCTGAAGCATATAAAAATTTGAATAAAATGCACGGAAAAGCATTCTTAACATATCTGGGAGCAGCAGTATGTATGGGATTAGCAGCCAGAACAGCATCCTGGGTACACGATAAACTTTCTGCACCAAAAAGAATTGCTTAATAGATAAAATAAAGCACTCGTTTAATGAGTGCTTTATTTTTGCCTGATATTAGACAAATCTTTATATACATCACCTGTTAATTTTACATTATACAACTTGCGGAATGTTGTAAATATAGAAGGATTTAATAGAGTTGGCGAACAATCAGCCATATAAATATGCTTTGCATTTTCAGAATTTAAGGTAATTATATTAGATATTGTCAACACATCACATGTCGGAAAGAAAAAGTATATATTATCACTTGATACAGAATAATTTTCAAAAAACTTAGATAATAAATTAATAACCAGCGGACAAAAATTACCAATATTTATTGATAATATATTTTCTTTATCTGTAAATACATCAGAAAAATTTATCGCATATTCATTGTCATTTAATCTGCCTAACAATGTTTTAAAATACATTCTCTGCACTTCGGAATAAGGATTTATACCAATTATATATAGTCGTTCAAATTTATTAGATTTTAAATTTTTAGAAATTTCTTGAAACTTAGATAAAATTTCGCTCTCATTATAACCAATAAATGTTGAAGGCTTTGATTTACCACGTGCAAAACCTTTTGCCTGTTCAGCAGCATCAATCAATTCTGTATAGTCATTATTTTTAATTTTAATAACGCCTTTTGGTACAACATAATCGCAAGAATACAATCTGCCCCTATATAGATACTCTGAATTCTTTTTAGTAGTTTTTGTTAATAATATAGAGCCTGGAAATGTTGAAAAATCTAAAATTGAATTTTCTGTTTTATCGCCAAAATGCCCGATTAAATTTTCAAAATCTTTGAATTTTCTTAAAGCATGAGCTATTAAAAGATTTGCATGAGTGTATATATCAATATTTTTACCTTCAGTTTCTTTCAATAGTTCATACAAATTTTCAAAATTATTTCCACTGACAAGAATAGCTTTTCCCTTTCTTGTAGATGTAGAAACCTCGGTATTTTCAATTTGCCCGAATTTATCTATCAGCGAATTGCTAATCTGTAATTGCAGCTTAAAATCAGATTTTGCAAGATTTGAAATAAGCTTAGATAGTTCATCTTCTTGAATATTTGACTGATTTAAGGAGTCTAAGGCTGATAAAATTTCATGATAAATTTCATCATCAAAAAAATCAATGTCATTTAAATTAATCAAATTTGAACAACAGCTTTTTATTACAATTTCTAATATATCAATTAAATTTTTCAATCTGGTTGATAACTTTTTATATCTGGATAAAAACAGTTTCTCACCTGCAGAAATAGCTTTTGCAATTGGTGTGGAATTATCTATATTAACGGTCTTTTTTAATATTGCAGATGGCATATTTTTCTTTATAGAAAGTTTTTTATAAGCATCTCTTGTATTTTCAAGAAGAAAGTATTCTTTCATTACCATAGAATATAGTTGTTCTTCATTAAATTCATTAATTGACACAAGAGCCGCAATATCACTAACAATATCATATTTTATTGACTTGTTATTTGCCCCTAAATTTTCCAGTTTTATGACATAATAAGCAATTTGCTGCAAGAAAAACATAACCAGTTCCTGCAGTAAAAATATATTTGGAGATACAGAACACGCACCTCTGGATGTACACTCATTTGTGTCAAGATACAAATGATTATTATCATTATAATTTTGCATAATTATTAATCCTGTTTATAATCTTTTAAATATTCAATAATTTTATCCGATTCATATAATTTATCATTAGTGAGAGGATTGTAAAGAAAAGGTACTTGATCAATACCTCCAATTGTAAGCAATCTTAATGTATTATCACTGTTAGATACATCGAATTTATTATAAGTAATATTATTTTCCTTCATAAAATCCATAACCTTACGGCAATATGGACATGTTTCTAAAACAAATAAGTCTAACATTATTACCTCCTCTTGTGTATTTTAGTACTGCTTAAAAAAATTTTAATTACCTACAGGAATAATTAAGGAATATAATTAATGCTAATTGCAAAAGTACAATTTTTATACTAAACTTTGCTTATGAATAAGAAGAATATATTATTTGTATTTGGCACTAGACCGGAAGTTATAAAATTAGCTCCCATTATACTTGAATTAAAGAAATATCCTGATAAATACAGAGTTATTATTTGTAATACAGAGCAGCAAAAAGAATTATCTAACCAGACATTGAACTATTTCAATCTGCAAGCGGATATCAACCTTGATTGTATGAAACCAAATCAATCATTAGTTGAAATCCAAGCAAGAATATTAACATCTTTAGATAAAGTTTTTGCAGATAATACAATTGATGCAACAATAGTTCAAGGCGACACAATGACCGTATTATGCGGAGCATTAACAAGTTTTTATCACAAAATTCCTGTATTTCACGTAGAAGCAGGATTACGTTCATACGATATATATGAACCGTTCCCTGAAGAAGTCATGAGGCAAATGACCTCTAGAGTCGCAGAATTGCATTTTGCTCCAACAGAAACAAATAAAAAAGCACTTTTAAAAGAAGATATTGCAGATAATAAAATTCACATAACTGGAAATACTGTCATTGATGCTCTTTTCTGCTTATCAGAAAGCACAATGAACTCAGCTAAAGAATATTTTGAGAATAAAGAAATACCAATAAATGATAAACTTGTATTAATTACTGCACATAGAAGAGAAAATCACGGTGAAAGAATAGACAGAATACTTGATGCAATAGAATATCTTGTTAAAAATTATCCTGATCACACATTTGTAATTCCGGTTCACCCGAATCCAAATGTTAAAGATAAAATTCACTGCAGATTACAAAATTATTTAAACGTTCATCTTCTAAAACCTCTGGATTATCCATATTTGGTATACTTAATGAAGAATGCGAAACTAATATTAACCGATTCCGGCGGAATTCAGGAAGAAGCTCCTTCTTTCGGATGTCCTACACTTGTTATGCGTTACGAAACCGAACGTCAGGAAGGTATTGATGCAGGAGTATCAGTTCTTGTTGGTGCTGAATGTGATAAAATCATATCACTAAGTTCTGAAATACTTGATAAAACAAGAGAAGAATCCCGTTTAAAAACTCAAAACCCATACGGAACAGGAAATTCTGCTGAAATTATTGAACGAATTATTACCAAGTATTTTGAAAAATAAAATAAAAAGCAAGTTAAATAACTTGCTTAAAAATAAAATGTTTTAGGGATATATTTAAGTTTTATCGAGGTTTAAGACTTTATCTTAACGACGCAGACAATCTTTCATCAATACGTCTGTCAATCTTTTTCATAATTTTCTTCATACTCATATCATGTGTTGAATTTATACTTGTTGAGTCAGAAGAAATTTCTGCTAAATACCTCTTATACATTTCAATTTCTCTATCTTTAATACTTTTCTTGATTAAAAGTTTGTCATCTTCCTCAGATATTTTTTTGGAAACTCTGAAAATCACTGCAAGTAAAGCTAATACAAAGCCGAACCATAACAGCATATCTTTAGGAATAGTTTCACCGACAATAGTGCTTTCACCATTAGCAGGCTCCATAATAACAGATGAATTTTTTACATTCTCTGCTGTTATGTATATCTTCATCTTATTAGGTGCTGTATTTTCAACAACTAAATTATCAATATTGTTAGTACCTTTATATAAAGCATTAACAGTATCTGATGAAGTTATACCTGACAGTTCCAAAATTAATTCATTATCAGACGGACTCTTCTTAGATACTTTTGCAATACTATCTGAACCAAGAATGATATTATAACCAATATTATTTTTTTCAAGTGTAATAGTATGTAAGTAATTACCGTTCGCATAAACAAGCGAACCAGTAATAACTAATGTAATTAAGAATCCGAATATTAAAAATATTTTTTTCAATTTCTCTTCCTCCCTAATCTACACATCTATGCTATACTGATTTGAATAAATATACATCAATCCATGGGTTTAAATGAATAGGTCAAAAGTTTTAATAAATTAGTTAAGAATTGTAACGAAAATACTCAATGCTGAAATTGAAGAAAAAATAAAACCTTTATATAGGTGTAGAGAATACGAGATATTAGGAGAGACAAATGATATTACTATTCGGCGAACAAGCAGCAAAAACAAAAGCTTCAAGCAAAAGTTCTACTGTAAAAAATCAACCAGTTGAAAATTCTGGAATTTTAGCAATGAGCATGAGTGATGCAAAAAGTTTGTTAACAATGGGTGAATATGATACATATATCTCTTCAAGCCCTGTAGCAATAGATTATGCAATGTATGCAACAAGCGACTACTCAGAAGCAGATTCCGACGGCGGATTTATGAGCAATTTTTCTGCCGCAGTAGCATTCCTTGGTGGTGACGGAGGTTTCTTCGGCGGAAGTTCATTTGATTGCGGTGGTGGATCTTTCAGTTGTTCTTCAGGCAGCTCATTTGCCTCTGTGTGCTAAACAAAAACGAAACAATGATGATGGATGATAAATAAAGAGCAGAAATATCTGCTCTTTTCTTGTGTTAGACACAAACATTCATAATGAAAGAGGAATGTTCTTCGTTAAAATTTTTCATTGTTGTAATCGATTGCTACGTAAGAGCTTAGCTCGACAGGTGCAGCAAAAGAAAATCTCGATAAAATGAAATGAGCCAGCAGGGGCAAAGCCCTCGCTCTAAAGGAAGGTTCGGAAACATAGTTTCTGATAACTCGAGCCATTTAATTCAGCGTGTTTTTCTTTTTTCGGTTCTACTATTTCTTTTTGCGTCGCAATCAAAAAGAAAAAGTGAACAAAAAGGATTCTTTTAAGAAGACAGTCAAATAAGTTCAGCATGCAAAACATTAATCAATTGTAACAAAAACTTAACAATACCACTCAAAATATTAAAGATTCACGAAAATAAGCCGATTAATTGAATAAGAAAAAAGTTACAAGGAAATTGAAAGGACTTACTATGGGATTGGCAGCTTCACAAGCAAGATTATTAACCATTACTGCTAGATTAGCTGATAATGAATTAAGATCTCAAACCATCAATAATGCAAAAATGCGTTTGGCTACTCAAAGTTCCCAGGCAAGTGAAAACTATGTTAACGCATTGAATCAAGCTAGTTTAATGTTCACAAACTATGATTCAACCGGTGCTGAACAATCTCAGTTGTTAACTTTTAATGCATTAACAGGATACAGCCAATACAATAACCAATATGGATTAGCTAATGCTGCTGGTATGATATTGGTAAGCGAAAATGATGCTGTTGCATTTGAAAAAGCTAATGGCAACCTTAATGCATTCTTAAAATCAAAAGGTTTAGAATATAACACAACTTACTTTGAAGAATTATGCGGTAAAGAAGGAAGCTATGTAAATGAATTATATCCTGAACCATTCAAAAAGATTGGTGTAGATGAACTTCAAGCTATGTACGAAGCTTACGGCAGCTACGAACATTCTGTTGAAATGGAAGAATATGACAAATTATACTCAGCATACACAACAGCTTCTGAAGAATTAAATAAAGCAGTAAAAGAACTAATGCCCGGATATTTAAAAGGTGAATATATAAAAAATGAAGCAAATAGTCCTGCAGTATCTAGTGTTAATGGTTCACTTACTCTAAACACTAATAAATGGCATGATTTTCAAAAGGCAATGACAGGTTCAAATAATAATACCTATAATATTAATAATTTAAAAAATAAAGGCTATATAACCGAAGATGCCTATAATTACTTCAATAACTTTTTCAATCGAGTTAATGGAAAAGACCCTATGGTTACTGTAAGCGGTACTAATTTAATTGTAAAAGAAAAATTTGAAACTACACTTTCACATACTGAGGCTAAAGGTGAAAACCCAGAAACATATACTTTAGATGATGAAGTAACATTTACAAAAGATAAAACTACAGGTTGCTGGACTGTAACACTTCCTGATAGTGGTTCCGGTAAGGTTTATGATGAAGATGAAGAAGGAAACCAAATTCTTGCTTATACATATAGCTTAACAGGAGGAATTATATCTGGAACTCCTACAATATATACAGATATAAAAGACGTTATCAGCAAACTACAAGTAAGTGAAGGAACTTCTGTAAGTACATTTGAAGCTCAACCAGATAGTGATGGCAACATGAATGTAGTTGAAACACTAACAAGCACATATTCAACTAATGATGAGAAAAAAGAGTTTATTGATTCTTTATTTCATGCAATCTATGACTGTATTATAAACCAGGATGGCGTTATAAATGATCAACAATTCATTAATGGATTATTAGAAGATACCACACAAAAAATTACTGGTGAAGATGCTACCGTATTAAAATCAGGAAAAACTCTTAATGAAATTAAAAATACATTTGAAAGTGCAAAACAAGCATTTTTCCAATTTATTGATGCAAATGCAAGCGATAGTAATGGAGATTATAAGACAAATAATACATTAGAAAACCTGCTTAACTCTGGCAAAATTATAATAAAAGACTTACAAGATTTAGACTTCACAATGAAACTTCTTGGCGGCAGTGTTTACGACACAGATAAGAACAAAATTGACGCCAGCGGAGTTCTTATGACATCAAACTTCAAAACAGTTGTAAGTGATTTCATTATCAAAAACATGATTAGCGAAACAGGCGAACCTAAATATGCATGGGTTGATGAAAACGATACCGGCAACAAAGGAAACGCTGATGCTAAAGCTCAATGGTATACTAACCTCTTCAATAGAATGAAACAAGGATATAAAACTCTTGAAAACGGTCTTGCTTCTTCTCCAGAATGGATGGAATTCGCATTACAAACAGGTATTGTTACAGTTGAACAAGTTGACAAAACATACAACTGGAAGTCAATTGACTACAAAACTTGCTCTAAAATCACAGAACAAACTGATAACAGTGCAGCAGTTGCAAAAGCTGAAGCTGAATATAGCAGAGCAATGAATGATATCAATGCAAAAGACAGTATTTATGATATTGAATTAAAAAATATTGATACAGAACACACAGCTCTTCAAACTGAATATGAATCAATCAAAGGTGTAATTAACAAAAACATTGAAAGAGTATTCAAATTTAATCAGAATGGTTAATTAAAAATTTAACTATATAATCGAAAAGCCCTCAGGAAATCCTGAGGGCTTTGTTTTATTAAACCATTTATTAACCTTGACCTGTGTAGTTTGGAGCGAGGTTCTTGGCATCTGCTTGTTCCATCTTCTTGCAAGCTTCGTAATCTGCCTGTGCGATTTGAATTTGAGATTCCAAAGAGTCTTTTTCTGTCTGTAATGACTCTTCTTCGTCTTTAAGTGGTTCAAGCATTGCTTCTCGCATTGATTCATATTTATCTTGAATTTGTTGCTGCATTTCTGCCATTTGAGTTTCTGCAAACGCTTTTTGAGTTGAGATTTGTTGGTTAGCCATCGCCATAATATTACTGTATTGGCCTTGTTCTTCTGTTGTTAATTGGGTACCATTTTGCATTTTACCAACAATATCTGAAATTCTACCATAAGCACCCATTGTAATAGAATTCTGCATCATATTGATGGAGCTATTACTCATAGTTTTAAGAGAATTGAGTTCGTATTTTTCTTGACGATCAATCATCTTCTCCATTTTGGCCACATCACGAGTAACCCGTCTAGCTCTAGACTGGATGCGCATCATACGGGCTTGTAGCTGTCTTAATCGACCGCCCGCTGATAATTTTCCAAATGCTCCTAGTAAGAAACCCATTGTACTCGTATCCTTGTGTTAGTGTCCTCGTAATTATATAAAGTATTTGTTTTATTGATAATTGCCTTTTTTGCGTTCTTTTATTAAGAAATGTTACAAAATTAACTAATATCATAGTATATACTTTTTATATAATACTTTGTATAACCGCTTATAGCAAGACTTTTCAGAGTATTGCTAATTTAAAAATTTATTAGAAAAATTATTAACAAAATAGCTCAAAACCATGTCATGACAAAACTTTTTGAGTAAAACATGACACGTTAATTACGATAATTTACTATTGAAAATATTTTAATTTTTCAGTAATATAAACAAGAATTGCACTAAATTCAGAATATTTAAGCAAAAGGAGCAAAGATGCTGAAAAAATTTTTAAACGCGAAAATGATAATATTCATAATACTAGCAATAGTAATATTATTATTAATACCTAAAATGTACGGTTTGCTAATGATTTTATTTGCATCTTATGTTTTAGCAGCAGCACTTAATCCATTTGTTAACAAACTCGAAGAAAAAATCAAAAATAGGGCATTATCAGCATCAATTATAGTACTAACATCAATAACCGCATTGTTTGCATTAATGCTACCAATTATTGTCATGTGTTATAAAGAAATTGTATTATTTATTTCAATAATGCCTCAAAAGGCTGCAAATTTATACAATTTTATTACACACTCGAAGCTATATGGACATACTATTGCTGATTTAATTCCATTTGAGAATTTAGCAAATGCATCATCAAATATTGCCCAAAATCTATTTAGCCAATCGTTAAACTTCACGATGGCAGCAGGACAGGCAATATTTGTTATCCTTGCTTTAACAATGTTCATATACTATATATTAGTAGATAAACAATATTTACGTGACAAATTTTTAGAATTTTTCCCGCCAAATATTAAAGTAAAAGCAGGAAACATTTTGCACAACATTACCAATAAAGTAGGTAATTACGTTAGAGCACAAGTTTTATCAATGGTAACTGTAGGTGTTATGGTGACTATTGAAGTTGCTGTACTAGGAATAGATTATCCGGTATTGCTGGGTTTAATTGCAGGTATTTGTGAAATTATCCCCGTATTAGGTCCAACTATTGCAATTGCGGTCATGGTAGCTATCGCATTCCCATTAGGAGCAGTAAAAATAATTCTAGCAATTATTTTATTCCTTGTTATTCAGCAGGTATCCAACTACATGATACGTCCATTCCTATTTGGCAAATTCATGCAGCTTCACCCGATAACTATTATGGTCGCAATATTTGCAGCAGAAGAATTTCTCGGTGTATGGGGCGTAATTCTGTCACCAGCAATTGCAGCAACTATATGTGTTTTAATTGATGAATTATACTTATCTCCAATAAATTCAAAGGAATCAGGTAATCATATTGAAGAACAGCAGTAACGAAATATTTTTATACGATAGAATTCCTAAAAAAGACTATGACTACAATATGTGGTTTTTATTTCCCGGTCCTGAAGCTTTTGCTTTATCTTCTTTAGGATATTTATGGCTGTATAGAGCAATAGATTTATTACCTGATATAAATATTGAAAGAATTTATTCCGATACAAAAACTACTGAAATTCATAGAAATCAAATAAGTTTAGTCGGAATGTCATTTACTTTTGATATGGATTTTTTGCAAATATTTGCATTCTTAGAGAAAAATAATTACGAAATAAAAGCTAAAAACAGAAAAGAAACCGACCCGCTGATTTTTGCTGGTGGACCTGTTATCACCTCAAATCCCGAACCATACAAAGAAATATTCGATTTTATGGTAATTGGGGACGGCGAAGAGGCTAATTTTGAAGCAGTAAAAATATGCTGCGAAAATCAAAATAAGCCAAAACAAGAGATTTTGGAAATACTTAGCAAAATTGACGGAATATACGTACCTTCAATTGAACAAACAACAGTAAAAAAGGTTACAAAAAAACTAACAGAATGCATTTACACTCCAATCATCAGCGGAAATGCATTTTTTCCTAATACATTTATCTTAGAAGTTGAAAGAGGCTGTGCAAACCGATGTGCATTCTGTCTGGCATCATATATGAACCTGCCGATAAGATTTGTCAGCTATGAACAAATTATTGATGCCATTGAACTGGGATTACAGCATACAAATAAAATAGCATTGCTTGGTGCCCAAATAACAGCACATCCTCGTTTTAAAGATGTTTGCAGCTATATTGATAAAAAAATAAAAAATGGTGAAGAGATAGAAATGAGTGTATCTTCACTTCGAGTAGATTCATTTACTCCGGAAGTAGTTCAAACACTGGTTGATGCCGGACAAAAGAATTTAACACTTGCAATAGAAGCAGGTAGTGAAAGACTTAGAAAAGTTATAAATAAAAACTTGAAGGAAGAACAAATTTACAAGGCAATAGAAGTTGCAAAAGCATGCTGTTTAAAAGGAATAAAATTCTACGGCATGATAGGGCTACCTACAGAAACAATGGAAGATATACAAGAAACTATTAACCTTGCAAAACGAATTAAAGAAAGATTTAAAGGTTTTGAAATTTCTTTTGGTTTCTCTACATTTGTACCAAAAGCAAATACCCCGTTCCAATGGTTTGGCAGAGAGAATGCAAAATCTCTGGAAGAGAAATCAAATTATTTACGCAAAGAATTGCACAAACTTGGCATTCAAGCTAATATTTCCAGTGCAAAATGGGATTATTATCAGGCACTGTTATCCCGCGGAGATTCAAAACTCACTGATTATTTAATTGCGGTATACAAACAGGGCGGAAAACTCGGAGCGTTCAAAAAATGTGCCCGCGAACTCGGTATTGATACAGATTATTATGCAATACAAAACTATTCTTTTGAAAAAGAATTGCCATGGGATTTTATTGATATCAAACCGGGAAAACAATTTTTAATTGAAGAAAATAAAAAGCTCACCTCAAATTAAAGTGGCACATGGTCTGAATAAACAAGACTTGCCCAGTTTTCAAAATAACTAATTTGAGTAGCACTGCCTGTTCTTATAAATATTTTTGGCAGCTTATCTGCTGAAATATCAAGAGCAGCACATATAGCAGCCTGAATAATATCTGGATGAGTTACTATAATAATACGATTTCCTATATTTTGTTCTACAACTTCATCAATTACAGATTTTACACGTTTAATAAAATCAACAGAATTTTCAACATTATCAGGAGCTTCTGAAGGATTTGCAAGAATATCTGCAAATCCATCGGGATATTTTTTTAGAATTTGAGAGAATGTTTGCCCATTCCAATCGCCAAAAGATCTCTGTTTCAAATTATCGAGAACAACATAATCTTTTTTAAACAATTTTGAAATCATCATAGCTGATTGTATTGTTCTAACAGACGGCGAAGTATAAATAACATCATTTTTAACGCCTCTTGCCTTGAGATATTTAGTCAATGTTTCAATTTCTTCTACCCCCAATTCAGATAGAGGCGGATAATTGCCCGCATCAGAGAATCTTCCTTCTTCAGAATAAATAGTTGCTCCGTGAGAAATAAAAGTAATTTTACATTTACGATTAAAATACATACTGCCCTCTTTTATTTACATTATAGCATAGATTTTGTTTTTGCGTTAGTATTAGAATAATAAATAAGGAGATATAAAGATGAAGGGAAAAGCATTCAAATTCGGAGATGACATTTCAACAGACCACATTGCACCGGGAAGATTATACCACCTGAGATCTGACCTCAATGAGTTTGCAAAACACGTACTGGAAGATGCAGATGAAACATTTGCAACAAGAATGAATAAAGGTGATTTTGTTGTAGCCGGAAGTAATTTTGGTCTTGGTTCATCAAGAGAACATGCACCGCTTATTATGAAAATTGCAGGTGTTGGAGCAGTTTTAGCAAAATCCTTTGCAAGAATTTTTTACCGTAATGCCATTAATATAGGTTTACTGGCAATTGAATGCGACACTGATTCAATCGACGAAGGCGATGAATTAGAATTGGATATAGAAAAAGGTATTATAACAAATCTTACCAACGGCACTATCATTCAAATAGAACCGCTTCCGCCTGTTATGATAAAACTACTTGAGGATGGCGGATTAGTTGAACATATTAAGAAGAATGGGGACTTTAAACTTACAGATTAAGTCGTAAAGTATTACTATAACAGTTCAACATCTTAATATATTTGATTAATTCCAAATTAATTATATTCTTAAAGAAACTAGACAAGAGGAGAAAACATGAATATTCAAGAACGTATGGATTTTATAAATGGTATTATTAAAAATATCGCAGATTTTATACAACAAAACGAAGAAATAAAAGCAGACTTTAATGAATATATACAAACTATAGGTGCAAACAGCAGAAACCCTGTACCTTTGCAAACAGCATGCTTTACATATATCCTTGAAAGAAATCTCGGCGAAGATATGAAAAGCATTCCTGAATTATACTTAGAAAACACAAAAGGTTTAGATAAAGACACAAAAGATATTGTTGAAGCAATTAACAACTCAATATCTTCAGTTTTTGAAATTAAAAAAGTAACAAAAACAGGTTTTGACCTTTTAAATATTGTTAACGAACGCAGATATATGATTACATCCTTGATGAAAATGACCGCATTCAGAGGCATTGGGGCAGGTGATTTTATTATTGCAAGAATCGTTAATATTAAAGGCGATTATTTTCTTCTTGAAATTTCAGGAGTATTGCCGGCATCAAGAAAAGATGATGCTTACAGATTTGCGGTAGCAAAAATCATCCAAAATCCGGAACTGGTTTATCTGGACAATCCTGAGAAACAAAAAGAAATTGAAGATGATGTTGCAGATATTTACAAAAAATTCGTAGATTTCTTTGGTACAACAGAAATTATTACAACAAACAGATTTGCTGACGATTTAATCGGCATATTTAACGATTATACCGAAGAAGGTACAAAAGCTGAATTCAAAGAACTAATTCAAGAACCTGAACATTATCAGTACTTCAATGTTTCTGAATTCAATAATTCGTATGATAACTTCTTAGAAAACTCACTAGGCGGATTTTCTTCACACAAAGAAACTTATGATGTAGGTATTATTTACGATGAAGAATTAGGACTTTACGCAATTCCATTCTATGGAACTTTCAATAAAATCTTTGAAGTAAAAGATTACACAAAAGTTTTGAATTATGATGCTTGTATTAAATACTTCTTAGAAAACGATAAATATTCTGCAAATCTTATTAGATTAGTAGCTTCTAAGCATAAAAACTTCATGGAAATAGTTAATGCAGTACTTGGTAAAAATTATACACTTGAAGAATTATTGAAAAAATATAAAAGAAGATATGTTGATAATAAAATTATTTCATCAACTACAGTATTGTATCGTTCAAACGCATTCTCCGGCACTCTTGGTATCATAGAGGAAAACGAAAACAGACCGGAAATCGATACAACTCAAAAAATCGGAAGAAATGACCCTTGTCCTTGTGGCAGCGGCAAAAAATATAAAAAATGCTGCGGAGCAAATGCATAATACACATTAAGAAAAATGATTAAACAATTAAAGCTAAAAGATTATATTTTAATAGATGAACTATGTGCCAATTTCGACAATAAGCTTAATATAATTACTGGCGAAACCGGTGCAGGGAAAAGTATACTTTTAAATGCAATTGATTTAGTTTTTTCTTCAAGAGTATCCAAAGATGTTATTAAAACAGGTTGTGACAAAGCCGTAATTGAAGTGGTTCTTGATAATACCAAACACGATTTATCACAACTTTTTGAAGAAAATGGTATTGATAATCTCGGGTCAGAAATAATTATCACAAAAGAAATCACCCAGAGCTCAGTTCGTTCCAGAATTAACGGAACACTGGTAAATCAAGAACTTCTGAAAAATCTAAGAACACTCTTTGTTGATATACATTCACAGCATCAGACATACACATTTTTACAGCCGCAGTATCATATTAATCTTCTGGATTCGTATGCTAAAGATGTATACGGGCAGACTCTTTCAAAATACAAAGAAGAATTTAAACAATATGAAAACCTTCTTACCAAACTGGAGGAAGCAAAAAATTCTGCAAATGCAACAGAATCACAAATAGAATTCCTAAAATTTCAAATTAATGAAATTGAAGAAGCAAATATTCAAAGTGAAACTGAGGATGAAGAACTTTCCAATGAACTCGAAGTACTTGCAAATGCAGAAAAACTAAAAGAGCTCACAGGTAGCTCATACTGGGCAATAAATGGGGATGACGGCTCAATCTTGGAAGCGTTATCAAAAATTAAAGTAGATTTATCTAAAGCTGCATCTTTTGATGCAAATTTAGAAGAGGTAAACCAGCAATTCATTGATGCAATAGAAAATCTTAAAGATATTTCATCAAACCTCCGTGACTACAGCCAAAATCTTGATAATGACACTCAGCGTTTGGATGAAATACAAGAAAGACTATTTATTTTTGATAAATTAAAAAGAAAGTACGGCGGTACATTAGAAACCGTACTTACAAGTTATCAAAAATTTTCGGAAGAATTAGCACAAATTGAATTTTCTACCCAAAATATAGATAAATTAGAGCATGAAATTTCTACAAAAAGACAAGATCTGCAAATTTTAGCGAATGAAATAAGCGAAAATCGTAAAAATTATGCACAGGTACTGTCTGTACTCATACAGGATAAACTGGCAGTTCTGGAGCTTCCTAAAGCCCGATTTGAAATACAGGTAACCCAAAAAGAACTTTCTTCAAACGGTATTGATAATGTTGAATTTATGATTTCTACAAATGTTTCAGAAAGCTTAAAACCACTTGCTAAAGTTGCATCAGGCGGAGAAATTTCAAGAGTAATGCTTGCTATTAAAGCAATATTTGCACAAAACGATGATATTGATACAGTTATTTTTGACGAAATAGACACAGGAATTTCCGGCAAAGCATCTCAATCCGTTGCTGACGAAATAGTAGAATTAAGCAAATCACATCAAATCATAATTATTACCCATCAAGCAATAATAGCTTCAAAATCAGATAAGCATTTTTACGTGAGAAAATCTCAGGAAGATGAAACAAAAGTTGAGGTTTATGTCCTGACCGGAGAGAACAAAATCAAAGCCCTTGCTGAACTTGCAGGCGGTGAAATAAACGAGCAGTCAATAGAATTTGCAAAATCATTACTTACATAAAAAAATCGGCAAATAATGATTTATTTACCGACATGATGAGAAATGATGAATTATGACAACTAGTTTTCGATGTAATCTTTAAAATGTTTTACCTTTGAATTATTCCTCATTTTAGAAAGGGCTCCCTCTTCAATTTGACGAATACGTTCTTTTGAATAACCCAATTGAACTCCAAGTTCTGCAAGAGTTTTAGGTTTTTCAGAATTGATACCAAAACGTGCCGAAATTACTGATTTTTCCCGTTCGGATAAGGTATTAAACAGTTCTGGAAGCCCCATTTTTAGGAAATCATCCTTTGTCTGTTCTTCCGGTGAATTACAAGATTTATCCTGAATATAATCACCCAGACATAAATCATCCGTAACCGCTGTTTCAAGACTAACCGGCTCTAATATTATTGATTGTTTTATTTTTCTCAATTTTGCAACACTTAATTTCAAATAGTCTGCCATTTCCTCATCAGTTGGCGTCCTATCAAGTTTGGTTGATAAAAATGACAGAGCAGCTTTATATTTACGAATTTTATCTGCCATGTGAACAGGAATTCTTATTGTTCTTGAATGGTTTGCAATGGCTCTGATTATAGACTGTTTTATCCACCATGTCGCATAAGTTGAAAATTTGAAGTTCTTTGAATAATCAAACTTTTCTGCCGCACGAATTAAACCGATAGAACCTTCCTGAACCAAATCCATAAAGAGCACACCCTGCCCTATATACCGTTTGGCAATACTTACTACCAGTCTTAAATTTGCCTGAATCAGCTTTCTTTTAGCAACCTCATTTTTCTCTTCCTTTATCAACTTGCCCAAATTACGTTCTTCTTCAGATTTTAGCAGTTTTATTTTCCCTATTTCTTTTAAATAAACCTGCAAAACATCATCTTCATGTGCAATAGCACTAAATGTTTTTATATCCTCGAAATTCTCATCCGTATCAACATTAAAATTATCAATAACTTCTAAATTTAAAGACACAATATCCTCCACACTATATTTATAAATCCACTTACTAACTACTTATCCAATATGACGAAAAAAATTTAAAAAAGTTTCAACAAGATGCTTGACATTAAAATTTGTTCTTGATATTATAAATCTTGCAAAGAGGGAAACCTCAAGTCACACTAGCAAAGAAATTAAATAGTTTTTTGGGTGTTTAGCTCAGTTGGTAGAGCGTCTCCCTTACAAGGAGAGGGTCGGGGGTTCAAGTCCCTCAACACCCACCATAAAAAAGAGATAATTTAAATTATCTCTTTTTTATTATTTAAATTTAAAATTTATTACTTAATCATTATTTTAGTTGCCTGAATTTCTGATTCGCAAGAAACAGGAAGTGATAAAAGCATGTTATAAATTTGATTTTTTGCAGCAGGCTGCTTTGATTTATCAAGCATATAATATGAAGTTGTCAGCACATTCAATCTGCGGCAATCCGGTTTTTGCACAGTTCTAAAATACTGCATACAATTAGGGAATAATGAATCCAAATATCTTGACTGTTCATCTAATAACGCTTCCGCAGCATTTAAATCAGAAGATTGCGAAGACATCATACTTATAGCCTTGCTTTGAAAATATCTGGATTTAGCTTGAAATTCTTCTGCCGTAGGACAATAAGCATTTGCTACAGTATTTGATAATAAAAGCAAAACAAGAATTAAAAATAAATGTTTCACAATAATCTCCTTGATTAAATAATATTATTACCGGAATCAGGACGTTTTTGAGCATCATACTTAACAATTTTTCTGGCAGTAATAACCAGTAAAACAATAAATAACAAAATCATAAATGAAATAGCCCATCCACTGTATCTGACATATTGAAGCTTAATTTCAACAGGCTTCTTTTCATCAATTTCCCATGAATATACAGTGCCGGAAACACTGTCAGCATTATTATAAGAAGCAAATGCAGGAGTTTTGATACTAAATGAAATATTTAATTTATTATCATTAACACTATTTTCCTTTGATGATTCTTCTTTTGCAGCTTTTTCTGTGAAATCTTTTGTAGCTTCATCAAGATTTGAAATAAAATCTTCTCTATCTGAAGCTGTTTCTAATTCAGATAAATCACCGTATTTTTGATAATATTCAGGTTTTAAACCTTTATCTGCAATCTTATTAGCAGCTTTCTTTTGAGATTTTTTAAATTTTGAAGCTTGCTTTGCAAAGTCATACGTTAAATCAACATTATAAGAAGTTACTAAAAAGTTCTTTTTAATTTCAATAAATTTACCACTTTTTAAATTAGATTTAAACCCTAATGATGAAAGATCCAAATCAGTTTTTTCTAAATTTTTGACACTTTTAACTGCTGTAATTGTTGATAATTTCGGGCTATAAGCGTTTTCAACATTAAACATTGGATCTAAAAAATTATTGTAATTTTCAACAACAATTGCTGAAACATTATCAGAAAGATTAGCAAGATTACCATCATAAGTAAGCGAAGTTGCAACAGAAGCTGATTTATCATTATTTATTGTAATTTGGGTATCAATATTTGTACAACCGCATAACAGTGGAATAAGAACAAATAACGATACTATAACCTTTTTCATAAAAATTCCTCCAATATAACATTAATTGCTATAATAACATATTTTTACCATCATGTGAATTTATAAAGAATATTTAATATATAATAAAATTATGAAAATAAATGACGAATATATTGTTGAAATAGAAAAACTTACAAACCTTGGTGCAGGATTATGCAAACTTGACGGCTTTGTAATCTTTGTAAAAGACACTTGCCCGAAAGATAAAGTTAAAATTAAAATAACCAAGGTAAATAAAAATTTTGCAACTGCACAATTAGTTGAGATAATTGAACCATCCCCTCATAGAGTGAAACCTCTATGCCCTATGCAAAAAGTCTGCGGAGCATGCCAGCTTCAATTTATTGACTATGACTACCAGCTGGAAGTAAAAAGAGAGATTGTCGAAGAAACCATAAAAAATATTGGCGGACTTGATATAGGTATTCCGAAAACAATTGCATCGCCCCAGATAAAAAACTATCGTCATAAAATTCAATATCCTATATCAGAAACCAAAAATTCTAAAAGAATTCTGGCAGGATATTATAAACCTGAAACACACGAAATTGTAAATATAAAATATTGTCCAATCCAGCCTACTGACTGTGATGACATAATCGAATTTATTAGACAAAAAGCATTCGATTACGGCATAAGCGGTTATATTGAGAAAAAACATTCCGGCGATTTAAAACATGTTGTCATTAGAAGTTCAGCTGAAAATAATGATAAACTTGTAGTGCTTGTCGTGAATGCAACCAAACCATTTGAAAGATTGAACGATCTTGCAAAATGTATTTTTGACGAATTTTCAAACATCAAAGGAGTTTGTGTAAATTTCAATTCAAAAAAAACAAATGTTATTCTCGGCAAAAAAACTGAATGCATTTGCGGTCAGGAATTCATAACCGAAAAAATTCTTGATAAAACTTTCAGAATTGGAGCAAACACTTTCTTCCAAATTAATCCAAAAAGTGCTGAAAACATTTTCAGTTACGTAAAAAATCATATTAAAAATAATTTTGAAAAACCAATAGTTCTAGATGCTTATGCAGGAATTACATCCTTCGGAATTTGCGTTTCTGATGTTTGTAAAAAAGTTGTCAGTGTTGAAGAAAACGAAAAGTCATGTAAATTGGCTGAAATCGTAGCCAGGGAAAACGACATTCTTAATTTAGAAATTCATAATGAAGATGCAGCAGATTTTTTCAAAAACGAAAAAAGGAAATTTGACGTAATAATCCTTGACCCGCCAAGAAAAGGCTGCACTACAGCATCTTTAGATGAAGCATTTAGACTATGTAAAAACACTATTATTTATGTAAGCTGCAATCCTGCAACACTTGCACGCGATTTAAAATACTTGACAGAAAAAGGCTGCAAAGTACAATCAATCCAGCCATTTGATATGTTTCCACATACCTACCATATTGAAAATGTAGCAATTATTCAGGTTTAGCTTCTACGGGCTTTTTCTCACCATATTTTTCAATTGTTTCACCAAGACGGGTTCTTGCTTCTGCAATAGTTTTTAAGTCATCACGTCTTTGTTCTTTTAAAGCGGCAATAAGTTCTTCTTTTTTAGCCGCAACATCATCCGGAGAAATATGCCTACTCTTACGAGCCTTAAATTCTTCCGAGTGTCTAATTAATTTCTTAATAGTCGGCATATATTCTTTTGAATCAATTTTAGCAATTTCAGCTTTATAATATTTTATGGTATCTTCACGCAAACAAACCATTAATGTCTCAAGAGATTTCGCAATAGTATCACTCAATTGTACTGGAATTTGAGCAGCAGGGTTATGTTCATAGTCTAATTTCTTAGCATTATAAAATAGAGGTTTTGATATATTAGCATTTAACTGATAACGAATCATGCTAAATGAAGATTTCGCACTCTTTAATGGCGACCTAAATACATTATCTTCAGAAGCTTCCATAATATGCATGTGTGATAATTCCCTTACTATATCAAATACATAATAGGACTCATCATGTTTTGCAGCAGCCGTATTTTTCCCAAAAAGAATTAATAATTCATGCGGAACCTGATTTGAAGGTGATGCTGTAGTATCAATCAAACGCATTTGAATATCTTCATAGCCGGACTTTTGCGGACCGCTGATAAGATTTCTTAAAGGTTCTTCCAATACTTCTGTTTGCTTTGGTGTAATGCCTTCAAGCCTAATGTCAAAATCAACAATTGGACTTTTCCCTTTTTTCTTGGTTCCTTGTTCAAGCCCCCTAATTTCGTAACCGCAGCCACGCAATTCCGGAAGAATATAATTAGCAAGAATATTCATATCATAAGGATCATCCATGTACATGGTAGCTCTTATTTTATCTAACACTTCACCGGATCTTTTAAATTTTGACAAATATGATTTAAGTCCTTTTACAGGATTAATTTCACAGTATTCCAAATCAAAATGGACACCATAACTTTCAAGCTTTGTAGCAATACTGTCTAATGTAATAATAAATTTTTTACCTAAAATATTATATAGAGGAATTTTTTTACTATAACCATCAGCTATAACTTCCTTGAATGAAATTACTGCAGGTTTAATAGGAGTAGCAGTAAAGGAAACAGTATCTGCCGTCAAGCCTGTAAGGGTTGACGGCATAACAGTACTGTTATGCGATTTATTATTGTTATTATTATTTTTAATATTAAAATTTTGATTAAATTGGGGTAAAAATCTAACTTGCATACTATCAACCTTTCTTTGCCACATGAATAAATGTCTGTGAACCAATAAATTTAACATAAAAAGTGAAAAATCGCCTAAATTGTAACATAAATTTACAAGCTATGAATTTGGTCAAATGATTATGTTTGTATTATCATGTTGGAGTACAGTTACTAATTAAGGATAGAGCATAAATAAGGAGGGTTAATTATTATGCCAAAAACAATAACAGTTGATGGTAACTACGCTGCGGCACATATTGCGTACGCATTAAGCGAAGTATCAGCAATCTACCCTATCACTCCTTCATCTACAATGGGTGAATGGATTGATGAATGGGCATCACAAGGAAAGAAAAACATTTGGGGTAAAGAAGTAAAAGTTGCAGAAATGCAATCTGAAGCAGGTGCTGCAGGTGCAGTGCACGGATCATTAGCAGCTGGTTCTTTAACTTCAACATACACAGCATCTCAAGGATTATTATTGATGATTCCTGTTATGCACAAAGTTGCAGGGGAAATGCTTCCTCACGTAATTCACGTATCAGCAAGAGCTTTAGCAGCTCAATCATTAGCAATCTTCGGTGACCATACTGACGTTATGGGCTGCCGTAACACAGGTTATGCTATGTTAGCTGCAAACTCAGTTCAAGAAGAAATGGATTTAGCATTAGTTGCTCACTTAGCAACATACAAAGCTAAAGTTCCTTTCCTTCAATTCTTTGATGGTTTCAGAACTTCTCATGAAATTCACAAAATTGAAGAAATTGATTATGCAGATATCGCTAAATTAGTTGAACCAAAATACATTGAAGAATTCAGAAATCGTGCATTAAGACCTGAAGCTCCTGTATGTAAAGTTGGTGCTCAAAACACTGATGTTTACTTCCAGGGTCGTGAAACAGTTAACAAATACTACGATGCTGTTCCTGATATCGTTCAAGAATATATGGATAAAGTTGCAACTGTAACAGGCAGACAATATCATCCGTTCGATTATGTTGGTGCACCTGATGCAACTGACGTTATCGTTGCTATCGGTTCCGGCTGTGAAACAATCGAAGAAACTATCACATACTTGAACGCTAAACGCGGTACTAAATATGGTTTAGTTAAAGTTAGATTATACAGACCGTTTGATGTTAAACGATTCAACGAAGCATTACCAGCTTCTGTAAAACGTATCGCAGTTCTTGACAGAACAAAAGAACCTGGTTCAATCGGTGAACCTCTATTCATGGACGTTACAGCTGCTATTGCAGGAAAAGATATCAGAGTTATCGGCGGACGTTATGGTTTATCTTCTAAAGAATTTACTCCATCAATGGTTCTTGCTATTTACAAACACTCTGAAAACAACGGATTCCACGGATTTACAGTTGGTATCGAAGATGACGTTACTCACAAATCTTTAAAAATTGAAGAACACATTGTAACAGAACCTGAAGGTACTACAAACTGCATGTTCTGGGGCTTGGGTTCTGACGGTACAGTTGGGGCTAACAAAAACTCAATCAAAATTATCGGTCAATATACAAACAAAGATGCTCAAGCATACTTTGCTTATGACTCTAAAAAATCATTTGGTGTTACAGTTTCTCACTTGAGATTTGGCGACCAACACATCAAATCAACATACCTAATCACAGCTCCTGACTTTGTATCTTGTTCTGCTCACGCATACATCGGCAGATATGACCTGTTAAAAGGTATTAAAGAAGGCGGTACTTTCTTATTGAATTCACCATATTCAAAAGAAGAAGCTTTTGCTCACTTAACACGTGACATGCAAAAAACAATTATTGATAAGAAAATCAAATTCTACAATGTAGATGCTGAAAAACTTATCAAAGAACAACCTGGCTTAAGAGGTAAAGGTGCAAACACAGTTATGATGGTTGCTTACTTCAAAGTTTCAGGAATCATTCCGTTTGAACAAGCTCTTGAAGGTATGAAAGAAATGACTAAGAAAACCTTTAAGAAAAAAGGTGATGATGTTGTTAACATGAACTTAGCATTGATTGATGCAGCAGTTAACGCAACTGAAGAAGTTCCTGTTCCTGCAACATTAGATGGTGTTGGATGTGTTGATGAAGTTAAATTAATTTCTGATGATGCTTCTGACTTCGCTAAGAAAATCATTGAACCTTCAATGAGACAAAAAGGTGATGATATCCCTGTTTCAGCTATGTCATCTGATGGTGTAATTCCTACAGGTACAGCTTGTTTAGAAAAACGTGGTATCGCTCCTCGTGTTCCTCATTGGAATTCAGAAAACTGCTTACAATGCGGTATCTGTGCTTCAGCTTGTCCTCACGCTGCAATCAGAACAAAATTGGTTGAAGCTGAAAATATGAAAGATGCACCTGCATCATTCAATGCTATCGATGCAAGACCAAATGCTAACGGTGAAAAATTCAAAGTTCAGGTTTACTGCGAAGATTGTACAGGCTGCGGAGTTTGCTTAGACCAGTGTCCTGCAAACAAAAATCCTGAAAAACAAGCTCTAACATGGTCAACTATCGAAAAAGAAGTTGAAAATTGCGAACTTGAAAATGAAAAATTCTTTGATGAATTACCAGATAACGTAATGGGCAAAAACACTACAAAAACTATCAAAGGTGCTATGTTGAGAAAACCATTATTTGAATTCTCAGGTGCTTGTGCAGGCTGCGGTGAAACTCCATACGTTAAACTTGTTTCACAATTATTCGGTGAAAACGTAATCGTTGCAAACGCAACAGGTTGTTCATCAATCTACTCAGGTACATTCCCAACTATTCCTTATACAACTAATAAGGAAGGAAGAGGTCCGGCTTGGGCTAACTCATTATTCGAAGACAACGCTGAATTCGGTTTTGGTATGAGATTAGCAGTTGATTCTAACAGAGACACTTTAAAAACTTATGTTGCTAAAGTTCTTGAAAATGAAAAAACTCCGGCAGACTTAAAAGAAGCTTTAGAAGGTGCTATGGCTCACTTCGAAAATTCTAAAACAGAAGAAGCTGTTGCTGCTCAAAATAAAGCTAAAGAAGTTCTTGCTAAATATGCAGACTGCGGATGTCCTGATTTAGCAAAAGTTAGAGAACTTCAAGACTACTTCACTGATAAATCTGTATGGATTATCGGTGGTGACGGATGGGCTAACGATATCGGATACGGCGGTATTGACCACGTTCTTGCTCAAAACAAAAACGTAAATATCCTTGTTCTTGATACCGAAGTTTACTCTAATACCGGCGGTCAAGCTTCTAAATCAACTCCTACAGGTGCTGTTGCGAAGTTTGCTACAGGCGGTAAGAGAACATACAAGAAAAACATGGGCTTAATGAGTATGTCTTATGGTTATGTATACGTGGCATCAGTTGCATTAGGTGCAGACAGAGCTCAAACTCTTAAAGCATTCCAGGAAGCTGAAGCTTACGACGGACCATCAATCATCTTCGCTTATGCACCTTGTATCGCTCACGGTATCGACATGAGTAAAACTCAAACAGAACAAAAACGTGCAGTAGAAGCCGGTTACTTCCCGCTTTACAGATACAACCCTGCAAATGAACAACCATTTACATGGGATGCTAAAGAACCAAGCGGAAGCTACCAAGACTTCATCAGATCTGAAGGACGTTATAAGTCATTACTTAAAACTAACCCTGCAGCTGCTGAAGAACTTTATAACCAAGCTGAAGCTGATGCAGCAAAACGTATGGCAATGTTCAAAGCCGTTGGTGAATTAGTTAAATAATTACTTAATCATCATAAATAAAAAATAAGGAATCAAGAAATTGGTTCCTTATTTTTTTACCCCAGCCCCGTCGGATGATGAGGTCCGACGGGGTTTTATGGGTGCA
>CATLLJ010000013.1 GCA_950022495.1 uncultured bacterium
AATTTCTTCCATAATTGTGTGCTCCTTTCGCAAGCAACACATTACAATGAAAGAAAAAATAAAGCATAAGAATTTTGAAAAACGAAACAAAACAACACATTTTAGGTGTTAATATTGACAATTAGGTAAAAATAATATATTATCAGGTCATATTAGGTCTAATTAGGTATTATTATGCTAGAAAATTTTGATATTAAAATAACAAATCAAATGTTATCTATTATCGCTGAAATAGATGAATTTAAAGGTTCTTGGAAACTTTTGGGACAAATGACTCCGGAAAAATTACAAGCATTAAAAAAAGTAGCAACAATTGAAAGTGTTGGTTCTTCAAATAGAATTGAAGGAAACAAACTTTCTGATAAACAAGTTGAAGAATTACTTTCAAGAATAAATAAACAATCCTTTTCTAATCGAGATGAAGAAGAAGTTGCAGGATATGCAAAACTTGCTGATACAATTTTTGAGGATTGGGAAGTTATTCCGTTATCAGAGAATTATATAAAACAACTTCATAAAATTCTATTAGAATATTCTTCAAAAGATGAAAAGCACAAAGGTGAATACAAAAAAATTTCTAACGCAGTTGCGGCTTATGATAGCGAAGGTAAAGAATTGGGTGTTGTATTTGAAACCGCAACACCTTTTGAAACACCTTTGAAGATGCAAGAACTTATTGATTGGACTAATAAAAATTTGGCAGATAGATTTTATCATCCGCTAATAGTTATTGGAGTTTTTGTAGTTAATTTTCTTGCAATCCACCCGTTTCAAGACGGAAATGGCAGACTATCCCGAGCCTTAACTAATCTTTTGCTGTTAAAATCAGGTTACTTGTATATTCCATATAGTTCGACAGAATCAATAGTTGAAGATAACAAAGAAGCTTATTACAGAGCTTTAAGACAAACTCAAACAACTTTAAAATCTGAACCAAATTATGAACCTTGGCTGATGTTTTTTTTGAAGACTCTACAAAAACAGAAAATCAGACTGGAGTATAAATTAGAACATAATGAAACAAAAAAATTGTCTAATTTAAATTTACCTGAAGTTTCAGCAAAAATTATGGAAGTTTTTGAAACAAAAGACCGGGCTACAATTTCTGAGTTGTCTGAACTAACAAGTACAAATATTAATACAATCAAAAAACACTTAGCAAATCTAGTAGCAAATAACTATCTGATAAAACATGGTAAAACTCGGGGTGTGTGGTATACGAAAGTTCATAAATATATTAGCTAAAGGTATGTTTATGGTAATATGATTTTATTAAGATTAAATTATATAGGTAGAAATGAAACGAATTGAAAGATGTCAAATTTTTACACCAGATAATAAAGCGAATAAATTATTAGATATCATTGGATATAAAAAAGATTTGTATGGAAAAAAAATTTTAGAAAATTCGTGTGGAGATGGATCGGTCTTAAAACATGCTGTTTCAAGATATATTGAAGACTGCATAAACAAAAAATTTTCTTTAAAAACAATTAAAACAGGATTGCAACATGATATATGGGGTTTTGAGATTGATTATTCTAAATATAATGATTGTATTAAAACTCTTAATAAGATCGCCGAATACTATGGTATTTATGATGTTAAATGGAATATTCATGTTGCAGATTTCTTGAAATATAAGCTATCTCATAAGTTTTCATATATTGCCGGTAATCCTCCATATATCAATTATAGAGATCTTGAACCAGAAACTAGAGAATTTATTAAAAATGAGTTTATTACATGTTCTAAAGGGAAATTTGATTATTGTTATGCCTTTATTGAAAAGAGTTTGAATTGTTTATCTGATGATGGAAAGTTGTCATACCTAATCCCGAGTAGTATTTTTAAAAATGTTTTTGCAGAAAAACTTAGGGAATATGTTCTCCCTTCAATAACTACAATTTATGATTTTAAAACTGAAAAAGTATTCTCAAAAGCTTTAGTTGCAACATCTATTTTAGTTTGTGAAAAAGGTAAAAACAAAAAACGAATTTTATATAAAAATGAAGAAAATAAAACTTGTATTAAGATCCCAAAAACTTCTTTAAAACAAAAATGGATATTTAAAGTTGAAGAACAAAAAAATAAAACTGCAAAGTTAAAATTTGGAGATTTATTTAATGCTCAAATTTCTATTGCTACTTTGTTAAACAAGGCTTTTATTATAAAACCTGATAAAAATATTGTTCTAGAAAATAATATCGAAGATGAGGTTATGAGACCCGCCAAAAGTCCTCGTAATCTTGCATATGAAATAGATGAACAAATTATATTCCCATATTATTATAAAGATGAAAAATTAATGAAGTATAAACCGGAAGAATTTGAAAAAAAATATCCTGGTGCAGTACAACATTTAAAAATGTTTGAAGATAAATTAGATAAACGAAACAAAGATACCTCTGCCGAATGGTTTGAATATGGACGAAGCCAAGCTTTATCCCATTTGAATCAAGAAAAGCTTTTAATATCGACTGTAGTAACCGATAATATAAAGGTATATGAACTTACAAAAGAAGATGTCCCTTATGCTGGAATATATATAACCTCAAAAGATGGTACTTCATTAAGTAAAGCAAAGCAGGTTCTTAATAGTGATGCATTTTTAGAATATGTAAATAATATTGGAATTCAAGCAAGTGGAACTTCATTAAGAATAACACCAAAAGATATTAACAATTATGAATTTGATATGGAGGCAATATAATATGGAAAAAATTACATATCAAATATCTTCTCGGGCCGCTATATTGTTGGGACGTGAAGGTGTATCAAAGGTTGATGGTGCAATAATTGAGTTAATCAAAAATACCTATGATGCGGATGCTTCTTTTTGCATTTTGGCATTTGATGTGGAGCATGATGCAATTTATATAATAGATAATGGTACTGGCATGACTAGAGATACAATACAGAATTGTTGGATGCTTATTGGTACAGATAATAAAAAAGTTGAATATCAATCAAAAAAGAATCGTATAAAATCTGGCGAAAAAGGGATTGGTCGTTTTGCATTAGATAGATTAGGTCAAGTATGTGAAATGTATACAAAACACAATTCATCTAGCAAAACTTTATATTGGAAAACGGATTGGAAAAATTTTGAAGAGTCAGGAAAAACAATTAACGAAGTGGCTGCTGATTTAGACTATTTAAACAATGATTTAAGTGAATTTCTTCCGACTGAAATTGTTAGAAATTTAGATGAAATAAATGAAGATTTGATAAATAATTTCCAAACAGGAACAATTTTAAAAATTACTAATTTACGTGATAATTGGACTAATAAGGCTATTGAAAAAATTATCAATATGCTTTCTTATTCTATTCCAAATTCCGGAATAAATGAATATTCTATTTATGTTTTACCGTTTTTAACAGATAAAATTATTAATATTGCAAATGAAATGCTTGATGAATTTGATTATAAATTAAACGCACATTTTGATGGTGAAAAATTTTATGTAAAAATGGTACGAAATGAATTTGATTTAAAAAGAATACCTGATAATATTTTTGAATTAAAGGAATTTTCTATTTATCCATATACTAAAGATGGCTTTGAAAAGGGGAATTTTGATATAGAATATTCAATTGAAAAGTTAATGAATTCTTCCAGTCAAAATCTTGTATCAATTATTAAAGAAATTGGAGCATTTGACTTTGATTATTGCTTTTTAAAAATGAATATTGCTTCTAAAAAAGATAAAGAAACCTTTTATTATAAAGATATAAGCTCTAAAAGACGACAGTGGTTAAGCAATAATGCTGGAGTAAAAATTTACAGAGATAATTTTATTGTAAGACCATATGGTGATATTAATTCAGATTCTTTTGACTGGTTAAATTTAGATGCAAGAAAGGCGAGTAGTCCAGCAGGTTTAGCACATGATAATGGAAGTTGGAAAGTTAGAAACCAGCAAGGATATGGCAATGTTTACATTTCAAGAATAAATAACTCAACTATTTTGGATAAATCAAGTCGTGAAGGTATTATTGATAATGAATATTTTGTTGTTTTTAAAGAAGTTCTGACTAACATAATAAGTATTTTTGAAAAGGACAGGCAATATATTGCAAGAGGATTTGCAAAATACAAAGACATTATTGATAAAAAAGAGAAAAAGAAAAAAGAAGGTTTAAAATTAGCTCGAAATATTCTTAATAAAGAATCAGAAAAGCTTGCAAAAGATGCTTCTCAAAATGATATTAAAGATACTCACAGCACTTATTTCGGACAAGAGAATATTTCTACAAACAATGATGAACAGCTGGCAGAAGCACTTTTATTATTTGAAGAAGAAAAGGATAACTTATTAACAGAAATTAAGTTATTACGTACATTGGCAACAAATGGTCTAATTACTACTTCTATAGTCCATGATTTAATGGGATTAAAGGCTGATTTAAAAAATAGAGCTAACGATTTTAAATATGTTATTCAAAATAATCATGAAGATTTAATTGATGAATATTTAAGTAATTTAGAACGAAATGATGCTTTTTTAAGTTCTTGGATTTCAGTTGTCATTACCCAATTAAAACAAGACAAACGAAAACGGGTATTTGCTGATATTTATTCGATTATTAAAAACTTGGAGATAATACTTTATCCATTATTGAAACAAAAAAATATAACATTAAATATTACTGGGGAAGTAAATTTAAATTATAAAAAAGTTTTTGTTGTTGATATTGAAAGTATAATATGCAATCTTGTAATTAACTCAATAGAAGCATTTAAAAAAACTAAAACTGCTAACCGAATAATTAATATAGAAGTAACTCAAGATGAAAATAATATAATAATTCGTTATACAGATAATGGTCCGGGAGTGTCAAAAGAATTTCAAACACCATATGAAATTTTTAACTTTGGAGTTACTGATAAAAAGGATAATAATACTGGGGAAATAATAGGTACGGGATTAGGAATGTATATAGTTTCTTCTACAGTGAATGAATATGGTGGAGAATACCAATTATTAGATAGTAATGGTTTTGGTATAGAATTAAAATTTCCTAAAGAAGGAGTAAATAATGGAAACTCTTAATATTGCAATTTTAGATGATGATAAAACTAAAATTTCTAGAATCAAGACTAAATTTGTTCAACAAAATGATCAAAATACAGAAATATATAATGATAGTTATAGTAACTATATTTTAAATTTAATTCCAATAGATGTTGAGCAAAGTTGCGAACAAATAGTTGAAGAAATTATAGCAAACAATTTTGACGGAATAATAATTGATTATGATTTTACTTCATTTGCTAAAACTCCGAATAACGGTGTTAAAATTGCAAATCAAATAAATAAAAAAGTATCAGAGTATCCACTATTTATTCTAACAGCTTATGAAAAACAATTATTTGCTAATGAAATGTTTGACGCATATCAAATTTATAATTATGATAATTATTTAAATAATGTGAATGCTACAAAAGAGTTTCATTCCAGATTAATTGAACAAATTTTAAAATCAAGAAAGCAAAAGTCTCAATGGGAAACTGAACTAAAGAATTTATTAAAAAAAGCTGGTACTTCCATAGAAATAGATTCTAGAATATTAGAATTAGATAATAAATTAGAAACATCATTAGATAAAGAATGTGCACTTAATCCAAAATTAAAACAGGATTTATCTTCTAGTAAACTAGTAGAATTAATAGAAAAAATAAACAAGGTGTTAGAAGAGGATTAAATTGAATAATTTGCAAAGAAAAATACCTAAACGTTCGGAAGTGGAAAAAAAATTAAAATTTAATAATTATAGAGAAGAATTATCTAAAGACTTTAACCATAGATGCGGATATTGTGATGATAGTTCAGAATATGCATGTTGCTCATATCATATTGACCATTTTGCTCCTAGAAAATTTGAACATTTAATAGACAATTATAATAATTTGGTTTATTCATGTCCTTATTGTAATCTGTCTAAAGGTGATAAATGGCTTGGTGATTCACCTCAAGATGCTATTGTTAATGGTTTAGGATTTGTTGATCCATGTAATCCAGAATATAGTAAAATGTTCAAACGATTAAATAATGGGAAAATAGAACCCTTGAATCATTTAGCTGAATATATTTATTATGAACTTAAATTATATTTAAAGCGACATGAAATACTTTATTTAATTGAAGAAATTAATGAAAAAGGTATAAAGTTAAATCAGAAGATAGATAATTTAAAATCTCAAGGAAAAAATACAGAAAAATTAGAAAGAATTGATTATGAATTATTAAAATATTTTAGAGATTATTATAACATTTATAGAAAAGTTTGGAATGGAAAAAGTAATTAGAAAGTTTATAAATGTTTTAAATTATTATAAAGAATAGCAAATTCAACAAATCAATAAAACGCCCATTAAAAATATTTTTATAGTCTATAAAAAAATATATTCGATAATTTTAAACAATCAAATCTTCATCTTACTGTTAATTTAATCTTATACTTAATGTTAAATTACATTCATGTTACTCTTATTAAAAAGGAGTTGTTATGGATTATAAATTTATCAATACCGGTTCGGAAGAACACTTAAATTTGCGTATACAATCAGAAAGGTTGATAAAAGAATATAATTCATTGGATTATGAAGATAATGCCGGAAAAAGAAACATCCTTGAAAATCTATTTGGTTCTATTGGGGAAAATGTTTTTGTTTGAACAAATTTCTATTGCGATTCGGGGAAAAATATTTTTATAGGTAACGATGTGATTATAGGTCCGAATTGTACCTTTATTGATAATGAAAAAATTACAATAGGTTCTAGTGTAATGATTGCCCCAAATGTACAAATTTATACTTCGTATCATCCTATTTTGCCCGAAGATAGATATATTTATGATAGAGCAGAAAATGATCCGGTATATTTTAGAACATGTGCTGATGCAGTTGAAATAAAATACGGTGCATTGCTTGGCGGCGGTGTTATAATCTTACCGGATGTTACAATCGGCAAAAACAGTATCGTTGGAGCCGGAAGTGTCGTAACTCGTTCAATTCCGGATGGTTGTGTCGCTGTTGGTAATCCTTGTATACCTGTCAAATTTTTTGATGATATAAGACGGACATGTTAAAATTTTGGTGTGACTTGCTATAATACTTCGTCTTCGATTAAAATGTCGTGTCCTATATCCTGCATTAGTTCAAGATATGAATAAAAATGCCGAGACATTGCTGATAAATATGTTGTTAAAATATCTTGATGAGCATTTTCATTGATAACTAAATCGGAATAGGAGTTTCTGCCTGCAATGTAGCTTTCTGTAGAAAGTTTTACTATTCGCTTAGAGTCTTCTAATATTTTTTTTGAATATTCCATGTTCTCTGCAGAATATTTGAAAATATTATAGTCTTTTTTTAATGCAAATTTTAACTGATATTCATAGGCTACTTTATTAGCTTTGTTTTTTTCTAAGAAAATTTCCGCTTTTTGGATATCCGGTGTGTAATTATACAAAATCGGTATATCCATTCCCATGCCGATAAAAGCACCGCCGTAGTCAACTGCTTTCTGGTGAGCCTGCCATGCGTAGCCTCCGGCTAATGTCACATCTGGAATTCTTTGTCTTCTTGCTAGCTTTGCTTCAAGTTCGGATTTTTTAATTGTATTTTCTGAAATCCTAATCATGTAACTGTATTCTAAGGCTGTTTTTTCAATGAATTTATATTCAGGAAGTTTTATTTTTAAAAATGCCCAGTCTCCAAATAAAGTTGATTCCTGTGTGTCATACATAACACTATCATCGCCGGTGTTTAAAACTTTGTTAAGTTCAAACTGTTTTGCAAGCATTTCTGCTCTTGCACGATTCAATTCTATTTTCTGTGTTGCATACTGAATATCAGCCTTAAGGTTATCAATTTCGTACGAAACAGAATCTTCGGGTCTGTCTGTTGTAATTTGAACAAGTCTTTCGAAGAGTTTTAAACGATCTTCTTGAATTTTATACACAGATTTAGCATATAAAACTTCAAAATATGCCTGCATAACCTGTAATTTAAAATTATGTTGAAATTGTTTTAATTCTGTATCTTTAATTTTGTATTGTTCAATTGCTGCGTTTTTTCTAACTCCGCGTTTCATTACTTCAATAGGAAGAGCGATGCCTGCCTGCGAAGAATTCCCAAGAGCAACATTTCCCATAACAATATTTGATTGGATTTGAGGGTTTTGCAGTCTGTTTGCAATTTTTATATCTTTTTCTGCGGCTTCAAGTTCTAATCTTTTAATTTTCATTTGCTGATTATGTTGAAACCCGATTTGAATCATGTCATCCAAATTAACGTGTATAACTTTCGCATACGCACTATTCACATTTAATAAAATTAGGGTTAGTATAATTATTACTTTTTTCATACAAGAAAATTTTAACATAAAAAAATATATTAATATTATGTAAAAATGATTGAATTATTATTGTAAAAATTTTTCTATTTATTTATAATTATAATGTTATATTGGAATTAGGTTGGAGGATAATATGAAGACTAAAAGTCGTAATTTGTATGCCATCGCAGCAATTATTTCAGTTGTATTATGCGGTGTGCAGAATGTAGATGCTGCAAACTTGTCATCGTATACAACTTTGCAATCAGCATTAGCTGCTAATGCTGATTCTTTAAATATAGGTATAAATGAAAATTCTACAGTAACAGCTCCGGTGTTTAGAGCTTCTGTTGCTGCGTTAACCGCTGTTTACTCTTCTTTGGAAGATGCGGTTTCTGCTACAGAATTAGATCGTAGTTATACGTTAGTATCTGCAGAATCTACTACAGGATTAGGTGTTCTTGGCGGAGACGGTGCTACTTTAACGATATATGGTAACGGTCATTCTATAAGTTCAACAGGAGCAGGGATAACTGTAGAAAACGGACAAACTTTAAACAGTCATAAGGTAAGCGGCTGGTCTTCAAGTGGTTTATCTTCAGCTTTAATTGAAAATAATGGTACAACTGCACTAAAAAATTCTATATATGAAAATAATTCAAATGTTGTTATAAATAATAGCGGTAAATTTTCAACCATAGGTACTGACTTTAAGAACAATAGCGGAACAACTGCAGTAAATAATGCTTCAACAGGTGAAGTTAGACTATCAGGCGGCACATTTGAAGGTAATAATAGAGCAATAACAAACGCTAATAAATTAACTTTGACTAATGTAACTGTAAAAGCCGGTTCAGGGGCTGTAAAAAATGATATAAATACAACAGATGAATTGATCTTAACAGGAACAAATAATTTAAATAGTGATATCTCAGGTTCAGGCTCAATTACAAATCAAGGAACAGCAAATCTAACCGGTGATAACAGCCAATATATAGGTACTTACACTCAATCTTCAACTAGTGCCGTAACAAATGTGAATGATGGTAAATTTTTTGGTGGGGAATCAACAATAACAGGCGGAACTTTGAACTGGTTAACTTCAAATGATATTGAAAATACTGCTAATTTAACTTTGTCCGGCAACAGTAAATTAAATGTTGGTGATGATGCACATAATACAACATTATCTATAAATACAGGAAGTTCAATAGCTGATACTGCAACTGTTGCCGTATCAACAGGCTCAACCCTGAATGTTTCAGGCGGTAATGTCGTTCTTAATAGTGATGATACGGATGTTAATGGTACAGTACATTTAACTGATGGAAAGTTGCTGCTTAACAACTTTACTACATCAGGAACTATCAACGCAGAACAGGGTAATCTAACAGTTGGCAGTGTTGGTACGACTAAATTAAACGGTCAAACTACAATTAGCGGCGATGTAACAACAAATATAAGCGGAAGATTGGAAGTTAATAATGCGGCTTCTGATATAACATTAAATAATGGAGATACTATTTCCGGAACTGTTAATTTAAAATCCGGTAATTTAACACTTGATGATTTAACGACTTCAGGAACAATTAAAGCAGAAGCCGGAAACTTTATAGTTAATGGTAACACTACACTTAATGGAGTTACTACAATTAACGGTGCGGTAAATACAACAGTAAATGGTACTTTAGCTATTAATAACTCAAATGCTAATACAAATGTAGTATTTAATTCCGGTGATTCAATTGAAGGCGGTAAAGTAGACTTACAAGCCGGTAAATTAACTTTAGATGGCAATTTTAAAACTACAACCGGAGAAATTTCCGCTACAGGTGGTTCTGTTGTAGTTAATACTAATATTGATTTAAAAGGTAAGACAACAATTGATGCCGATGCTGCGGTGCAAATTAACGGTAATTTAAACGTTGAAAATTCTGCTTCTAATATTGTATTGAATAATAATGATACTATCGCAAGTGCTGGTAAACTTAGTTTAAATGCCGGTACATTAGCGTTAAATGGTTTTACTACAAGTGGTGAAATTGCTGCTGCTAATGGAAATGTTTCAGTTGCAGGGACAACAAATCTTAACGGTAAAACTACTATCGCTGATACTGTGGCTGCAACAATCAATGGCACTATGAATATAAATAATGCCGATTCAAGTGTAACATTAAACAATAATGATGAAATTACCGGAACCGTTAATTTGAAATCAGGTAATTTAACACTTGATGGTTTAACAACTTCAGGCACAATTAATGCAGATGGCGGTAATGTTACAGTAAATAATAACACTGTATTAAACGGTGTTACAACTATTGCAAACGCTGCTAATGTTGCAATCAATGGTACTTTGAATGTTAATAATTCAGCATCTCAAATTGCTCTTAATTCAACTTCTGATACTATAGATAAAACTAATGGAAAATTTTCTTTGCAAGCCGGTCAATTGACTTTGACTGATTTTACAACAGAAGGTGAAATAGCGGCTTCGGGTGGCAAGGTTATTATTAATGGTACTAATGACTTAAAAGGTAAAACTACAATTGATAGATTGGCTGACCTTGATGTTAAAGGTACTCTTGGTATTAATAATGCAGACTCAAATGTTATTATAGACTCAACAGATAAGTTAACCGGCCTTGTAAAATTATCTGACGGGAACGTAACTGTTGACTCTATAACTACATCCGGCGGAATTTATGCAGACGGCGGGGTTTTGACTGTTAATGGAAATACCTCAACTACAGGTTATACAGAACTTCGTGAAGCTGTGAAGCTTGTTGTTAATTCAGGTTCTGAATTTAAACTTAATAATGGTAATGTAAATACAAATATTGTTCTTGATAGTGATGATGAAATTAACGGTACTGTTAATATGGAAATGGGTAAATTAACCCTTGAAACTCTGGAAACTGAGGGTACAATTCTGGCATCAGGCGGACAATTTATTGTAAACGGTAATAATACTTTAAATGGAGTTACTTCAATTGCAGGTGCTGTTACAACAACTGTTAACGGTACATTAGGTATTAATAATTCTGATACAAATACAAACATTGTATTAGATTCAAATGACTCAATTGAGGGCGGTAAAGTAGATTTACAAAACGGTAAATTAACACTTAACGGTTTCACAACTACCAATGGTGAAATTGCTGCCTCAGGCGGTAATGTTGTGGTTAACGGTACTAATAACTTAAGCGGTAAAACTACAATTGAAAAAAATGTTATTGCAAATATCAATGGTAGCTTAAATATTGATAATGCGGATTCTAATGTTGTATTGAGCGGTAATGATACTATTGCAAATAGTGGTAAAGTAAGTTTAGTTGCCGGTACATTAAATCTCGATGGCTTAACAACCGGTGGTGAAATTTCAGCAAACAGCGGAAATGTTACTATTGACGGTGTTACTAATTTGAATGGTAAAACAACAATCGGCGATGGTGCGACTACACAAGTTAACGGTACTTTGAACATCAATAATACAAATTCAAATGTAACATTAAATACAGGTGATACTATTACAGGTACAGTTGGTTTAAAATCAGGAAACTTAAATGTTACAGGTCTAACTACTGCCGGTATAATAGACGCAGATGGTGGAAATCTTACATTCTCAGGTACTAATAATTTAACAGGTACCGTAACTGTTGCAGATGCTGTAAATACTATAATTAATGATACTTTAACTGTAAATAATGCAAATTCTAATATTGTATTGAATTCAACAGACGCATTAAACGGTGTAGTTAATCTTGCAGATGGTACATTAAATCTTAAAGGTTTAACTACTAACGGTACAATTGATGTTGATGGCGGTAAGTTTATAGTTGACGGCAGAACAACTTTGAATGGTGAAACTACAATTGATGCTGCTGTTGAGACTGTTATTAATAACGGTGCAGTTTTAGCTCTTAACAATGCAAATTCAACTGTAACTTTGAATAGAGTTGATGAAACCAACAAAGATACTTGGAATGGTACTATTGAGTTAACAAACGGCACTTTAAATACCGAAGGTTTAACTGCTAACGGTGCAATTCAAGCTATAGGCGGTAATATCAATATTAAATCTGGCGATTTAAAAATTGAAGGAACCAGCTATATTGGAAATGCAAGTAATCAAGGTGCAGATGTAAATATTTCAAACGGCGGTTCTTTAATCTTCAATAAGGATTCTATAATTGCTAAATCTATAACCGGTACAGGTAATATTACTGTAAATGGTTCAAAATTAACATTTAACAGCGGATCATCTGTTGATAATACTCTTGGATTTACTTCAACAAATAATTCAACAGCAGTAATTAATGCAAATAATGCCTCTGTTAATGATATTCTTCATATTATTAATAACGGTACAAATACCGGTTTAACTATTGATGTTAAAAATAATAACATTTCCGAAAATTTAACAATTGACGGTACAAATATTTCTCAATTAAAACTTGCAGGCGGTACATATTCAGGTAATCTGGTAAATAATGGAACAGTATCAAATACAGGTGTTCTTAATTTGTCAGGTCAAATGAGCGGCAGCGGTATATTTAATAATTCTGCAAATACCAATGTTACTGCTGACCAATCTGGTTTTAAAGGTACTTATAATCAGTCTGCTGGTAATTTAGTTGTTGATGCTAACGGTAAAATATTTGGCGGAGATAAAAATATTAATGGCGGAACTGTTTCAGTAACTTCAAATTCTGCTATTGATTATGGTAAAGTTCACCTTGGCAGCGGAACAAAATTAACACATAATTCTCAAGAAGGTGTTGATAATACTATTGATAAATCTACAGTTGATTTTAAAGGTTCAAATGCAACTGCGGAATTTGTTTCCGGTAATTATCATCTTGCAGAAAAAGTTGGAAATAATAAATCTAACAATGTTGTATTTAAGAATTCAAATGTAACACTTGGTTCTACTGATTATAAAGATGGTGCTAAATACCAATTGGTTGGTTCAGATTTGAATCTTGTTGAAACAATTGATGAAGGTGTTCAAACTAACCATTATCAATTTGATAATTTAACTGCAAATAATTCAACATTAAGCTTTAATGTAAAAATTGTTGATGGTGCAGCTCCTGGTTCTAAAGTTCTTGAAACAGATAGAATTACTATTACTAATAATTCAGGAACTCAATTCAAATTCGGTAATATATATATTACAGGAGAAGAAAACGGCTATCCTGAAAAATACAATACAGTAAATAATGTTCTAACAAACGCAACATTTGTTGGTCAACCTGATGTTGATAATATTACTTTTGCTACAGGTGCTACAACATCATGGGAATACGATGTAAAATCTGCAAATTCCGGACATAGTATTTCTATGGAAATTACAAATTACACAGATGAAAATACATTGTATAAAATGAACGACACTGAAGGTGTTAGATTCTTCCAATTCTCTGATGACGGTACTGATAAATTAGATGTTTATCATATTGGACAATCATTGGGCGAAACAAAAGGACCTAGACCTGGTCAAACTGACCCTGCAATATTCAATGTTACAGGTCATAACAGAGATAAAAATATTATTTCAGGTCTAATTGAATCAACCGGTGCTAAAGGCAGCTTATTTGATATTCATGAAGGTACAAATATTGAATTGAATATTAAAAATTTAACAATTCAAGATGCTGATAAATCAGGGGATGGCTCTGTTGTTTATAATAACAGCACAAAAGGCAATGTTACACTTTCCAATGTCGGTATCAAAAACAACGGTGGTACCAGTGCTATTTATAACGCAGGTACTTTGAGTGTTGATAAATCAATTTTTGAAGGTAATACAGGAATTGCTATCAATAACACTGGAACAAGTACAATTACCGGTACTGAATTCAAAAATAATACCGGTTCAACAACTGTACAAAATGCCGGCGAAATGACAATCTCAAATAGTAAATTTAGCGGCAACACAAGTGCAATATCAAATACTAATAAATTAACTCTGAACAATGTAACAGTAGATGCAGGTTCTGGTTCTGCAAAAAATGATATCAACACAACCGGCGAATTAACTCTAACAGGAACAAATAATCTAAATAGTGATATCTCAGGTTCAGGTTCAATTGAAAATCAAGGAACAGTAAACCTAACCGGAGATAACAGCCAATATGCAGGTACTTATACTCAGGCTCAAGGAACAACAAACGTAAATAACGGCAAGTTCTTTGGCGGAGAATCAACAATAACCGGCGGAACCTTAAACTGGTTAACTTCAAATGATATTGAGGATACTGCTAAATTAGTAGTTTCCGGTAATGGTACAAGAGTAAATGTTGGTAATACTGCTAATAATACAACTTTAACTATTAAGAATGGAAGTTCAATAGCTAATGAAGCTGTAATTGCAATTGCAAAAGATTCTACATTAGGTGTTGATGCTAACGGTACCGTTAATATCAATGGCAATGATGTTTGGAGCGGTAAAGTTGAAGTTACAGATGGTATTTTAAATATTTCTGGCAGAGATGGAAACGGTCAATTTGTTGCAAATGGCGGAGAAGTAAATCTTAATTCAGGCAATCTTTATATTGCAGAAGGCAGCAATATTATAGGTGATGGCAGCAATCCTGCTGTTACAATTGCAGATAAAACTAACTTGAATATCACCGGTGGTGATGTAACATTGAATTCTAATGATACATGGACAGGTGCAGTTAATGTTGGTTCTGGTAATCTGGTAATTGATAACGTAACATCTAACGGTGTAATTACTGCTGAGGGTAACGATTCAACAGTTACTTTAAAAACCGGTGGAAACCTTAATATCGGTAAAGGTAGTGCTATTACAGAAGCAGTTACTGTTGCTCTTGAAGATAACACCGTTACAACTATCTCTGATAAAGGCGGCTTAGCTTTAAATACAGGTGATAGCTGGTTAGGTGATATTATTGTTAATAAAGATGGTTTATTAACTGTAAATAATATTGATTCAAACGGTAAACTTACTGCAAATAGCGGTACTGTTAATGTTAAAAGCGGATCTTTAGAAATTGCAGCTGACAGCTCTATTAAAAATGATGCAAATGTTATAATTGCAAATAATTCAACCTTAAAAGTTACCGGCGGTGATGTAGAACTTAACGGTGACGATTGGAAAGGTACTGTTGAAGTTACTTCCGGTCAATTAGATTTATCAGGTTACAATAATACTAATAAGAAAAATGGTAAATTTATTGCAAAAGAAGGCGGTACTGTTAATATTAATCAAGGTACTTTAACTGTTGCAAAAGGCAGTGAGATTGCCGGTGTATCTGATGATGTAGCGACAAGTTCATCTGTAAAAATCAAAGACGGTACAGAATTATTAATCGCTGGTGGTAAAGTTACACTTGATGCTAATGACCTTTGGGATGGCTTAGTAACTATGACATCCGGTACTCTTAATATCGAAGCAAGGGACTCTAACAAAGGTGTTCTTCACGCTGATGCAGGTAACTTGAACTTCTCAACCGGTACTTTAACTATTGAAAATGGTTCATATATCGACTTAGATGTAAAAGTTGCATTGCCTGAAAATTCAGTAATTGATATCAAAAAAGGCGGTACTGTTGCTATCAATGATAACGATATCTGGGATGGTGAAATTACTCTTAACGGCGGTGTTCTTAATTACGGAACAACTCACAGCGGCACTTTGACTGCTAACACCGGTGATATGAACTTGTTAAGCGGTTCAGTACTTAATATTCAAATTCCAAGTCAGGTTGCTGATGAAGTTAACGTTGATATTCAGCAAAACGCTCTTGTTAACATCAGAAACGGTGCAGAATTTAATCTTGACTCCAAAGATAAATGGAGCGGTATGATTAATAATGGAGGCGGTACATTAACTACTTCTCAATTGACAAATTCAACGGGTTCAGGCGGCGGCTTGCAGCAAACTGCAGGAACCTCAATTTTTAAAGATAATTCTCATATTTCAATTACTGATGCTAACAGCTACATTAGAGGCGGCGATGTTCAAATTCTTGATAATTCCAGCCTATACTTTGGAGCCGGAACTGCAGAATTAAATGTTGATAATTTAACAATGGATGGCAGTTCACTTCTAAATGTTATGAACGGTAAATTAAATACTTCTAATATTACTAACATGACAGTTAACGGTAAAAACGATGTTTCAATTAACATTACTCCAAGAGATTGGACTCATGATAAATTTGTTGTAGATACTTTAAAATCAGATTCTAAAGGTACAGTAAATATTTCAGATTTCGATTTCTTAGGATATGCTCCAATTGATAGACATATCAAGATGCAGATATTTGATGTTAAATCAATCCAAAATGTAAAATTCGATACAACAGACAAAGAAATCTTCACTCCAATCGGCTGGTATGATTTAAAATCTGTTGGCGGCGGATACTTTACATCTAATATGGTAAGATATAACCCTCAAGTATTTAGAGGTCAAGTTGCAACTCAGGCTATGTATAATAACCAGCTTGCAATTAATGATATGCTTCTTAATCACGTAAGCTTGCAAAGTGAAAGATTGTTAGCTCAAGGTCATAATGCAAATAAATATGCTATTAATGCTTCACAATTTGCACCATATCAATACAAAAAAGAAGATGGCGGATTATGGTTCAAATCTTATGTTAACTTTGAAACCTTGTCCTTAACAAGAGGCTTGCACGTTAATAACAATGCGTATGGTTCAATTGTTGGTGCTGATTTCCCTGTAGTTAATATGAAAAATGGCTGGAAATTTATGCCGACTGCATTCATTGCATACAACGGTTCTCACCAGACATTTAGCAAAGTTGGTATGTATCAAAACGGCGGACAGGGCGGCTTTATGGGAACATTCATGAAGGATGATTTCATTGGTTCTGTTCTTGCTTACGGCGGCGGATATAGTAACGAAATGTCTGTTGCAGGATTTAAAGATTATTCTGATAACTGGTTTGCCGGTACTGCTGCAAAACTTGCTTATAATCTTCATGCAACCGAACACTTTACAGTTCAACCAACAGCATTTGTTTCATATAACATCTTCGGTAAACAAAACTGGAACACTGATTTCGGTACAATGAGTATGAACTCTGGTTTACTTAACGGTGTGAATGTTGCACCTGGTGTGAACTTGATTTATGCAAGAGAAACCTGGAATATGTATGCAACAATTCAATATATGATTAATATTAATGATCAGGTTGGCGGTAGAGCAGGTAATGTAAATCTTGCCAGCATTGATATGAAACACGGTTATATTCAATACGGTGTTGGTGTTACTAAAACCTGGAAAGACCGCTTAAGTTCTTACTTCCAAATCTTACTTAGAAACGGAGGAAGAACAGGTGTTGGTTTCCAACTTGGTTTACAGTACTTATTTGGTATGAAGAATCCGGTTCATGTTAAAAATAATACTAAAACCAAAGTAGTAAAAAATAAAAATGACATCGAAGTTTCTCAAACTAAAAATGTCAGCCAAAAGAAAAAAGTAGTTAAATCATTATCAATGAAATAATTTACTAAGTAACAAAAAGGCGGATTGAATATATTCAATCCGCCTTTTTTGTATTTATAAAGAAAAAATTTGCTATTGCGGTATATTATTATTAGAATATATAAAGTTAATTGTTAAATTTACAGAGGGAAATATATTTTGTCATCAAAAGATAAAGTTGTACAATTTAAGAAAAAAGAACCTTTAGAAAAGTCTGTACGTAAAGGCTTTAATTTGTATAACGAAGGTAAAATTCTCTTTGATAAGAATAATGATGAGATTGCTATGAAAAAGTTTTTAGCAGCTGAAAAGCTGGGCTATAAATCTCCAGAGTTATTTAACTGTATTGCCTGGATTTATGGTAAGGATGACAGCAATAATGAAAAAGTTTTTGAGTATATTGAAAAATCTTTAAAATGTGATGAAAATCACGGTTATACTTATTATTTAAAAGGTGTCAAGCTTAAAAATATAGAAAAATATGAAGAAAGTTTGAAAAGTTTTTTTAAGGCTGAAGAATTAGAGTATATTGTTTCTGATTTGTATACGCAAATTTCGTGGTGTTATGAATGTTTGGGTAATTTTATGAATGCTTCTGCTTACGCATCAAAGGCTATAAATTTATACCCGAAAGAATACAATTGTTATCGCAGAAAAGCATGGGTTTATTATGTACAAGGACAATATGAGGAAGCTTTAAAATATTTTTTTGAAGCTGAAAAACTCGGTGATATAGAAAATTATAACAGTATTGCTTATTGTGCGTATATGCTGAATAACTATGATTTGGCTTTGGATTATGCAAATAAGATGATATTTCAGAATAATAAAGATGCCTATGGTTATTATCGGAAAGGGTGGATTTATTATGTGTCAGATAAATATGATAAAGCTTTAAAGACATTTTTGCTTGCTGAAAAAAATTCAAATCCTGATATAGATAAAGATATTTATGACATGTATTCCAGAATATCTTGGATTTATGACCATAATTCAGATTTTGAAAAGTCTATGCAATATGCTGACAAAGCTATTAAATTAAATCCTAAAGATTCATATTCATTCTATAGAAAAGCTTGTATTTATTCTTATGGACATAAAAATTATTCTGAAGCACTTAAGTATTATAAAGCTGCATACAAATTAGATAAAAGTTATCCGGATATGTTTTTTGATATTGGTAATACTTATATGCACCTCAAAAAATATAAACTCGGGATAAAATATGTAAATGAAGGGCTTGAATTATTTCCGGATGATATTGGGCTGATAAAGCTTAAAATTGCGATTTTGTATTTGATGAAAAATAATCAAGAAATTCGTGCAGTAATGAAAAAGATTGAAAATAAAACGCCGGATGATTTATGGTTTCAGCAGTGTTTTGGTATGTTTCAGGCTTTTGGTGATAGTAAAAATTATAAACTGGCAATTGAATATTTAGAGCCCATAAAAGATAAGTTAGAAACGGTTAATATTTTTGCATTATTTGCCCTTGCTTTTTCTTATGTTCAGGAAGGTTATTTTGAAAAAGGAATTGAGGCATTTTTAGAATATTCTCAGAAAGAGGATTATTCACTTTTGGAGTATAAAGATAAAAAAGAAATTAAAAGATTAATCAAGACGTTGGAAAAAATGTTTCCTGAGAATAGCAGTGTTAAAGAAATCAAAAATAATTTTAGACCAATATATAAAACCAACAAAGCATGAAATACATTAGAAATAGGCAATTTAAACATTTGGCGGCGGTAACGGGAATTGAACCCGTGTTTGGAGAATGAGAATCTCCCGTCCTAACCACTAGACGATACCGCTCTATGTTTATATTTTAACTATACTCTTGTCATGATTTATTTGCAAAAGTTTTTAAGATATAATTAATTTAAATATATACAAGGATAGAGAAATGGTTAAATACGAAAAGTTAAACTCAGAAGAATTACAGTTGGAAATAAAAAATATTATAAATAAGTACGGAGAAAAAGAGAGTATTTTTAAACTCTCAGAAGCTTATGATAAAGGTGCTGATGAAAATACTATTGAAACAGCTTTAAAAGAGTTGTTAGCACCTTATAAAGATGGTTCAATCGGTCTGGCTCAAATAAATCCTATTGCCGGAGATATTGAATATAATGCTTGTAAAGTTGTAAAGTATATTAAACATGCACAGAATATAGGTTTAGATCTGGTTGTTTTTCCTGAACTTGTATTAATGGGGTATCCAATTGAAGATACTATTGACCGTCATCCGATTATTGTGGAAGAAAACGTAAAATGGCTTAAAGAAATTGCAAAAATAACTACTAAAACAACGGCAATTGTAGGATTTGTTGAACCTCGTAAATATGACCATTTGACAGGTAAGAAATATTACAATTCACTTGCTGTCCTTCAAGATGGAAAAATAAAAGAAATTGTTAGAAAAACTTTGCTTCCAACATATTCCGAATTTAATGATTACAGGTATATTGAACCTTCGCCTGTTATAGGCTGCCAACCGGTAGAAACACTTGGTAACTTTGATTTTGATAAAGTTCAAAACTGTGAAAAAACAAGTGTTATAAACAATAGAAAATATGGGATTTCTATCTGCGAAGACTGCTGGAACAATAAGGAATTTTTCAATGATACAACCTTGTATTCAGTTGATCCGATAGAAGAGTTAGCAAAAGAAAAACCTGATGTTTTTGTTAACTGTTCTGCGTCTCCAACAAGAGCAAAAAAAGAACAGCTTAAACATAATATGCTGTCATTTATTTCAAAAAAATATGAGACACCTATTGTTTACGTCAATCAAGTTGGAGCAATAGATAACAGTTCTTTTGACGGTTCAAGCCGTGTTTTTGATAAAGATGGAAAACTTATTGCACGTGCAAAATCATTTAAAGAGCAGTTTTTAATCGTAAACCCTCATAAAGGGCTTGGAAAAGTTTTTCCGTTGACTAAAGGCTTAGAGAAAACATTAACAGAAGCAAAAGTTTATACACTAGAGTATGAACCGGATTTAGAAAGAACTTATAAAACTATTATCCAAGGAATTAGAGATTATTTTAAGAAAACTGGTTTTGAGAGAGCTGTTTTAGGACTTTCTGGAGGCTTAGATTCAACTGTTTGTGCCGTACTTTTAGCAGATGCTTTGGGTCCCGAAAATGTATTCGGGATAAGTATGCCGTCTAAAATCACAAGTGCTGAAAGTAAAAGTGATGCCGAAAAGCTTGCTAATAATTTGAATATTCATTTTGCTGAGGCTTCAATTAAAGATATGGTTACGACTACAACTAATTGTCTGAATAGCTTATTTGCAGAAGTTGAAAAACAATGGGATGGAAGGTATACAAAATCATTTACTTCGGATAATATTCAAGCTCGTTCACGTGCAATGTTTTTGTGGGGAATAAGCAATGAATTTGGAAAATGTCTGCCGATTGCAACTTCTGATAAATCTGAACTTTATATGGGTTATGCAACAATAAACGGCGATATGTCCGGTGGTTTTGCTCCAATTGCAGATGTTCCAAAGACAAAACTATTTGCACTTGCAAGATGGTTAAATGAAAATAGAGAAGAAAAAAATGCAATTCCTGAAGCTGTTATTCTTAAAAAACCCGGTGCAGAACTTGCGATTGATCCAAAAACGGGCAAGCCTCTTATTGCAGAAGATGCGTTAATGCCTTATGAATTTTTGGATGAAGTTATCTGGCGTATTGAAAATAAAAAAGAACATTATTTTGATATGTTAAATTCTGAATTCTTATATGAACGAAATAATACTGTTTCTCGAGAACAAAAAATTGAATGGCTGGATAAATTTTATCGTAGAATGTCAACTGCTTTATATAAATGGTCAATATTACCGCCATCAGTAATTGTAGACTCTCGTTCTATTAATAAATATGATTACAAACAGCCTATAACATCATCAAGAATAAATTATAAAGGCTGCACAGAAGAAGAAATAAAAGATATATTAAATGCGTTAATGTAAGGATGTTAATGATTATTAAGTTTGTGTAGAAGTTTCTACAGGGTAGAATCCTTATTATTTAAGCTTCTTTATATTTAAAATTTTTTCTGTAAAAACTCTATAGAAAATATTTAAATTTATGATATTATAACTGTCAGAGGGATATATATTTAATGTTAAAATTTAATATAATGAGATGGTTATATAAAAATGCTCCGATGAATTTTTACTCCAATTCAGACGATGCTACAACAATAAAATCAATTAATAACACTTTTCTGGGTTATAAGTTTAATCACAAATTTTCTCAGGAGGAAATTGATTTTGTCTGGGAAAAAATTAAAAAATATAAAAGACTTTCAACTATAATGATTTTTGTATCTTTTATAGTTTTATTATACGGCGTTATTTTTCCTAATTATTATTTTTTAACTGATTTAGTTTGGTACTATACAGTAATTCCGTTTTTATTAGTTATATTTTTAATTTATCAAGGTATGACTTTTCTCAGTACTAAATTGTTTGAAAAAAGTATAATAAATAAATTCGGCGAATATGAAAAAGTCGTTTTTATTCCTTCAAAAGATATTGATAAGAGTTATTACCGCTTATTTAAGATTGAATTGGCAAAAGCTTTGTCATTGATTGTGCTTATTATAATGTGTTTCCAAGTCGGTTCGCCATTTAAGATTGCACAAAATTGGATACAGCATAAAAAATACAATGATGTAGTAAAGCTTACAACAATTGGTTCTAAACTGTTCCCGATAGCTCCGGAATGGTATTCATTAAGAGGGTATTCAAAGTTTAAATTAAAAGATTATGAAGGTTCTATAAAAGATTATGACAAAGCATATAGATTAGGACCAAATGAATATAATGTTATGAATTTTGATAACAAAATTTTTGTTAAATATTTTATAAAAGATTATGACGGTGCTTTGGCTGATTTTGATTATGAAATTGAACATGCATCGGATGATTATGAAAAAGACTCATTCTTATGGGATAAAGCTCAATTTTTGTATAATATTCAAAAATATGAAGAGGCTCTAAAAATTTATGACGAACTTCTAATAAAATCAGAAGAGGATAGAATATTTTTGCTTCAAAACAGATTATATTTTGAACGGGCACAAGTTTATAAGCACCTTGGTGAAGAAGAATTAGCTGAAAACGATATTTTAAATGCTGATAGTTTAAATATTGAAGAGGCTTTTAAAAATCCTATTCCTCAACCAATTTTACTGTTGGATGAAATTTAAAATATTATCTTAAATCTTTCATTTCTATTTTTAAATTTTCTTTAGAACGCAAATCTCCGTCAACTATAACCCGGAATAATGATTCAATTTCACCTTTGCCGATTTTTATTGGCGGTATTTGTTTTATTGTTTCAATATTGGCATTTTTAGAACGTTCAACTCTGAAAAATATTTTATATAAAAATGACAGTGGAATTTTGAAAATTTTAATTTTTCTTTCTGCTGTTTTGTTGTGTCTTCCCCAGATACACAGACATGTATTTCCTGTATCGATATTGTAATCTCCATTAATAAATAGGGATAGATAATCACTTTGTGAATATATTTTTGCATCTTTTACACAATCATTGTGCAGCGTAAATGAACCGGTAATATCAGATTCAAGTGCTGCGTGGTTTGAAAAATCAATGTTAGTAATTTTAGATAGTGTTAATTTTACGGAGTTCAAAAATTTAAATTTTGAATCTTTTTTTAATATAAATTCTTTAGAACCAAGCTTAGGCAGATAACCATCTTTGATGGCAAATGTTGCATAAGCCAAAATGTCATTTAATTTGTTTTTAGAAATTAAATGCAAAGTAGCGTATGCTGAACCTTTAACCTGATCCGGCAGGTTAAATATATTGGTAACAACTTCGTTTGAATCAATATCTGATGCATAAAAATTTATATCAGATGCATGTGATTTAACGTTGTACTTTCCTTTTGCAGATAAAATCCCTCCGGCATAATCTGTTTGCGGAATAATAAAGTTGACAATGTTGTTATCCATATTTCCTAAAATTCCAACGTTATATAATTGAAATTTTCTGTTATATATTTCGTCAACCAGAATTTTTCCGCTTTCTACTTTTATCTCAGGTAAACTATGTGTTTGTGTGGTTTCTTTTTTCTTATGTTTGTAGTCATTTTGCAGTGTTTGTATATTTCCTCTTTGAACAATAAATTTTTTGAGATGAATATCAATATTTTTGATAAATATTTCATCTTTAAAATTATTTTTTGCAGTTAATGAAAGGTTGATTGGCGAATTAAAAAATGTGCCGTTGGAATTAAGATTCAGCTCATTATTTTTTACAAGAATATTTGCTTTGTCTAAAAATAGAAAATCTTTATGATGAACATTATATAAAGTTATAAACCCTGATAATGTTTGCGTTGTGAATATATATTTTAAGTCGGAAGAAAAAGTCCCGCCGCTCAAATAGTTTTTCAAATATGGCTGAATAATTTTAAATGGCACTTGACCGTTAGTTTTAAGAGTTAAATAAGATGGTTTAAAATGCCCTTTAACTTTTTCAAATAAACCATTACCGGAAAGAATTACTATTTTTTTTGCATTATTAATTGCATATTCATAATGCTGAAGTGTTAATTTACTTCCTTGTTTGAGAGTGTTGACTGTAATAATTCTATTTTTATCTGTGTTATCAAGGTTGCCGAATTTTGATAATATATTACTGTCCTTATTGACTTTTAATATATAATCAACGACGACATTTCCTTCGTGGTTGTTGTATTTTACAAGAGTGTCTGCTTCCCCTATTATTTGCACAATAGGGAAATACTTTGATGAAAATCTGTTTGTAAGTATGGAATGTACACTGCCCTTTATTCTTAAATCTTTAGTTGCAATCCCTGTTAAATAGAAGTCTGTGTAAACAGGTTCGGAACCAAAAAATCCGTTAGTTTTTGCAGTAATATTTTTATCTGCGAATTTAAAATCTGTGAAGGGCAGATTTATAGGGATTTTGTAATCAAAAAATAATGCAGTTGCTTGTTTCAAGTAACAATTACCATTATATTTGCCGGAAGCAATATTTAAATTTACATCAATTTTACCTGTCAGATTATGAAAATTTTCAATAAAGTTTTTTTTATTTGGATGTTTTAATTTATAAAAATATAAAAATGTTTCCTTTATTTCTCCTGCCGGTAAATTTTTTCCTTTTATATTTAAGTTGTCTAAATCTCCGTCTATATTTAGTTTTGAATTCTCAAGTTCTACAGACAGATTACTAAAGCCAAGTTTTTTATCAAAAATTATGCTTCCGTTTCTGCCAACTAAAACAGGTGTTTTTGTATAAGGGGTTTTAATTTTGCCTGAAAAAGTTGTGATTATTTTTTTATCTTTTTTTTTTTTGAAGTGATATTTTTAAAAATAGCATTTGAATCTACATTATCAAAACTTATATAAACCTGATTTATATTAACCATCGGGTACGATGAAAACGTAAAATCAAATTTGGAAGAGTTATTTTTATCAGATTTTAATTTCTTTTGAATTCTGCCAAGATCAATAAATACTTCATCAATATCAATTTTTTTAGGCTTGATAGACAATTGGTGTGAAATATATGTTCCGTCGTTTATTTCAAATATATGATTATTGTCTTCTTTCGCAAATATTTGTTTTACTTTAAAATCGAATGATAAATCCGGATGGGATGAGAATTTTAAACCTTCAATAGAAACGGGCATTCCTATTTTAGACGAAAGTATATTTTCCAATTTAGCAGTCATAAATCCGGAATTCATTATTGGCGGAAGAATGTATAAATATGACAAAAAGCATACTCCTGCAATAATAATTGGAGTTCCAAATAACCAGAGAATATGCTTTATTTTTAAATTCATAATTTTATATTACCATAAATTTATTTTTTGAATTTTGATTTGACTTTTTTGAATATCGTTTTATTCTGTTCTGGAGGTGCGGATTGTTCTTGTCGTAACTTAATCAGTTCATCCACAGATAAACCTTCTTCGCCTTCTGTCGGAATAGGTAAAGTATCGACAAAATCTTTTGCACTTTGAATTTCAGAATCAAGAGCAAGCCATTTAAATGATTTTATCATTTTTAAAGGTTTTCTTGTATCACCCCGTAATACAATTTGGAACTTGGTTGCATTTTCATCAGAGCGGTCTTTAGCTAATTCCGGAATTGCTTTCATTTCTTCTTCCGATACAGCTTGACAGAATATTGCAAATGTTTTTGCAGCAACAATATTTAGCCCCGGAGTATTTTTTATTAAGTTTATAGGGTTAATATTGGCTAATGGTCCAAGCTTATCAGAAAATGCTGATGCTAATTTGCCTCTTAGTTTCATATCTGCACTGTTATCTAATAAATTGAGTTTACCTGCAATAAATATAGACATAACATTTCCCTGCGATTTTATTGGTTCAATATTTGCCCAGCCGTCATTGAATGTTAAATGTCCGTACAGGTTATTAAAGTGTGCAGTATCTATAGTTACAAGATTTGTGATAATAGAACCGACTGTAGATGAGAAAAATGCATTTTCTCTAATGTTTTCAGCCATAAGGAAGTTTTCAAATTTCCCAAATGGTCCAAGGGTTCCGTCTTTTATATTAAAGTCAACAAAACCTTTAAGTGTTTGCATTTGTTCTTCATAGGTTGTTCCCTGTAATGATAAATCTGCAATGAAATTCATATCTCCTGATAAAGTATCTTTCATCTGCATTGCATCTGTCAGAACTTTTTCGATGTCAAAATCATGACCTTTTAATTTCATTTTTAGTTCTGTTGTAATAAGATTCATTGCCGCGTTACCGGTAACAATTCCGCCTAGCGGACGGGTTTTAATATTATTAACATGCAAAATATTATTTTTTAAAAATATTCTGCCAGTTGTGTTATTTGCAACAATATCCCCTGTTTTAATTTTATCAAATTTAAACGAGCCGTTTTTGATTTCCAACGGAATATTTGCATTGTTCTGAGATGTGTTAGTGCTTGCAGATGGAGTTTTCGGCAGTGCTGACATCAATGCATTTGAAACTTCCATCAGCTTATCAATGTTTATCAATCGGGAATTGATTTTTACATCTGAAAGTATCATTTTAGAAATTAATTCAAGATTAGACTCTGCTGAAATTTTGAAATCTGAACCATTTGCATTGATATCATTTATACCTATATTGATATTTTTTGTTGCCATGTTAACAAATGCGTGTCTAACAGATGTGTGAATTTCCGGTATTTCAAGGTCTCTTACATCTATATGTCCATTTATTTTTGGATTTGAAATCTTACCAAATGCAAAAATATTGCCGCTGGTTGAGAATTTTGAATTTTTAAATATGCATATTGAGCCGTTCAATTTTTTAGAAATTGAAATTTTCAATAAATTAATAAACGGTTCCGTTGTAATTGACGAAATAATTCCTCTAATTTCAACAATCGGATTGGCTCCTACCAAATTTTTATAAAACTTGTTGCTAAATCCGGAAGTTGGGGATGTTGTGTATATTCCGGATTTATTAATTTTTAAGGTGTCACCGTTGTTTACCATAATTAACTGGAATAATGTATGTTTTCCAACAAGTTCGTTAATGGTGATAGGTGTAATATAATTTTTATTGTCAGTTTTTGCCTGAACAATTAGTTTTTGTTTCTTGTTTCTATCTTCAAATTTTGCTTTTACAGGTATTGAACCTTTTAAATCAAAATATGGTATTGCCTCTTTACCCATAAATATTGCAATATCTGACGCCGCAAGTTTTCCGTCTGCAAATAATTGGGTTTCAGGGTTGGTTATGTAATTTTTTACATTTGCATTAACTTTTACAATTGAATTTTTATTTATTTTAATTGCAGATTTGTTTGTTGAGATTGTCTTGTTATCAATATTTGCTTCAAACAGTTCGTCTGAGATAACTGAATTAGTTTTTGGCAGTGTAAAATTAAATCCTTTATTAACAAGTTTTCCTCTTATTTTACCTGCATAATTAGCTATTCCAAAATGAGCGTTCCGGTTTGATAGTACAAAAGTTCCGGCTTTATCTTTAAAGATAAAGTTGTTTAAGTCAGTTTTTAAAATTGCAGCTATATCTTTTATTTCACCTGTAACTCTTGAGTCAATACTTAGGCTTCCTGAATCTAAATCAAAATTTTGTTTGATGTTTCTAGGTGCAAATGCTTTGTATAATCCGGTTAGAGGGATTTTGTCTCCAACAATATTGAAGTTTGCAATAGAATTTGAATAGATTTTTCCTGAGATATCTAATGGATGTTTATTTATAAGAATATGTGTATTTACGACTTTAAATATATTATTGTCAAAGAACAAGTTTGCGTGAATATCATTGAACAACAGCCCAATGTTTTTATCTGCAATATTTCCTTCTCTAATAATAATTTTTCCTGATGAAATAATATCATTAAAATCTGTTTTTAAATGGGCATTAGATAACAGATAACCGGATGCCGTAATATTTTCTAAATCATTTTGAATATGTATTGTATCAAGGTAAGCTTTTGTAATATTTAAAATATTTGCAAAGTGCACTTTTGGTGATTTGAGAAATATATCTATATATGGGTTTTTGCCATAATCAATATTGCCGGCTAAATTAATATATTCTTTGTCTGTAATGTAAATATTAGTATTGATTTCTGTATAATAATCTTTGGCTTTTAATTTAAAATAAGATTCAGGAAGTTGTAAGCCTGCAAGATTCATTGTTGTGTTTTCAATGCTTGCATGACCGTTCATTTTGATTTTTTTATCATTTTTATCCTGTCTTATTTTTAATTTGGTGTCGATATTTGATTTTAAATCATATTTTCTATATTCAGTAACCGGATTTATAAATGGTAATGAAAATACTGCTTCATTATCTTCCTGTTCAGTTTCTTGCGGGGAAATCTCAGGTATAAAAGTATCAATATCTATATTTGCCGTAATGTTTGTTTTATTGTCGCTCAATAGAGTTGCTTCAGTTATTAATTTTGCAGTTTTTCCGTTAAAATATCCGAGTTTTAGGGAGTCCCCTTTTAAGGTTAAATTGTGTTCTGCGGAAGTATCGTTTATTACAGCTTTATAGTTATTAAGTTTAAAGTTCGGGATATAAAGTTTTATTTTAGTCGGGTCAATTGGTAATTCATTTTGATTTTCTTGAATTTGTGTGCTGTTTTCAAGCAGTTCTTTTCTGTGTTTGTTTACAAGGTCTTCGTATACTCTTGCAACTTTGAATTGTTGACCGTTTTCAATTTCAATATTTAATTTTGGAGAATTAATTTCAGCACAGGTTACTTTGACACTCAGCCACAGTAAACTTGGTAAAAATACTTTTCCTTTTGCGGATTTTGCAGCAAAAAGAGTACTGTTATCAGGTAATTTTACAGAAATATTTTTTGCTTTTACACCGGCTTCCAGCCATGGAGATGTTATTACTTCAACTTTATCAAAATCTAGAGTTAAATCTGTATTATCTTTGACTATCTTTTGTAATTGCGGTTTGTAAACATTTAAATTAATAGTTTTCGGGATAATAAATAAAAACGAAATGTATAATAATAGCATAATTCCAAGTAATATATAGCCTGAAATCTTTAAAATATGTTTCATAAAACCTCTCTGAATCCTCTGTTTATTTAAAAATTATAAGATAAATATAAGTATAATTTTCTTTGATATGAAAAAGATTAATAAATGTTTACTATAAATATTTTGACATATTAAATTTTTATTGTTAAACTTGTTTTAACGATTTAGTGTTTATTTAGTAAAAATATTATTAGATTAGGAGTTAGGGAAAAATGAAGAGGTTTATCAGTTCAGTACTGACATTGGTACTATTGTTTGCCTTTAGTGGTGCAGGTTTTGCTATAACAGAGGTGCCAAATGCAAGAAAGGCTATGCAGGCTTCTCCAAATGCAAGAACAGTAGAACTTGCATTTGTGTTTGACGGTCCGTCAGATAAAAATCAAGAAGTTTTAAAAGTGTTTCAACAGACAATTACAAAATCATTATTGCCGGATTATAAAGCTGCATTTCCGCAAGATTTAGTATTTACAGGCGACTGGAGCGAAAAAGGGGCTAATGCTGCATCTGATAAGGCACTTTCATCCCGGGCATTTATGGTAATATCGCTGGGTTATTTATCCAGTTCTTATTATGCGGATAAAAAGAATAAAAATAAATATGTTATAACTATTGATCAGTACGGTTTAAGAGATTTTGGCGACAAATTCTTCAACCCTGTTCAGCAATCTGTAAATGACTTTGTTTTATTCAAAAAACTGGTTCCAAACCAGAAAAAAGCAGCCATTTTGATGAATGAAAATTTCTACAAAACTCAAAATAATTGGAACACCATTATTGCTAAAAAATTAAAAGAAAAAAATTGTGATTTAGCATATACTGTTGTTCCGGTAAATTCAGATATTAAAACAGTTGTTTCAAAAATTCCAAAAGATGCAGATTCTGTTTTTGTAACTCCGTTGTTTAATATTACAACAGCACAAAGAAAAGATTTGTATAAATACATTAATGAAAGAAAACTTCCGACATTTTCTTCTGTTGGACGGGAAGATGTTGATTTAGGAGCAATGCTCGGAACTTCAACATTTGATGTTGATAAAAAAATTGCAGAAGCAACTTCATTTAATATTCATGGAGTTTTGCATGGTGCTGCTGTAAAAAATGAAAAAATTCCTTTTTACGATGATAAGGTTATTTTCTTTAATTCAGACACAGCAGAAGCTGTCGGCTATACCGCCCCGTTAAGATTGTTGAATAATGCCGAACTTATTTCGCACAAAGAACTTCCAAAATATGATTTAACTTATATTCTTAACACTCTTGAAGATAACAACCTTGATATTGCACGTAAAAAATTCTTGATTTCAGCCGCAAGACGGGCAACAACAAGTGCTTACTTAAGATACTTGCCAACTCTTAGATTAGATTTAGGCCACCAATCTTATAATGATGGTTATGCAAATTCTTATTCTAATATCCCAACCCGTGCAGGACAATTTACACTGGCAATGGATCAGGTAATTTATTCACCTGATTTGGTTACAAATATCATTGTTAAACATAAAAAATTAAAATTTGATAAGGCTGAAAAAGCTCTAACCGAAGCAACTGTCGGCTTGGATACCGGACTTTTATATATTGATATGCTTATGCTTGAAAATATGATAAAAGTGCAGGATGAATATGTTCAGGAAACCCGTGAAAACCTTGCAATCGCAAGGGTTCGTGAAAAAACCGGTAAATGCGGTAATGAAGAAATTTTACGCTGGGCTGGTGAAGTTAGCGAAGCTGAGAAAAAACTTCTTAGCATGAAGGCTGATTATAAAAATATTAAAATCATGATTAATAAATTACTGTATAAAGATCAAAAAGAAGACTTCACACTAGTTCCGCTAACTGCAGGTGATCCGGCATTCTTTACATCTGATCTTCATATTATTGATCACGTTAGAGATCCGCAAAAGTTGGGCAAATTTACAGATATGTTAGTTAATGAAGTAATTTATCTAGCTCCGGAAACAACAAAACTAAAAGCCGCAATTGCAATGAAAAAAGCAGAAATGTCTAATTACGCACAAAAATTTGTTATGCCTAATGCAATGTTATCACTTGAATACGGAACTCAATTTGATAGAAATCTTCCGTATGAAAGAGAGGGTAACCTTCAAATGGCACCGACTTATTTATCTACCGGCGGTATGATGGGGACACCATGGCTAGGTTTAGACAAACATTCTACACGAGTTATGGTCGCCGCTCAATGGAAACCGATAGAAGGCGGTACGAAGATTGCAGAAATTGCAAGATGTAAAGCTGAATTGAACGAATTAAAAGCTTATCTTGAACAGGTTAATACAGAATTAGAAATGACAGTACGTGAAGTTGTAAACCGTGCTATTGCGAAATACTTTATTATTGAAAAATCATATAAATCTATGTTTGCTGAAGCTGAAAACTACCAGATGGTTAAACAAAGATACTTAATGGGTAAAGCTCCTATTAACCAAATTGCAGATGCTCAGCATTTGTATTTCACAGCTAAGATAGATGCAATGAATTCTCAATATGAATTTTTTAAAGAGTTAATGTGGGTACAAAGAGGTCTGGTTTCTGTCAACTGGACAAAAGCAAATGACAGAGCGAAAAAATGGATAAAAGGTATTCCTGATATCCTGCCAGCAGAAGAAGATTTTTCACTATAAATAATGAAAATGAAACGAAAAAGACCGGATACTATCCGGTCTTTTTCGTTATGTAACTATTTTTAATTTATTTTCCCCAAATGAGAATTAATCTGTATAAGGTATTTTTCAATAATTTTGATTTGTACCTCTTCATAACGTGCAATTTTTGTTAATTTAGTTTTATCAATGTTATTATCATCAAAATAAGGAGATAAAATATCATATATAGGATTAATACAATCCGTGCCTATGGGTTCATATTTCATTCCTAAATATTTTTCTTGTGTAACTTCTAATAAGTTAGCATATAAATCTATAGCCGAAGCAGGTATGCAAATTTCGGAAATAAGCACTATATTCATATACTCATCAGTATTGAATCCGTGTTTTAAAATTTTGTTTCGTAAAGTTTTAGCTTCTTTTAAGTAGTTATCAGCATTTTTTATTGTATTAGGATATTCAACATCAATAATATGCTCCATTTCTTTTTTATATTGCTTGCTTAAATTTGCCGGAATCGGTTTATACTCGGCAAAAGTAGGTATACAAAAAATAATTATCAAATAAAAAGCAATAAATAGTTTTTTCATAATCTTTATATTCTAAACTATATAATTTATTTTGACAAGGTCAAGTGTATATTAATTTTAAAATTTAAATAAATTTGGACACAGAATGGATTTAATTAATCGCTCAAACAGAGATTAAATAAACTTTCAGATTAAGATTTAAAAAATTAATTGAATAACTTTTTACATTTGTTTTGAATATCCAAAGCAATATCTTTTGCAAATTTTTCATTTAATCCTATATTTTTTGCGACAGCCAAAATATCATCTAGAGACGGATTTTTCCCTTCGCCATTTATTGTTGTTGCATGTTCCCCATTAAACGAAGAACTATATGTTAAATCGTATGCAGGGGATAAATGCCATTCTTTTTTATTTGCGTCATAAAGATAAGAAAAATTCTTTGAATGGTCATCTCGGTTGTGAGCAAATACATTGAAACACATTAATCTATATAATTGTTCAATATCTTCATAATTTCTTGTAAGCTCAAGTGTAAGCTTCATCAATAAATTATAATCAAGATTAGGAAGCCTGTGGCTTGTCTCTAATAGTCCGCTTGCTGATATCATATGCACTTTTTTGCCATTTTTACGATCAAATCTTTTTATGCCAAAATAACCTGAACAAATTTCAGATGTAAAGAGTTTGGTTTCCATCATATTAATTCCGCAATTCTTAGCGCATAGTGAATACTGATACTCTCTTTCACCAATATTTTTAGGATCAGTTGACGATGGGAATTTAATTATCCAATCTTCATTATTAACAGAGGTCAAAATCTTTGGTCTTGCTCCACCAGAGGAACCGCCTAATTGAAAAAGTTCATCTAAATTGTCTGAATTTTTCGATTCTAAAATTTTTGAACATTCTTGAGCAAGGATATCAAGGCCAGAAACGTTATTTTCGTTTTTAAATTTATGTTCGGGTTTATATGTTAAAGCCCCCATGCCAGATTCTTGAACAACCGCAAGTCGATTTAGATTATCAATTTCAGCGGGATTTATTTTGTTTTTTAAAAATAATCTATCAACAAGCAATCTTCCCCAACCGTCAGGCAAACTGTCGTTAAAAACACCAAACAACCCATCAAAAGGTTCATATTTGGGGATAAAAACTTTCTTGATAAGAGGCAAACTAAAAGGTGATATGCTAAATCCATTGTTTAACCAGTCGGAATCGTATTCAAATGCGACAACTCTTTCGGGCGTTTTTGCAAGAGTGCCCACCAAAATATCATTATAGAATACTTTTAAATATTTATAGTTGTCCATTTATAACCTCATCTATAGAATTGTAGGTCTTTTGCATAAACAAGTTTTCAAAATCTTTTTCTAAATTAAGAGCAATTAAAATTTTTATCAAAGAACTTAGTGAAATTTCATGTTTTGATTCAAATCTTTTGATAGACCCTAGGCTAACACCCGATTTTGTCGCAAGTTGTACTTGTGAAATTTTAAGCATTTTTCTCTTCTGCTTAATCTTTTCAACAAATTCTTTTGCAATATCATAGGGTGATTTAGCATAAAAAATAAAGTCATTCATAGATAATATATTAACCTATTTTTGCTAAAAAGTCAAGATATAGATAATATATTATCTAAAATGTAGTAAGATTTTTTAAAATATTAAAACACAACATTAGAATTGTGTGTATCATTCTGCCTCGGGAATTACACATTTCCAGAATTGTATGTATCATTCTACCTCGGGAATTACACATTTCCAGAATGATATGTTGTATTTTTTGAGATTGAGATTGCTGGATGTTTCCGGTTGCTTGGGCTCAAATTCGTTGCGAGGCTTTATTTTTGCTGTCTTTTAGGGCATTAATGTTGTGGCTCAAAACTTTGAGGACAACTTATGAACATCGTCGAACCGATAAAAAGTATAGAAGATATTCAAAACATAAAACGAATTCTTTCCAAGAAACCACGCAACGCACTGCTTTTCAGCTTCGGAATAAACAGCGGATTAAGAATCGCCGATATCCTTTCACTTGACGTTAAAGACGTAAAAGACAAAGACTATATAGAACTAAGAGAAAAGAAAACCAACAAGTATAAGAAATTCCCGATTAACGAAAACCTGAAAGTTGAAATTGAAGAATTTGTAAAAGATAAACCCGACGAAAGACCTCTATTTTATACGCAAAAAGGGTATCGATTGGACAGAGCCCAAGCTTATAGAATCATAAACAAAGCCGCCCGAATGGTAGGGATTAAGGGCAGAATCGGAACACATACCCTACGCAAAACCTTCGGCTATCACTTCTACCAACAATACGACGATATCGTAATGCTGCAGAAGATTTTTAATCACTCCACCCCCTCCATTACCCTCCGCTACATAGGAATTGAACAAGAAGATATTGATGAAGTTTATCGGAAATTTTATTTGTAAAATCATTAAAAGACCGATTTTGTTTATAACCCCCTAAAACATTATGTTCATGATAAAATTTAAACAATAGAATAGGTGTTTTTATCAAAAGAGGTAAGTATGGCAGAAAAGAAAAACAATGCGAATATCGGATTTGAAGAACAGTTATGGAAAGCTGCTTGCGTTTTGTGGGGGCATATTCCGGCTGCTGAATATAGAAAAGTTATTGTTGGTTTGATTTTCTTGCGCTATATCTCAAGCGTTTTCGATAAAAAATATCAAGAACTTCTTCAAGAAGGGGATGGATTCGAAAACGATCCAATAGCTTATCTTGCAGAAAACATTTTCTTTGTTCCGGAAGCAGCAAGATGGAATAAAATTTCCGAAGCTGCTCATACTCCTGAAATCGGTCGTGTTATTGATGAAGCAATGATTGCGATTGAAAAAGAGAATAAAACACTCAAAGGGGTTCTTCCGAAAAACTACGGCTCGCCTGATTTGGATAAAAGAGTTTTGGGCGAAGTTGTTGACTTGTTCACGAATAACGTGAAAATGGATAATACGGAAGAAAGCAAAGATTTGCTTGGAAGAACTTATGAATACTGTATTGCACAATTTGCAGCTTATGAAGGTACAAAGGGTGGTGAATTTTATACTCCGTCAAGCATTGTTAAAACTCTTGTTTCAATACTTAAACCTTTTGAAAACTGCAGAGTCTATGACCCTTGCTGCGGTTCAGGCGGTATGTTTGTTCAGTCTGTAAAATTCTTGGAAAACCATAGAGGGAACAGAAACAAAATTTCTGTTTATGGTCAAGAATCCAATGCCGACACTTGGAAAATGGCAAAAATGAATATGGCAATCCGTGGGATCGATGCTGATTTCGGTCCTTCTCAAGCTGATACTTTCTTTAATGATATACATCCGACATTGAAAGCTGATTTCATTATGGCAAACCCTCCGTTTAACCTTTCTAACTGGGGACAAGATAAACTACAGGAAGATGTGCGTTGGAAATATGGTATTCCACCGGCTGGGAACGCTAACTTTGCGTGGATTCAGCACATGATACATCACCTGGCACCTAATGGAAAAATTGGGCTTGTACTGGCAAACGGGGCTTTATCATCTCAGACGAGCGGTGAAGGTGAGATTAGAAAAAGAATTATTGAAGATGACTTAATAGAGGGTATTGTGGCGCTTCCGACTCAGTTGTTTTATAGCGTAACAATTCCTGTAACCTTGTGGTTTATTTCAAGAAATAAGAAACAAAAAGGTAAAACCCTGTTTATTGATGCTCGAAAAATGGGGTATATGGTAGATAGAAAACACAGGGATTTTATGGAAGCCGATATTCAGAAACTTTCTGATACATTCACTGCTTTTCAAGAAGGAACATTAGAAAATGTAAAAGGTTTCTGTGCTGTTGTTTCTACAGAAGATATTGCAAAACAAGATTACATCTTAACACCTGGAAGATATGTTGGTATTGAAGATCAAGAGGATGATGGCGAACCGTTTGAAGATAAAATGAAACGCTTAACCTCAGAACTTTCTGATATGTTTGCAAAATCGAATGGTTTGCAAAATGAGATTAAGAAGAATTTGGCTAGTATAGGGTTTGAGGTGAAGTAGTATGTATGAAATGATAGCAAATAATTATATTTTATATATTCAAAAATGCCAGTTAACCCTTAAATATAACGTTGCAATTAAGGTTTTAAATGAATTTATTAATTTTTTGCGTGATTTGCCAAATAAAAAGCCTTCAAAAGAAGAAATTAAAATAACTATTGATGTAATAAAAGAAATTGAAAAATCATTTGCTCAAACAGAAGAGGTAAAGCAGCAAATTGATAATTCCTGTGAATTTGCAAAGGCTTTTGTTGATTGGGGGTATAAGGAATGAATTTTGATACAGTAAATATGACAGTAAATTATATGCAAAATGCTGATACCTCATTTATTAAGGATTGGCTACCGACAATTATTGGTGGTATAGCAACTTTGATTGGAGCATTTGGAGGGACCTACTTATCTAATCATTTTGCTAAAAACGAAAAAAAGGAAATGCAAAAACAATTAGAATTAAATAGTCTTGAAGAATTGGCAATATATCTAAAAAGAATTTTTGATATATTGTACGTTGAATATAATGGCAATTTTAAAAGTTTTTATGTTTCAATTGCAAATGATAATCTTGATTTTCCAATTAATATCGGAACTTATAAATTTTTAAGCAATTATTCAATTTTAGCCATTTCTTTATTAAATTTGCTAAAAAATGATATTTTATCAATAAAAAACTATCCCTACATTTGTGACCACAATGAACAAGTACCTCAAAAACTTATTGCAACTTCTCTAAACAAACTTGTTGCATTAAATAATATTATCATTGGAATATATAAAGAAGAAGGGGGTACGTTAGATAATTTGTTTTTATCAGATAAAAACAAAATTCAATTTAACGAAGAAATAAAACCAAATCATGAGGATTTATATGAGTATGATATAAATAAATATTGGAGAAAACATGGAGGACAAAATGACCTCTGATTGGAAAGAATATAAATTAAAGGATATAGCATTAATTAATCCTACTGAGTCTTTAAAAAAAGGTGAATTGGCAAAAAAAGTCTCTATGGATGTACTGATACCATTTTACAAAAAAGTTCCTAGTTGTTTGGTAGAAAAATATAATGGTGGAACTAAATTCAGAAATGGCGATACTATTATGGCAAGAATTACACCTTGCTTGGAAAATGGAAAAACTGCCAAAGTAGATATTTTAGATGATAATGAGATTGGTTTCGGTTCAACAGAGTATATTGTATTTAGAGCAATTGATAATAAAACGGATTCGGACTATCTTTATTATTTGATTACAAGTTCTCAAATAAGAGAGCCTGCAATAAAATCTATGGTAGGTTCTTCGGGCAGACAAAGAGTCCAAACTGATGTTGTAAAAGATTTGAGTATAATTTTACCGCCGCTACCAATCCAACAAAAAATAGCGAAGGTGTTGAGTGCGATTGATGATAAGATTGAACTGAATAACAAGATAAATGAAAACTTAGAACAACAAGCTCAAGCTATCTTCAAGTCTTGGTTTGTAGATGTTGTTGAAGGAGACAATATATCTGAACAATTTGGCAAAATTCCAATGAATTCAAAAATATGCAAAGTTGGAGATTTACCACTGTTAATAACTGATTATGTCGCTAATGGTAGTTTTGCATCATTAAAAGAAAATGTTAATCTGTATCAGGAAAAAAATTATGCATATTTTATTAGGAATACTGACTTAAAAACGGGTTCATTTAATGTATATGTGGATAAAAAATCTTACGATTTCCTATCAAAATCAGTATTATATGGAAATGAAATTATAATATCTAATGTAGGCGATGTTGGAAGTGTATTTTTATGTCCAAGACTAGATTTACCAATGACGCTTGGAAATAATATCATAATGTTAAGGCCAGATAATGAAAATCTTATATATTACTTGTATATATGGTTTAAGTGGTCATATGGACAAGAATTAATTCAAGGTATCAAGGGTGGCTCTGCTCAACCAAAATTCAATAAGACTGATTTTAAATCATTACCTATTATATTGCCTGATAAAAAGCTGTTGGCGGAATTTGATAATATAACAGCACCCATATTTAAAATAATAATGAAGAATAATGAAGAAAATAAGAATTTAACCCAACTTCGTGATACACTTTTACCAAAGCTCATGAGTGGCGAAATTGATGTCTCAAATATCGATATTTTAGATGATAAACTATTATTTGATAAAGAAAAGTAGGAGAATAATGGAGAATAGTATCAAATCAAGATTAGATACCAATAGTGGCTTTGAAATCACATCAGTTGGACAATATTTGGAGAAAATAAAAGAAATTGTTGACAGTGAAGACGGCTTCACTTTATTTTTTAGAGGACAAAAAGCTGAATATTGGGATATCCAATCAAGTCTATTCAGAGAAAATAAACTAAATATTGAGCATAAATTAATGGTTTTGCCTAAATCTAAATTGCCATTAGAATTTAATTCTAACTGTGATGCATTCGATTTAATGACAAAATGTCAGCACTATGGTTTATGCACAAGGTTGTTAGATATTACAACTAATCCATTGGTAGCATTATATTTTGCCTGTAAAAGTGTTGGTGAAGAAAAATATTTTAAAGAGGAAGAAGTAGAATCTGATGATATACAAAATTGGGAATTAAGAGAACCCTGGGGGATTATTTATTATACTATAGCATATCCTTATTATTCTTTCTCCAAAGAAGTACAAATTGTATCGGCTTTATCACAGTATAACTTAGACAAAGAAAATGATTTAAAAGATATCTTAAGAAAACTTAAAAATGAAAACATAATAACTGATGAAGATCTTAATAGATGGTCTAAAAAAGAAAACTATGCAGAATTTATATCGATAATTCAGAATAATTACACTGTCATACCAATATCAAATAATGAAAGAATAAAGAGACAAAGTGGAGCTTTCCTATTACCAGGAATGTTTTCCGTAATAAAAGATCTAAAAGGAGAGTTTCAGATTTATAGAAGTTGCAAAAGCTTAAAAGATGAGTTTTTTGAAAAATTTTTCTATGTTGATGGCGATAATAAAGAAAAAATTTTAAAAGAACTAGATTTATGCAATATAAATGAATCAACATTATTTCCCGAATTAGAACACCAATTGAATTACATAAAAGAATCAAATTCAGGCAGATATGATGCACCAGATTTCGTAAAATATACAGAGTTTTCACCAGAGGAGTATGATGAACTTAATGAACTTTTTGATAATTATGTAGAAGATGAAGATGAAATAGTTTCAAAATTTAAAAGTGAACTAAGTGATTATTTATATTCAACCTCAATATATAAAGGTGTTGAAGAATCTTTATATAGTATGGTTTTAGAAAATTTAATTGTTGATTGGTATAAAAAAGATTCAATAAAAAGTAAAATTCGTTTAGAAACTATTAAAATATTACGAAGAAAAAGTATTAGTAGAAATGATGCTAATGAAATAGCTGACAATATGTTAGATACAATTTTAAACATATATGCGAATAATCTAAGTGAAGATAAGGAATAAACAGAAAAAGTGGAGGTATAACAAACAATGCATGGTTTCTTACTAAAATATGGGCAAAAAGAACACTTAGAACAATTGCTAAATGGTAAATTATATTTGAAATGTATAAAATTTTTCAAAGAAAATGGAGAAGATAATATTGGTCGGTTAGACAGAAATGAAAATCTAACTGCTATTCTGAGATATCCATATTTTAAAGGTGAATTATTCTTTAATGGTATTAAAGTAGGCATTGTAAAAGACATGAATGTATATATTCCAGAACATGATAAGGATTTTTACACTCATATATCATGTTTTTGTTTAACAATTGCTGACATAAAAAATTGGGGAGTACATAAATTAGCAGATAAACGAATGGGAAATTTTGGTAAAGATGTTTTGCTTATACATAACGTAAATGAATTTCAAAAAAGAATACAAGATGCCTGTGCAAATTCAAAAAACATTACAAAGTTAACAATGGATAAAGTGGCATACATTAGCAAGGAAAATTATCATGGTAAAGTAAATATATTCAACAAATTTGATAATTTTGATTGGCAACAAGAATATAGAATTGCAGTTCAAAATATAGAAGAGTGCAATTTGGAGCATTTTTATTTAGATATAGGTAATATAAAAGATATAGCAATTTTGTCTGAAACAGACAAAATTGGATATGAATATGTAATAACTAATAAAATACATGGTGAACAAACAGATGTTCTTTTGGGAACAGAAAGTGTACAGAATTTTATAAATTCAAATACAATAAAGCAAGGAGTATAGGCTTATGCAGAGCATCTACACAGAACAATCCTACGAAAATGCAGTAATTGAGTTATTTCATAACATGGGATATACCCACGTTTACGGGCCGAGTGTTGAAAATCGAGATTTTCAATCTCCGTTTTATGATGATGTTTTGGTAGATTCGATTAATAGGATTAATCCGCATGCTCCGCAGGAAGCAATCCAAGATGCTTTGTTTAAGCTTAAAAATATTGAGCATGGCGATATTGTACAGCAAAACATGGTTTTTATGGATTATCTGCAATCAGGGATTGAAGCTCGTTACACTCAAAATGGCGAACAACACACTACAATCATTTCTCTTGCCGATTTTAACGAGCCTAAAAACAACTCATTCATAGTTGCAAACCAATGGACTTTTATCGAAAACTCCGAAAAACGTCCTGACGTTCTAATCTTTCTTAACGGTATTCCTGTTGCATTATTTGAACTAAAATCCCCCGCAAGAGAAGAAACCGACGTATCTTGTGCTTATCGTCAAATCAAAAACTACCAAAAAGAAATTCCTTCAATGTTCGTCTATAACGCAATCTGTGTTATGTCTGACCTTCTTACAACCAAAGCAGGAACGATAACTTCAGGTGAAGACCGCTACATGGAATGGAAAACCAAAGATGGTGAAAACTTAATCGAAGAATTTGGCAGGTTTGATGCCCTAATAGAAGGGCTTTTTGAAAAAGAACGTTTCCTTGATATCCTCAAAAACTTTATCTGTTTTAACAAAGACGGCTCAAATACTTTCAAAATCCTTGCAGGTTATCACCAATATTTTGCCGTAAATAAAGCAATCGAATCTGCTAAACGCGCAACAGCAACAGACGGCAAAGGTGGAGTTTTCTGGCATACTCAAGGTAGCGGGAAGTCTTTATCAATGGTGTTTTTCGCTCATCTTCTTCAAGATGCGTTAAACTCTCCTACAATTGTTGTTCTAACCGACCGTAACGACCTAGACAATCAATTATACGGTCAATTCTCAAGATGTCAGGATTTCTTACGTCAAGTTCCTATCCAAGCAGAAAGCCGCGAACACTTGAAACAACTTCTTGACGGCAGAGTTGCAAACGGGATAATTTTTACCACAATGCAAAAGTTTGAAGAATCCACAGAGCCTTTATCAGAAAGAAGAAACATTGTTGTTATGGCAGATGAAGCTCACCGTGGGCAATATGGGCTTAAGGAAAAAGTTGATCCAAAAACAGGACGGGTTAAAACGGGTTCTGCACGCATTATTAGAAACGCACTTCCAAACGCAACATTCGTTGGCTTTACAGGAACTCCTGTTTCAGTAAAAGACAGAAATACAAGAGAGGTTTTCGGGGATTATATTGACGTCTATGATATGACTCAAGCTGTAAAAGACCACGCAACAAAACCTGTTTATTACGAAAGCCGTGTTGTTCAGCTTCATCTTGACCCTGCGACATTAGCGCTTATTGATAAAGAGTATGACTTAATGGCACTAAATGCTGATGAAGAAGTTATCGAAAAAAGCAAGCGCCAGTTGGCAAAAATGGAAGAAGTTTTAGGAAACGATAACACCATTAATTCGCTTGTTGATGATATTCTGAAACACTACGAAGAAAACAGAGCGAATTTACTAACCGGTAAAGCAATGATTGTTGCTTATTCCCGCCCAATTGCGATAAAGATTTACCGTAGAATTTTGGAACTTCGACCTGAATGGGGTGAGAAAGACAACGAAAAAATTACGGTTGTTATGACTTCAGGAAACAACGATCCGGAAGATTGGCGAGAAATTATCGGAAACAAAACTCATAAAAACGAACTTGCAAAAAGGTTTAAAAACAATGACGATTCCTTAAAAATCGCTATTGTTGTTGATATGTGGCTTACAGGATTTGATGTTCCGTCGCTTGCTACGATGTATGTCTACAAACCAATGGCAGGGTATAACTTAATGCAGGCAATCGCAAGAGTTAATCGTGTTTTTAAAGACAAGGAAGGCGGCTTGGTCGTTGATTATGTTGGGATTGCAACGGCATTAAAACAAGCAATGAACGATTATACTGTGAGAGATAGAAAGAATTACGGGAACATGGATATTGCGGATGTTTCTTATCCGAAATTCAAGGAAAAATTAGAGATTTGCCGTGATTTATTACATGGATTTGATTTCTCTAAATTTAAATCCGGAACAGATTTGGATCGTTCAAATGCGATTACTGGTGCAGTCAACTTCCTTATTTCACCTAATATGCAAGATAGAAAAGAACAATACCAGAAAGAAGCTTTATTGTTACATCAAGCATTGTCTTTATGTTCATCAATTGCAAACGAAGATGAAAGAATCGAGGCGGCTTTCTTTGAAGCAATAAGGGTTTTAATCGGAAGACTTACAAATACAGGCGTTGGTAAAAAGATTTCCTTACCTGAAATGAACGAAAGAATTAATGAACTGCTTCGACAAAGTATAAAAAGCAAGGGTGTAATAAATTTATTCTCTGATGTTAAGGAAGAATTTTCTTTGTTTGAGCCAAAATTCTTAGACGAGATTTCAAAGATGAAAGAAAAGAACCTTGCTGTAGAAATTTTGAAGAAATTATTAGCAGAGCAGGTTTCTGTATTTAAAAGAACAAATGTTGTAAAAAGTGAAAAGTTTAGCGAAATTATTCAAGCAGCTTTAAATCGTTATATTAACGGACTTATTACAAATGCTGAAGTTATAGAAGAACTTGTTAAAATGGCAAAACAAATTGCCGAAGCTCAAAAAGCAGAGGAAGAGTTAGGTTTATCTACAGAAGAACTGGCTTTTTATGATGCATTAACAAAACCGCAAGCAGTAAAAGATTTCTATCAGAACGATGAGTTGATAACCTTAACTAAAGAATTAACAGATACTTTGCGTAAGAATAAAACTGTAGATTGGCAGAATAAAGAGTTTGCACGTGCAAAAATGATGATGATGGTAAAAAGATTGCTTAAAAAATACAATTATCCGCCGGAAGGTCAGGATGATGCGGTTAATACCGTTATGACTCAATGTGAACTTTGGACTGATAATTTGATGGAATTATAAAATTATGTTAGAAATTACCGACTCTTTTTCTTCAATTGATGATTATTACAATTTTGTAGATTCAATGAAATTTAATTCCATTGAACTTATGCATTCGATTCATGCTTTTAGAGAAAAAGCTATTAATTTAAATGATGAAGATAAACAAATTATTGAATTAGAAATAAATTGTCTGCAATTTAGGGTTCAGAATGGTGAAATAAAACCATTATATGTTGGAGAAGCAGAAAATGGTAATAAAGTTGCCTTCCCAAATATAGATTTAATTAAAGAAAATGAAATTGAATATTTAAAAAAGCGATGCAATGGTATATCAAATATTTATTTTAAAACACGATTTGCTCATATTATTTGGCATAAGACAAAGGACTTTGAATATGCCAAAAAGTCAATAGATTTCTATTTTGATTTAATCAACTACTTTAGATGTCTAGATAAAGAATTTCCCGATGGTCATTTCGGAATAGAAGTTTGTTATGCACTTTGGAATTTGCAGCACCTTGTTCTCACAATTAATTATAAAGTAAAAGAATTGCAAGATTTAATTCTTGATTTGATTAGTAATCCAAATGAAGAAAGTTCTTGCTTTCTTAAACTAAGATTAGATAGTTTAAAAATATTGATAGAAAAGGTTAAAAAGAAAAAATTTAATAGTAGTATTTTATATGGTTTAGAACAAATATGCGAAAATACTTTAAGTACTAATTTGAGTGAGCTTTTTGCTTCTGAATATTTAAAAACTGGGGAAGAAATAAGTAAATTATTGAAAACCGATTATAAAAGATGGATTTTAAAACAAGCAGAATATTATGAACAACTATCAAATACTGAAAACCCGATAATTGCACCGGAGTATTGCCAAAAAGCAATCGATTTATACAAAAAACTGGATAATAAGACCAAGTTAAAAGAGCTATATAAGCAATACTCTTTTTTAAGCAAATCAATTAAATTGGGTCAATATTGTTCTGAACCAATAGACTTAACATCTTGTGTTAAAGAATATGAAAAAATTGCAGAAGAACTGTCATCTGAAGAACTTTTAAAATTTATAGTATATTCTTCCGATATTATACCTAATTATAATAGAGATAAGGAATTCGTTGAAAAACAAAATGAGCAATACATGCTTTCATCTTTATTTCACACAAATATTATTGATGAATATGGTCATGTTATAGGGAAATTAGAGACAGAAGAAGATGACTTAAAACATCGAATGTATTGTTATTGCGATATTTGGTATGATATACAATCTAAAATATTTTCTCATTTTCTAAAGAAAAGCATTGAGCTCAAAAAGATTAATGCAGAAATTGTTTTAAATTTTTTGAAAAATACTTGGTACGGTGTAAATATTGAAAAAGAGTTGTCTGGTAGTAATATTTATAAATATAACTGGTTACAATATATAGGTCCTTCAATAGAATCCTTCTTTTTGAAATTTGAAAAATTTATACAGGGTGATACAACTTCCAATTTGTATATTCAAGAAATTGATAGCTTGAGTTTAAAAATAGAAGGTATGATTAGAGATATGATTTGGTTAGCTAATATAGATGATTTTTATTTATTTTACTTTGACAGGAATGAAAATTTTAATTGGCGCAATATAAATCAATATTTAAAGGACCCAAGCATATTTAATATTATTCCAGAAAATGATGTTTATTTTTTAAAATATTTTCTAACAGAACATAGAAATTTGCGAAACAGAATTGCTCATTCATTAACTTTTTTAGGTGAATATGGTGTTTATAATATGGTTATTTTATTTATAGCCATTCTTAGATTATCAAAATGTTTAGTTTTAAAAAGAGAAATGAAATAATTATTTACTCTAATACTTTCTCTATTTCTTCATCAGTAATTTTTTGCTGATTTAGCAATCTGCGTTCATATTTTGCAAACCAAGAATTAAAATATTTAATCATCCACATTATTTTTGTTTTTATTCTTTCATTGATTTTATGTTTTTTAAGCATTTCTAAAAGATTAATTTTAAAAGTTACATCATCAAAAATGTCGCATAAATGAAAAATATTCAAAAAGAATTCATTATCTTCATCTTGTATATGATAATAGCAACTTTGCGGTTCTGTAACTTTAGTTCTTACAAGAATTCTTGGAACACTAGCTTCTTTTTCTTCTAAACGAACTGCTTCAACAAGTCCTTTGCCGTAAACAATAATATCGTTATGAAAAAATTCACCTTCAACAATTGCACCACGCATTAAATATCCATATCGTAAAATCTCATTGTATATGTTTGCTACGACATTATATAATGTGGCAATTTTATCCTCTCTTTGTTTATCATTTTCTTTTAATTCAATAGCTAACAAAATGTTATCTGAAAATATTTTTACAAATATTTCTTCTTTATTGGGAAATATACCGCCACCAGATTCTTCAATGGCATCTTCCATAAACATATTTAAGTGATTTAGAAAATCAAAATCATTATCATTGCATATCATTTGCTTTGCCCCGAGCACATCTAAATATGCAATAATATGATTTGAAGTTTTATAGTTTGTTGATGGAAATCTTGCAAAACCAGTTCTTATAACCATTTTAAATCCTTATTTTACTTAATTGTATCAAAAATATAAACTTGATTTTATTCTGATTTTAAGTGATGAATACGACACCTAAAAAAGAAAAGGAGGTCGTAGATGGAAAAAGTCGGATTAAATATTACACCAAAAGAATTTAAGCAGTTAAACAAATGGGCAGAAAATGTCTATAACACGGTTGTTATTATAGATTACTTTGTTACAAACCAGCCGGAGATTGAAGAATGCTACAATCTTGCACCGGTAGTAAAGCATTTGAGATACGATGCAGATTTATTGAATGCGTTCTTCATTGACCACGAAGAAGAACTTGAAAAATAAACAACATTTAAATCTTATTCAAATGCTGTTCAAAAGGTGTTCAAAAAGTGTTTGTGTCGGAATGATACGATTTGAGGTGTATACAGTTGATGTTTCATGTGGAAAGAGTAATTAATTGTGTAGCTTGAAAGGAGTATCCTGTGACTGAAAAATTAGATTTACTATTCGGAACAAAGATTTTAAACCGCCAAACAAATGAAATCGGATTGCTAATCAAAACTTGGAGGAACGAATTCGCAGATGGAAGTATTTGGTTTGCAACCTGCGTTGATAAAAAAGGAAAACGATATCACGTCGAACTTGATGAAATTGTACCCATGGAGGACGTTAATGATTCTGAAGAATAAACTAACCCGTGAGACTTTAGAAATAACTTATCCTGAATTCAGGAAAAGATTTGCTAAAGAAATTCAAGACGCGTTTGAAAGCTACCGTAAAACCCAGTTAAACAAATATTCGTATAACTTCAAAGACGATAATTCAATAGAATTTAACTTTTACTTTGAACTACATTGGAATTTTAACTATTTTGGAAATTCTAATTGGTATATTGAAAGAATGGATTAATTGCTAATTTTCTTTACAATTATTTTGAATAATTATCAGTTTATTACCTAAAAATTATGGCAATACATAGCGTATAAATGAAGTATTTGTTTCATTGGAATTTAAAAATTCTGAAACATATTTATACCTATTTTCAACGACCTTACTAGGATGGCAAGGATATTTTTGATGTGATCCTGAGGTTCTATATACAAAAAACTTATCTGTAGAAATGTTATCTTTTAGGAATTTACTTATTTTATTAATATCATATGCGTTTTTCCCCCAAGCTAATAAATAATCAGACTCTTTATTTTCTTTAATAAAAGATTCAATTATTTTCAAATTTTGTTTTTGAGTATTATCCGGGTGCGCAGTTTTCCCATTTCCGTTAATTAAAGCAAAAGAATTTAAAATAACAATTTTTGAATAATATCCTAAACGATATGCCATTCGAATTATATTTTTTACAGTATCATCAATCGTAGAAGGTTTGTCTTCTTTTGCTGGAAAAGTATTTGAAGGATTCATCATAATTACAACCAATGTTTTTCCTTCAGTTTTTCCATTGATGTTTAATTCTAAATAAAAACGATGATGTAACCCTCTGACAGGGATATTGGAATCGTATAATCCATAACCACTTACATCTATAATTTGGTCTTCAAAGTTGTATCGAAAATTCTCACATTTTTGTATATGTAAGTTAAAAGCATCATTTATTAATAGTTTATGCAAATTTTCAATATTTTTATTAAAACCCATTTTTACCTTATAGTTGAGGACTATAAATATAATATAGCATAACTTATTCCATCCCCAAAACTTCTCGTTCAATTTCGCGGACTTGTTCGGGGGTGAGGAAGTTTTGTTGTTTTGGTTTGGATGGAGCAATAGAAGCTTCGTATTCTTTGAGCAATGGTATGTTTTTTAGGATATTCATAAAAGAATAGATTTCGGATTGGTTTGTGTGCGAGTTTTTGTCCAAATCGTTATTCAGTTTTCGCATCATTTTTCTTACAAGTTCAAGCAATTCTTGGCTGAACGCGTCTTTTTCGTGCTCGTATTCAAACTTTCGTTTGTCCCAGTCGTATTGCTTTTTCCAATAGAACAAAGTTCTGCGGGACAAATCGAGTTCCATTCCAATCTCGCCAAGTGTTTTATTTTCTTGTACATAAAGCTTTTGCGCTTGTTTTAATTTATTAAATTTTGCCATTTATATATTCCCCTCAAAGATTATTCTGTTAATACTAAATTTGTTTTTGTTCGTCAGTCGTCGCACCTGAAAGTCACAGTCTGTTTTTGCGAGGTTTTCTCGTTTACAGTATTTTAAAATCTGGTTCAAAAGAGCGAGCGAATTTTTTAAACGTCTTTCGCCCATTCCGCGCCGTTTGCAAATCGTGTAAAACCTCTTAATGTCCTCTGTGCAAATCTCTCGGACTTTTTTGTTCCCTAAAAGCGGAATTACATTCGTCCTCAAAATCGCGTTGTAAGTTTTTATTGTATTAGGTTTGCAGAAATTCGCCGCATAATCTTTCATAAAGATTTCTGAAACAGTTTTCAAAGTTATATTTTTGTTTTCGGCTTCGGAGCTTGCAAATACAGCAAATTCGACTTTGTTTTCAAAATCTTGATATTTGTAAATCCTGTTTTCAAGCGATAACTTGCCATCAGCAATAAGTTTTTCAAGTTCCGGCAAAACGTCGCATTCGGCTATCATTTCAATTTCATCAAGGGTAAATTCTTTTAAATATTTCGCTAATTTCTCGATGTTCATATAATTTGCCTAATCACCTCCAGATTAATTTCAGTCAGGTTGTTTTCTTTTGCTAGGGTTTCTAGTTTATTTATCAGCTGAACAATTTGCCTGAAACGATTGTATTTTTGGTGGATATATTCAATTGCATCGGCAGAAATCGGCATTTGCGAAAGTTCATTTACAATCTGAGCGATATCGTTCACTCTAAAGGTTTCAAATTTCAAAATCTCTGAAAACCTATCATAAAGGTGTTTGTATCGCTCAAGCTTTCTGTGCGCCAAGCCCATTCCAATCATAATAATCGGGCAGTCAGTCTCGTCGTGCAAATCTCTGAGAATTTCGACAGTCTTAAAATTGTTCATCAGGTAGTCGATTTCATCAATAAAAATCACTTTAGGGTTAGCTTTGAGTTTTTTAACCACAAGGTTAAAATTGTCTGAAGTCAGGTATCTTGGCAGTTCGTCCATTTCTTTTATCAAACCGTCAAGCAGCCATCTGCCTGTCATAAGGTTCGAGGCTCTAAGATAAATCCCATCATACTTACACACAAGCCACAAGGCAGTTTGAGTTTTGCCGAGTCCAGGCTCGCCATACACAAGTCCCATTTTGGGAATGTTTTTTGGTTTGTTGACCAGATTTTCAACAAGTCCGATAAAGTTTTTGACATTATTTGTTCTTATAAACACTTTGTTCATATTGTCCTTTCTTGGCTTGCTCGCGTTAAACGGGCACGCTCACGCTTCGGCCCTCTGCTCGCAAGCCGCTATTCATACAGCAATTTGTACTCCTTTGTTTGTTTAAATTCCGAAATCCAAGGGTTGGTTGGATCGTGTTTGATTAAGTATTCATATTTTTGCGAATTATTCTTGAAAATAGTTTGAAGGGGTAAATGATTTTTATCTTTCGTATCTGTGCCAAAGTTATTTGTGTTTAAAATGTTTTTTGAACTCTCTTTGAACGAGGTTTGAACAGGTGATGAAATTTCTTCATCCATCTTGGTTTCAAGATATTTTATTTCTTCTGTCGAAAAGTAGTTTTTGACTGCGTTTACGGTTTTCTTTTTTAGTTGTTTTTGCCGAACGATTTTTTGTTTGTAGTCTTCATAGTCTTTGACGTCACCCAATAATTTCGCCATCGGGTGGGTTTCGGTTACACGCTGCGCGGTGCATAAATACTCGCCTTTCGGGGTGAAAACTTTGATTTTTGTAAGGTCAAAAAGGTTGTATTTGATTAGCACTTTGCTTTTAAAACCGTAAAGCCGTTCGTCAAAATAATCGCAACCCAAGAACCTGATACCGTTTCGCTGAATTGTTTTAACCTCGGTCGCAAGCATTAAATCATCGAGGGTGTCGGGGTTTATGTTTTGGCGTTTTCTATCTTCCAAAACCTCTGCGATTGTTTTATTTGGTGCATTGGGGCAAGTTTGGGAGTTTTTAAAATTCAGCCACATCTCAATCATTTTTATCGTTTCTTCTATAGTTGGAATGTAATCGTTATGCCAAGCAGAATGCAGTTTTTCGTTTCGCATCAGGTAAGCCGGTTTGTTTGCTATGTCGCTTCCGACATAGCTGGGCATAAGTTTTTCAAAGCCTTCTTGAAACTCTTTGAAAAATCGCTCGATGACTTTTGCTCTGGCGTTATAAGGGCGGGCAAAAATCGTTTCAATCCCGAGTTTTGAATAAAGCCCTTGAAACCCGAGTTCGTTAAAACCCTTGTCATTAGTGAAATATTTTGCTCTAAAAGCTCTGCCGTTGTCCTGATAAATTATTTTCGGCACCATATCAAGATTTATTATCGCGTTTCGAAGGGCGGATGCGATGCATTGGGTGTTTTCGTCAAGCATAATCTCATAACCCACAAGGGCAGTCGATTTCCAATCTAAAAAACCGACTAAAGTCGCACGACTTGGTTTGCCTGTGAACGGGTTTATAACCTGAAACGCCAATTTATGTCCGTCTGCGACAAGGATATCACCGACTTCCAATAGCGATGCGTCGCGTTTGATATAAGGTTCTACCTTATCTGACAAGGCTTTTTCTCCGTCTCGAGCAAGCACCCATTTATCGTAATTGTTCGCCTTAAACCATTTTGCATAACGGCGGAAAGTTGCATCAGCAGGGATAAAATCCTGTCCTTGCTCTTTTAATTTGTATTTGGTGAGGGCGGTAGCTTTGCCGATAGAGAATCGATTCGGGTGCAGAAGCAAGCCTATAAAGATTTTAATTTCTTTATCGGTCAAAGTGGTTCTGAACTCACCGATTTTGGAATATCTGTATTGCGGAAGAAGTTTTTCGTAGTCTTCGGAGCCGTCAAGCATTGCATTCCAACGATGGAGCGAGCCTCTTGAGACTTTGCCCAAAACTTGACGCAAATGCGAATCCGTCGTGTTGTGCAATTTGACAAAATCATAATCGGCTTGGATTTTGATATTCGATTTTCGGCGAAACTCAAGCCACTTATGGACTAAATCAAGCCGTGCAAGTGCGATTCGCTTTGCTTTTTCGGGGATGTATTTACTTGTCTCAATTTGATTTTCCATTGTCTCAAATTCCTTGTAATGCTTGTGTACACATTCATCACTCGTTTTGAGACAGAAGTCAAGTGTTTGTGATAAAATAGGTTTATGTTAAATGAAATTGAAAAAGTTTTAAGTAATTATCCAAATATTATAAATTGTCTAGTTGCATTAGGTACAATTGGAGCGGTTATTTCCTCTCTATATTTTTCAAAATTATCACTTAAGCCTAAAATAAACGCTCAACTTTATATATCACAATTATGGTTACCTGTTGAAGAAAACCGATATAAGAAACAGGAAGACGAAGACTATATTTCATTGTCAATTTGTAATAAAGGAATCATTCCTATTTATATCCCTTATTTTGGTGGTTTTTCTTGGTGTTTTAAGTTTCACAAAACAGGTTGGATGCAAAATGCATTAAACCCTGTTTTTAGAGATAAAGAATTTGAATTATTGCAATACAAGTCTGCTAGTTTTGTATTATGTAAATATTCTGATTTTATAGAAAACATAAAAAAAGACTTAATACAGAGAGACCATTATAAAAAATTTTTATTACATTTTATAAAATTTAAGATAAGGACTTCAAACAATGAAGTTATCTATGCGAAATTTGACAAAAAATTATTGGCTAGAATTTTAAATGATGTAAAGTAAATAAATCTCAATCTCATAGACATTTCTACACATCTCATTTTATGAGACAAATTATTTTTGCACTTTATTGCACTGTTTTGCACTCGGGGGAAGCTTGATGTGGTGGGGGATTTGGGCTGTTTGAAAGAAAAATTTTTAAAACTTGGTGCAAAAGAGTGCAAGAATGGAGACAAAAGTGTAATTTTTGACCAATAAATCTCAACACTAAAAATCGCCCCTATGGGCGACTGTGTGGGCTATTGGGTTAAAGAAACCACCATCCAAAAGTCTCTAATACATTATAACCATCCAAAAGTCTCTTGTAATTTAACATACAGAGTAAGATGTAATTAACTATGAGATGGAGATTTTCTATTTTATACCATACAAAAAACTACTTAATAATTTATGTGGATTTTTTATCACTTCTACTAAATTCTTAAAATTAGGATCTCTGTACATATACTGAAATATTTCTACAGTTTTGATTTCAACACAAAGTTTTTATTCTATTGTATTTTGCTTAAACAGATTCTATTTGCTGTATTTTTAATGATCCATGATCAATCATGTTCATTTTTTGTACCAAATCAATAAGTGAAAACTTCGCAATATTTGAAGCAAATGATTCAGGTGATTTTTCTAATTCTCGATTACTTTTATCCCTAAATGAAAAGATATATTTAATACTTCTTGTTTTGAACAAATTCACAAAATTTTCTTGGTTAATAATAATATTTGTTGAATAAAGATTCTTAAATGCATTATAAAAACCTTTTAAAAAAGAACAATCTGAATTAATATCGGTTTCAATAATCTTTGTAGTATTGAAAATTTGATAAGATAAATCTCTTATTGTTCCTTCGAATCCATCTTTAACAAAGAACAAGTATAAATTTTTATCATCATATTTTATAAAATCGCAGAGTTCTATGTATTTATGTTTATATGGATGTATAACAATCGTGTTAACATCATTTTTAAATAAATTATTATAGTCTGTTTCATGTTTATTGCGTTCCCATCGTTTTAAATTAGGGGTATCTATAAATATATTTTTCTTTTTATAATTTTTAATTTTATTATTCAGGGATCCAATAAAAGTATTTTCTAATTTATATATATCCCCATTTAACATAAAATATTTTTGTTCATCTTGACCAGCACCATCTCCATATTCCATAAATATATGATTTAATAATTTATCTTGAGTTACTAGATTATCACTCTCATCATAGCTCGTTATTTTAGCAAGTTGCAAAAATTTCCCAAAATTATTCTCTTGAATATTAAATGTATTTTTCAATTCTAATAGAGATGTTTCAAAAATTATGTCTTTAGTTATTTTTTTGTAACAACATTTATATTTTTCAGCATTTATGTATTTATCAAACTCACGATGGCATAAATCTATATTGCCTTCTACATTTAAATTTATTCATAGCTGTTTAATAATCTTTTCTTTTAATTTTTCTATTAATTCTCTATCTCTCTTGGCTTCTAATTTTCTTGAAGAATTAATTAATTGTGCAGGTAACGTTTTAGCATATTCACATCCTGTAATGTATTTTTCAATAGTTTCGGGTAATATTGATGTTTTTATTTGAAAAGATGATTTTGCACAACAATTTTTAAAATTTTTATCAGTAGATATCCCAAATTTTTCTAATACATCTTTTTTAATACTAGCATTTAGTTCTTGAAATATACGTCCAAAGTCTTCTATATCCGATAGCGAGTGTAATTGTCTATATATACTAAGTTGTCCCTGTGTTGAGCCAACAACATTCTGACCTTTAGAAGATTTTACAACATTAGAATCTGGTTCAATAATTCTAGACAATATGTCTAGACCAAAATTAACATCAATATAACTTTGAATTACAAAATATGCTAAATTACCAAATACTATAGCATATATATCTTCCGTTTGTTCTTTGGGTTTTATTAATAGTAGCAAACTACTATTATGAGAATTCGGTATGTTTAATGGAGTTTCCAAAAATTTATCTACATATTTCTTCCAACTTACTTTATTTGAGGATGTTAGTTTATAACATTTACTATCATAACCAGCTAAAAAACCGTTTTTAAGAGCTTTTTCTTCTGCATTATATTTGCTTGCTTTTATTTTATTTTGCAATACATTCCAGATATCTTGATTTTCTTGTATTAAATCTTTTAACTGAGTATTAATTCGGTAAATAGCTATAGGTTTTTTAACCTCATCATTTGTATTAGTATTTGTCATTATCATCCCTTTTATTATTACATTTATTATAAAAAGATTTTATCTTGATAATATCAGCAGAAACATCTATTGTATTTTCATAATATAACTTACCCTTATCTAAATTAAGTAACATTTCAACCTCTTCCGGTTTCATTGAAAGTTTATTTTCTGCTAATTCTTCCATAAATTCTTTGGCATTAAAGATTTTATTTTGTAACAATATTTCAATAGATTTGTTTAATAGGACGGGTTCTTGTTTTATTAAAATATCATCTAAAGGCTCTCGTTTTCTCCAATTATTTATAGCCATTTGTTTCATTAGATATTGATATTGATTATCTGTTATAACACCTAAACGATTAGCTCTGATTAGCATTGCAGATATAGAAACTTTCCACTTCTTTTTCAACTCAATATAATATTTCAAATCTCTTGGGTATAGACTTATATCACGTAAAAAAGCATTTTTAGGTAATAGAAAAGCAGCTGCAAAATAATTAGCTTCTCTTTCTTGTTGCTTAAAATCTTCTCTTGACAGTTCTTCTAAATCAATATTCCAATCATGCAATAAAATATGCCCTAATTCATGCGCAGCATCAAAATTACTTCTTGCTGCTAAATTCTTATCATTTGAAAGAACAATAATATACCTATCTTGATCTTCTACGTTTATTTTTTGACTATATGCATCAATATTATCTTGATTTACAGGATAGGAAGCGACAATTATTCCGTTTCTTTCAAGTAAATGTGATATATTATCAATAGGCTTTTCACCAATCTCCCAATAATTTCTTAGATCTAATGCAATCTGTTCAAAATCAAGTTCATTTTTATATTCAATTTTGGGTATGTTTAAAGCCGGAAATTCTAAATACTTGTTTAGTACCTGATATATTATAGCCAAATGCTTTAACTTTATCTGCTGTTGTAATCTAGCATTTTTATTTGCAGATAACAGAGCTCTAAAATACGTGGTTTTAGCATTCACTTCGTAAATATCTTCTTGAAAAAAGTATGAAGACGGAAAATTTAATTTCTCTGTTATAATTCGCATTTTTTCAAATTCCGGAGTTACATTCTGGGTTTCATATTGTGAGATTGCCTGTTTTGTAACACCTAATATATCTGCCAAGTCATTTATTGATAAACCATTATATAAACGGGCTTCTCTTAATCTTTGACCGTTAAAATTTTTTGCCATTTTATTTATCTCCATTTGCGGCATCTTCTGTAGAAACTTTATTTTGTGTTGTTTTAATTTCAATAGATTGTTCGGTTTCTGCTTCTTCTTTAGCTTGCTTTTTTATATACGCTGCTGGCTTTAATGTTAGAGGGATATCTTGGATATCTTCCGGCTTTTCCGTATCTGCAACAATAGTATCGTAATTTTTCTTCGGTATAAAATCGTTTAAAGAAATTGCTTCAGAAATTTCTAAATTTTTCGTCAAATAATTAGCACCAAAAGTTGTCATATGACCAGAAGAAGATTTAAAAGACAAGATGCAATATAAACTTTCGGTAAGCATATTTTGTTCTATTTCAGAACAAAGTTCTTGAGATAATTCTTGCAAAAAATCGTTATCTTCTCTGTTTAAAGGTATATTCATCAACTTGCGTTGTCTTGGTTTTAAATGCTCATTTAATAAAGCCAATGCTGCAGTATAATGTTTTTTGTTTTTAAATGGATACTTAATAATTTGTTTTAAACGGTTTTCACGCATTATAGTTATAACTTTTTTAGACTTCTTATCAACAATCAGTAGAAATTCCCAAATTCCACGTTGTTTTTTATAAATACAGGCATAATCTTCACCGAGTCTTTTTCTAAGATTTGAATTTATCAAATCCCAAATTAAAGTAGGTGAACTGTTCTTGGTGTATGTGTTTAGTTGTTTTCTAGCATCAATAAAATCTATCCCTACACCTTCTGATATGCTTATCGCAACTGCTCTTAATAGCTTCTCGTCTAAATTAAACTTGTCGTATTCCACTTAAAACCTCCGTTTTATTATTACATAAAATAGATTACTAAAAATATGCCATTTTGTCAAGTGAATTTATTCAAAATGGTTCAAATGTAAACATAGGTAAAATCAAAATAAGATAAAATACAAGATAAATGTTATTTCGTATACCAAACCCCTCTTGTTTTTCCGTGCTTAATAAGATAATTATTTTCAACCAAGCTTGCGAGGTGTTTTTTGATAGTATTAATGTTAGTTCCAGTCAACTCGGATAACTCTGATATTGTTGCACGGTCTTTGGCTTCAAAAACTTCCATTATCTTTGCCGATATTTCAGGTAAATCAAGATTAGATAGTTTTTTTGTCTCAGTATGTTCTAATTTATACTCCAATCGGATTTTCTGTTTTTGTAAAGTCTTCAAGAAAAACATCAACCACGGTTCATAATCGGACTCTTTATTTAATGTTGTTTGTGTCTGTCTCAAGGCTCTATAATATCCTTCTTTATTGTCTTCGATAATGGATTCTGTTGAACTGTATGGAACATAAACATAGCCTGATTTTAATAATAAAAGATTCGTTAATGCTCTTGATAATCTGCCGTTTCCATCTTGAAACGGGTGTATTGCAAGAAAATTAACAACAAAAATTCCAATAACAATCAGCGGATGATAAAATCGGTCAGCCAAATTTTTATTAGTCCAATCAATTAGTTCTTGCATTTTTAAAGGTGTTTCAAAAGGTGTCGCAGTCTCAAAAACAACTCCCAATTCTTTACCCTCGCTATTATAAGCTGCGACAGCATTAGAAATCTTTTTATATTCTCCTTTATGCTTTTCATCTTTTGAAGAGTATTCGAGTAAGATTTTATGCAACTGTTTTATATAGTTTTCAGATAACGGAATAACTTCCCAATCCTCAAAAATTGTATCAGCAAGCTTTGCATAACCGGCAACCTCTTCCTCGTCTCGGTTTGCAAAAGATTGTTTATTTATTCTTGAAAGCAATTCTTCAACCTGTTTATCAGAAAGTTTGTTTCCTTCAATTCTATTTGAAGAACCAACGCTTTCAATTGTTGCAACTTTTTTTAATGCTTGTAATTTTTCAGGAGCCATTTGTCCTAAAAGTTTCCAAGAACCTTTAAATTCATCTATTTCCGCGATAATAGATAACATTTGATTTGTTATTTTGATATCAAGATTTTCCAACATGATAATACCTAATTAGACCTAATATGACCTGATAATATATTGTTTTTATCTAATTGTCAATAGAATACCTAAACCTTTGCTAAATTTTTAATATCCGTCTTTGGAGGATTGCCGAACATTTTTTTGTATTCTCTGCTAAATTGTGTAGGGCTTTCGTAGCCTACAAGATAACTTGCGGATTCTGCGTTATGCTCACCTGAAAGCATTAATCGTTGAGCTTCATAGAGTTTTAATTGTTTTTGATACTGCAAAGGTGAAATCGTTGTAACTTGTTTAAAATACCTGTAAAAAGATGATGGGGCAATATTTAAACTTTTTGCCAATTCATCCATATTTATTTTTTCTTTGTAATTTTCTTTTAATAAATTTATGGCATTTGCAATTTGATTATATTGGTTTCCTTTTGTATTAGCGGCTTTGATTAAATCCCCCAAAGACCCTGATAATAACAAATAATGAATTTCTTTTATAATCATTGGTGCTAATATTTTTTGTTTATCTTCCGGTTGGTCTAATAATTCTGCAAGTCTTAAAAATGCGTTTATTAAATCATCATCAGCATCGGCACCTGCAAAACAAGTTGAATTTTCCTTGTATTCTATAGTATTCATCTCAGTCATAAGCTGTGAAATCAGATAAGAGTCAAGTTCAACAACAAGTCCGATACAAGGCTTTTCTTTTGTTGCGTTTTTAATCCTGCTCATAAGCGGAATATCAACAGAGCAAACCATATATTGCCCAGCACCGAATGTAAATTCTCTATCGCCAAAAATTGTTTGCTTGCTTCCCTGCAAAAGTAATATTGCAAGCGGTGTATAAAAGCATTTTTTGAGTTCCGTCGGTTCATCTCTTTTTGAAACTTTAAAGCCTTTTATTGATGTATTGTAATATCCCGGCTCTTGATAAAGTTTGATAATTTTTTCTTTTATTTGTTCAATTTTATCCATAATTAAATCTTACCACAAATATTAGAGAATTAGATAAGAAATAGAAAGGATTAGGTCTTAAAAAATTTTTAAATTTATAGATAATATAGATTGATGTATTATGAGGATTTTTAGATGAGAAAAATTTTATATTTACTAATTACAGCAATTTTATTAAGCATTGGAGGGAATGCAATGGCACAAGAAGTTTTGACAACAAAGCAGCAAGATATTGCAATGGTAGCTTCATACACTGCAAGAGGTGATATTGATGCTCTTGAAAAATCTTTAAATAAGGCACTTGATGATAAAATGACAATAAATGAAATCAAAGAAATTCTTGTTCAAATGTATGCTTATTGCGGTTTTCCACGAAGTTTAAATGCTCTGACAACATTTCAAAAAGTTGTTAATTCAAGAAAAGATGTAATTGAGGGAGAAATCGGAAAAATTTTACCTAAAGAAACTGATAAATTTGCTTACGGAGATAATGTTCAAGTTGAACTTACAGGCGGACATATTAAAGGCGGCGTGTTTGAATTTGCACCTGCAATTGACCAGTATTTAAAAGAACATTTATTTGCCGATATTTTTGCACGTGGAATTTTAACAAATCAAGAAAGAGAAATTGCAACAATTTCAGCACTTTCATCTATGCAAGGAGTTGAATCACAATTAAATTCACATATTAAATGCGGTAAAAACACAGGCTTAAGTGATAAGCAAATTAATGAAATATTAGATTTGACAAAAGGTGCAAGAAGCGGTGCTTTTAATATTGGTTTAAAAAATGATGCTTATGCAAAATATTTTATCGGTCAAAGCTATTTACAGCCTTTAACAGCTGAGGGTATAAATTCTGCTAATGTTACATTCGAGCCAAAATGTCGCAATAATTGGCACATTCATCATAAAGGCGGACAAATTCTTCTTGTAACAAGCGGCCGCGGTTACTATCAGGAATGGGGCAAACCTGCTCAAGAGCTTAAAACGGGTGATGTTGTAAATATTCCGGCAGGAGTTAAACATTGGCATGGTGCAGCACATGACAGTTGGTTTTCTCATGTTGCAATTGCTGTCCCTGCTGAGGGTGCGACAACAGAATGGCTTGAAGAAGTGTCAGATAAAGAATACAACAAATTAAAATAAGGGGAAGCTATGCAAAAGAGAAAACTTAAAGATTTAGAAGTTTCAGCTATCGGCTTAGGCTGTATGGGAATGAGCCATGGCTATGGTCCTGCTTGTGATAAAAATGAAATGATTAAGCTGATTCATCACGCATTTGATTTGGGTGTAACTTTTTTTGATACAGCAGAAGTTTATGGACCTTATTTGAATGAAGAACTGGTTGGCGAAGCACTTGAACCCATTAGAGATAAAGTTGTTATTGCAACAAAATTCGGTATTCAAATGGAAAACGGAAAACAAGTTCAAAATTCAAAACCTGAAGTTATTAAAAAATCTGTTGAAGGATCTTTGAAACGCTTAAGAACAGATTGCATAGATTTGTATTATCTGCATAGAGTTGATACAAATACTCCGATTGAGGATGTCGCTGAAACTGTAAAAGATTTAATAAAAGAAGGCAAAGTTAAACATTGGGGGTTATCAGAGGCGGGGGTTAACACAATAAGAAAGGCAAATGAAATTTGTCCTGTAACTGCAATACAAAGTGAATATTCAATGTGGTGGAGAGAACCTGAAAAAGAATTATTCCCTTTGCTTGAGGAATTAAATATCGGGTTTGTTCCCTTTAGTCCTTTAGGTAAGGGGTATCTTACAGGCAGATTTGATAAAAATTCAACCTTTGAAAAAGATGATTTCAGAAGTATCGTTCCAAGATTTCAAAAAGAAAATCTTGAGGCTAATCAAAAATTCATTGACTACGTAAAAGATTTGGCAAATAAAAAAGGTATTACACCGGCTCAACTTGCACTAAGCTGGGTATTGGCTCAAAAACCATATATTGCACCAATTCCCGGAACAAGAAAAATAGAAAGACTTGAAGAAAATCTAAAGTCATCTGATGTTCTTTTAACCTATGAAGAAGTACAAAAAATCAATTCTGAAATCGAAAAAATAGAAATCATAGGTGCAAGATACCCGAAAGAACTGCAAGCAAGAGTTGGTAAATAAGGAGTGAATAAAAAATGAAAGTATTATTGATAAACGGTTCACCTAATAAAAACGGATGTACTTTTACAGCTTTAAATGAAATTGCTTTAACGCTTAATTATGAAGGAATAGAAACAGAAATTTATCATATAGGTAAAGACCCGATTGCACCTTGCAGGGCATGTCGTGCTTGCGGAAAAATCGGTCATTGTGTCATAAACGATAAAGTTAATGAATTTGTTGAATATGCAAGAAATTTTGACGGATATGTAATTGGCTCACCCGTTCATTACGGTTCAGCATCAGGCTCGATTGTTCCGTTTTTGGATAGAGCATTTTTTGTCGATTTTATGTCAGGACATAATTCGTTTATTCATAAACCCGGAACTGCTATTGTTTCAGCAAGACGTGCAGGAACTACTGCAACATTAGACCAATTAAACAAATATTTCCAAATCAATCAAATGCCGATTATTTCAGGAAGATATTGGAATATGGTTCATGGTGCAAATCCTGATGAAGTCAAACAGGATTTAGAAGGTATGCAGAATATGAGAATTCTTGCACGCAATATGGCATATCACTTAAAATGCAAAGAATTTGCTCAAAAAGCAGGATTGGAAGCTCCAAAACAAGAAAAAGTAACGTTTACCAATTTTATAAGATAGGAGAATATTTTATGCAGACAGTAAAATTAAACAATGGTGTTGAAATGCCGATTTTAGGTTTTGGCGTTTATCAAGTATCTGATGAAGAAACAACGCATGCTGTAACAGATGCAATTGAAGTCGGTTACAGAATGTTTGATACTGCTCAATCTTATCATAACGAAGCAGGAGTAGGCAGAGCAATTAAAAACTCAGGAATTGACAGAAAAGAGTTTTTTCTTGTAACAAAAATATGGATTTCAAACGCAGGCGAAGAAAAAGCATATAAATCAATTCTTGAATCTTTAGAAAAACTGCAAACAGATTATATCGATTTATTATTAATCCATCAACCGTTTGGGGATTACTATGGAACATATAGAGCAATGGAGCGAGCTTATAAAGAAGGTAAAGCAAGAGCAATCGGTGTAAGTAATTTTTATCCTGACAGATTTGTTGATTTAGCAAACTTTGTTGAAATCAAGCCTGCAATCAATCAGGTTGAAACCCATGTTTTTCAACAGCAAAAAGAAGTAAGAAAATATTTAGATAAATACAATACTCAAATTATGGCTTGGGGTCCTTTTGCAGAGGGCAGAAACAATATGTTTAAAAATGAAACCCTTGTTGCAATTGGCGAAAGATATGGAAAATCATCCGCTCAGGTTGCTTTGAGATTTTTGACTCAAGAAGGAGTAATTGTTATACCAAAATCTGTTAAAAAAGAACGTATGGAACAGAATTTCAATATTTTCGATTTTGAATTGACGCAAGAAGAACTTGCACAAATTCGTATTTTAGATACAAGAAAAAGTTTGTTCTTCTCACATCACGATCCAGAAACTGTTGAGATGATTATAAATTTAGTAAGATAGGGGGTAAATAAAAAAATGAAAAAACTTTTATTATTTATTTTACCGATATTATTAATTTGTGCAGGTTGTACATTTGCAAATAATACAAAACAAGGAGATATTATGGATAAAAAAATATTAATCGCATATTTTTCATGGGGCGGTAATACAAAATCAATTGCTGAAAAAATTCAGATAAAAACGGGCGGTGATATGTTTAGAATTGAAACTGCAACTCCATACCCCGAAGATTACAATGAAGCAGCCTATGGAGTTGCTAAAAAACAACACGAAGAAGGAACTAAACCGGCTCTTAAAGATAATGGCGATGTTTCAAACTATGACATTATTTTTGTAGGCACACCTGCTTGGTGGTATGAAATGGCTCCTGCTGTTAAAACATTTTTATCAGAAAACAATTTTGAAGGAAAAACCATTGTTCCGTTTATCACCCATGGCGGTGGTGGCAAATATACAATTGCAGAAGATATGGGCAAAATGGCAAAAGGCTCAAAAGTCTTATCCCCTCTTGTTGTTTATGAAAGAGGAAACTCAGAAACCGACAAAGAAATTGATAACTGGTTAAAACAAATTAAATAGGAGGATTAATGAAAAGAAATCTGATTTTACTTCTATCGGCATTCCTGCTGATAGGCTTATTTGAGGTACAAACATTTGCGAAAGGCGAGGCAATGAAAGAGAAAATCCAAAAAGAAAAAGTATTTTACAATCAAACATTCAATAATGTAAAAATTGCAGGTGAATTATATAAGCCTGAAAACTTTGACGTAAATAAAAAATATCCCGCAATTATTGTCGTTCATCCGGCAGGTGGAGTAAAAGAACAAGTTGCAGGGTTATATGCAAAAAAACTATCAGAACAAGGATTTGTAACTCTTGCTTATGATGCCGCATATCAAGGCGAAAGTGGCGGCGAACCTCATTTTTTAGAAAGACCATCATCAAGAGTTGAAGATGTCCGCTCAAGCGTTGATTATCTAACAACACTTCCTTTTGTTGATAAAGATAACATCGGAGTTTTGGGAATTTGTGCAGGCGGCGGTTATGCTTTTAATGCAGCTGAAACAGAGATGAGAATTAAAGCAGTCGCAACAGTTTCCGCATTTGATTTAGGCAGAGCAAGACGTCAGGGTTTAAACGACTCTATGACAATCGAGCAGCAACACCAAAAACTAAAAGATGCAGCAGAACAAAGAACAAAAGAAGTTAACGGTGGTGAAATTAAATACAACGGATATGTTCCAAATTCATTAGAGGAAATTCCTGAAAATGCACCTCCGATGTATCGTCAAGGCTACGAATACTACAGAACTGATTTAGCAAAACACCCGAGAAGTGAGAATAAATATATCTTTTCAAATTACGCTGAACAAGCAGCGTTTACTGCTTTTGACAGACCCGAATTTGTATCGCCAAGACCTGTTTTATTTATAGTCGGTGAAAATGCTGAATCTGCTTATTTCAGCAAAGAAGCTTACGACAAAGCACTTGAACCTAAAGAATATGTGGTTATTCCAAACGCAACCCATATTGAAATGTATTACAAACCTGAATATGTAAATCAGGCAGTAGAAAAATTAAGCGAATTTTACGGAAAAAACTTGAAAGGGAATAAATAATGTTAAAGAAATTTTTAGCGACAATTGTTTTAAGTACGGCACTAACTTTATGTACTAATGCCGCAGAAGTTCCAAATATTGAACTAAACAACGGAACAAAAATTCCTCAATTAGGACTTGGAACATTTATGCTTGCAGAAGGCGAGGGCGAAAGCGAAGCATATACAGCAGCACTCACCGCACTGAAAGCAGGCTATCGTCATATTGATACTGCACACGCTTACGGTAATGAAAGAAGCATTGGTCGGGCAATTAAAGATAGTGGAATTCCTCGTGAAGAAATTTGGGTTACATCAAAATTGTGGCCGAGCGAGTTTGACGAAGGTAAAACCGCAGAGGCATTTGAAAAAATGCTTAAAAGATTAGATTTAGACTACGTTGATTTAGTTTATGTTCATCAGCCTGTGGGCGATGTTATGGGTGCTTGGAAAGATTTAGAAAAAGCATACAAAGATGGAAAAATCAAAGCTCTTGGTATTTCAAACTTTGATAAAGACGAAAAAGTTTTTGATGATTTTTTTAAGACCGTGGAAGTTAAACCGCAAATTATGCAAATGGAATGTCATCCTTACGCTCAAAGAGAATACTGGCAAAAACGCATTAAAGAACAGAATATGCAGCAGGAAAACTGGTATCCTCTTGGCGGCAGACAAAGTAACGGCTTGATTTTAAAGGATAAAATAATCAATAAAATTGCAAAATCTCACAAAAAATCACCTGCACAAATTATTTTAAGATGGCACATTCAAAAAGGATTTATTACAATTCCCGGTACAAGCAATCCTGATTATATAAAAGAAAATATTGATATTTTTGACTTTAGCCTGTCTGATAAAGAAATGGAAAAAATTCACAAATTAAATACTGAAAAAAGAATTTTTAACCCGCCTTATGAAGAAGCTAAAAAACGTTATTTAGAAACTGTTTTGCCGGATTAAGACTTGAGCCTGCCAAGTTTAGGCAGGCTTTTTCCAAAAACGAGAAAGGAATAATTATGGAAAAGAATGATGAAAATTTACTCATATTAAGACACTCTTGTTCGCATATAATGGCTCAAGCCGTGCAAAAATTGTTTCCGCAGGCAAAATTAGCGATTGGGCCTGCAACTGCTGATGGTTTTTACTATGATTTTGATTTAGTTGACGGTCATACTTTTACAGCTGATGATTTAATTAAAATTGAAGAAGAAATGAAAAATATCATTAAACAAAATCTTACTTTTGCAAGATTTGAAGTAAAAGATGTTGAAACTAAAATTGCTGAATTTAAATCGGAAGGCGAAATTTACAAAGCTGAATTATTGGAAGAACATAAAAACGATAATCCGACTTTGTACTTAACTAAAGACAAAGACTGAAATGTTTTGTTTAATGACCTTTGTGCAGGGCCTCATATTCCAAATACATCATACATTAAAGGCAATGCGATAAAACTTTTAAAAGTTGCAGGTGCATATTGGCGTGGCAATGAAAAGAATAAAATGTTACAGAGAATTTATGCAACAGCATATTGGAACAAAGAAGATTTACAGGCTTATTTGACTATGATGGAAGAAGCTGAAAAAAGAGATCATAGAAAATTAGGCACTCAACTGGATTTATTCTCGGTAAGAGAAGAAATCGGAGCCGGACTTGTTCTTTGGCATCCGAATTTGGCAATCGTAAGAGAACAAATCGAAAACTACTGGCGAAGCGAACACAGAAAAAGAGGTTATGTAATTGTTCATACTCCGCAAATTGCTAAATCAAAACTTTGGGAAATCTCAGGTCATATTGACCATTACAGAGAAAACATGTTTTTCATTCAAAAAGAAAACGAAGAAGATGAGCAATATATTATAAAACCGATGAACTGTCCGTTCCATATCTTGATTTATCAAGCAAACAGACATTCTTATCGTGATTTGCCTTTAAGAATGGCAGAGCTTGGCACAGTTTATAGAAAAGAAAAATCAGGAGCATTGTCGGGTTTAACAAGAGTTCAAGGTTTTACTCAAGATGATGCGCATATTTTCTGCACGCTTGACCAGTTGGTTGAAGAAATAAATGAAATTATTGATTTTGTAAAAGATGCTATGGCAATTTTTAAAATGGAATTTGAAGTTGAACTTTCAACTCGCCCCGAAAGTTATGTCGGCTCTTTAGAAAACTGGGAAAAAGCTGAAGCAGGGTTAAAAGAAGCTCTCGATAAACGTAATATGAAATACGATATAAATGAAGGGGATGGAGCATTTTACGGCCCGAAAATCGATTTCAAATTCAAAGATGCAATCGGAAGAACTTGGCAATGCGGAACAATTCAACTTGATTTCAACCTTCCTGAAAGATTTGGTTTAAAATATCAAGATAAAGACGGTTCAATGAAAACTCCGGTAATGCTGCACAGGGTTGTTTTTGGTTCAATGGAAAGGTTCCAGGGTATTTTAACCGAACACTTTGCAGGAGCATTCCCAACTTGGCTTGCACCAACTCAGGTTGCAATTGTTCCAATCTCTAATGAAAAACATATTGATTTTGCAGAAACTGTTTATAAGAAAATGCGTGATGCAGGAATTAGAGTAAAACTTGATGACCGCTCAGAATCAATGAATTATAAAATCCGAGAAAGTTTGCAAGATAAAAAAATCCCTTATGTATGTGTTATCGGTGACAAGGAAATCGATGCAAACCCTGTTGCAGTTAGAGCACGAGGAATAGGGCAAGTTGGAACATTGAGCGTTTATGATTTCATATCAAAAATTCAAGAAGAAATAAAAAACAAAAGTTACGAATTAACAGTTAAATAACAATAAAAGGATAGAGCAAAACTCTATCCTTTTCTATAAACCTAATACTTCTCTTTCAATCTGTTTAATAATTTCAGGAGATAATTGCCCTGATGGTTTTGGTTGTTTAAATTTTTGATTAATGTTTTCATATTGTTTAACTTGTGGTAAATTCTTTAAAATATTCATCAGCGAATAGATTTCAGATTGTGGAGTTTGTCTATCGTTATCAATATCATCAGAAATCTTTTGCATTAATTTTCTCGCAAATTCTAAAAGTTCTTCGCTAAAAATTTCTTGATTATGTTCAG
>CATLLJ010000014.1 GCA_950022495.1 uncultured bacterium
CTCTTTTACTCGCAATAAAAGAGAAAGATACCCAAGAAGCTTCCGATAATATTGTTTATGTACAAATGTTACAATACCCCTATGAAAACTATGCAACATGGCAAATACAAACTTTGACATGTTTTAATGGAGTTAAAGATAGATGTTAAAAGGTGTGTGTATGTCTAATTTAAGTATTAATTCTTTTATTACCCCGAACTATAATATTTGTAATAAGTATACAGGAAAAGTTACTCCGCAAACTCAATTAAAAACAAATAATATTGATACTGTAAACTTTACAGGAGATAAGCAGAAAAAAGCTTCCGGCACATTTGCTGATAAGAAATTTACTGTAGACTGTAGAGACAGCTTAACTAACAGAAGATTGTCCGGAACCATTGACGACTTAGATTTTAATATCAAACATCAAGGAAAATTTTTTAAAGCAGACACATTAACAGGTAATATTGGTGACAAAGATTTAAAATTAAAAGTTGGCGAAGGTTTATTCACAAAAACAATTGAAGGCAATATTGGCGAACAACCTGTTAACTTAAAGGTTTCTGACACATGGAGCGGATACAGAATTAAGGGACAGTTCAAAGACAAAGACGTTGATATAAAATTAAACAGCAAATTGGTCGGCTATGGATTAGAAAGCGATAATATGTCCTTAAGAATAAAGAGTAAAACATTATTTGGTAATGATGTGAATGTTAAAGGTACATATAACGAAGACCCTGATTTAATCCCAATTTTGATGGATATGGTTTATTGCTTGAATATGGAAGAAGCAATGACAATGTTGTTATTATAAATCAACTCATCTAATATATAACTTTACCCATTGTAAAGATATTAGCCCGTAAGGCTATATTTGTGCTATAATCTTTATAAAGATATAGACTTGGAGGGTAGAGTATTGACTCAGCAAAATATGTTTAACCACGGAAATATTGTTCCCGTTAATATAAGAGAAGAAATGAAACGCTCATATATCGACTATGCAATGAGTGTAATTGTAGGACGTGCGTTACCTGATGTTCGTGACGGTTTAAAACCTGTTCACAGACGTATTCTTTACGCAATGAACGAACTAGGTATGTATCCTGATAAACCGTTTAAGAAATGTGCTCGTATTGTTGGTGAAGTTCTTGGTAAATATCACCCGCACGGTGACAGTTCGGTTTACGAAGCTCTTGTTCGTATGGCTCAAGACTTCTCTACAAGATATTTGATGGTTGACGGTCATGGAAACTTCGGTTCTGTAGACGGTGACGGAGCTGCTGCAATGCGTTATACAGAAGCCCGTATGCATAAGATTACTCAATCTATGCTTGCTGATATCGATTGTGAAACTGTTGAATTTGAACCAAACTTTGACGGTTCATTGCAAGAACCTTCTGTTCTTCCTGTAAGATTACCAATGTTATTATTAAACGGTGTTTCAGGTATTGCAGTTGGTATGGCTACAAATATTCCTCCTCACAACCTTTGTGAAGTTGTTGATGGTACAATCGCTTTAATTGATAATCCAAATATCACTATTCCTGAATTGATGGAATATATTAAAGGTCCGGATTTCCCTACAGCAGCTACAATTATTGGTTTAAATGATATTAAGCAAGCTTATGAAACAGGCAGAGGCTCAATAAAGATGTCTGCTGTTTCAGGTTTTGAAGAAATTGCAGGCGGAGGCGGACGCCAATCAAGAACTGCAATCGTTGTAACCGAAATTCCTTATCAGGTTAACAAATCTTTCTTGATTGAAAAAATTGCTGATCTTGTTAAAGAACAAAGAATTAACGGAATTTCAGACATTCGTGATGAATCAGACCGTGAAGGTATGAGAATTGTTATCGAATTGAAACGTGATGCGAAACCTGACGTTGTAAGAAATAACTTGTATAAATATACTCAGCTTGCTACAACATTCGGGGTTAATATGGTTGCATTATGCGGCAAACAGCCTCGCTTGATGAACTTACATCAGGTTCTTTCTGAATTTGTTGAACACAGAATTGAAATTGTTACAAGAAGAACTATTTTCTTCTTGAAAAAAGCAAAAGTCAGAGCTCATATCTTAGCTGGTTTAATCATCGCTTTGGGTTCTATTGATGAAGTTATTGAACTTATCAAAAAATCTAAAACAACTGATGATGCCCGTGAAGGTTTAATGAGCAGATTCGGACTTGACGTTGACCAATCAAATGCAATTTTAGAAATGCAATTAAGACGTTTGACAGGTTTGGAACAAGACAAAGTTAAAGCTGAATACGATGAATTGCTGAAAAAGATTGCGGAATACGAATCTATCTTAGCAAGCCGTCAAAAAATTCTTGACATCATCAAAGCTGAACTTCTTGAAGATAAAGAAAAATACGGCGATGACAGAAAAACTCAAATTTTACCTGAACAAGGCGAAGTTACAATTGAAGATTTAACACCAAATACTCCTATGGCTGTATTTATTACACATCAAGGATATTTGAAACGTATTTCTTTAGACACATTTGAACGTCAAAATCGTGCAACCCGCGGCAAATCAGGTATGAAAACAAAAGAAGATGATGATATTCAACATTTCTTCACTGCAATGATGCATGATAAAGTGTTATTCTTCTCTTCAAAAGGTACTGTTTACAGCTTGAATGTATATGACTTCCCTGAAGGCGGACGTCAGGCAAAAGGACTTCCGATTGTAAACGTTCTACCTATTGACCAGGATGAAAAAATTACGGCTGTTGTACCGGTAAGTTCATTCTCAAAAGACTTGAACCTCATAATGTTAACTAAAAAAGGTTATATTAAACGTATTGAATTGGATAACTTCTCAAATATCAGACGCAACGGTATTATTGCGATTGGTCTTGATGAAGGTGACAGCTTATGCTGGGTAAAACTTGCTACATCAAAAGATGAAATCATTATCGGTACATCCTGCGGTATGGCAATCAGATTTCCAATCCAAGATTTAAGACCTTTAGGCAGAAGTGCACGCGGTGTAATTTCTATGAAATTACGTTCAGGTGATGAAATCGTTGGCTGCGATATTGTTCCGCAGGATTATGATGCTGATTTGCTTGTTGTAACTTCTGACGGATTTGGTAAACGTACAAAATTGTCTGAATTCAGAACTCAAAACAGAGGCGGAATTGGTTTGATTGCAACCAAATTTAAATCTTCATCATCAAGACTTGTTGCATTAACAATCGTAAGAGATTCTGACGATATTATGCTTGTTACTGCAAACGGTGTTGTTACAAGGTTAAATGCAGGTTCAATCTCTCAACAGGGACGTCCTGCAACAGGTGTTAGAGCTCAAAACCTGAACGATAACGATACGGTATGTTCAGTTAACAAAATTATCAATCCTGATGAAGATGATGTTACGATAAAAACATCAGTTCAGGTTGAAGAAGTCAAAGAAGACGTACAACAAACAAGCCTATTAGATAATAATACAGAAAGTTAATTATTTAACAAATATAAAACCAATAAAAAAGGAAGACTTAAAGTCTTCCTTTTTTATTATTAATAATCATAATCTTGATTGCTCGGATCTTTTTTAACTTTTAATGTATAAGTATCATATTCTCCGTCCGAATAATTCTTGGTAACTTCTACAACATTTTCTCTGGTGAACCTTTGCATTGCCTGCTGAAAATAATAGTCACTTAAATTAGAATATGTTCTTGTTTTCAATTTTTGACCGTGAATTCCCTGACGGCTGCTCTTATATCGTTCCGGATCCGGCTCATAAACCCTATCAACAGTATAATCTTTGCCTTCAACTATAATTTCACGATACGGAACATGAGTATCTTTATCATAATATGTTGTTGTTAACGGTCTATTATAAGATCTATCTCTATGCATTTCTCTTTCACCCTGCTCATCATATAGAGTAGCAGAATCATTATGATAGAGATGTGTTCGTTCAAATTTCACTTTACCGGTTTCAGGATTATATTTTTTACCGTACAAGAAAGTTCCATCTGATGACAGAAATGTCATTTCTTTTATTAATCTATTTTTATCATCATAAATATATTTAGTATCAGTATTTTCGCCTGCTCGCTGATTACTTGAATCAGGACGTTCTTCAGTTGTATATTTGTGAGTATGTGTTACAAGAATTCTTCCATCTTCAGGATCATATTCGCTTGTTTCAAAATAATCCCGTGTATCTAAAGTTGTTTTTTCTAATTTGTTTTCAGAATTATAAAAATATTTTTTTTCTTTCTTAAATGATAATTGAGTATCATCTTTTTCTACAGTAAGCAAGCCCGTTTTTTCATCAAAAAGCTTCACATAACTATACGTAATATAAGAACCGCTATCAGTAATCGGCATTTTCTTAATTTCATGATATTTAATTAAAACTCCATCCCGAGAATAATCTTTTACAATCGGAAGCTCATCCTTGCTGTAAGTTGTATGTCTCAATAATATTGACTCATCATCAACAGCAAACTGTTTTACTTCCCTGACTGTTTTTCCGTCTTCTTCAAAACGAGTTTCTTTAACATTATCCCCATCTCTGCGTTCAACCATTTTCAGAATTCTATCATTCGTATCAACGAAAACTTCTTTAATAACTTTGCCTGAACCATCAGTTCTTGAAATTCGTTTAATCATAGTTTCAGGATCAACAGAAACCTTTGTACTATTAAACTCTTCCATAAAATTAAGAGCACCGTTATTTTCTTCTTTTTGTTTAAAAGAAACATTTGTCTTATTCTGGCTACGGGCAGCAGAATTTACACGGGTATAATAATTCCCCACAGGTGAAATTGCAGATATTAACATACACACACTCCTTAATAATTAACTTGATTAAAGTATAGCACATCAAAAAATTTTGATTAACTGTAATAAATAATTGTTACAATAAAAAAGGAACCGTCAAAACAACGATTCCTTTTTTATAAATTTGTTTAGTTTCAACTATTTTGAAATAGTTTCAAAAACTACGTTAAATGCTTCAGGATCTCTTACTGCTAAATCAGCAAGCATTTTTCTGTTAACAACAACATTAGCTTTTTTGCAAGCATTTACGAATCTAGAATAGCTCATACCGCGTTCTCTAACAGCAGCATTAATTCTAACAATCCATAATCTTCTCATGTTGCGTTTTGTAGTACGTCTATCTCTGTAAGCGTATTTTAAAGCTTTCATAACAGCGATATTAGCAACTTTAAAGATTCTGCTTCTAGCACCAATAAAACCTTTAGCAAGTTTTAAAATTTTCTTATGTCTTTTACAACCGACATTTCCACGTTTAATTCTCATTTTCTATGCTCCTATCTTGAATACTTCTTGTATGGTAACTCTTTAGATACCAATGCTACGTGTGACTCAGATACACCTACCATCTTGAAAATTCTGCGTTTTCTAGAAGATGATTTGTGTTGGAGCAAGTGGCCTATGCCTGCTTGTCTTTTCATAATTTTACCGGTTGCTGTTACTTTGTAACGTTTTGCAGCCGATCTGTGTGTTTTCATTTTTGGCATTTTCTTCTCCTTTTTATTTTAAAGTAGTAACTGGAAAACTATAGGCATACCAAAGCCCATAATTTCGGCTAACCTGATTATATAATGCAAAATCTTTATTTGCAATAGGTGCGGTCATTTTTTGTTAAGATATATTGTCTCAATATAAAAAAGCAGGATTAAAAATCCTGCCAGAAATTTGGGGTTATGTTATTTATGAAATCTTATGCAACCATATATTGTTGGTTTTGACCTGCCATCAACATTTGAGAATCAGCAGCCTGTGCTCGTTTACCGGTAACAAAATTATCAGCGATTTTACCAGCAGCCCAGCCTATTGCACCTAAAATACCGGCAGTAATAGCTAATGGTTTAAATTTGAAAGCATTTGCCCATGTTTTATTGCCTTTTAATACACTTAAACCTCTTGTAACAACAGGAGTCATAACACCTGCAATTGTACCGTATTTTGCAAGTTTAGTTGATTTTTGATACGGGTTACCTGCTTCAGTAATACCAATATTTTTATCTATTGCCTGTAAACTGCCATTCATCAATTGAGAATTGTCAACCGGCATTTGCGGCTGAGCAGTAAAAGTTGTTTGCTGCTGAGGATTTACTAAAGCTTGCGGCTGATTGATTAAAGCCTGCTGTTCCTGTTGTGGTTGTTGGACAGGAACTTGTTGCTGCTGAGTTTGAGCTTGATATTGATTTAATGCTCCATAAGGATTTGCATTGATGTTAGACATTTTCAAATAATCCGGCATTAAAAAATCATCTTCATAATTATTAACTGACGGCTGTAATAAATTGTTATTACCAAAAATATTTGCCGGCATCATATTTGGCATTACGGGATTTACTGCCGGTGCTGTATAATTGTTCTGATATAAATTTGAGTTTAACCCTGTGTTCATTCCTACCTGTGTTGACATAATAATAACCTTTCCATATAAATAAATAACTAACCCACTTATATAAAGTATTTTTTCTATGCAAAATTGCCTTTTTCTTTAAAATATTACAAGTTCGTAACATATTATTACATTTACGTTAAATGAGTTTTATGCAATAATTGGAGTATGGAAAAATCTTTTTACAGCATTTTTAAAACATTTTTCAAAGTCGGAACATTACTATTGGGCGGCGGATACGTAATTCTACCACTATTAACCTCCGAACTCGTAGATAAAAAAAAGTGGATAACATCTGATGAATTATGTGAATATTATGCTTTAGGAGCAAGTTTACCGGGGATTATTGCCGCAAACACCGCAATTTTCACAGGCAGAAAACTTCTTGGAACAAAAGGTGCAATTGCGGCAATAGCCGGAATTATCACACCGGCATTTCTTGCAATTGTTCTATTGGCATCTATTTTAAGTGAAATAGTAGAAAACCCCACAGTTCAGCACATTTTCTGGGGTGTCGGAATTGGTGTTATAACCCTGTTATTTCTTGCCGTAAAAGAAATGTGGACAAAATGTGTTACAGACAAATTTACCTTGATAATATATTTTATCTGTTTGGGACTTGCCTTATGGGGCAAAATTCCATTATCTCTAATTATTATCTTTGCACTTGTGACAGGAATTGTTTATCAAAGATTTGAAGATAAAAGAAATCTTAAAAAATCAGAAAATATGGAGATAAACTAATGCATTTATTTATACAATTATTTTTACAATTCTTCCATATTGGCGTATTCTCATTCGGCGGCGGATATGCAACATTACCGTTTCTATATGATATTGCAGAAAAATACCACTGGTATACAACAAAACAATTAACCGATATGCTTGCAATTTCTTCTATCACTCCGGGACCTGTCGGAATTAATGTTGCAACCTTTGCAGGATTTACAACTTCAGGAATTTTAGGTTCTTTAATTGCCACCACAGCTATCGTTTTACCGTCTTTTATAATAGTAACAATCGTATCTAAAGTACTTGATAAATTTAAAACAAACAGAAATATCAAAGGAGCAATCAGGGCTTTAAAACCTGCCGGCTGTGCCTTATTATCTGCGGTAGGAATAAAATTAGTATTTACATCAAGTCTTCACCTGCTAGGTTCAATAATCCTTGCAGCATTTCTCCTTATCAGCATTAAAAAGAAACAGGATCCTTTATTCTATTTAGGAGTTTCTGCTGTAATTGGTCTTGTTTTAGGGTATTTTAACTGGATCGGAGTTTAAGATTACTAAGCCTTAAAACCGCTTGATAACTATTAAATTCCTTGTGATTTTTTCTTCCAGCGGTAAATCATATTCTAAAATATCTATAATTTTAGAATTGTATTTTTTCAAAACATTTTTAGCTTCTTCTATTTCTTCAGGAGCTTTTCGGGATTTGAACGCAACAAAATATCCGCCTTTTAAAAGTTTTGGCAATGCATATTCACAAATATTTTTTAAGGAAGACACCGCACGGGAGGTTATAACCTCAAATTTGCCATCATAGTTTTCAACTCTTGAACAAACAGGAGTTAGATTTTTTAAATCCATTTTATCTTTTACTGACTGAATTGATCGAATTTTCTTTGCAATACTGTCAAGTGCAGCGACTTCAATTTCCGGATAAGTAATTGCAATAGGAACTGACGGGAAACCTCCGCCTGTACCTATATCCAGAAGATTTTTCGGCACACCGTACTTATCAAAAAATTTACCAATAGAAAGGGAGTCAAAAACATGTTTCTCCCATAAATACTTTTCATCATTTTTAGATATAAGATTAACCTTAGAATTCTCTTCTAAGAATATTTCCATATAATCGGTGTAATTATCTTTATTTATCATATTTTTCCTGCAATCGTTTAAATTCTGAGTCAATAACTTTGCTTTTTATATCATTAATACGGGATTCAATTTTGCTCAAATTCTCTTTATTAAATGAAAGTTTTGAAATATTATATGCAACAATATAATATTTATAAGCATTCTCATAATCTTTTCTTAAAATATAGAAATCACCGAGTTCAATAGTTGCACCGGCAATATACAACGGTTCATTCAACTGTTTGGAATACTCATAAGCCTGTTTTAAATAATCCAGAGATTTTTCAGTATCGCGAGACGAATAAATTTCAGCTAAATGAATTGCAGAGTAATACAATCCGCTGTAATTTTTCATTGCTTTATCAATTTTGATACTTTCGTTATAATATTTTATAGCATGTTGAGAACTTCCTGCTTCATCATAAAGTTCAGCCATATTGGCAAGTGCCATTGATAAATATTTATTTTTATTCGGATTAGGGTCAAGTTGAATACATTTTCTATAGTAAATTACCGCTGATTTTGTGTTACCCATTTCGTCATTTGTGCCGGCAAATTTATAATACAATTCAGCAGCAACCGCCTTGTCAGTACCGGTTTCTAACAAATCAATAGACTGTTTATAATATCTGTATTCTTCATCTAAATTATCCGTCAATTTAGCAAGGGCAAGATTTACTTTTATCCTCAATTCATTTGGAAGCTTATCATTTCCGTACAATTCATTCAGAATAAATTTCGCATTATCATGTTTGTACATAATGTAATAAACAGATGCCATTTCAAGTTTCATTTCCCAAACTTTATTCATATCAGAAACATTGAAATAAAAATCCTGAGCCTGAGTATATGCTTCAAGAGCTTCATACCACTGTGAAAGATGTTTATATGCTTCTGCAAGTTTAATATAAATAACCGGAAGAAATCTATAGAAATTATCATCATCATTTTTCAACAAGGCTTTTTGATACAGTAGAATGGCATTTTTATAATTATATTTAACCTCTTCTTGTTTTGCTAAGTTTAGAAGCTGGGTCAATCCGACATTAACACTTTGCTCTTCCAGTTCATTACGTTGAATTTTATCCGTTATAAAGCCATTAATTGAATCTGCAATACCGTCTAACACAGCTTCATCATCAATAATAAAGCTGATTTTATTAATTTTTTCTTCCTTGGTTTCTTCTTTAACCTCAGCCTTTTCAACTGAAGATGCAGGAGCAATTTCAATAGGAGCTTCAACAACAGGATTTACATCAATAATGCGAACATCCTGTAAATTCAAAGCCGGTCGTTTTGGAATAAACAAAGTATGATATTCAATTTCATTACGCATTGTTTGACGTGATAATCTCAAATCCCTTTCCAAAGGTTTTAACGGAAGCTGGGTATTATACAAATCAATACAGGCACTATGCAATTTAACCATTACATTTTCAGGAATTTGATGTTCAATTACATCTCTAAAAGATTCCTGTAAATATAAAAATTCACCGTCAACAGACAAAATAGAATTTGTCACAAAAAAGAATACTCTTTCAGGATTAAATAAATGCAGTGATTTTAACAAATTAACATGAATAGGAATTCTCATTACAGTTAAAAGCCTGAATAAATGTGCAGAAACAGGGTCAACTAGAGATAATGCTTCTCTTGAAATAAATTCAGGAAAAGACATATAACTTTTAGAATATGAACCAAGAAAATCAACCAGTGACAATTGTCTCAAGGTCATTATTTTCACCGCAAGATTTATTAGATTAAAATACCCTTTTGAGTGTTTATATAATTCGTTTGACAATGGTCCGATATTTTTTATGCCATTTGCCCTCAAATATTTTTCAAATATTGGCTGTGCAATCGCAATCGTAGAAACCCGTGAAATATTTTCTATATCTTTAAAATTTTCTGCAATAAGCGTTCTTGATGTAATAATAATTTTTACATTTGAAAGTTTTAATAAATGCTTAATAAAATTGTCAATTTCCTGCGTATTATTTTTTAAAATTACATCATAGGAATTTAAAATAATTACAACAGGTTTAACTATCGCATGGAAATAAGAATCAATTTTTTGAGTAAAATTTTCTGTTTTAATTCGCGGCGGAATGATTTTACCTTGATTTGTATAATACCGGAATGCTTCAAAAAAGTTTAGAAGCATATCATCCAGAATTGTTGTTTCCAGACAGTTATACCGCAATGTTAAAACATTCTCTGAAAAATTAGTTGATACAAAATCCACCATAGCAGATTTTCCTGTACCTTTGAAACCATTAACAATAAGAAGATTATTATCAGATTGCAAAAACTCACAAATTTGTCCTATTTGTTTTTCATTATTTTCAATAAGACATGGTTCAAATAGCAAATCCTTTGAATCTTTTAATACATCTTTAATTATTATAGGTTTTTCCAGAAAATCTGTTCTCATATTTTATCTTTTTCTAATTAACACGGTTTCTGCCGTTTTCTTTTGCGTTATATAATCTTTTATCAGCGGCTTCAATAAGTTGTGCAGGAGTTTCGCCATCTGAACCGAAAGTTGAAACACCAAGGCTTATTGTAACATTACTTTCCCTGCCGTTACTCAGCTTCATTTTCTTTGATGAAACTATTGAACATAATTTATTGGCAATGGCAACAGCTTCTTCGTTTTTGGTACTTGGAAGAATAATACTCATTTCCTCTCCGCCGTATCTGCATACTATATCGGTTGCTCTGACATTTTTCTTTAATTCTGCCGCAACCTGTTTTAATACAGCATCTCCGGATTGGTGTCCAAAATTATCATTGAACTTTTTAAAGAAATCAATATCAATAATAATTAAAGAAAACGGAACTTCATATCTTTTTGAATGAGAAACCACATTCTGCATTTGTTCTTGAAAATATCTGTGGTTATAAAGTTCAGTCAAACCATCTGTTGTGGCAAGTTTATATTGCTGGTCAAAATCTCTGGATTTAATTAAATATTTAATAATTACCGTCAATAGGAATGCAAATACAGCAAGTCCTAACGGAATAACTATACCAACCCATAAATTTGAAACTTTTAATAAATAATAAGAAAGTATACTGTATGCAAAATAAATTGATATAGATAAAGCTATAGCAACAGGCATTGATTCAACAGCTAATACAATACCGACTGTAATTACAAATAACACAAGCCCGATAAGAAGATTAACACCCAGAGGAGCTTTATGAATTAAATTATTGTCAATCAAGTTATTAACATAGGTTGCTTGAACTTCAACCCCCGGATAAACTTTATCTACAGGAACAGTTTTTATATCAAAAAGACTGGCAGCAGTAGCACCGAAGTATACAATTTTATTATGGAAATCAAAAGCATTCTTATCGCCTGTTTCAATTGCTTTTAATAACTTGTACACTGAAATATTTTCAAAAGTGCCGGCAGGACCATACCAGTTTAAAATTACACCGCCGTCAGAATCAATATTGATATTTCTGTCTTTTGCAAGTTTTAAATTTCCATGCCTGTCGATTACAAAATCTTTTTTGTCTTTCAGACCCAAATAGTCAAGAGCAATTTTAAAACCTAATTGCGGATAATACCCGTCTTTATATTTCAAAACCAGCGGCATTTTACGCAAAACACCGTCATCAGCCCTTAAAACATTAATCATACCAATATTTGAAGTGGAATTTAAAATTTCCTGCAAAATCAGTCTGCAATTGGAATATTCCAAATAATCCATATCAACTTTGTAAGATTTATTATTAATTTTTACAGACAAATCTTCCGGTAACTGCGGCGGAACTCTTAAGTCTTCCGGCTGATTATCCAAATTCATTGAGGTATAAACATTATCATATTTTTTAAATACTTCAATAAGAGCTTTGTCCCTATTTGCTTCATTTTTCATTGATTTTACAAACATCAAATCAAATGCAATACTTTTAGGATTTTGAGCCTCAATATAATCAACCATTTTAGCATACATATCCCTTGGTAGCGGCCACTCGCCGTAATTATCAAGAATATACTCATAGCTTGCATCATCAATTGCAATAATAACAATATCTTTGCTTGGATGTTTTGTATGAGAATTAGCTAAAATACTCTGACGAATATCAAAAGTTCTGTTTTCCATTGACTGAACAAACGCAAAAAAACTTCCGTTTTTTAATCCTAAACCAACCAGAACAACTAAAACTGAAATCCAGAGTGCATATAAAAACTTTTTCAACATAACCAGAATCCTTGTTACTTAATGTCTTTAGTATAATTTACAAAAGACAAATTAGCAAGAATATTTTTAACAATGAATTTTTGTTCAAGAATTTGATTATTAATTTTTAAAATTTCCGTAGAATATGACAATTCATCAGGATGCTTTAGATATCGAAGTAAACATTGTTCGTGTAAATTCATTATTATTAATTCCTATAAAACGGGTGATTACATATTTATTATTTCAAATTTTCACTGAAATTAAATCAACCTTTTATAGAATTTGAATAAAGATTTCTAATACAACTATAGGAGAAATAAAGGAGATGACCGTTGGACATCTCCTTTATGAAATCAATTATTTTGAACGATAATAACCATGCACCGGCGTACCATCCGAACGGGTATAAGAATTTACATAAATTAAATTCCCTGCCTGAACTTGTTGTCTTGCTTGAGCATCAGTCATAATTTTACCTGCTACAACTTGTTGATTTATAAAACTTTCTAATCTTTCAAATTCATCAGTAGACATTTGACCGATTTCTTCGTTTGTAAACACTCTATTATTATCAATATCTTTAAAATCAATATCCATATTAATCTGCCCTTCTAAATAATTTGGCTTAAATTCAATAGCATCTTCCAAGTTGCCCATTGTTTCTATAAAATGTTTTTGCAAAGGTTTTGTTCCTCCTAAATAATCCCCTTCAGGACTTTTCGTTATATATTCACTACCTTTACCATACCCAATAACATAAGTCTTTCCCAATTGATTCCCGAAATTAAGATTATAAATACTATCATCAACATTCCCGTAATTTCTTATGTTGTCTAAGTTATCTCTAACATTTCCTTGTAAAATATCCCTTACACCATAAGCATTAAAAGTAACAGTTTCATGACCGGTTTTATTTGACATCAATTGTGCTAAACTGCCACCTAATGAATGTCCTGTAAAAATAATTTCTTGATTTGGAAAATCTTTTCTAACTTTTTCATAAAATTGCTGGGCATCTACATATTGATTTGGAAGTTTTTTCATTCCCATAGCTAGATCATTAGCAACATCCTTAGGCTCCGTTATTTCAGTTCCACGCATTGCTATTACTACTTTTCCACCTTTATAAAAAGCTTCTCCATAAAAGCCACTTTTTTTGTCATATTCTGAAACTTTAATCCATTCTTTTGGGATTGATTTTTCATTTCCTTTGTAAACTTCCTTGAGCAAGAGCTTTCATTTCATTGTCAAATTCAGTTGTTTGAATTGTCATAGTTGTTTTTCCTTTCATTTTTTTGTAGTATTAACTTATGTTTTTAGATAAATTTAGAAATCGTTATAGTTTTAACTTTTTATCTATATGTGGATGGATTATATTTTTATTACTTTGTATATGTTTTTTCCCATACATATTTGAAGATGAACTGGGCTTTCCCATTTTTTTGATTTTTATTATTATTTTGAGTTTAAATATATTATTTTATTTAATTACATTTTTTATATATGTATTTGAAATTGTTAGCTGGAAAAGAATAACCAACGAAAAATTTTTGGACAATAAATATATAAAAATAATCCAATATTCAGGAATAATTTTTGCGTTTTTACCAATAATAATGATTGTACTGTTATTTGTATTTGATTTTTTCAAAGACATAATATATAACATACAAGGCATTGATTAAAAGTAATTAAAGATTTTATTCATTCTTTGTTCTCCTTTTGTATTATAGTGATTTCATGAAAATTACAAATTTTATATGTGCAAATATTTTATCATTATTGGGAAACATTGGTTTATTTGTCGTATTATCTTATACATATTTAGCTATTCTTGTATATCCTGATTATCTTGTTGATGGAATTATATTTAAGTTATTGAGCATATGTTTAAATACATATATATATAATTCCCATTCTTCTTGTTTTATTGCCAATAGAAGATATATTAGCACGTAAACTTATTTCTAAAGAAGGGTTTCTTAATATCCAAATAAAAAATAAATATTTAAGATACACATATAATATAATATTTTGGTTGGGTATTATTTCTGCTATTACGTATTCGGTAATTGTTTTATATATAACGTAATATTTTAGATATTAACCAACAAATTTACCGTAAATTCAAACGTATTACGGATTTTTGAGTAACTATTCAGTTGTTTTGCTATTTATATTTTGTTATTGTTAATATAAAACCTCGCTTTCTTCCAAGTCTTTCTTAAACGGATGCAATATCTAATTGGCTAGTGTAAAAATAATATATTCATTATGCTACACTTATAGCATTTTGTCAAAACCTTTATTTTTGCAATGTTTTAATCAAATAAAATGTTTTAAAATCTCTAATCTCAACAATCTATTATTACACTTTTCAAGCAAAAAAATTCCAATGAAAAATATTGAGGAGACAAAGTAAAATTATTGAAAATTATTTGTAATTGTATAAATATATTCTAAAATTTGTGCAAAATATTTTAAATCAGAATTACCGTTTAGCACTAAATCAGCTTCTTTGCGGAAAGGTTTAACATATTTTTCTCCGGCATCCGTAATATAATGCCAGTGTTTTAACGCATTTTCTTCACTCTGATTGCGTTCTTCAATTGCACGGTTCATAAAACGGCTTTTTCTAAGTTCGTTTTCAGTTTCCACATAAATTTTAATATCAAAAACATCTTTAACTTCTTCATACATTGTTGCAATACCTTCAACAACAATGATTTTTTGAGAATGAACATCAAACGCTTTTGGAACCGAAACACCTGTACCGTTAGGAAGATACATTGGAGCTTTGATATCTAAACCGTCAGATAAATCTTCAAGATCAGACTTTAATATATCTAATTGGAAACTTGTTGGAGCATCAACGTCATATCCGTTGTCTCTCAAGTTATCGAATGAACCGTATTTATTGATAAGAAGCGAAATATCATTAAAATAATTATCTGTACTCAAAACAGCAACAGGCATTGATAGTTGTTCAATAACATTTTTAATTTCGTGGCAGATTGTTGATTTACCTGATGCAGATTCCCCTGTAACACCGATTAATAAACGTTTTGTCGGGTTATTTATTAATCTTCTGCTGAATCTGTTGACAAAATCCGGATTAACCGCATTTATAATAGGTACATCCTGTTTTTTATCATATAAAAATATTTGTCTAAACTTAGTCTGCAGGTAAAACGCTAACAATTCGCGACCGGATTTGGAATTAAAGTCTGGCTTTAAAATCTTATCCGTTGAATTCAATTCTTTATCAATTAAAAGTTGCATATTCTTTTCCATAATTGTGGGATATGCATGACATAATACACGAGAAAAAAAAAATTTGCTACCTTTTTGCTAAAATATTAATATTTTTAAGAGATATTTTTTAACAAATCATTTATATCAATTTCAAGAAACCTTGAAATATCATAAACAAGAAAAATTGACGGAGACTGTATACCGCGTTCAATCAAACTTATTGAACTTTCACTTACATCAATGGCTTCTGCAAGTTCTGCCTGAGTAACCCCTTTTCTATACCTTTCGGCCTTAAGATTACGTGCAAAAATTTTATTCTGATCATCTTTCATATAACGATTATACTAATTTGACAGAAAAGAATTAAGAGTGTATACTACTTTTTACTAGGAGCATTCTACTAGTTAGTAATTAAATAATGTGGGAGCATTATGAAAAACATCTTAAAAACAATCATTGACAACTTCTATAAAAAAGGTGCTGCACACCTAGATACACCACCATCTATCGCTAAAGATGGTTTTACATTGGCAGGTGCTACGCACGTAGACTCGCCACCAACTATTGCTAAAGATGGTTTTACATTGGCGGAGGTACTAATTACTCTTGGCATTATCGGAGTTGTTGCAGCTATGACAATTCCAAATTTAATGACTGCAATAAAAGCTCATCAAATGAGAGCTCAATATCTGAAATCGTATGCCATTGTTCAACAGGTTTTCAGGCAAATGATAGCTGACGAAATAGACTTAGATCCAAAATCCTACGGGTTAGACAAATTTTATCAAACATTTGCTCAATACCTGAAAGGAACTATTGACTGTGGGACAAATGCAAAAGGTATGAAATCATACCCTCAATGCTACACAAAATCCAGCCCGAGAGCATACAGGAATTACAGCAACACAACTAAAGCTTATACAGAACTCTTTGATGATGGGCAATTAATCTTAATGGACGGTACAAATTTGTTGTTTGAAAACCAGTCAGGTAACCAAATTTTTGTACACGTAGATATTAATGGTTTCCAAAAACCGCCAAATCGCTGGGGATATGATTTATTTACTTTTGAATTTTTGAATGGTGAATTACGCACAATGGGAGCAACAGGAACAAGATACACTGATTTAGAGAAATATTGCAGTAAAAGCTCCGGTCATAATTACAATGGTATAGCCTGTGCAGATAAAGCAAAAACCAATTCTGAATATTTTAAAGAAATAGCAAAAGAGATAAAATAACTTAATTGCTAAATAGATTTAATATATTTATCCCAGTCACCCTGAACTCGTTTCAGGGTCTCAAGTTTAGGGGATGTTGCCTAAAATCCAGACTATTCTTCTCTATAAAAATAAGCTGGATTGCTTCGCATCCGCTCGCAATGACAATACCCAAATATATTATATAAAATTTATTTTTGTTGTATTATAAATTATATATAGGAGTACAAAATAAGGAGAGGTAAATATGACAACATTAACCGCAGCAGAAGGGTTAATCACTAAAATTATAGGACCTGTAGTTGACGTTGAATTCCCTGATGGAAATTTGCCAAATATCTATACTGCATTAAATATGTATAATGATGACGGAACAAAAGTTGTTGCAGAAGTACAGCAGATGCTTGGTTCCAATAAAGTTAGAACAGTTGCAATGTCTTCAACTGACGGATTAAGACGCGGTATGAAAGTCGTTAATACAAATGAACCGATTAAAATTCCTGTCGGCAATGCAATTTTAGGAAGAATTTTAAATGTTGTCGGTGATGCCGTTGACAATGGCGGTGAAATTCAAACTGATACATATTTACCAATTCACAGAGAATCTCCAAAACTTGTTGACCAAAATACAGATATCGAAATTCTTGAAACAGGTATTAAAGCTATCGATTTATTACAGCCATATCAAAAAGGTGGTAAAATCGGTCTATTCGGCGGTGCAGGTGTTGGTAAAACTGTATTAATTCAAGAATTAATTCACAATATTGCAATGGCACATAACGGTGTTTCTGTATTCGGCGGTGTCGGCGAAAGAACCCGTGAAGGCAACGACCTTTGGAATGAATTTAAAGAAAGCGGAGTTTTGGACAAAGTTGGTCTGATTTACGGTCAGATGAATGAACCGCCTGGAGCCAGAATGAGAGTCGGACTTTCAGCTTTGACTGCTGCTGAATATTTTAGAGATTATTCAAAACAAGATGTATTATTATTTATTGATAATATTTTCAGATTTACTCAAGCAGGTTCAGAAGTTTCAGCACTTCTTGGACGTATGCCGTCAGCTGTTGGTTATCAGCCGACACTTGCAACTGAAATGGGTGAATTACAAGAACGTATTACTTCAACAAAAGACGGATCAATTACATCAGTTCAAGCAATTTATGTACCGGCAGATGACTTAACTGACCCGGCTCCTGCAACTACGTTCTCCCACCTTGATGCATCAACTGTATTATCAAGAAACATTGCATCTTTAGGTATTTACCCTGCTGTTGATCCATTGGAATCAAACTCAAGGGCTTTAGATCCAAATATTGTAGGTGAAGAGCACTATGAAGTTACAAGAAAAGTTCTTGAAATTCTCCAAAAATACAAAGAACTTCAAGATATCATCGCAATTCTGGGTATGGATGAATTATCAGAAGAAGACAAAGAAACTGTAAACCGTGCAAGAAAAATTCAAAAATTCTTGTCTCAGCCGTTCTTTGTTGCTGAACAATTCTCAGGTATCAAAGGTAAATATGTTAAAATTGCTGATACAATCCGAGGATTTAAAGAGATTATTGAAGGCAAACACGACGATATTCCGGAACAAGCTTTCTATATGGTTGGAACAATTGATGAAGTAGTCGAAAAAGCAAAAACTATTGAGGAATAATTTATGAAATTAAAAATTATTACACAAGAAAGAGTTGTTTTCGATGAAGAAGTTGATGAAATATATTCTCGCGGAATTGACGGGGAATTTGGTATATTAAAAGACCACATTCCAATGATGACACCACTTGATATTGGTGTTACCCGTGTAAAAATCAAAGATGAAGTCAAAATGTTCACAACAATGGGCGGAATTCTTCAATTTAAAGACGGCGAATGTTTGATTTTAACAACATTAGCAGAAGCTGATGAAGAAATTGACGAAGCTCGTGCTAGAGAAGCACTCGAACGTGCAAGACGCAGGAAACGAGAAGCATCAGCTAGAATGGATGCAAAACGAGCTGAAGCAGCTATTGCAAGAGCTGAAGCAAGATTAAAAGCTAAACTTTCAAAATAAAAAATAACGGGAATACCCGTTATTTTTTATTTTACTAAGCCAATTTTGAAACTGAAATCCTATCAAGATACGGAAGTATTTCGTCTTCAGGAATTTTTATATCAATACCGGCACGGTGAGGATTTGCTATTGTCACCATTTTATTTTTTGCGTCGTAACCTCTTAAATTATATGCATGACCTGGCATCATGTTATATTCAGGATTAATTTTACATACACCGATAGTCGTTACAAACTCATCCTTATTTGCATACTTTGCAAGATCACTTCTCAAATTCAGATTAATATCATGAGCATGGAATGTATATCTTGCAGTTTTTGCAGAATCACCAAATATAAGTTCTAAAGCTTTACTGTTAGAAGTCCAACCACCGCCTGTCCATTGCATAATCTCATTAAAATCCGTTAATTCAGGATGAGCACCTTTTGCATAAGCCATCTCAATCATAGCAAGCCCTTTGTTATGAGCAATATGCGGAATAGCTTTTTCAAACCCGTCAAAACATACAGGAACAGCACTATTTGCTGATTTTACCCATACATTTCCGACAGAATCCTGCATAAACATTCTATATATATGACATCTTCCTTTTTCACTATTCATCATAGCAGAAAGCGGACTGACCATAAAACAGTCACCGACTTCTGTTGATTGTTTTATGTTAAATCTGTGTACCGGCGGGAATAATTCAGTGTATTTTTTCTCATCAAAATTCAATTTTTCTAAACTTTTGCCGTTATTCAGATACATTTTACCGTCAATTGCAATAGCATCTCCAATTTTTGTTTCCCTCATTATTTGAGATGCCTGTGTTGCTGATGAATATTTCGGATAATAGCTTTTGCCATGAATAAGTGCTTCCATATCATCAAGAAGATTTTTATTCAAAGTAGCATTATATATTGTTTTAGAATGATAACTTGTATTTTGCATCAACGGATCAAAAATATCTTTTTTATCAATTCTTTTTGCATTATTTATTAACGTTTCACATTTTTCTAAAAATTCTGACATCTTTTTAGGGCTGGTAACAAGTTCACTAATATTTTTATTATTTCGATTAAATTGAATAAAACTTGCAATTTCATCAACCGTCAATGTTGCAATTTTGCCTGACTTATCAACTTTTTCAAGAGTCAAAGTTCCATCAAGTATCAAATTCAAATAACCGGAAGTATTACCATTTGTCGATGAAAGCACCCTCATAAATGCCGAAGGATTTTCCTGCAATGAAAATTTTCCGGATTTTGCAAACTTATATAACAAACTAAAATCATCACCTGTAGCACTCAAGAAATTAACCATCTGAGCCCTGCCCACAGGATGTTTAAAAATGCATCTCGGATCTTGAAGTCTTGCTTCAAAATAAGCTTTAGCTTCTGCTTGAGATATTGAAGTGCGAATATTCTGAGCAGTTCTAACATTATTAGGCTGACGAACTGATGCTTTCACAAAAGAATCACCCGTACGCGTAAAAGCACTTGCTGCAGCTTTTTCATTTTTTGCAGCAGTTCTTGCAAAAGCTACAGGTGCAGATGTTCTGCAAGCCGCTTTTGCACCGTTAACAACCTGTCTTATGGTATTAAAACTTAGCATTAAAATTTCCTATTGATTTTCCCCGATATATAAATAAAAAAAATCTAACAAGAAAAATTGCTAATTATTAAAGAATATTAATCCCGAACATTTCAGTTAATTCAGAAATCATATACAAAGAACCACAGATAATATTTAATTTCCCATCATTAAAATCTATTTTTGTATCAGGTGTTAATTCTTTAGCTTCAATTGGACAAACAGCCTGCAAATCTTTAAATTCACACGAATTATTGTGTTTAAAATGATAAAAATATACTTTCTGACGGAAACTATCTTCTGAATCAAGTAAAATATTTACCATTTTTTCATAATCTTTATTTTTTAAACATCCGAAAATAAATCTTCGCTCTGTATCAGGGTAATAAGCATCCAAACATTGTTTCAACGCATTAATACCATTTGGATTATGCCCCCCGTCGATTATTAAATTTTTATCTGCGATATATTGAAATCTTGCAGGGTGTTTAACATTTTTCAAACCTTCGCTAATAACAGATTCAGAAATATCAGGAAATATCATTTCTATTGCAGCAAGTGCCAGTGAAAGATTTTCTTGCTGATGAACTCCTTTCAATGACAGGTTTTCAACATTCCTAAAAGGAGCAATAACCGCAAGCATTGAATTCAATTTATCACAGACATCACGATAAACTTCGCGGCCTTCAAACACAATACAATGACAATTTGGTTTGATAATTCCCGCTTTTTCGTAGGCAATTTTATCTATTGTATTCCCGAGACGTTCTGTATGATCAAAATCAACATGGGTAATGATTGAACACAAATTCTTCTTAATAACATTTGTAGCATCAAATCTTCCGCCAAGACCGGTTTCTAAAACAACTACATCAACATTATTATCTGCAAAATACTTAAACATAACTGCAGTCAAAATTTCAAACTCAGTTAAATCAATATTATTTCTATCTGCAAGTTCTGAAATTTCAAAAACATATTTTGCAAAATTCTCATCTGAAATATTATTACCGCAAATTTTGATTCTTTCAGTATATTTAAACAAATGCGGAGAAGTATAAAGTCCGACTTTCTTGCCTGATGATACTAAAATTGAAGACAAAATAGCACAAACAGAACCTTTACCATTGGTTCCGGCCACATGAATACAATCTAGTTTGTCCTGCGGATTTCCAAGAAGTTCCAAAATTGCATACATTCTATCCAACCCCAGCGATATATGGAATTTTCCGACAGAGGTTAATAACTCAACTGCATCATTATAAGTTTTTATCATAAGTAAAATTAGCCCTACTCTTTATTTTCAAATTTTCATTCAGCTTAAAAAGGCTCTCTTATAGAGAGCCTTTTTCTTATTCTTGCGATAAACCCTTACGTTCATAGAACTCTTCAATAAATCCTGTATTGAATTTACCGCTCATAAAGACTTCATCTTCAATAATTGCCTGATGGAATGGAATAGTTGTATCAACACCGGTGACAACATATTCTTTTAAAGCACGATACATTCTTCTGCGAGCTTCGTTTCTATTACGTCCCCAGCATATCAATTTACCAATCATTGAATCATAATATGGCGGGATTTCATAATCTTGATAAACGTGCGAATCAACTCTTACTCCAAAACCGCCCGGAGCAAGGTATCCTGAAATTGTGCCAGGATTAGGCATAAAGTTTTTAGCAGGATTTTCTGCATTGATACGGCATTCAATTGCGTGTCCGTATAATTTAATATCATCCTGTGTATAACTTAGCTTTTCACCTGCGGCAACAAGAATTTGTTCACGAACAAGGTCAACCTGAGAAATCATTTCAGTTACACAGTGCTCAACTTGAATACGTGTATTCATTTCCATAAAGTACCATTTACCGTCGTGATCAAGTAAGAATTCACAAGTTCCTGCACCTTCGTAGTTAATAGCTTTTGCCGCTCTAACTGCAGCAGCACCCATTTCCTGTCTTGTTTCTTCGTTAATCGCCGGAGATGGAGCTTCTTCTAATAATTTTTGGTGACGTCTTTGAATTGAACAATCTCTTTCACCTAAGTGAACAACATTGCCAAAACTGTCGCCTAGAATTTGAACTTCAATATGACGAGGATTTTCAAGGAATTTTTCAGCATAAACATCAGGATTTCCAAAGAAATTTTTAGCCTCTGATTGGCATAATTCCATATTTAATTGAACATCTTCATCGTTACGGCAAACTCTCATACCTTTTCCGCCGCCGCCGGCAGTAGCTTTCAGAATAACAGGGTAGCCTACGCGATTTGCAAATTCTTGAACTTCTTCAACTGTATGAACAATTCCTGTTCCAGGAGTTACAGGAACATCGTTTTCAATCATTGTTTTACGTGCAGTGGCTTTGTCACCCATTTTTCTCATAGCTTCCGAAGATGGCCCGATGAATTTAATACCTTGTTGTTCACAAATTTCAACAAAATCAGCTCTTTCAGACATAAATCCATAACCCGGATGGATTGCATCTGCTCCGGATACCATTGCTGCTGACATAATTGCAGGAATACTCAAATAACTTTCAGAGCTTTTAGCAGGTCCGATACAATATGCTTCAGTTGCCAATCTTACGTGAAGAGAATTAGCGTCAGCTTGTGAATAAATCGCAACAGTCGGAATTCCCAGCTCTCTACAAGCCCTAATAATTCTTACTGCAATTTCTCCCCTATTTGCTATTAATACTTTTCTAAACATTTCAAAATCCCTTATCAAAGTAAGAAGTGAACGGGATTAACCATTCACTCCTTATATTAAAAATTTACTTACTCAACATACATGAGAACTTGACCGAATTCAACAGGCTGACCGTCTTCAACACAAATTTCAACAACCTTGCCTGAAATTTCAGCTTTAATTTCGTTCATCATTTTCATAGCTTCTACGATACAAACAACGTCACCTTGCTTAATAGCAGAACCTTCTGATACAAACGGGTCAGAATCCGGAGATGGAGCTTTATAGAAAGTTCCAACCATTGGTGATGTAATCGGAGTACCTTTTTTAGCCGGAGCATTATCTGCAGCAGGAGCTTGTGCTGCCGGAGCTGAAGCCGGAGCAGCAACAGGAGCGGCTGCAACAACTTGTGGAGCTGAAGCTACAATAACATCTTTTCTCAAAGTAATAGCTTGTTCACCATCTTCAAGAGAAATTTCAGTTAATCCTGTTTCTGATAATACCTTTGCTAGTTTTTCTATATATTCTGTTTCAAATTTCATTTATTTTCTCCTTATGTAGGTTTCTCGCCTATGTTGTAAATAGTCAAATTAACGAAACTTTTACTATATTCACAACAGCGAAAACTTATGTTTAGTTTATTTTAACAGATTAAACATCCTCAAATAAACTACATACGGAAGATACAATTAGCATCTATCCAAATATTCGTTAGTTCTGGTATCAACTCTAATTCTGTCGCCATTTGCAACGAAGAATGGAACGTTAACAACAGCACCTGTTTCTAATGTTGCAGGTTTAGTACCGCCTTGAGCAGTATTTCCTTTTTCGGCAGGAGGAGTATCAACAACTTCCAATTCAACGTGAGCAGGAATATCAACACCAATGATTTTACCTTCGTGCATTAAAATCATAACATTCATATTTTCTTTCAAATATTTGATACCGCTGCCGATTTGAGCTTCTTCAACATGCATCTGGTCGTAACTTTCGTTATCCATCATAACGTAAGCTGAACCTTCTTTATATAAGTATTGCATTTCACGTCTGTCTAATGTAGCTTTAGCAACTTTTTCACCTGCACGGAATGTTTTTTCAACAACCTGACCTGTGATAACGTTTTTCAATTTAGATCTAACAAATGCAGCACCTTTACCCGGTTTAACGTGCAAGAATTCAACTACTGACCATAAGCCGTTGTCTAATTCAACTGTTAAGCCTGTTTTAAAATCGTTTACTGAAATCATATTTTTCCCCTTTTTAAAAGTGATTCTCTTTCTTTTGTGTAAATAATATCATAAAAATCGCAATTTGCCAAATTCAGTAGAAATCTTGTTACATTTATCAGGTAATGCTGAATTTATCGAAAGATTGATTTTTATAAAAGCACTATTCTAAAAGATGACTTTTGAAAAAAATCCATTAAAAGATTGATGTAATATACCCGATTATATTATATTGTTAATGTGGGGAATGTGTATAATATTTTCCGGGGATAAATCAAGGGATAGTTGTTATGGACGAAAAAGTTCAAAATTCAATATCAACAAAAGAATTATGCAGAGAGTATGACTGGTATGAAAATACCTTCCCATCTTTAGTGCAGGACTCCTGTGATGACTTTTTTGCCGAAAACTTTGATATTAAATTTATCGGACTGAGCAAAAATATCAATTGCCTGACTGATAATGAAGCTTGTTTTGTAACAAAAATCCGCATTTCTAAAGATTATGATATGTTCTTTAGACTTACTGACAAAGCTATTTCAATTATATTGAATACTGTACTCGGTCAATCAAAAAACAAATTTAATATCAACAAAATGTCAGAATTAGAAGCAAAAATCATCACATCATTTAACAGCAGTTTATATGATGCATTAAAAGACGAACTTCTTACACCACAGGCAACAGAACTAAAAAGATCAGATTTCAATGTTATAAATCTGACATTTATAATAAGAAATAAAGAAGAACTTGATAAAACTGCCGGCAAGATTATTATTACTCTTCCGGAATCATTATTGGATCCTGATGATATTGAACCTGCAGGGGATAAATTCTCTAATGAAAATTTCCCTAACAGTGAAACTTTAGCAAAAATCCTTGTAGGTAAAACGAAATTTTCACTATACGATCTTAAACATCTGGAAAACGAAGATGTGGTAGTTTTTGAAGACAGTAACATCAAACAACTAAAATTATCAATAGATGATACAGAAATGGATGTAAACATAAGTCCTAATATGGAATTACTTATACCGGACATAGAGAACGAAGGAGATGAGGATATGGGTGAAACTCATAAAAATATATGGGACAGCATCGAAGTAGAAATGTATGCAGAATTTGATTCTGTAAAAATCACACTTGGAGAGCTGAAAAACATAGAAGACGGACTTGTTGTAGATTTAACTTCGCTATACGACAATAACGTAACATTGAAGGTTGAAGGTAAACCAATAGCAAGCGGTTCACTTGTTATTGTTAATGACAGATACGGTGTAAAGATTAATAATGTCATTGCACAGGGAAATGGTGCTTCTCCTGTCAAACCGCAAAACAACTCTGAAGATGAAGAACCTTCTGATGATAACCAGTATGATGAAAATTCAGAAGATAATTATGAAGAAGAAGGAAATGACGATAATTATTCTGAAGAATCTTCTGACGAAGAAGGGGATGAAGAATTCGATTACAGCGACTTTGAACTTGAAGATGAAAACATTTAACGAAGTGAAAAATTTAATTAATAAAGGAAGATTATGGGTAGTTATTTAGCAAATTTCACAGTATATGCAATGGCAATGACAGGTTTGATATTTTTTGCCGTATTCATCTATAAAAAAGTGATGAACGGTGGATTTCGCTCAAACAAATCAAATTTCCTCAATATTGAAGAAACAATGAGCATCAATCCAAGAAAATCTCTCCTTGTTGTTAGAGCTGGAGAAGAAAAATTCCTGATTGCATCAGATGTGGACAAAACTACTTTAATTTCAAAACTAGAAAATCCTCAAAATTCAAAACCTGAAAAACATTTTCAAGAACTTATTGAAGAAAAACAGGATTACAGAAAAAACAGAGTTGTAGATATAAATATTTATGACCAGCAAGAACCTGTAATCTTAGAAACAATAAAAGAAAAAAATCCGAATTTACCGAGAAAAAATCTGGATTATAGAGAGCCTGCCGGAAGAACAAGACAAAGACAGGCAAAACAAGCTGTACCAAACAGACAATCAAATATAACTACAATTAAAGAAATGGCAAAAAGAATAAATCAATTATAAACAAAGGACTGATATAAAATGGATCAAATACAAAATTTAAATCCTGTATTACAAACGCTTGTAGTAATGACTGTATTTTCGTTACTACCATTCATTTTTTGTTCAATGACAAGTTTCTTAAGATTTGTTGTGGTATTCTCAATGCTAAAAACTGCAATGGGTACCCAGCAAGTTCCTCCGGCAATTGTAATTATCGGATTATCTATAATTTTGACATTTTATACAATGGGAAGCACTTTCCAAAAAATGTATGACATGGGCTCCGTTCCTTATCAAAAAAATCACGATATTGTAATGGCAATAAATGAAGGTTCAAAACCGTTGAAAGAATTTATGCTGAAACAAACAAGAGAAAGCGATTTAACATTCTTTGTAGAACTTGCACATAAAACGAAACCTCAATCACCGGATGAATTATCAATTTGGGAGATTGCTCCGGCATACATTATAAGCGAACTTAAAACCTCTTTTGAAATAAGCTTTGTAATATTTGTACCGTTCATTATTCTGGACTTAGTAGTTGCAAATATTCTGTTAGCACTCGGTATGTTCATGTTGTCACCAACGATTATCTCAATGCCGTTCAAATTGCTTATATTCATTGCGGTTGACGGATGGGCACTTATCGTTCAAGGTCTGGTTTCAAGTTATAACTAATTAAAAGGACAAATAAAATGGAAATTTTATTAGAATATTTATCAAAAGGTTTTTTAATAATGCTTGCAATCTCAATGCCATGCGTACTCACTGCAGCAGGAATAGGTCTTGTTGTCGGTATTTTGCAGGCGGTTACACAGGTTCAAGAACAAACAATTGCAGCAGCACCAAAAATCCTCGGGGTATTTCTGGTTATTGTTATCGGCGGCGTAGGATTTATCAAGCTTTTAACAAACCTTTATCAAGAAGGTATGGTTCTTGCGTTTAACACAATACCAAAATCCGAAAGTTTTGTACTGGAAGCTGATTATCACAAATATACAACACCATTTGAAGGTGAGATGAAAGACAGATTTAAAAATGTTGATAATATCAATGAAATTATGAAAAATCCGGGTAAAGTGCCTTATATAGATAACTACCAGAGAGAAAAATATAATCAGGCACCAAAAACTCCAATGCCAAAACCTGATCAAGTAGAAACCAAAAGAATTCTAGGAAGATAATATGGATAATATCCTTGCAGAATTAATAAAAATGTTCCCCCATATAAATACCTACCTTATGGCAGGTACATTTGTATTTGCAAGACTTATCGGATTTTTCAGATTTGCACCAATTTTTAACAGAAAAGATTTTCCCAGCCTTGTGAAAATCCCAATGGCACTTATTGTTACAGTTTTTATGGTTCCATTTTTACACCCTGAAAAATGTTTAACCGAATGCGATTCATTTATACTTTCAATTGTATTAAATATTGTAGTTGGAGCAATGATAGGATACATGGCACAACTTATAACAATCGCAATTGACTGCGGTGCTGAAATGATTAATGCACAAATGGGTTTATCATCAGCCACAGCATTGGATCCTACAACATCTGCACAAGTTTCAATTTTAACAAAAATGATTTCCTTGATGGGAATTTTAATATTCATCAATCTTGGAGGTGTATACTGGCTATTCAAAGCTCTTTTAAGAAGTTTTGAAATATTCCCGATATATGCAACACATGTTCCATTGCCGCAGCTTATTAAAATGGACTTACTTATAAAAATGTCTTCAAATACTCTTTATATGGGTCTGCAAATAGCTTCTCCAATATTACTTGCAACCCTTGCACAGGACATTATCCTCGGTGTAATTTCAAGAACAGCACCTCAGGTTAACGTATTCCAATTAAGCTTCTTATTCAAACCTGTACTTGGTGCTGCCATAATGGTTTGGATTTTGCCAATGTTTATGAACGTTATAGAAGAGTATTTCTTGAGTTTTGCAAATATCATATAAAGATCAGCATATTAAAATAATATAAAGGATTTAAATATTACTCTCATTTGTACTATAATTGACATATTGGACAGGAAGAAAGAGGGTAAATTATGATAGACAAAACAGCAATAATTCATCCATCTGCACAGATTGCAGAAGATGCAATTATCGGACCATACGTTGTAATAGGTGAAGGTGTTAAAATTGGAAGCGGTACAAGAGTAATTTCTAATGCTCATATTGAACATGCTGAAATTGGTAAAAATTGTACAATTTCACCATTTGCTACAATTGGTTCAGAACCTCAAGATTTGGGTTACAAAGGTGAAGATACAAAAGTTGTTATTGGCGACGAAACAATTATTAAAGAAAACGTAACAATTCATAGGGGTGCAGCTTGCGGTGATTTTACAACAAGAATCGGTAACAAATGTCTATTAATGGTAGGTTCTCACGTTGCTCACAACTGCGTATTAGCTGATCAGGTAATTTTAGCAAACCTTGTAACATTAGGCGGTCACGTTCACGTTGGATTTGGAGCATTCGTAGGCGGAATGAGCGTATTCCACCAAAATATCAGAATTGGTGATATGGCAATTATCAGCGGATTTTCTGCATCACGTCAAGACATTCTTCCATATTCTAAAGGGGAAGGCAGACCTCCTGTTCCACGCGGAATCAATGTTATTGCACTTAAACGCAGAGGGGTTCCTCTTGAAGTTAGAACAGCCACTAATGAAGCATTTAAGCTTTTAATTTCACCGGATTACAACACTTCTCAGGCAATAGAAAAAATCAAAGCTGAAATTCCTATGAATGAATACATAGAAAAAATGATTGAATTCATTCAAACATCAAAACGAGGAGTTCTTCTAAAATCTCACAAATCTGGACACGAAAGCTTGGAAGATTAATTAATAAATAGAAAAAGACCGCTTATAAAGCGGTCTTTTTTTACCACGGGTAACTTTTATCTATTTGCCACCCATCACGTCTTATCTTTTCTGCACAGCAAAAACATAAACCTGAAAATTTCCCACAATGAGTCGAGAGTTCTTCATTGGTCAAATCTTTATATAAGGGATAAATACTTCCTCCTCTATTATCTTCGTTTACTCTTGTCAAAAAAAATACGTCTTTTCCTATAATATTTGGTCCTGCTTGACCGTTTATATCAACTATAATATTTGGGTTAGACTTGTAAGAGTCCATATATCTGCCTGTAGGAAATATTACATATAAAAAGCCGTCAGGTGTATAAAAAGTTATCCTGCTGCCAGTGTCAACAACTATTGTATTAACTAATATGTTGCCTGTTGTGTAAAACGGTTTTTCGGATTTGTATCCGCAGGTTATGTAGTTTTCACAATATGTTGCAACTTTCAAGTATGGAGCCCAGTATGTTTTAAAATATGCAGCAGCTGAAGGTATATCAGAATCTGCAGGTTCTCCCAGTTCATCAAAAGATAATTTGTATGCTTGATTTAATATAGAAATCGCTTTTTGTAATTTTGTTACTGAAGCTTTTTTCTGATAATTAGTAATCAAAGTAGGAATAGTCATAGCTGCAACAACCCCGATTATACCAAGGGTAATAAGTATTTCAGCTAAAGTAAATCCTTTATCTTTCATCTGATTCTCCTGCTTAATATGTTTCCATGTGGAAACATATTAGTATAATAAGAATCATATAATTTCATTATGTCAAGTGAAATTTTAGCGGATAACATTGATAACGAGCAGAAATATTTAAAAGCTTTTGGAAAAGAGCTGAAAAATTTGAGATTAAATAATACTCAAAAAAGTTTAAGGCTTTTTTCTTACGAAACATATGTTCCTTGTGCAACATTAAGCCGCTTAGAAAACGGCACACGTATCCCAAATCTTATTATCCTAAAACGTCTGCAGGGTTTGATTGTTCGGTGTCTGAATTAATTGAAAATATAGAAAAAAATATCCCTGATAATATTAAAAATTTTGATATTTAATTAATTATTTTATAAACGAGTTTAACCAATTCATCGTCTTTATTTATTTGTTCAATAACTTTAGTACGCATTTGGTCAATGTTATTCAGGTGTGCGAAGTTAAATAATTCTGTGGGAGTGCAATTTAGGGTTTCCACCAATTTTTGCAGAGTTTGAGAACGCGGAAAAGTTTGAGCATTTTCAATTTTCAATAAATTTCTAGGCTCTATGCCAACCATTTCTGCAAGTTTTTCCTGAGTTAACCCCTGCCTTTTTCTGAGCTCTCTTACTCTTTTGCCAAAAAGTTGTTTTATATCATCCATTTAGAACTCCTTTTTATATAATTCTAACGAGATATATACAAAACTCTAATGATACAAAAGGACATAAAATATTGACTTATATGACATTAATATGTACTATATATGACATAATATATCACAATAAGGTTGGATAATAGTCATGAAAAAACTTATAACTTTTAAATCAAGTTTTACTCTTAGAGAAGGGGCGACACACGTAATTTCGCTACCAATTGCCGCGAGATTTGGTTTTACATTAGCGGAAGTTCTAATCACCCTTGGAATAATTGGTGTTGTTGCAGCTATGACAATTCCCACATTAATGACAAATTTAACAGCAGCAAGGTATACATCTAAATTCAAAAAAGGAATTTCAACCTTATCACAAGCAGTGAGATTAAACAAAGCAAATTTCGGATGGGATTTTGCAGAAGTAGAGACAGGCTGCGGAGGAAATGATTTTGATACACAAAGAGCTGATACAACACAATCAGTATGTGCAATATTTAATAGTAATTTGACAGGAATTGCAGGATTTTATAGAGAAAACACACTTAAAACTATGTTAAATTATGAATTTAAGGGCTCAACAGTGGGAGTTTCAAAAGGTGGGACTCAATACACAGTTTATGCATTAGCAGATGGAACATTTGTCGGATTTCGTTCTTTAACTTTTTCTTCAGGATGCTCTCTTGAACTAGGTGAAAAAATATCTAACTGGAGCAGTTACCATAAATGTTCAGGATTTATTGATGTAAACGGAGCAACAGGACCTAACGAAGAAACAAAATGTTCAAAAGGAACAACTACCACAAATCCAGATGCTTATTGCGTTGTAGACAACAAAGATGTAAAAGATGTTTTTCCTATAGTATTCCATAACGATATTGTTGAAAGTGGAACCAATGCAGCTCAATATGTATTAAAAAATAGAAAATAAACACAAAAAAGGGAATTCTTTTGAATTCCCTTTTTATATTTTTAACCAAAAACTATAAAGAATTTTTATAAATTTCGCTCACAACATCTCGAGAATTGCCGCAAGGTCCGATATTGATTAAACCATCAAGAGATGGAGTATTGAACGCTAAATCTGTTAATTTTTCAACATCATCAGCATTAAATCCCATATCTGTAAGTTTTTCAGGAACATCAACTGATTTTAACCATTCGTAAACACCATCTGCTGCTTTTTGAGCTTCTGTTTCTTCACCTTTTAAATCAGGAACAATCGGAGCCAAAATATCTGCTAAAGTTGCAGCTTTTTTAGGATAAATTGATTTTACGACAGCAGGTAATAAAATTGCTAAACCAAGACCGTGAGCAAGTTCTGGTTTTACGGCACTTAACGGATGTTCTAATGCGTGAGTGTAATGTAATAGTCCGTTATCAAAACTTACACCGCCCATCATTGCTGCATAAGCTAAGAAATATCTTGCTTCCAAATCGTCAGGATTAGCGATTGCTTTTGGCAGGTATTTTGCAACAAGTTCAATTACCTGTTTAGCCAGTGAAATTGAATATGGAGAAGCTACAGCAGATGTTGCAGCTTCAATAACATGGTTAACCGCATCAATTGAAACATATCTTGTTTGTTTTGGTGATAATTTTGTCATCAATTGAGGATCATCAATTGCATACATTGGATAAATGCAATCATAAGCAATTGCAGGTTTGAAATTCTTTTCCAAATTTGTAACAACCGCAAATCTGTTAGTTTCAGTACCAGTACCGTGAGTCAGGTTGATTGAAATAATCGGTGCTGCTTTTGTTGGAGCAAATGTAAAATCATAAATATCTTCTGCAGTTTTATCAGGATATTCTAATAAAATAGCAACTGATTTACCTGCATCTGTCGGAGAGCCGCCTCCTATTGCAATAACAGCTTTAGCACCAAAATCTTTTGCTAATTTTGCCGCATCATTAACATGGTGAGTGTTAGGATTTGGAGTTACTTGATCATAATTAACATAACCAATTCCGTTATCTTTTAAGGCTTTTTCTACAACATCCCATGCTCCGGTTGCTTTGTAAGCATTCCTGCCGGACATTACAATAACTTTATCAACACCTTTTAATTTAATATCCTTTGCAATGTCGTTAATTTTTTGAATTGCACCAACACCGAAATAAACATTTGTTCTAGTGCGGATTTCACGAACTTCATCAATATTAATGTCTTTTTCCCACATAATAAACTCTCCTTTCTATAAACAACCATTAATAAATTTCACAAGAATTATATGTTACAAATATTAATATTTCAAGTGTAATAATATCAAAATTTTCCCTGTTGTATTTTAATAAAAACTATGAGAATTTATAGTTTAGCCAATTACAATTTAAATAATAAAATAGCATTTAAAGCTTCTAACCCTAATAAGACCAACAGAACCAGTGAAAACAAAAGGGACGAAAATCAAAATAAACCTTTACCAGATTGGGCAAGACGAGCAATGCTTTTTACTGTTTTATTTTTTGCTTTTAAAAATGACCCGACAGTGCAAAGAATAATCAATCCTTATGAACCAACTCAAGAAGATATTGACCGCACCGAATTCTATGAAGATACCAGAAAAATGATTAAACAAGGAAAGGGTGAAATAAGTTCTGCATTTTATCAATTAGATTGGCTCACAACAATAGAAGAACCTAAAGTAAAAGCACTTGGCAAAAATTCTTATGCTCTTGAATTTAATCTTGATAAACAAAAAGTTAATATAGAAATGACGCTGGATAAAAACAATAAAGATACAATCAGCGGCAGAGTAAAACTAGATAACAGGGATTTTGTAAATTACAAAGCAGTATTTTCACCTGACAACAAGGACGAATTTAAAATTCTCGTGAAAGATAAAAATGCTAAATACATTTTTGGCAGAGACTCTTTCGGTGAACTTTATCAGGTTCGTAATAATAAAAAAGTTTATTTGAACAAACAAAATGTTCAACGCTACGAAGAATATCAGGAAATGCTGGATGACTTAGATAAATTTTCATTTTTTACAAATGCAAACCCTTTCTGGCGTAAGGCAAATTATATATTGCTGATGCTTCTTGTTTATATGGAAATGCAGCACGAAAGAGCAAAACAACGTGCAAGGCAGAACAAAAATAAAGACGAAGTTTAACAAATTTTACAAAATATTACCCTATTGTACAATGTCGGACATGTTTGTTCTATAATCTAATAAGAGGTTAGAATTGAAACATTCAAGGCTTACATTATTAATATTTATAGCACTGATTTTAGGTGTATTATTTGGTCATTTTTGCCCCCACATTGCGGTTAAGATGCGTACTTTTGCCGTTATCTTTTTACGTATGGTAAAAATGATTATTGCACCATTGCTGTTTTCAACGCTGGTAACAGGAATTGCAGGACACGGAGATATCAAACAGCTTGGTAAAATCGGTATAAAAACAATAGTTTATTTTGAAGTTGTAACAACACTTGCATTGATAATCGGATTAACTATGGGTAATATATTCAACCCCGGTAAAGGTTTTGTATCAGGAACCGTTGCTAATCCAGAATTATTAAAAGAAGCAGGTTTGATGGCAGTTACAACTCCGCATACATCAATTTCAGAAATGGTTATGAACATCTTCCCGACAAGTATTGTTCAATCTATGTCTGAAGGGAATTTACTTCAAATAGTAGTATTTTCAATATTTATGGCAATTGCAATTTGTGCGGTCGGCAAAAAAGCAAAGCCTGTAATGGATTTACTTAATTCCGTTGCTCAAATAATGTTTAAATTCACAGAATACGTTATGTATTTTGCACCTCTTGGTATTTTTGGTGCAATCGCTTCAACTGTCGGAATGAACGGTTTATCAATCCTAAAAAATTACGCAAAAATCATTTTCTCATTATATACAGCACTGGCAGTATTTGTACTTCTGGTACTGTTTATTGCCTGCAAATACGCAAGGATTTCTCTAAGAAATTTATTAAAAGCAATTCAGGAACCTGCACTTCTTGCGTTTTCAACTGCAAGTTCAGAAGCGGCTTTCCCGAAAGCCATTACTATAATGGAACGTTTTGGGGTTCCGCAAAACATTGTTAGTTTTGTAATGCCAACCGGTTATACATTTAACTTAGACGGCAGTACATTATATCTTGCGATGGCTGTAATCTTTTCATCACAAATCTGTGGTATAAATCTCGATTTGAACCAGCAAATACTTATGATGCTTGCACTTATGCTTACAAGTAAAGGTATTGCAGGGGTTCCAAGAGTATCACTGGTTGTACTTGCCGGAACTTTGGCAAGTTTCAATATTCCGCTGATTGGTGTTGCAATATTGCTTGGTATTGATCAGGTTCTTGATATGGGCAGAACAACTGTTAACCTTGTTGGTAACTGTGTCGCAACCGTTGTTATTGCTCGTTGGGAAAATCAATTTGACTATGATAAAATGAAATTATTTATAAAGAATTTTGATGCTGACAAATCAGACGATTGTCCGGCTGAAAAAAAACTAATTTGTGAAACTGTAACTAATAACGAAATAGAGGGACAATAATATGACCGAAAGTACTAAAACCGAGTATAAAAATACTCTGAATTTGCCTCAAACAACTTTAGCTATGAGAGCAAATGCTACTGTTAGAGAATTAGAAATCCAAAAGTTCTGGGGAGAAAATCAAATTTACGACAAGATGATTTCTAACCGCGATAAAACAAATTCATTTATTTTACACGACGGACCTCCTTATTTGAGTTCAGAAAAAATTCACGTTGGTACTGCGTTGAATAAAATTTTAAAAGATATTCTTATTAAGTATAAATCTCAAAAAGGTTTCTATGCTCCGTATGTTCCGGGTTATGACGGACACGGGCTTCCGATTGAAAACGCTGTTGTTAAAAACATCAAAGGCGGCCGTCACTCTATTACTGAAACTGAATTAAGAGCAAAGTGCAGAGAATTTGCACACAAAAATCTTAAAGGACAGGAAAACGAATTCAAACGTCTTGGTGTTCTTGGCAACTGGGAAAACCCTTATTTGACAATCAATCCTGAATACGAAGCTGAACAGGTTAGAGTATTCGGTGAAATGTATAAAAAAGGTTACATTGAAAAAGGTATGAAACCGGTTTACTGGTGTGCATCTTGCGAAACAGCACTGGCAGAAGCCGAAGTTGAATACGCAGACCACACATCAACTTCTATTTATGTAAGATTCAAGTTTGAAGCAGATGCATTAAATACAATCAAGAATTTTGCTGATATTGAAGACAAAGATGTTTATGCAATTATCTGGACAACAACTCCTTGGACAATTCCTTCAAACATGGCAATTTCTATGCATCCGAGATTTGAATACTCATTCTTTGAATATAAAAATGATGTTTATGTTGTTGCAACAGAACTTTTAGGATCATTTCTTAAAGATGTTGAATGGGAAGAATCTGATATCAAAGTTCTTGGAACTTGCAAAGGTCAGGATTTAGAATTATTAAATACAAAACATCCGTTAGTAGATAGAAAATCACCTATTATCTTAGGCGAACACGTAACACTTGATGCTGGTACAGGTTCTGTTCATACAGCTCCGGGACACGGTCTTGAAGACTACGAAGTTGGCTGCAGATATAATATTGAAGTATTTTCACCTCTTGACGGTGCGGGTGTTTGGACAGATGTTGTCGGAATTCCTGAACTTGTTGGTGTTCCTTATTACAAAGGAAATTCTATGGTTATTGAAATGCTTCAAAACTGCGGAGCATTATTAACACAACAAGATATTCAACACAGTTATCCACACTGCTGGAGATGTAAGAAACCTGTAATCTACAGAGCAACTCCGCAATGGTTTGTTAAAGTTGACAAATTTAGAAAAGAAACCCTTGATGCCATCCACAACGTAAAATGGATTCCTGCAAGCGGCGAAAACAGAATTGGAAACATGGTTGAAAGCCGTACAGATTGGTGTATTTCACGTCAACGTGCGTGGGGTGTTCCTATTCCTATTTTCTATTGTGAAGATTGCGGAGAAGTTATCTGCACAGACGAAACAATTGAAAATGTTGCAAAAATCTTTGATAAAGAAAGTTCTGATGCGTGGGTTAAATATTCAGCAGAAGAATTACTTCCACAAGGTTTTGTATGCCCTAAATGCGGTAAAACTCACTTCCGTAAAGAAAAAGATATTATGGATGTCTGGTTTGATTCAGGTGTTTCTTGGAGAACTGTTGTTGAAAAACGTGCTGACGAATTAGGTCATACTCCTGTTGATATGTACCTGGAAGGTTCTGACCAGCACAGAGGATGGTTCCAATCTTCACTATTAACATCAATTGCAACTCAGGGTAAAGCTCCTTATAAAGAAGTTTTGACTCACGGATTTGTATTCGGTGAAGACGGTAGAAAAATGTCTAAATCTTTAGGCAACTACATCAGACCGGATGATATTATCAAAAATTACGGTGCTGATATCTTGAGATTATGGGCAGCATCAGTTGATTACAGAAACGATATCAAAATCGGTAACAACATTATCGGTCAGTTAACTGAAATCTTTAAAAAGACCAGAAACACTGCTCGTTTCTTAATCGGCAACCTGTTCGATTTTGACCCATCAGTTGATTATGTTCAGTATGATGAACTTAAAAATATTGATAAATTTGCACTTCATAAATTGAATAAATTGATTGGCGAAGTAACCGAAGCATTTGAAAATTATGAATTCTACAAATATTTCCAATGCTTACAAAACTTTGCTGCAGTTGATTTAAGTTCATTCTATCTTGATATTGTGAAAGACAGATTATACACAGCCGGTAAAAAATCTTTATCACGCCGTGCATGTCAGACTGTTTTATTTGAAAACTTGATGGCACTAGTTAGAATTCTAGCTCCGGTTATGCCTCATCAAGCAGAAGACATCTGGCAAAATATTCCGGAAGTTCAACGTGGCGGTTTAATCAGTATTTTATTATCTGATTGGCCTGTGGTAAATGAAAAATGGAATGCTCCTGAACTTGAAGAAGAATTTGGAAAGATTCTTAAATCACGTGAAGTTGTATCACGTGCAATTGAACCTCTTAGAGCTGATAAAAAGGTTGGAAGCTCACTTGAAGTTGCAGTTTGGATAAAAGCTGAAGACTCTTCAATTTTAGAAGCTAATAAAGCTGATTTAGCCGATATTTATATTGTATCGCAAGCAACATTAACTGATTCAGCACCATCTGATGTTCTTAATGAATACACAGAAGACGGATACACTGTCTGGGTAACAAAAGCTCAAGGCGATAAATGCGTTCGCTGCTGGAAATACCGTTCGTTAAATGAAGACGGTGTATGTCAGGATTGTTTAGACGCAATTAAATAAATATAAAAAACGGAGCCAATAATGGCTCCGCTTTTTTAATATAATACGTAAATCAAAAACCTACCATGGATAATCTTTTTTAATTTCCCACTCATCTATCATTATAAGTGCCGCACAGAATTGTCCTCGGCCGGATTTTGAACATGCATAAGAACCTGTTTTTGTATTTTCCCGTTTCCACGTACCAAATGGCATATCAGAAGTATTATTAGCTCCGTAAGGTGTAATTTTAGGAGCAAACATATTATTTTTATTATCGAAAATTATATTAAACGCAAAAAAATCTTTACCAATTACATTAGGATTTGAAAATCCATTTATATCAATAGCAATTGTAAGATATCCACGTGGACTTAAATTAGAAGTTGCAACAAAAAACATACTACCGTCAATATAAACTTTTGCACCATCATACAATGGTGTCCAGCTGGTTTCAATAGATCCATTTAATCTTTTATACTTTAATCTGTTTTTTATTTCAGAATATCTAAATTCGGAAGTTACAGTCATATAAGGTGCCAGATATTTTTCAAAAAACATATCCTCAGATGAGGCTTCCCAACCTTCAATTTCACCATTATCACTTTCGGATAAACGTATTGCTTGACTTAAAACACTATACGATTTTTTTAATTTAGTTACAGTTTGTTTTTTCTGATAATTAGTTATTAGAAAATATCAGCAACGCATTTAACACCACTCCTGCAAAATTTTTAGATGAATTTGAAAAATATCAAAATTAATAAATTAAATAAGATATTACATTCACAAAATTTAATAATAACGCAATTTTTATTTTTAGAGTCATTTATAATACCGAAAGGCTCAAAAATGGCTTACACTCTTCCCAAATTACTTCCTCCATATTATCCTCCGACAAGACTTGAACGATTTTCAACTCTTGTATTAAATACTCAAAATCAAATGAGTACCCAAAATTTTTCTGAAGAATTTGGAAAAATACAAAGACAGTATCTTATTGAAAAACAAAAAGACTTATTTTGTTCTGAAGCTGATAGATTTGCAGACAAACTAATAGAATATGAAAATAATGACTTTGCAGGAATTATCATGAGTGCCTTGTGCAAATTAACACAATTTTTTCCAGAAAAACAAGAACCCTTTGCAATTAAAGGGTATGAAATCGCAAAAGCTAACGGCGATCCTATACACATGATGGCAAGACTTAATGATTTACGAAAAATATATTACCGCCGGCCGGAAAAATTATATCAATATATCCAGGTTTTATATAAGCAAGAAAAATGTTTAAAAGAATTGACCAGAAACTATGATAATGCTGTTAATTCTTACCAATCTGTAACAAGACAAGCTGCAAAACAAAGAGATTATGAACAAATGCTTGCTCATGTTCAAACCGAAATCGGTAAAATTACAAAAAGAAAACACCCGCATGATGCTAAATCCAAACTTCTATCAGCAAGAGAAATTTTTGAACAACGTGGAAACACAAAAAATGTTGAATACATAAATATGCTGCTTGCTGAAATTGAGGCTGATATTTCCAGAGCATAAATTTAATAAACTTTACTTAAAGCTTATTAACATGATAGAGAAAATAACTTATTTATGTACTATGATTTATATGTATAAAAAAGGAAAAGTTCATGCCAGTTACATCAAAAGAAACCCGAAAAAAAGTTGACGAAAGTTTAATCCCACAGAATATAGAAGCCGAAGAAGCCGTGTTAGGTGCAATTTTAGTTAATCCTGAAACATTATCAAAAGTTTCGGATTCGCTATTACCTGCCAGTTTTTATAAACCTGCACACAGATATATTTATGAAGCAATGCTTCAATTATTTAATAACAATGATAACATTGATATAGTATCAGTTTCTGATGTATTAAGCTACAGCGATAAACTTGAAAAAGTCGGCGGCAGAGCATACATAAATGACTTAGTTGAAAACACAATTACAACTTCAAATATTTCTTACTATGCAAAAATTATTCAAGAAAAAGCAGTCAAAAGAGCTCTTATCAATGCAGGTTCTGAAATCGTAACAAAAGGGTATGACTTAGAACCAAGCGACAGGTCTTTAGAACAGGCAGAAAAGTTAATTTTTGACATTGGTTCAAGCAAAGCAACTACTGATCTTAAACACGTAAAAGACCTTGTTTTAGATACATGGGATAGTATTGAATATCGTTATAATCACAAAGATGAACTATCCGGTTTACGAACTGATTTTACCGAACTTGATAATATGATGAGCGGTCTTCATAAATCCGACTTAATTATTCTTGCAGCCCGTCCGGCAATGGGAAAAACAGCATTTGCACTAAACATTGCCCAAAATGTTGCAATAAAAGAAAATGTTCCTGTATGTATATTCTCACTGGAAATGTCAGCGTCACAGCTTGTACAGAGAATGTTGTGTTCTTATGCTGAAGTTGACGCTCAAAGACTTAAAACAGGTAATATGCTGCAACAGGATTTGGATAAACTAGCTATGGCAATGAATGATTTCAGCCAGGCACCTATTTATATCGACGATACAAGCGGATGTACATTAACTGATATTCGTACAAAATGCCGCAGGTTGAAAACCCAGCAAAAAGACTTGGGTCTAATTGTAATCGACTACTTGCAATTGATGGAAGGCGGCGGAAAAGATGACCGTCTTCAACAAATCTCCGCGATTTCCAGAGGGTTAAAAATTCTGGCAAAAGAACTTGATGTACCAATTATTACATTGTCACAATTATCACGTGCGGTTGAAGGTCGTAACGACAAACGTCCGATGCTTTCAGATTTGCGTGAATCAGGTTCAATCGAGCAGGATGCCGATATCGTAATGTTTATTTATCGTGAAGATTACTATAACAAAGGAGAATCAGAGGAAGAAGAAAATATTAAAGCAACCTCAAAAGGATTATCCGAAGTTATTATTGCAAAACACAGAAACGGTCCTGTTGGAACTGTTAAATTATTATTCCAGGGCAATATTACGAAATTTAAGAACCCGATTGATACAGCTTTTGATGCGTTTTAATCTTCTTATTCTTTAATTAAATTATTAACCTGACAGGTTGTACCATCTTTTGCATAACCCGTTAATTCGTCTTGCAAAGTCTGTGAAGCTTTTTTATCGCCTTTATTTGCTAAATCTATTTTTTTAACTATTGAATCAAGTTGATTTTTAGAAAAAGCACATTTTGTTTCAATAATATCTTGCTGCAAATCATCACTATGAACCATACTGGTTGTTATACATTTACCTTCACGCCAGCCGACAATTGTTTCGGTTGAATGCAGATTTAAAACAGGAGTATTTGGATCTTCAGTAGGGATTTGAACCTTATATTTTTCAATATACGGATTACATGCCTGCAAGTTTTTTGAGTAACCTGAAGAATATGTAGCAGCCATTACAACACCTGCCAGACCTGTTAATACTACTAATGTTAGAACTAATTTTTTCATATTTTATACAACCTCTCTTTTACAGAGTTATCTTACAAAAACATGTATTTATCAATTATCTGATAAGGTATAAATAATATTTACCCCTGCCCTTAATTTATATCAACAACCGCTACACCGTCGCCGCCTTCAGCATCTTCACCGGGTCTGAATTTTGCAACATAAGGTGATGTTTTTAAGAAATCTCTTACTGCTTGTTTTAATGCTCCTGTACCATGCCCGTGAATTATATATACAGGTGTAAGATTAGCTAAACTTGCCTTATCAAGATAATTTTCGACTTCATCTAGAGCTTCTTCAACCCTGTATCCGCGAAGGTCAAGTGTTTGAGAAATTTCATAACGTTTAAGTTCAAAACTCTTAAATGATGTTCCTGGAATTTTTTGTTTTGTTGGTTCTTTATAATTTTCGTCCAAAACAGCTAATTCATCTTTTTTAACCTTCATTTTCATAGCACCCATATCAACAAACAGGCGTTTATTTTTATCAGGAAGTGACAAAATCGTAACTTTTTGATTAAGAGTTTTAATCATAACAACATCGCCGACAACAACCTTATCCCAATCAATTTCAAGATATTTTTGCTTGTCGGAGACCTTATCAATTTCACCCCTAAAACCATCTTCCAATTTTGCAAGGCGAGAATATGCACGACGGGCAATCTTTTCAGATTTTTCACGGCGAAGTTCGTCTAAAATTTCTTTAATTTCTGCACGGGCTTCCATCATTTCTACATCAAATTTATTTTTAATATTTTTAAGAGTTTTCTTCTTGTCTTTTTTAACCTGATTTAAATTTTCTTCGTATTCTTTTTTTATTTCAAGAGAAGACTCTTTTAATTCCTGTGCTTCTTCAAGATTTTTAGAAAGTTCTTGATGTGTTTCCTGCAATTTTTCAACAACAGCAACTGTCGGGTCTTTCTGAGTTACAAGCGTATTTTTAGCTTTGTCTACAATATCTTTATCTAAACCTAAATTTGAAGCAATTGATATTGCGTTACTCAACCCCGGAATACCAATAAGAAGTTTATATGTAGGCTGCAGGGTTTCAGTATTAAATTCAACAGAAGCATTTTTGAAAAAACTATTACTGTATTCTAAAGCTTTTAATTCACCGTAGTGAGTTGTAATAACACTTGTAACCTGTTTTTGTGCTAACTTTTCTAATATACCTTGAGCAAGCACTGCACCTTCTACCGGATCTGTTCCTGCACAAATTTCATCCAGAAGTACAAATGAATCATCACTACTCTGTTTTAAAATCTCAATAAGATTTGTCATGTGAGATGAAAATGTGGACAGACTTTGCAAAATACTTTGAGAATCCCCGATATCTGCAAAAACATTTTTAAACGGATAAACTTTTGCACAGGTGCAAGGGAGAAACATGCCGGATTTTGCCATTAAAATAAACAAACCGATAGTTTTTAACGTGACAGTTTTACCGCCGGTATTTGAACCCGTTATTATAACAGATTTGTAATCTTTGCCGATTTCAAAATTATTTGCAACAACATCTTCTGTCACTTCTAACAAGAGAGGATGTTTCATATTTTCAAAATAAATATATTTTTCAGGTGACAACTCAGGTTCTACAGAATGAAGTTTTACCGCGTATCGGGCTTTTGCAAAATGAAAATCAATTTCTGACATGATTTTTTCGCAAAGCTCTAGTTCCGGCATATATTGTTTAACTAAATCAGTCAATTCCACAAGAATTCTTATACATTCTGCATGAATTTTTGATTTCACTTCTCTAACCTTATTATTTAACGGCACAAGTTGAGCAGGCTCAATATAAAATGTTTTGGCAGATGATGAAACATCATGAACAATCCCCGGAACTTTTGTTTTATTTGAAGCCATAACCTGAAAAACAATTCGGTCATCGCGTTGGGTATAAATATTTTCTTGTAAATATTTAGAAAAATTCGGATTATTCATTAATGAACTAATCTGGTCACGGATATTTTGTTCGGTATCTCTCAAAGAAGAATACAGCCCCTTAAGTTCCGGTGTTGCATTCTGTCTTATATTCAAATTTTCATCAAAAGTTTCAAAAATTCTATCTTCTAAATCCTTATCGGCAACAAGCTTTTCTGCAATATCTTTAAGTAAAAAATCTTCATCAGAATTATCAATAATAAATCGTTTTAAAAGCCTTGATGATTTCATTGTTTTAGCAATATCATTCAACTCATCTTCAAGAAGATAAGAAACTGCTGCATTGGATTTAATTTTACCAATATCAGCAATAAACTCGGTTGGAGTATCTTTTGCATAATCAAGAATTTTTTTAGCTTCTCTTGTTAATTCAATTTCTTTTTGAATTTTATTTACATCGTTAAATGGAGATAAACGCAAACATAGAACTTTACTTTGCTCAAACTTGGCATATTTTGAAAGTTCTTCTTTTACCTTATCAAATTCAAGAGTAATATTGCTTTTTGATGTGATATCCATATCCTGATTTTATTATAAAAATCAAGGTTTGCAAAGCAAAACAAAAAAGCTGTAAATTTTTGTGTTATCCTAAGATTGGAAGGTTTTATGATTTCACTTATTACAAATCCAATAATTATTTCAGTAATATTACTTTGCGTTCTATGCTTATGCAGGGTTAATGTATTACTAGCACTGATTATTACGTCAGTTATCGGCGGAGTTATCGGTCATATCAGCCTGTCTGATGTTATGAATATATTCATAAACGGGATGGGCGGAAACTCCGAAACCGCATTAAGTTATATCTTACTCGGAGCATTTGCAGCTTCAATGACACATACTGGACTTGCACCTATATTATCAATGAAAATTGCTAACGTAATCCAATCAAAAAAATATCTTTTAATATTCATTTTAACAGGAATTGCAATACTTTCACAAAACTTGATACCTGTACACATAGCATTTATTCCAATCCTGATACCGCCGCTTCTTGCAATAATGAACAAATTAAAAATTGACAGAAGAGCGGTTGCATGCGGACTCGCATTTGGATTAAAAGCACCTTATATTATGATACCTGCAGGTTTTGGATTAATATTTCAGGGATTAATTGCTGAAAATATGATTCAAAACGGAATGGAAGTCGCAAAAAATGATATCTGGAAATCAACGTGGATATTAGGTTTAGGAATGTTTATAGGTTTTTTGGTCGCAATATTTATTTCATATAGAAAACCTAGAGAATACCGGAATTTAGAAGTTAATACCAGCAAAAACAATGAAGATTTACACCTAAACAAAAACCATTACATAACTTTAGCCGCGGCAGTGTTGACTTTAATTGTTCAATTATGGACAAATTCTCTGCCATTAGGTGCTTTGGTAGGTTTATCTGTTATTTTTGGACTAAAAGCTATTGATCACGATAAAATGGATAAACTCATTAATGAAGGCGTAGGGCTAATGGGTTATGTTGCATTTGTAATGCTTATTGCCGCAGGTTTTGCAAGTGTTATGAAAGCTACAGGCGGAATAGACTCCCTTGTAAACACAATTACTCCATATATGATGTCAAGTAAGATTATTGCAACGGCTCTGATGCTATTTGTAGGTTTGTTTATAACAATGGGTATTGGAACATCTTTTGGAACAATTCCAATTCTTGCAGTACTGTATGTTCCAATTTGTATAAAACTAGGATTTAGTATTCCATCAACAATAATAGTAATCGCAGCGGCGGCTGCACTAGGAGATGCAGGCTCTCCGGCATCAGATACAACTCTGGGTCCAACTGCCGGACTTGATGCTGACGGACAGCACAATCACATCTGGGATACCTGCGTACCAACATTTTTACATTATAATATACCGTTAATATTAATGGCTCTTATATCAGTTATGATTTTTAAATAAATTAGAAAAGCGGCTCACTTTTCAAAGTGAGCCGCTTCTTTCATCAAAAAATCTCAAAATTATTAGCTTCATCCTTGCAAAGTTACATCAAATGGAGTATGCCAAAACCCATATTGAATTCTATACTATAAATGTGGGAGAGGACAATTATGCTATCTGAAACAATTAAAAATAATTCAAAAAAATCAAAACAACCTAATTTAAGAACAAAAGCAACAAAATTTGGCAATATGTTCCAAACTAGACCAAAAAATCAAGAAAATGAAGAGTCTATTGATATTTTATTCCAAAAATCTAAACTTCATGAATTTATTAAATTAGGAGAAAAACCTCAGTTTTTGAATGTTGAAGATATTTTAGAAACTAATAATCAACAAGAAGAAACTCAAGAATATGAATATATAGTTGAAGACCCGCAGGAAATTGTCATTTCATTACCGCTTGCAGAAAATATAGAACTGCCTGAAAAACTCCCATTTTTCAAATCCATTAATGCAAAATTAGCAACTGTATATAACTAAGCTGTAAACGATTTTTTATTATTTATGATAGAATATAAATGGTAAAAAAGGAGATATAATATGTTTCAAGTTTACACAGCAAAAGACAAATCTGAATTATCAAAAAATTTAATAGGCGAATTCAAAGATTATGACGAAGCAATGGATTGTGCAGAAAAAGCAATTGAAGGAAAAGACCTTCGTTATATCGTTGAAGAAACAAACGGAACAGTCAACAGCTATGGCGAATTAATTGCATCAGTTGTAGCAGAAAGTGATTAATCCTAAAAAATAATTAAAAAAAGGACAGAAAATTTTCTGTCCTTTTTTATTAACATTTCATCTTTTCAACAAGTTTTGTATATCTTTTATAATCTTTGCCCCAATCTTTAAAAGCTTCTATTACAGGTCTCAAACTATATCCGATATCAGTAAGTGTGTATTCAACTTTAGGCGGAATTTGCGGATACTCAAAACGTTCGATTAAACCATCTTCTTCCAGTGCTCGCAGTTTTGCAGTAAGAACTTTTTGCGTAATACCGGAAACAGATTTTTTTAGTTCACCAAATCTCTTTGTACCGGAAAGCAAATCTCTTATAATTAAGATTTTCCACTTACAATTCATCATTCTTATTGTAGTTTCTACCGGACACTTCGGCAAATCTTTATACTTCATAAATTCCTCATCAGCATAATTATAATAAACTTACTACTTATGATAACACGTTATTTATCAGCCGCAAAATTATTAAGTGTTACAAAATTTCCTTTAATTCTTCTGCTGTGAAATTATATTCCTGAACTTCACCGTATTTTTTTGGAAGTATAAATATAATATGTTCGTCGGTCGCTTTTTTATCAGTTTCCATAATTTTAATAATTTTATTTATACCATAAGCCGGAACTTTTTTATAATTAAAAAGTTTCAACAAATCATCGCTTAAAAATTTATACTCTTTATCAATTAAATTCAAATTAAAAGCTAAATCAAAAGCAAAACGAATACCGGAAACAACACACTCACCATGGGTGAATTTTTTATAATTAGTAATTTTTTCAACTGCATGCCCGTATGTATGACCAAAATTCAAAATCTTACGCAAACCGCTTTCTTTTTCATCTGCCTGAACAACAGAAATCTTTAATTCAATACACATTTTTATAAGATCACGTAGAGTTAGAATATCTCTTGCCATAATTTTTTCGTAATTATCACGTAAAAAACTAATTAAATTGGCATTACCTTCAACAGGACAGCTATTTTCAATAAATCCATATTTTATAACTTCTCCAAGTCCGCTTTTAAATTGCCTGTCATCAAGCGTTTTTAAAAAATTAACATTGATAAAAACAGCTTTTGGCTGATAAAAAGCCCCGACCAGATTTTTTCCGAATTTGGTATTTATAGCAACTTTACCGCCTACAGAACTGTCAGTATCGGCTAAAAGAGTTGTCGGAACCTGTATTAAATTTATCCCTCTCATATAAGTTGAAGCTGCAAATCCTGCAATATCACCAACTACCCCTCCGCCAATCGCTATAATAGCATCTTCTCTTGTAAGTTTTTTTGAAAGTGCAAAGTTTAAAATACGGTTATAATTTTTTATATTTTTTTCGTCTTCGCCGTCTTTTAAGACAAAAACTCTATTTTTGTCAAAATTCAAAAGTTTGCCATATAATTTATAAACCTTTTGACTAAAAACAACAATGTAATTCTTGTTATTTATCTGAGTCAAAATATCATTTTTCAAAGTTTCTAAATCATTGTTATTAATAAAAATCGGATAACTTTTGTTTTTACCTTGTATTTTTACTTCCAAATTCATTATAAAACTCCTAAAATCTCATCTACTATTTGTTCGGGTTCTTTATTATCTGTCGAAATAATAAATTTTGCAAGTTCGTAATTTTTTTCTCGTTCATTTATTATGTAATTGATTGTCTCAATATTCATATTATCTTTTAAAAGCGGACGCGATTTGTCCATTTTAATTCTTTCAAAAATCACATCCGAAGAAGTTTTTAAATAAATCACGTTTGAAAACTCCATCAAATAGTTACGGGTTTCAACATTTTCAAAAGCACCGCCCCCTAAGGATATAACTAAACCCTCTTCTTGAAAAACAGATTTTATTGTATTAGCTTCCAGCTCTCTAAAATATTTTTCTCCGTATTTTGAAAAAATATCAGATATAGACATCTGTGTATTTTGTACGATTTCATAATCAACATCCACAAATCCGGCTTTTATTTTATCCGCTAAAAGCTTTCCAATTGTTGATTTACCAGAACCCATCATTCCTATTAAAGTTATCGTTTTCATTGTTTTATAATATATTAAAATATAAAAAAAGCCAAATTATAAACCGATATATCCTTAACTTTTTTGACTTGTCAGTTTAATAATGTATGATTAAATCAAAGAGGAAAAAATTATGTTCAAAAGAATAATAACTTTACTATTTTTAACTGCATTCATCTGCTGCGGATGCGGAAAGAAAGAAGAAATACCTGTTGCAAATGATTTAAATGATATTATAAAACGAGATAATATTGTCGTCGGAATTAAAACCGATACTTATCCGTTCGGATTTTATGACCAGAAAGGACACATTGTAGGTTATGATGCTGCACTTGCAAAATTAATCGCACGAGGAATAGTTGGCAGTGAAAAAAAAGTTAAGTTTGTACCTGTTACAGCCTCCGACAGAATAATGAAATTATATTCAGGCGATATTGATATGATTATTGCAACAATGTCTGTAACTCCGCAGAGAAAAGAAATTCTAGATTTTTCTAATGCTTATTATGTTGCAGGCCAGGCATTATTAGTACGCAGCAATAGCAAAATAACATCATTAAAAGATTTAAATAAAAAACAAGCAATTATTGTATTCGGCTCAACAAGTGAAAGAAGTTTAAGATCAGCAGTACCTTATGTGCAAATAAGGGGATACAAAACTTATCCTGATGCCTTTAGAGCATTAAAAGAGGGAAAAGCTGACGCAATTGTATCAGATGATACAATCCTTCTTGGTCTTGCCCTGAAAGATAAAAGCGTAAAACTACTGCCAAAAAGATATACAAAAGAACCTTATGCAGTAGCTTTTCGTAAGGGACCTGAATCAAAAGATTTGATTAGAGCAGTTAATCAGGTAATTGAAATCGAAACAAAAAATGGTAATTTGAAGAAACTTCAGAAAAATTTTGGAATTAAATAAGCAAATATGCTTATTTAAATATGTTTTTTCATCTCCATATAGGGAAGTTCTTTAAAGCCGCATTTTTTATATACCGAAACTGCACAAATATTGTCTTCCTCAACCTCTAATCTTAATAAAGTATTCGGGTACAAATTTTCAATGTATTCAATAAAAGTTTTACCAATACCAAAACCTCGAAATTCAGGTTTTAGATATAAATCTTCAAGCCAGATACAAGGTTTTCCAAATTCAGTTGAGAAACTTTTTGCAAGCATTCCATAACCGGCAATCTCACTATTAGAATTACAAAATACAAAACCTTCCAAAAAAGGATTATCATCAATGCAATTTTCAAAATCGTTATTGAATATTTCCGGACTGCCATCAGTTGAAACAGCGTCAGAAGCATAGAAAACTTCCATCATAGAAATGACTTCAACTTTATCATCTTTATTCATTGTAAATTAACATACACTATAAGATGTAATTAACTATGATATGGAGATTGTCATTAAAGTTTGCAACCAATAAAGTATATCCAAATTTTAATTTAGCTATTATGAAGATAAGAGTTTAATAAAATTTGTCCCAAGTGTTGACAATTTGTCCCAAGTGTTATATTATACACTTGAGGTAAATCATGAAAAAGAAAAATGTTATAAATTTGATAAAATTCCATGCAGAAAAAAATGAAGCTGCTTTTAGGCAAGAGGCGTATACTATAGCTAAAGATTTCGATAATGACAAAGATTATAGCTTAGCTCAATATATAGTTTCTTTACTGTCGGATGCAAACAGTTTCAGTCCACAGTTTCAGGAAGAAGATTGTCACTTCTTGAAAAAGGTCGAACTTGGTAACGAACCGCTACCGCTTCCAATTAGTATAGAAGATAGTATTGTTGGTATAATAAATGCCATAGGACATAATGTCGGTGTCAATAAATTTTTATTTGAAGGACCTCCGGGTACGGGTAAAACGGAGAGTGCAAAGCAAATCGCAAGAATATTGGACAGAGATTTATATGCTGTAGATTTTGATAATATTATTGATAGTAAGTTGGGACAGACATCAAAAAATATTTCTGCATTATTTAACGAATTGCATAAAATTTCTCAGCCGCAAAAAATTATAATTTTGTTTGACGAAATTGATGCGCTGGCTATTGATAGAATTAACTCAAATGATTTACGAGAAATGGGCAGAGCAACTTCATCTCTTTTAAAAGGCTTTGACTGTCTTGATAGCAATATTGTTGTAATAGCAACTACTAACCTATATAAAGCTTTTGATAAAGCTCTAATCAGACGCTTTGACTCAATAGTTGATTTTAGTGAATATACAAAATCTGATTTAATTGAAGCTGCAGAAAAAATCTTAAACAAACTACTTAATAAATTTAAGACTGCTGGGCGTAATATTACTTTATTCAGAAAAATACTTCATTCAACAGAGAGCTTACCATATCCTGGAGAACTTAAAAATATTTTAAAAACGTCTTTGGCTTTTAGTGATCCAAGTTATGAGTATGATTATCTAAAAAGAATTTATAATTCACTTAATAAGAGCAGTAATAATGTTTCTTTAAAAAATATTCAAGATAAAGGATTTACAGTGAGAGAAATTGAAATTTTGACAGGAGTCTCAAAAAGCCAAGTATCAAGAAAACTTAAGGAGATAAAGTAGTATGAATTCAACACTTCAATTAAAAGGAACTTTTGAACAAAGAAAAAATGATTCTACATTTGGATCTCCAAATTTACCATCTGGTGAATCAATAAATTCTGGTAGATTAGAAGAATTACTCTCTGATTTAGAAAGATTATTCAAAATTTGGCAAAATGACACGATTTTGCCAGGAGCATTAGTCAGTGTTTATTACAATAAAATAGCAGCAAAAAGTAATCGTATCCAGAGAATTTTATCTTCTGGTAATAATAGCATAAGAGGTGCACGTTACGATAATAGTGAATCACCAAGACACATAATCACACATTATGTTCTTTTAAAAGAACTAGAGCAATCAATAAATGAAGTCAAAGAAGCAATACATATTTTAAATGAAAAATTTAATGGTTTTATTTCGCATGACAAAATAAAAGAAATTACCGCAAAAGGCTTTAATGATAAACTCTTGTTTAAAAATTCTATACTTTGTAAAACAAATTTTTTAAGAATAATCGTAGATGCATATTATGTAGAAAAATTTGATATTTTAAAAGATGAAACGGTTTTGCAAGAAGCTTCAATAATTACTATTTTTAAAACAATTTCTGACACCGAGGGGTTATTAAAAAAAATTGGCATCCGAATTGATAACAACAGGATAATTGATGAAACTACAATATATTTATATCCTGATGAATTAAGTCTTTTAAGAGCTAAAGCTCCGTACTTAATATCTATGGCTGTACATGATTTATCAGAATTAACGAAAAATGATTTTGAGTTTGCAGAAAATAGCATAACAAGAGATATTGAATCTCCACAAAATGAACCAACAATTGGAGTAATAGATACTTCGTTTGATCAAAAGGTATATTTTTCTGAATGGGTAGATACAACAAATTTATTATCCAAAGATATTCCCATTTCTGAGAATGATTATATTCACGGGACTGCTGTATGTTCTATTATTGTAGATGGTCCAGCTTTAAATCCTGATTTAGATGACGGGTGTGGGCGATTTAAAGTCAAACACTATACAGTTGCAGCAGGGGGGCAATTTAGTTCATTCAGTATTCTTAAAGATATAGAAAAAATTGTGGCAATGAACCCTGATATTAAAGTTTGGAATTTATCACTAGGCTCTAAATTAGAAGTAAATTCTAATTTTATATCACCAGAAGCTGCAATTCTTGATAAAATTCAATGTGAAAACGATGTTATATTTATTATTGCAGGAACAAATAAAAAAGATGATGAAAAAGACAAAGCAATTGGTTCTCCTGCTGATTCAATAAATTCTTTGGTAGTAAATTCTGTTACAAGAAAAGGAGAGCCAGTTTCTTATACTAGAAAAGGACCAGTCTTGTCATTTTTTATAAAACCTGATATAGCTTACTTTGGAGGAGATAATTTAAATAAAATCCACGTATGTACAAATAGGGGTATTGAATTTGTACAAGGAACATCCTTTGCGGCACCATGGGTATCAAGGAAAATGTGCTACTTAATGTCTGTACTTGGACTATCACGAGAAGAAGCAAAAGCTCTTTTGATACATTCTTCTACAACGTGGCAAAAACAAAAATTTGATATTTTTAAAATTGGACATGGCATTATTCCTCAAAGAATTGAAGATGTTGTAAATACAAAAGATGATGAGATTCAATTTATCATATCAGGAGTTTCGGAAGAATACGATACATACAATTATAAACTTCCAATCCCAGTGCATCAAGATAAACATCCGTTTATTGCAAAAGCCACACTTTGCTACTTTCCTAAATGCTCAAGAAATCAGGGAGTAGATTATACCAACACCGAATTGGATATAAAAATTGGAAGGCTAAAAGATAAGGAAATTAAGTCTATTGATAATAACTATCAAGATTCAAAAGGTGTATTTACTCAAGAAAAGGATGCGCGTCAATATTTCAGGAAATGGGACAATGTAAAACATATAAGAGAAATCTTAAAAACCAGAAACATGCCCAAATTATCTTACACACCCAAAGGTTTGTGGGGTATAAGCTTAAAAACAAAAAATAGGTTAAATCCAGAAGATGGAAGAGGGTTAAAATTTAGCATTGTTGTTACATTAAAAGAATTAAATGGTGTTAATAGAATTGATGATTTTATTCGTAATTGTTTACTAAATGAATGGTTTGTAAATAAAGTCGATATAGAAACAAGAATAGATATACATAATATTGCTGAGGAAGATATTCATTTTGATGAATAGACAATGCAATTAAATAGAGGTTCATTTTGAAAAATATAATTTTTGATAATTTAAGACAGGACTTGGAAGATAAAGAAGAATATAATTTAGCACCTTATGCCATAAAATCTAAGGCTGCTCAAAGATTGTATATGGGAAATTATGAACCTTGTCAAAGAAGAACTGAATTTGAAAGGGACAAAGATCGAATTATATATTCTTTGGCATTTAAAAGATTGATGGAAAAGACTCAGGTATATATGACAAATCAAGGAGATCATTATACTAATAGACTATCTCACACATTAGAAGTTACACAAATATCTAGATCTATTGCAACATCTTTAGGATTAAATGCATATTTAACTGAAGCAATTGCACTTGGACATGACTTAGGACATACACCTTTTGGTCATGCAGTAGAAGCCGTGTTAAAAAATAATGTTGAAGGTGGCTTTGAACACAATTGTCAAAGTGTTTTAGTTGTCGACTACCTGGAAAATAAAGGATTTAATAATAATGAAGCTCCAAATGGATTAAATTTAACAAATTATACTAGATATGGTATTTTACACCATACTAAGATTCCACAGGATACAAATATATATAATTCTGAATCGGATGCAATAGCAACATCTTCTCAATATAAATCAATTGAATCAGATTTGGTTTGTAAAATCGATACTCTTGCATATTTATATCATGATTTAGAAGATGCTATTAAAAATAAAAATATTTTACAAGATATGAAACTGAATGACACGAAACAATTTAAGGCTTTTTTAGAAGAACTAAATTTTTATACAAGTATAGCATCGCAAATTTTAGGTATTGAATATGTGAAAATTGTAGATTTGTGGGAAGATTATAACCCTAACACTATATTAAAAGCCATGATTAAAGATTTAATAATTGGAACAAAAGAACAAATTCAAAACTTAATGATTGAAAATCAAGAAGATATTATAAATCATGGAAATATTTCTATTGCAGAATATTCTGCTTTTAAAGAGCATTTTAAATCATATAAAACTTTTATGAAAAATTATATATATAGATCTCCTATTGCCTGTCAAATGGATACAAAAGCACAATTTATAGCAGGAAGATTATTCGAATCTTTTAGTACAAATCCCCAGCAACTACCATATAGAACAAGAAAAATTTACGAGAATGCAAAAAATGGAATTATTTTAGCTGATAGAAAAGATGCAGGCTATGATATAACACCTACAAGAGTAATTGCAAATTATATTGCAGGAATGACAGACAGATATGCTATGGAAAATTATCAAAGAATGTTTGAATAATTATGTAAAATGTGTTGTTTTGTTTCGTTTTTTCGGAATTCTTATGCTTTATTTATTCTTTCATTGTAATGTGTTGCTTGCGAAAGGAGCACACAATTATGGAAGAAATT
>CATLLJ010000015.1 GCA_950022495.1 uncultured bacterium
ACTTGGGGGGCCACCCCCTGGGAAGATAGCTCGTTGCCAGCACCTAATTTTAGAACAGAGAATTGAACAATAGTTTGATTCTCTGTTTTTTTATTAGCCATTTAGCCAGCTATCTTTTTTGATATATGTATGCTATAAGGTATCATGTAGAATTAAGAAGGATTTAAATATGTTTTGTTGTAAGTGTGAAATTAAAACAAAACGTAAAGAAATGGAAAAAGAAAACAGAGCTAGGTAGAAAGGATTAAATTATGACAGAATTGGAAGAAGTTTCAAGAACTTATGAAGGAATTAATGGTCAAATAGAACTTTTATATAGCCGTGTTGAAATAACAAGAAAAGGTGCTTTAGCTTTTGGTACTCATGGTATGGATGGCACAAAAATTATATTTTTAAAAAATCTTACTGCACTTCAATTTAAAGAAGCTGGGAAAGTTACAAGCGGTTATATTCAATTTGTCTTCCCTGGTAGTCAAGAAGATAAAGGCGGTTTATTTAGTGCTGCAAAAGATGAAAATACAGTTATGTTTACAGCAGCACAACAATTACAATTTGAAGATTTAAGAGATCGTATAGTTGCTAGATTAGATTTTTAAGAGGCTAATCTTAAATGCTAAAAAACAAAATTAACAATATCATAAACAATCAGATTTTTGAAAAAAGTATCTTTATACTTATTGTATTAAATCTGATTGTTTTTATTATGGATTCTGTCAATTCGTTTCATAATATGTTTTCAATTCAAATTAAATACTTTGAATTATTTTCAATTATTATTTTTACTATTGAATATTTATTACGTGTTATTGCCTGCAATAATTTTAAAGATTTGTTTAAACCAATGATGTTGATTGATTTCTTTGCAGTTATTCCTTATTACTTAAGTTTCTGCCCTGTTAATACAGTATTTTTACGTATATTCAGGCTTTCTCGTCTTTTAAGGATATTAAAAATCGGAAGATATTCACAAGCTCTAGAGAATATAAAGAATGCTTTTATTGACAAAAAAGAAGAATTACTAATTACATTTTCAATTTTTTTTATTGCGATTTTAATATCGTCAATTTTGATGTATCTAGTTGAAAATCCGGCACAACCTCAAGTATTTACTTCAATTCCTAAATGCTTTTATTTTTCTATAATAACCTTTACTTCTGTAGGTTATGGTGATATTAGCCCTGTTACAGATTTAGGAAAGTTTTTAGCCAGTATTATAGCGATTTTAGGAGTTGGACTTCACGGACTTTTTATTGGCGTTATTGGAGTTGCTTTAATGAATGCTTTTAAAAAATAATTTCGATTTAAATAATAAAAAGATATTTGAATGTTTAAAAATTTAAAAAAAGAACATACTTCAGTAGGTATCAACATCAAAATTGATTACCGATTATGATAATAGAGTGTTGTAGTGAGTGACTCTTTACATTTACCCCTGTTCTTGTTAAAATTTTGCTAACACGCAGATAGAAAGAAGGGACATAAAATGACTAATAGAGTTTTGCTATGTATTATGGACGGTTGGGGTATTTCTACCGGTTCTGAAAAATATGATGCTACTAAATTGGCACATCCTGTTAATGTACCAAAATTAGAAAAAGAAGAAAAATTTATTAAAATTAAAGCTGATGGTGAAAATGTCGGCTTACCGGAAGGTCAGATGGGTAATTCAGAAGTTGGTCACTTGAATTTAGGTGCAGGAAGAATTGTTTATCAAGATTTATCTAAAATAAATAATGCGATTAAAGACGGTTCTTTCTTTAAAAATGAAAGATTTTTGAATGCTATTGAACATGCTAAGAAAAATAATTCTGCATTACATATTTACGGACTTGTTTCAACCGGCGGTGTTCATTCATCTTTAGATCACTTGTTGGCATTGATTAAAATGGCTGCTGATGCAGGTTTGACTAAAGTTTATGTACACGCATTTTTGGATGGACGTGATACTCCTCCATCAAGTGCTTGTGAATACTTGCAAGTTGTTGAAGATGAATTGAAAAAGTTCAATCTTCCGCCTGTTGCAACTGTTATCGGCCGTTATTATATTATGGACAGAGACAATCGCTGGGATAGGGTTGAAAAAGGTTACAACGCATTATTGTTAGGCGAAGGCGAACATGCATCTTCTGCAATTGAAGGTGTTAAAGCCTCTTATGCTAAAGGTGAAACCGATGAATTCGTATTACCTACTGTTATTGGCAGTGAAGAAGAGGTAAAAGATAGCAGAATTCACGACAATGATTCAATTATTTTCTTCAACTACCGTCCTGATAGAGCAAGAGAAATTACCAAAGCTATTAATTTTGTTGATTTTGACGGATTCAACAGAAAGAAAGTTCTTAAAAATATCTTGTATACAACAATGACAAGCTATGAAGCTACTTTTACATTCCCTGTTGCTTTCCCGAAAGAAAAACTCGTTAATATTTTAGGCGATGTTTTAGAAGCTAACGGAATTCACCAGTTTAGAACTGCTGAAACCGAAAAATATGCTCACGTTACATTCTTCTTTAACGGCGGTATTGATGAGCCGCAACCTCACGAAACTCGTGTTCTTGTTGCTTCTCCAAAAGTTGCAACTTATGATATGCAGCCAGAGATGAGTGCTTCGGAAGTTTGCGAAAACGTATTAAAAGCAATTGATAATCCTGAATATCAATTTATTTTGGTTAACTTTGCAAACCCTGATATGGTTGGTCATACAGGTGTTATTGAAGCCGCAACTAAGGCTTGCAAAGTTGTTGATGAATGTGTGGGTAAAATTGCTGATGCTTGTAAAGAAAAAGGTATTGTTATGCTTTTGACAGCTGACCACGGTAATTCAGAAACAATGGTTGATGAATCTACCGGAAAACCTCAAACTGCACACACAACAAACGAAGTTCCTTTTGTTCTTATAAATGCTCCGGCTGGAACTGAACTTAGAGAAACAGGTGCATTATGTGATGTTGCACCAACTGTATTGCAGTTGTTCGGCATTGAGCAGCCAAAAGAAATGACAGGAAAGTCGCTGATTAAATAGATAATTTTTAGACTCCGGACTTAGAGCCGGAGTCTATCATTAAAATAATTATTTTTTATGTAAGGAAAAGTATGAGTAATAAAATTGAAGATTTAGATATAGATTTTTCGTTTAAAAAGAATAATGTTGATGAGTTGTTTTTTAACCTTAGTGAAAACCCGGAAGGCTTTAAAAACAAAGATTTTCGCTATACTTTGAGTATGATTTATCAAATTATTGAAGATGAATTTGCCGGAGTATTTTTAAGCCCTAACGCACCTACCAGAAATACTCATTTTCATTTGATTAATAAAGGTGCTAATGTTCGCGGCACCGGTAATAATCTTTCATTTTTTGTTACTCCGACTAACAATTTTCAGTATTATTTGAAATCAAAAGGGTCGCTTTTCCGTTTCAAGTCAGAAGTTTTGGATGACAAAGTCGGATATTTTATGGCATGGGATCTGGTAATGGATTATTTTGGCGGATTTGGCAATGTTGTTGACCTTGCTGATTTAACTCCGACATTTATATATTTGAATAAATTGACTTACTTTGTTATGAAGTTGATTGAAAAATTATACTTTATCCCGACAGTTAAACGTTACGGTCAAATGTTCAGGATTGTTTATGAGCCGATTATAAATAACCAGAAAATGGCAAGAATTATAAATCAATTTGAAGAATGTATTCCTGAAGATTTGTTTATTCAGGGGGAAAAACCGAAAAATTTTGTTTATGAATTTATTTATACATATTTGAATTATGTTATTTATAAATTCTTAGGAATAAAAATGTACCAGTTTAAGGATGTGAAATCAGGTACATATTTATTGAAAGATTTGGAACAAAGAGCGGTTCTTAAAGGCAAAGATATTGCAGAAAATTTTGCACAATGGTTTGATGAATTATACCTTGGTAAGTATGATGTAATTCCGTTCTTTAAAATCGAAAAACAGGAAGATGAAGTTTTCCGTCTAAAAGTTTATATTAAAGATAGAAAAAATGATGAAAGTGTTCTAATTGATAATCTTTATACAGAGGAAGAAGTTTTTGGAGCAAAGGCATCAGATATTTCTAGAATAGTGGAAAAACAGTTAAATTATGCACTTCGTTATATGCCGGAATTGGAAGAACTGTTTGAAGATGAAGACAAATTATATCTTGATTTGAACTTAAATGAAGTTTATAAAATTATTACTCAGACTGCGTATTACCTTCAAAAAGCTCAAATTGAAGTTATTTTGCCGGATGAACTTGTAAATATTGTTATTCCGAGAGCTTCAATTAATGCTAAGGTTAAAGCTTCACGTTCAGAAGATTTGGCAGATTTAATCAACAACAATACCACAGGGAAAGTATCACTCGATGATATTTTGGATTTCTCTTACGAAATCGCCATCGGTGATGAAAAGATTTCATTGGAAGAATTTCAGCAGCTTGTTGAAAATAACAACGGACTTATCAAGTATAAAAATAAATACGTTCTTATTGATAAAGAAGAAAGCAAAAAGATTTTTGACCAAATTGCAAAATCTAATCTTAAATCTATGTCCAGAATGGAACTTATTCACGCTTCATTATCAGGTCAATTGCAGCAATATGATTTTGACTATGATGCTGCGTTTGCAAGAGTTCTTTCTGACTTTACAAAACCTGTAGATATGACGATTCCGAAAGATTTGAAAGGTGAATTGCGACCTTATCAGGAAGTCGGTTTGAAATGGCTTTGGACAAATGTTTCAAAAGGCTTTGGTGCTTGTATGGCGGATGATATGGGATTGGGTAAAACAATTCAGGTTATCAGTTTGATTTTGAAAATGAAAGAAGAAGGCAAATTGAAAAAGCCGGTTCTTGTAATTTGTCCTACTACTTTGATGGGTAACTGGATGAAAGAACTTCAATTGTTTGCTCCTAATATTGATGCGACAATTTATCACGGTGCAGATAGACAATTAGATGTTAATCATGACGTTATTTTAACAACTTATGCAATAATGCGTATTGATGTTGAAGAACTTAAAAAACACGCATGGAGTATGATTATTGTTGATGAAGCTCAAAATATCAAAAACCCTGATACAGCACAAACACTTGCGATTAAAATGCTTAAATCAGATGTAAAAATAGCAATGACAGGTACTCCTGTAGAAAACAGATTAACAGAATTGTGGAGTATTTTTGACTTTATAAATAAAGGTTACCTCGGTTCGTTAAAAGAATTCCAAAAGAGCTATGCTATCCCTATTGAACGTTTTAAGGAAAATTCAAGAGCCGGCAAACTTAGAATGTCTATTTCTCCGTTTGTATTGAGACGTTTGAAAACTGATAAACACGTTATTTCCGATTTGCCGGAAAAAATGGTTCTCAACGAATACTGCTATCTGTCTAAAGTTCAAGCTGTTCTTTATGAAAAAACTCTGAACGAAATGATGACAAAAATCAGCGGATTTACAGGAATCAACAGACGCGGAAATATTTTCAAACTTATCACAGCACTTAAACAGATTTGTAACCATCCTTACCAGTTCTTGAAATCCGGCGAAATGAGCAAGGAAATGTCAGGTAAGATGGAAAAATGTATTGACCTTGTTCAAAGTATTATTGATAGAGATGAAAAAACTCTTATTTTCACTCAATACAAAGAAATGGGCGATATTTTATGCAAGGTCATTTCTCAAGAATGCAATACTGAGCCTTTATTCTTCCACGGAAGTTTAACTGTTGCACAGAGAGAAGAATTGATTGAGAAATTCCAAACTGATAAAGATACAAAGGTTATGATACTTTCATTGAAAGCCGGCGGAACAGGTTTGAACTTGACCAGTGCAACAAATGTAATTCACTATGACCTGTGGTGGAACCCTGCTGTTGAAGATCAGGCAACAGATAGAACATACCGTATCGGTCAGGATAAGAACGTAATGGTTCACAGAATGATTACACTCGGCACTTTTGAAGAAAAAATTGACGAAATGCTCAAATCTAAAAAAGAACTTGCTGATCTTGCCGTATACGAAGGTGAAAAGATTATTACAGAACTTTCAGACGAAGAAATCTACGAAATATTTACTCTGTCTGCTTAGATGTTATAAATATATTTATGCAAAAAAAAAGCTTCTAAATAGAAGCTTCCTTGGAATTTTTACAATTCCTCGTGTAAAAGGTTAGTAGGTAGAAAGTAGAAGGTAGTAGTTTATATATAAATTGCTTTATATATCGTTTGTATATATTATTAAAGTATTTTTGATATATAAAATTGCAGACTTAACTTATTCTTGTTACATAAATTAACATGAGTTTTTGAAGTACTTATTATGATTGAAAAAAAAACTGTGTTATTATATAATTTTTGCAAAAGGGGAAATAATGAAAATTGCAATATATCCGGGAAGTTTTGATCCCGTGACCAAGGGACATCTTGATATTTTAAAAAATGCGGCAGGTATTTTTGATAAAGTTATTATCGCGGTTGCTCATAATGGTGAAAAAAAAGGGTTTTTAACTGTAGAAGAAAGAGTTAAATTGATTAAAGCAAGTATTGAAAACCTTGATAATGTTGAAGTGGATGCTTTTGACGGTTTAACCATTGAATATGCAAAAAAAATAGGTGCACAGGTTTTAATTCGAGGTTTAAGAGCTGTTTCTGATTTTGAGTATGAAATGCAGCTTTCACAAACTAATAGTGCTTTATGTGATGAGGTTAAAACAGTATTTTTAACTACAAAGCCTAAGTACAACTTCATTTCATCCAGTACAATTAAAGAAATTCTTGCAAATGGCGGAGATATCTCAAAGTTTGTACCCGAACCGGTATATGAATATTTAACAAAAAGGGAGAAGCAATAGTGAAATTTAAAACCCGTGAACTTATTAAAGAACTTGAAGCGAATATCAAAAACAGTTATTCTTTACCGATATTCAAGGGTTACAAGGCAATTAATAAACGCGGTGTTGAAAAGTTGATTGATGAACTTTATGCTAATCTTCCGGAGGATGTGCAAAGAGCTCGTGAATTCTTACAAAACAGACAGTACAATCTTGATGATATATACCCGAAAACAGGTTCTCGTATTTATGACCTTCTTAAAATATTTGAAACATTTCTTGATCAATCTGCTACATTTTCAATTTCGTTTTCTAAAATAGTAATTCTTAATGTTCGAGAATTAGAAATTTTACTCAATAGATTAGAAGATGAAATCCCTTCAGAAATTAAAAAGGCTGAAATTATAGACAAGTAAAAATACATGTTAACTTATGTAATTCCATGTTGAGACATTATTTGACAATTAAAATTTGCTTATGTAATATATTAATATATAAATGTGAAAGGGATAAAGGGATAAAAGCATGCCACAAAACGGAGTGTATGATTTACTAAAGATGTTAGAAATAACCCTTGATGGCGGTTATTCTGTTTTAAAATACACTGTAGTAAACAAAAAGGAAATGGAAACATTAATCGATAGAATATATGCTGCATTGCCTCTTGAAGTTCAAGAAGCAAGAGTTTTCTTGAAGAAAAAAGAAGAATTGCAAAATGAAGCACAGCAAAGAGCTAACAAAATTATTCAGGAAGCTCAGGCTGAAGCTGATAGAAAATTATCATCTTCTGATCAGATGAAAAATCTTGAACGTGAAACAATAAGAATTAAAAACGAACTTGTTGAAGAATGTGATCAGATGAAATATAGTGCACGTCAGGATGCTGAAGGTATTAGACTTCAAGCAACAGACGAAGCTATGAAAATAAGAGAAGGTGCTGAACTTTATGCTCAACAAGTACTTACAAGTTTAGAAAATAACCTTACTCAATTGCAGCAAGTTGTTAAAAACGGTCAAATTTATATGGAGCAGTTGAGAAGTGATTCAATTGGCAAATACCCTACCCAGCCTCCTGTTTCATCACGCCGTTAATTAAATATTTATTATAAAAGCTAAAAAGTCCGTTGTTTGACGGACTTTTTTACTGTCAAAAATGTAGTATTTGTTAACAATTAGTTTGCAATTTATTTTTTTTGAGATAATATAAAATTATAAGCCGAAATAGATAGAATGTGATGAAAGCACATTCTATTTTAAATAGGAGACAAGTTAATAAAATAAAGGAAATAAAAAATGGGTATCAAAGGAAAAAATGACAGAATGGTAGTTCTTGCTTGTGAAGAATGTAAAGAAAGAAACTACACAACAACAAAAAACAAAAAGAACATTAAGGAAAGAATGGAATTAAGCAAATACTGTCCTAAATGTCAAAAACATACTACTCACAAAGAAACTAAGTAATTGGTTTTTGTGGACACGTTACGGGGAATTTCCCCGCCCTGCGTCCTTAGTTCAGTTGGTAGAACGTCGGTCTCCAAAACCGGATGTCGAGGGTTCGAGTCCTTCAGGGCGCGATTTTAATTAAAATAAAGGAAAGCAAAATGAACGAAACTCTAGAAGCAATTAAAACATACTTTAAAGGTGTAAAAACCGAGTGGGGTAAAGTTAGCTGGCCGGAAAAGAAACAAGTTGTTTTTGAAACCTTGTCTGTTATCGTTATTGTGTTTGTTTTCACTGTAGCAATTTATTTAATGGATCTAATATTCAAAGGCTTACTTAGCCTTATCAAGTAAGATTTAACCAAAATTTATAAAGGTGGCTTATGACTAAAGAAGAAAAAACAATGGAAGAACAACTTAATGAAGATATCTTAGCTGAACAAGCTGAAGCAGAAGCTGTTGAAGCTGCTCAACAAGAAGCTAAAGACGCTAAGAAAAACAAAAAAAGATGGTATATTGTTCATACATATTCTGGATACGAAAACAAAGTTAAAGTTAACTTAGAAAAACGTATTGAATATATGAATATGGGCGATAAAATCTTTAGAATTGAAGTTCCTCAAAAGACAGTTGTTCAAATGAAAGCCGGAAAGAAACAAGAAAAAGAAGAAAAAGTATTTCCGGGCTACGTTCTAGTTGAAATGATTATGGACGAAGACAGCTGGTATGTTGTAAGACACACTTCTGGTGTTACAAAATTCGTAGGATCAGTTAAAAAACCTATTCCTGTTAGAGAAAGTGAAATTAAAAGAATTTTACACAGAACATCATCTCAAGTTGAAAAAGTTGAACTTGATGTTAAAGCAGGTGATAAAGTTAGAATTATTTCAGGACCATTTGCAGACTTTGATGCTGATATCATCGAAGTTTACCCTGATAAATCTAAACTTAGAGCAAATGTTTCAATCTTCGGTCGTGAAACGCCTGTTGAATTGGAATACAAACAAATTAACAAACTATAATTACAAATTTTAAGATTCTGAATCAAGTTCAGAATGACAAAAAATTGTAATACACAATAAAAAGAAACGTTAGTACAACAAAATGTGGAAGGATCCTTTCCCGCCAAATTGGAAAGAACCGCTATTACCACAAAAGGAGAAAAAAATGGCAAAAAAAGTAGTAGGAAAAATCAAGCTTCAAATTGAAGCAGGTAAAGCAAATCCATCACCTCCAGTTGGTCCTGCATTAGGTCAACACGGTGTTAACATCATGGATTTCTGTAAGCAATTCAATGCTAAAACTCAAGATAAAGCTGGTTATATTATTCCGGTTATTATTGACGTATATGAAGACAGAAGCTTCACATTCGTTATTAAATCACCTCCAGCTCCTGTATTGATTAAAAAAGCATTAAATATCCCTAAAGGATCATCTGTTCCTAATAAGGATAAAGTTGCTGAAATTACTAGAGCACAATTAGAAGAAATCGCTAAAATTAAAATGAACGACCTTAATGCTACAACAATGGACGCAGCAGTTAAAATGATTGCCGGTTCTTGTAGAGCTATGGGCGTTACTGTAAAAGAAGACTAATTAGATGGAAGGACGAAAGTCCGCTAACACCACGAAAGGAAATTAAAAAATGTCAAAAATAACTAAAAAACAAAAGAAAATGCAAGAAATGCTGGAAGGTTTCGTACAACCATCTACAGCAGTTGATGCAATTAAAAAATTACAAGAAATTTCTAAAGAAGTTTCTAAATTTAACGAAACAGTTGAATGCCACATGCGTTTAGGTATCGATGTTCGTCAAGCTGACCAACAAATCAGATCTACAGTAGTTTTACCTGCTGGTTTAGGTAAAGAAGTAAGAGTTTGTGTTATTGCTAAAGGTGCTAAAGCAACTGAAGCAACTGAAGCTGGTGCTGAATTTGCCGGAGCTGAAGAAATTATTGATAAAATTTCAGGCGGTTGGTTTGAATTCGATACATTGATTGCTACACCTGATTGTATGGGTATGTTAGGTAAATTAGGTCGTGTATTAGGACCTAAAGGCTTGATGCCTAACCCTAAAACAGGTACTGTTACAATGGATATCGCTAAAGCTGTTAAAGATGCTAAAGCTGGTAAAGTTGAATACAGAGCTGACAAACAAGGTATGATTCACTGCCCTATTGGTAAAATCCAATTTACTGAAGAAGATTTGATTAAAAACTATGCAACTCTTGCAGATGCAGTTTTGAAAGCAAAACCATCTTCAGCAAAAGGTACATTCGTTAAATCAGTTTACTTATCAACTACAATGGGACCTGGTATCAAATTAGATCCAAAAACTTTTGCAGCTGAAGTAAAAGAATTAGTTTAATAATTAATTAAATACCTTTAATAAAAAGCAGATTGTAATTTACAATCTGCTTTTTTAATGCTAATTATATCAATGAAAAAAAGAAGGGATTAACCCTTCTTTTTTATGTATCAATATTTGTTGCATATACTGCGTGGGTTTCAATGAAGTCTCTACGAGGTTCAACTTTGTCGCCCATCAATACATCAAACAACTGGTCACATAACATTGCATCTTCAACATTAACTTTTAATAATGTTCTTGTTGCCGGATCCATTGTTGTTTCCCATAATTGTTGCGGCATCATTTCACCAAGACCTTTGAATCGTTGGATTTGTAAACCTTTTTGACCTCTGTCATCAATAAGTTTTTGTAATTTTTCAAATGAATTGATTTCATATTTTTCGGTATCAGTTTCCAAAATTAATCCTTCAGATTCTTCAATTAAGAAGTCACGAATAATTGGATATGATGCTTTTAATTTTTTATATTCTGAACTCTTTATAATATTTTGGTTAAGTACAACATGTTCTTCTTCATTCAAATGAAGAGTGAATGAATACTTAGCGTTTTCAGGGTTGTATTTAACTTCAACTTTGTAGTTTTCAGCTTCTTGAATATTGTAATTTTTGGCGTGGTCAACAAGATAATGATTCAAGTAATCACAAACTTCGTTCATTTTTGCCTGATTATCAAAATCTTCTAAATTAATACCTGAACGAACAAGTCCTCTTAAGAATACTGCAGGATATAAGTTCAAAATAGGGTTGTTGTATGAACGGTAGAATTCAGTCATATTCTTGATAAGTTCAAGTAATTCATCCCCTGTTTTAACATTTTTCTTATCTTTGTCAGATAAGCTCAAATTCTTAATACCGCGTTCTTTAAGCATTTTGTCTAATACGTGTTCATTGAACAGGTATTCTGAAGTTTTACCTTGTGTAACTTTGAATAAAGGCGGCTGTGCAATATAAACATAACCGTTTTCAATCAAAGGTCTTGCATAGCGGAAGAAGAAAGTTAACATCAAAGTTCTGATGTGAGCACCGTCGACATCCGCATCTGTCATGATAATAATTTTATGATATCTCAATTTGTCCAATTCAACTTCTTCAGGGTTACGGCTGATTTTGATACCGAATGCCTGAACCATTGATTGAATTTCATTGTTACCGTAAATTCTGTCTAATCTTGCTTTTTCAACGTTAAGAATTTTACCTCTTAATGGCAAAATAGCCTGAAACATTCTGTTTCTGCCCTGTTTTGCAGAACCGCCTGCGGAATCACCCTCAACAAGGAAGATTTCGCATTTTTCAGGTTCTCTGTTAGAACAGTCAGCAAGTTTACCAGGCAAAGTTGAATTTTCAAGAACAGTTTTTCTTCTTGTTAATTCTCTTGCTTTTCTTGCAGCTTCTCTTGCACGTTGAGCTTGAAGAGTTTTTTCAATAATAGTTTTTGCAAGTTTCGGATTAAATTCTAACCATTCTTGCAGTTTATCTTTAACTGCATCTTGAACAGCTCCCATAGCTTCTTGGGAACCAAGTTTTTCTTTTGTTTGTCCTTCAAATTCAGGGTTAGGGATTTTAACTGAAACAATAGCAGTCAAACCTTCACGAACATCTTCACCTGAAAGGTTTTGTTCAGAGTCTTTTAATATATTATTTTTTCTTGCATAATCATTTAATACACGTGTGATTGAGTTTCTGAAACCAGTTAAGTGGGTTCCGCCTGAATGAGTGTTGATGTTGTTAGCAAAAGATAAAACACTTTCTGCATAAGATTCAGTGTATTGCATAGCAACTTCAACTTGAAGATTACCGACAACTTTATCAATATAGATAGGTTTTTCGTGAAGAACTGTTTTATTTTTGTTTAAAAATTCTACATAACTTCCGATACCGCCTTCATAGTGGAAAGTTTCCACTTCTTCAGAATCGTGACGGGCAAAAATAATTTTCAAACCTTTGTTAAGGAATGCCATTTCTCTTAATCTGTTAGCGATAACATCGCAATCGATTTCAGTAGTTTCTGTAAAGATTTCAGGATCAGGCCACCATGTTGTTTTTGTACCTGTTTTGTCAGTAGGTTCACCTTTTTCAACCGGAGCCATAGGTTCACCTCTCATATATTCCTGACGCCATACAAATCCTTGACGGGAAACTTCTACAACATATTTTTCTGATAAAGCATTAACAACAGAAGCACCTACGCCGTGAAGACCGCCGGAAACTTTGTAGCCTCCGTCGCCGAATTTTCCGCCTGCGTGAAGTACTGTGTGAACGATTTCCAGAGCAGACTTCCCGCTGTCCGGTTTAATATCAACAGGAATTCCGCGGCCGTTATCTTCTACTGTAATACTGTTATCTTTGTGAATTGTTACATGAATATCAGTACAGAAACCTGCTAAAGATTCGTCGATTGAGTTATCAACGATTTCGTAAATACAGTGGTGCAAACCTCTTTGTGAAGTTGAACCGATGTACATACCCGGTCTTATTCTTACAGCTTCAAGACCTTCCAAAACTCTAATATTGTCTGCACTATACTCTGCAGATGTATGAGTTTCAATAGATTCAACCTGTTCTGCAATTTGTTTATTTTCTACTTCTTGTAATGCTTCTAAAGCTTTATCTTCTGACATATAGTTCTCCCTAGTCTACTCAAATATAGTTATAGTATAGCATAAAAGTACATATTGTGCCAAAATTCTTTACTTTAGTTAATAAGAAGCAATAATAATACTCTCGTGCAAACTGATGATGTAAATTCGTTGATTTTTCCCTAAAATAGTATAAAATACATGTATTATAAGAAGGAAAAGTATGTTACAAGAAGCAACCAAAGCACTTAATTCAGCATTTAATAACAGTTTTATAAAAAAATTAAGCCAGTATCTTCATGATTGTGTGCGTGAAGAAGTTAAGAGTTCAACTTTTAGAAATCTTAAAGGTGATAAAGATAACAAATGGATTTTTCTGAAAGATAAAGAAACTCTTTTAACTGAAGGGCTTGAATATTTAAAACTTGACGGTTCTAATCCTAATTTAACAGAACTAATGATTCAAAGCGATTTGAGTACGAAAGATAAATATCTTATTTATGGTTATATGTTTCTGGTTGGACGCAACGGAAAGTCTAAAAAACGTAATGAATTTTTGACACCTCTTCTTTATGTTCCTTGTAAGTTGGAACGTAACGGTGTGAATATAAATTGTGTTCGTCAGGATGATATTTTATCTTTGAATACTGGTGCTCTTGCTGCTCTTTTGAAAAAAGGCGACGATGATGATGAAGTGGATTTATTCTTGGAAGGTATTCTGGATGTAGTTCCGGAACTTCCTATTACAAAGGAAAAAATGGATATATTCCTGACAACTTTGAAATCACTTATTCCTGATGTTGAAATCGTAGAGGATTCATCAGAAGACGCTGATGAAGATAATGTTGAAAAAGATGAGTCTTTATCAAGGGATTTATCTGATACTAAAATTACAGGTGAAAATTTTGATGAAATTATAGATGAAGAAATTCAGGAACAAAAATCAAAACCTGTCGGTGAAATCAAAAAACTTTGTGTTACATATCAAAGTGCGATTATTTTAACCAAACGTCCTGCAGTAACTGCTGGTGTATTACATGAATTGATGCAGATTTCTGAAAAACCAAGCGGTGTATTTAGAGAAACTACATTAAGCGTAATAAATGATGAATATATTCAGGCAGGTGATAAAAATCTTCCTTTGAATGACAGTGTTGAGAGTTTTTATCCGATAACTCCGCTTGCTTTGAGTGATTCGCAGGAAAAAGTTATTAAAAACATTGAAAATAATAAGTTTGTTGCGGTTCAAGGTCCTCCTGGAACAGGCAAATCTCAAACCATTGTTAACCTTGTTGCTCATTTAATTGCAAATGGTAAAACAGTTCTTGTTGCTTCCCGTATGGATAAAGCCGTGGATGTTGTTGCTGACAGGTTAAACGATTTGGGAGCACCTTATCTTGCCTTACGTGCAGGCAGATTGAATTATCAAAAGCAATTGAGTCTTCAATTGCAGGATTTACTATCAGGTAAGGTTGAACTGGATGATGAGGTTGAAGATTATATTTTTGCTGATACAAAAGATATGAAACAGCATTTGGATTGTATGCGAGAAACCGAAGCTAAATGCGAACGTATTTTAAAACTTGAAAGAAGCTGGCATGATTTGCGAGGTGAAATAAAGCAGCAAGCTGCAAATGTCGGTGAACTTGAATATATTAAACGACCATTGAAAAAATCTGAAATAGACAGTGTTGCAGGTATTATTAAAACATTAACTGATAATATGGAAAAATCAGGATTTTTTGCATCATTTGCCAATATGTCAAGTTTAAGACAATTGAAGAAGATTTTAGAAATCCGTGATTTTGATGTTGAGCCTGAAAATTTAGACAGGCTTAAAGTTGAGTTAGATTTTATTACTCAAAAATGGAAATTACGTAAGATTGAATCCGATATTCAAAAAACAGGAAATCTTCATGTAATGATGGAACAAATTCGTCAAATGAAGAGAAAACAGAAAAAACTTGCTATAAATATTTTAAAAAGTACGAGAAGAGAAGCAATAAAAGCACTTTTACGTGATGAAAAGAAACGCAGAAGAATTAAAGTTCACGCTATGTCTTTAGTTGAACGCCGTAAAAATCTTCAAAGCAGAATTCTTGAAGAAGAAGATTTTAGGCCATTGTTAGAAGCTTTTCCTTGCTGGTGTGTTACAACTTATGCGGTTTCTGATTCTCTGCCGCTAAAACCCGGCATGTTTGATGTTGCAATTATTGATGAAGCTTCTCAATGCGATATTGCAAGCTGCTTCCCTATTTTATACCGTGCAAAGAAAACTGTTGTTGTAGGGGATGATAAACAGCTTCCGCATTTGTCATTCTTAGAAAAAGCCAAAGAACAATCATTCTTAAGCCAATACGGAATTCCTGATAAATATCAATTGATGTGGAGATTTAGAACAAATTCAATGTTTGACCTTGCTGATTATTATTCAATGAATTCAGTAATGCTTGATGAACATTTCAGAAGTTTACCGCCGATTATCAATTTCTCTAACCATGAGTTTTATTCTGATAGAATTCGTGTAATGAAAAAGGATTCTGATGAAGGGCTGGCTCTTGAAATGGTAAATGTTCCGGATGGTAAAGTTGATATGGATGCAACAAGAAACCTTCCTGAGATCGAAGCTCTCGTTAAGACTCTTCACGAAATTATTATTGAAGATGAGAGAAAAAATCCTGATAAACCTGTTAGTATCGGTATTATTTCGCCGTTTAGAGCACAGGTTGAACAGTTGAAATTGTCAGTTCCGAAAGTTTTGTCTGATTATATGATTAAAAAACACCAGATTGAAATCGGTACAGCACATACTTTTCAGGGTGATGAACGTGACATAATTCTTATGTCGTGGTCATTTGCAAACAATTCTTATCCGCAAAGTATTACATTCTTGCAAAAACCTAATCTGTTTAACGTTGCAATTACACGTGCCAGAAGCAAATGTATAAACTTTATTTCCCGTGATATGGATACAATGCCTGAAGGTCATTTCAGAAATTATGTTTCATTTATTAAACAATATCAGGAAAGAAAAGCCGCTCTTGCTAACAATGAAATTGATGAAAATATTTATAAAAATAAACTGGAACGTGAAGTTGCCGAATCTATCCGCAAGCTTGAACACAGAGTTGTAGCCGGGGCAGATATTGCAGGACTTAGTGCGGATCTGGTTGTAGATGATAAATTCATTATTGAAGTTGATGGTTTGGAAGACAATCCAAAATCACATATTTCTAATATGAAAAAGCAGGCAATTCTGGAACGCTGTGGTTTTAAAGTGAAACGTATAACATACAGAGAATGGAAATATTCGTCAAAAGCTTGTTTGGATAGAGTTTTAGCAGAAGACTAATATTTATCAATTAAGAAATGTCCCCTAGGGGGCATTTTTTAGCTCATTTTACTCAACTGCATTTTAACTTGACGAAATGCGACAAAAGTAGTATAATAAAATTCTTCACCACTCTAATTAAATACTTACATCGAGGTACCTTGTATCTCTATGTATCATGAATTGTTTAAGGAGTGTGATATATATGATTGTAATTTATTAAATAGTTTTTATTGGATTAATTAGATTGTAACTTGTCACTTATCGCATTATTAAAAAAGAACATATCAATAGGCCATAAAAGGACTTGTAAAATTTCAGGTTTAATCATCATAGCTATATAAAATGGAATAGTAACAATAAGAAAAGTTATCATAGAAAATTTCTGAAATTTTGTTAAAATTTTATTTTTGAATATTTTAATAGTTGCCATCCCTGCTATAACGGTTATGTATGAGTAGAATGCATAAAGTCCTAATATTAAAATAACTACTAAAAAGAAACCTAAATGCTCCCAGAGATGATTCTGCAGGTAAGAGCCCCCTAAGCCATGTATCAAAAAGAACAATAATACTAATCCAGTAAAAGCAAAAACATTAAACAGTGTTGCTAAGCACTGAAAACAAAAATATAAAGATAAAATATCTTTGAGACAATAGATTTCATAAATAGATAATAACATAAAATCGAGGAGGAATTATGAACAAATTCAATACATAAAATTAAATAAATACAGTTTTTATTGGATTATTATAAAGAGAACTTATTTTCATAAAAATTAGGAAACAATATTCTTAGAGGTAAAAATATAACATCAAGAACAGTATTTTCATTTATTATTTCCCCAATAATAAATGAAATAGTAACAATAGGAAAAGTCACCATAGCGAATTTTTGAAACTTTGTCAGTGGTTTATTTTTGATAATTTTTATAGTTGAAATTGCTGATACAATTATAACTACTGAATAGAATATATAAAACAGAAATATCAATATAAGTGTCAGACAAAATAAACATGTTACTAAAAAGTTTTCATTTGTCATTTGGTATGTTGCGTGATTAAAACCAATGCAAACAATGAAAAATAATCCAATATTATAGAACAAAATATTAAACAGTGTTGCTAAGCACTGAAAACAAAAATATAAAGATAGAAATATCTTTGAAACAATAGATTTCATAAATAGATAATAACATAAAATATAGAAAGGAAGATTATTATGAATAATACAATGACATATAAAGATTTAATTGAGGTTTTAGATGCTGCTCACAACAAAAAAGATATCAATGGATGTCCCTTAGATTAAAATCCTTTATACTTAGGTTTGCTGTCTGTAATTCTCGGGCTGTCTACCTGTCTTGTGTATTCCGTTATTTTATCCTTTTTCCCTGAATGTTTAATAAATTTTTGCATAAATTTATACATTTGCTCTTCATCTTCCGCCGGTACATATTTAGGTGAAAGTGTTAATGATATTATTTCAGGGCGGATATTTTTATTTTTGATTGTTGAAAGTAATTTTGAAATTGCAATTTTTATTTCTTGTTCATTTTTATTGTTTGAAAATCCGATTGTTGTGTCATATCCGGAATTACTTATATAATCAGAATCAATGCTTAAAACTACATTTTTATTTTTAAAATCCGGAAGTGTTTTTTCTGTGCAGGTTATGATTTTTATAGTTTTATATTGCGGATTTTTGTGTATAAATTCCAGTGCTTCTTTTTTGTTTTGTACTTCTTTCATATAAGATGTTTTAGTATCCAGCACAAAGTATTGGATATATGGAATCTGGTGCACATTCGGGTTCACAAGTTTTTCATCTTTTATAATATTGCCCTGAACTATATCAAATAATTCATCATCAAACCCGGCAGTAAATTCAACTTGCATATCTTTATCAGTCGCTTCTTCTTCAGGCATTACCCAGTAAAGTTCTTCTGCATTTTTGTTTGCTGCAAAGTATTCGTTCAACCAGTCATAGACATGTGCTCCGTATTTCGGATTGATTGTTTTATAGACATACATATCACTGTGGGTGTCAAAATTTATAATAGTTTTCGGAATTTCTATCCCGTTTTCTTTTGCGTAATCAATTACATCAAGAGCCTGATTATGGTCGGTATTTGCGTCTATCACTTTTAGATTTTTGCAAATTGTGTGAATTTTTCTTGAATCCAGATTTAATAATATAAAACATCCTATCAATAAAGTTATTATGAGAGGAGCGATTGCTAATATATTTATTTTAAATTTTTCCATTAAAATCTCCAGTTATCAAATTATAGCTTTGAAATATTTATTGTGTCAACAAATGGAAATATTATTAATTTTACTTGTATTATTTTTTGTATAATATTAAATAATAAAATATATATTAGGAAAAGGAAGAAAATGAAAAAAGTTTATATAGAAACAATGGGCTGTCAGATGAATAAATCAGATACTGAAAGAATGTTCGGTATGCTTTCTAATTTTGACTATGTTGAAACTCAAAATCCGAAAGAAGCTGATTTACTGATGGTTAACACCTGTTCAATCAGGCAGTTGAGTGAAGACAAAGCATTTAGTTTAATCGGTACCTGGGGTAAATGGAAAAAATCCAGACCTGAATTAAAAATCGGATTTTGCGGTTGTGTTGCACAGCAAAAAGCTGAACAGATTTTTAAACGTGCACATTACGTAGATTTTGTTCTTGGAACTCATAAAATTTATTCATTACCTGAAATTATTAAAGCTATTAATAACGGAGAAAAGGTTTGCGAATGCGAAGAAACTCACGCAACAGAAGATGATAAAGCTGTAAAATATGAAATTAACCGTGTAAAATCAGTAAATGCATGGATTCCGATAACAGAAGGCTGTAATAATTTCTGTACATACTGCATTGTTCCTTACACTAGAGGACGCGAGCGTTCAAGACTTCCTGAAACTATTTTAAAAGAAGTTAATGACGCCCTAAGTGCAGGTTTTAAAGAGATTACACTGCTGGGGCAAAATGTAGACAGTTACGGAAAAGATTTTAAAGATAGAAACTACAGACTTGCGGATTTGCTTCGTGAAGTTAATGCAATAGATGGTAAGTTTAGAATAAGATTTGTTACTTCATACCCGACAGACATAACTGATGAACTTATTCAAACAACTCTTGAATTGGATAAAGTTTGCGAATACTTCCATATTCCTATGCAGTCAGGAAGCAGTGAAGTCTTGAAAAAGATGAACAGACGCTACGACAGGGAAACATATTTTAAAATAGCTCAAAAAGTCCGCGATATGGTTCCGGATGTTACTATTACTAGTGATTTTATTGCAGGTTTTCCGGGTGAAACAGAAGAACAGTTTGTTGAAACTTTGACCGCAATGGAAGAACTGGGGTTAGATTATTCAAATACGGCAGCTTATTCTCCTCGTGAAAAAACAGTTGCGGCAAAATGGGTTGATAAGTATATTGACGAAGATACAAAATTTGAACGTCTTGCAAGATTGAATGAACAAAATAGAAAATGCTGTCTTGCTTCTAACCAGAAATTTATAGGACGTGAAATGGAAGTTCTTGTTGAAAATTTTGAAAATCATAAAGGCAAAAATGTTATAACAGGCAGAACCCGTAATAACAAAATTGTTCACATTCCTTATGATAAAGATTTAACAGGCGAATTTATCAATGTGAAAATCACCGGAGTTAAAACATGGTATTTGAACGGTGAAATAATAGATTAACTTTCTAAGTTAACAAGGAGATCGATAATATGATTATGAAAAAGATAATTAGTGTAATGCTGCTTTGTGCATCATTGTCCTTAGTGCCGCTGCCTTCAATTGCTGATCCTGTTATCGATTCCAGTACAAAATCTCTAAATATTCCGACTGACACTCAACAAGAATCTCAAACTGTTCCTGCGGTATTGCAGGGGAATGTTACAGTAGATATTCATCAATATTGTGAAAATTGGACTTCAGAAGAGGCGTATAATGTTATTAATCGAATAGGTAATAGATTAATTACGGCTAATAATGTTGATAAAAATATTAAATTTAAAGTAATAGACACAGATGTTGCAAATGCTTATGCAAATCTAAAAGATGAAATTGCAGTGTATAAGGGGTTATTAAAGTATGTTGAAACTGAAGATGAATTAGCCTATGTTATTGCACATGAAATGGGACATGTCTACAAAGGACATGTTAAAAAAGGTGTTATAAGACGCGGTGTAATTTCGGTTATTGCCGTAACAGGTGCAGTGCTGGTTGCACTCGGAGAAGGTTCGCAGGCAACTACTAAAAAAGCCCAAAAAGCTGCTGCCGATTCGGCTGTTTCTGTTGCGGCTACTACTGTAATGATTGGGGGTTTTGCAGATAAGACATTCACACGTGGTCAGGAAACCTGTGCAGATTTAACCGGTGTGGATTTTATGGTAAAAGCCGGTTATAATCCTCTTGCTTCAATTTCAATATTGAATAAAATATCCGGAAATTATTTTGATTTGTTCTCTGATCATCCATCCGGAACAAAACGTATTAAAAAAGCCTATAAACATATTTCTCAAAATTACCCTGAATACATTATAAAAGGATACGATTCTGAATCTTATAACAGGGCTTTGCAAATAATTAAACCAAAGGAACAATTATAATTATAAATTACAGATTTGTCCCATTTTATAAGAACCAAGATATCTGAAAAATGAAGTTTTTGGTTTGATTTCATTGATTGCATTCAGCATATTTGATCCTTGTAAATGTCCGTCAAAATTAACTATAAAGATATATTTGTCGGGTTCAACTTTAGATGGTCTTGATGAAATATATGAAAGGTTAATTCCGTGTTCTAAAAATATTTTCAATATTTCTAATAATGCACCCGGAGTGTTGCTTGTTCTGAATGCAATTGTTGTTTTATCTTTTCCGGTTGGTTTTGTTTCAATATCTCCGATTAGAACATATCTTGTTTTATTGTTTTTATCATCATGTATATTTTCTTTCAAAATGTTCAGCATACAAGACTCTGCAATTTTTCTGTTGCCGATTGAAGCATAAGTCAGGTTGTGATTTCTTAAATCGTTTGCGGCTTCAAGCATTGATGGTGCTTCAATCTTGTTGAGATTAAGCGGCATTTCATTTTGAATAAATTCGTGGCATTTTCCTATCAATCTAGGTGTCGCAATAAGTCCTGTAATACTGTAGAATTCAGTTGTTTTTGATAAAAGGCAGAATTCTATCGGTAATATCAATTCTGATACGATTTTGATATTTGGATTTTTCGATAGCATTAAGTAATCCAGAGATTCTCTAATTGTTCCGTCTAAAGTATTTTCTACAGGCAAAACTCCGACAGTATCCGGATTTTGTGCTACATAATCAACGATTTGTTTAATTGTTGTCAACGGTGTTGAAAACACATTCAAGTTGTGAAGTCTGCAGAATTCATCCTTTGCCATTTCAGAAAACGAATATTGCGGTTCAAGGTATGCAATATTTTTAATCGACTCAAAATTTACCATTTACTTAACTCCATATTTCAATTAAAATTATAGCAGAAAGATTTTGAAATGTCATTTTTGAATTCGTTATATCGCAGGAATAATAAACAAAAAGAGGATTAAATGAATAAGATTAAATTTGGTACAGACGGTTGGAGAGCAGTAGTAGGAAAAGATTTTAACGAAGAGAACGTTGCAATTGTGACTAAGGCAATCGGCAAATATGTTTTTGATAACTATGGAATTTATAAAACCATAATTATAGGTTATGACCCTCGAAATATGGCTAAAGAATTTTCAATGCAGTGTGCCGAAATCTTAAGAGATTTTGGTTTTAAAGTGTTGTATAGTGACAAAGTTATACCTACACCTGTTCTTGCGTTTAATGCCAAATATTTAGATGCCTGTGCAATTATGTTTACTGCATCACACAATCCTCCTGAATATCTGGGGATAAAATTTATTCCTGACTATGCAGGTCCTGCAACCTCTGAAATTACTGATGAAATAGTTTCAAATTTCGGTCAGGATTTTAATCCTCATATTAAAGGCAAATTAATTTACACAGACTTTTCAAATAATTATTTCAAACATATAAAAGAAATTATTGATTTTGCAAGAATAAAAGATTTGAAAACTCATATTATATTTGATGGTTTGTATGCTGCAAGTATCGGTTACTTTGATAAATTATTATCAATGAATGATATTAAATACGACAGCATCCACATGTACCATGATGTTAATTTTGGCGGTGGAATGCCTGAACCAAAACCTAAATTTATGACCGAAATGATAGATTATATTAAATCGCATCAGAATTATGTCGGCTTTGCAAATGACGGCGACAGCGACAGGTTTGGAGTTGTGAATGAAAACGGTGAATATGTTACTCCGAACGAAATTATTGCAATTTTGCTGATGCATTTGAAAAAGAATAAAAAATATTCAGGCAAATTGGTTAAAACTGTCGGTGGAAGCTTGATGCTTGATATAATTGCCGAAAAGCTCGGAGTTGAAGTTATTGAAACTCCTGTTGGGTTTAAACATGTTGGCGAAGCTATGAGAAAATTTAATCCGATTATTGCCGGCGAAGAATCCGGCGGATTAAGCATTCAAGGTCATATTCCTGAAAAAGATGGTATTCTTGCCAATCTTCTTGTATTAGAAGCGATGGCTTATGAGGGTAAATCTCTTGTTCAATTGCAAAAAGAATTACATGATTTTGCCGGTTGTACTTTTATAAATACACGAGTTGATAAAAAGCTGGATAATGTTGAAGAGGTTAAGCCTGTGTTGGATAAATTTTCAGCGTTAGAAGAAGTTGCAGGCATGAAAGTTTCTAAAAAAGATTACAAAGATGGAGTAAAACTTTATCTTGAAGATAATAAAACGTGGATTTTAGTTCGTCCGTCCGGAACCGAGCCGCTTTTAAGAATTTATATCGAAAGTGATTCTCAGCATAAAATTGATGAAATTATAAGTTTTGTAAAAGAATAAATGCCTATCATAGCAAAATTTATATTTAGGTACATTTAAATATGCGTGTGTAATAAATGAAAGGAATTTACCCCTATGGAAATTAGAAACAATGTTCAAATGAATAACACTTCTTTTGGTATGGCATTTAGAAAACCTTCTGCAGATAAAATGCAAAATTTTGTTGAATATGTTGGAAAAGGTGTTTCAGGTAAAAAAGCCAAAAGAGCTCTGGAAGTTTTACAACAGCAGCAAGCTGGTAATAGACATGTTGATATTGAGTATGTGGGTAATGGTAGTTTTCGCCTCGTCCCAACATCACAAAAAGCTAAGTCAATGGGCGGTGAAGTGCTGCTACCTCCAGAACTAAAAGTAAAAACTGAAATGGATAAGGTTGAAGCAAAAGCTTTAAAAAGGATTCAAGCTGCAAAAGAAGCTCATGGTGGTAAGTTGCCTGTAGTAGAAAAAATAAGACGTACATTTATTGATATTCCTAGACTTATTATTGCGGCAGTTAAAGATGCACGAAATCCGTTAAAAGTTTTACCGGATAATTTACAATCAGCTGCAAGAAGAGCAACACATATCGAAGCAAAAGTTGATGCTCAAATCGCTAAAGAAAATACTATTAAATCAGCATTCCTGTTGATTAATAGTAAAAAATATATGTAAAAAGGATTGGTCAATTGACCAATCCTTTTTTAATAAATTTACATCGTAACAAAACTAAACAAACATGGAAAAACACGGTTGACAGTGTGTTTTGTTTATCCTAAGATAAATATGCTGAAGTATAGTGAGTAAAATATCCGAAATATATTTTTAAATAGCGAACTTCAGGGGTGCCGGTCAAGGTGACTGTCAAACAGTTAATCTTCCTCGAAAATCGGCAAAGTAGTACATAGAAAAAGAAAAAGGAATGCAAATGGCTAACAGCACTAAGAAAAACAGAATCAGAGTTTGTTTGAAAGCTTATGATCACAAACTAATTGATGTATCTGCTGAAAAAATCGTAGAAACAGCAAAAAGAACAGACGCTCAAGTAGCTGGCCCTATTCCTTTACCTACAAGAAGACGTATTTATTGTGTATTGCGTTCACCACACGTAGATAAAAAATCTCGTGAACATTTCGAAATGAGAACACATAAACGCATTATCGATATTTACGAACCAACTCAAGCCACAATGGAAGAGTTACGTAGATTAGATTTACCGGCTGGTGTAGATATCGAAGCAAGATAGTTGCTAAGATTCCAGTCTTTGAAAATTGAATAAGCATTATGCATATAATGTGATCTACTACCCGCATAAGTGCGGAGGGAGGTGAAAGTCCTCCAGAGGTAAAAGGACAGCAAGCAAAAGTAGCGCTCGCAAGAGAAAGATGCAACTCCGAAATCGGGGCAGGAAAACCTGCACCAAGTAGGACGAGCAGGAAAGGTAAAATATGACACTAGGTGTAATAGGAAAAAAAGTTGGAATGACTCAAATCTTTGACGAACAAGGTTTGGCAATCCCTGTAACCGTTATCAAAGTTGACGAAACTGTTGTAACTCAAGTTAAAACAGTTGAAACTGATGGCTATAACGCTATCCAAGTTGGTACTGTTGCAGCTAAAGAAAAACACTTGACAAAAGCTCAATTAGGTCATTTCAAGAAAAATAACTTATCAAACTACAGACATCTTCAGGAATTCAGAGTTGAAAATCCTCAAGACTACAAAGTAGGCGATAAAGTTGAACTTTCAGTATTAGAAAATGTTGAAAAAGTTGACGTAACAGGTAAATCAATAGGTAAAGGTTTCCAGGGTACAGTAAAAAGATGGAACTTTGGAAGAGGACCTATGGCTCACGGTTCTAAAAACCACAGAGAACCTGGTTCAATTGGTGCAGGTACAACTCCTTCACGTGTTATCAAAGGTAAAAGAATGGCTGGTAACATGGGTAACGAAAGAGTTACTATTACTAAATTGAAATTAGTTAAAGTTGATTCAGCTAACGGTTTAGTATTAGTTAAAGGTTCAGTACCTGGATGCGAAGGAAGATTAGTAACAATCGTTCCAACAAGAACTAAATGGAATTAGTTTCCAAAATCTCTCAAGACAAGGCAAAGTCATAAAAACCGGCTGGTCTTGCCAAATAAAGCAATAGCAAGCGGTAAGCAGTCTTAAACGGAATAATATTAAATATAAAGGAAAACAAAAATGTCAAAAGAAATATTAAGTACAAATGGAGAAAAATTAGGCGAAATCACTTTAGAAAAAAGCGTTTTCGGTGTTGAACCTAATTTACACGTAATGCACTTAGCATTAAGAAGACAATTAAATAATGCACGTCAAGGTTCAGCTTGTGCTAAAACAAGAGCTGAAGTTGCAGGCGGCGGAAGAAAACCTTGGAAACAAAAAGGTACAGGTAGAGCAAGAGCTGGTTCTCTTCGTTCACCATTATTCGCTGGCGGTGGTGTAATCTTTGGACCAAAACCAAGAAGCTATGCATTCAATATGCCTCAAAAAGCTAGACAATTAGCTCTTAAATCAGCTTTGTCTGCTAGAGAAGCTCAATTGGTTGTTGTTAAAGATTTCTCAACAATCGCAGAACCTAAAACAAAATTGATGGTTAGTGCATTAAAATCATTAAACGTTAGTGGAAAAGTTTTAATCGTTGCTGATATTAAAGCTGATGAAAATAAAAACTTAGAATTATCTGCAAGAAATATTCCAAGTGTAAAACTTTTATTACCTACTAACTTAAATGTGAAAGACTTATTGGAAGCTGATTTTGTTGTTATGACTGAATCTGCTGTAAATGAAATTACAGAAAGGTTACAATAATGAGTAAAGAAACAGAAAGATTATATGACGTAATTAAACGTTCATTAATTACAGAAAAATCAGTGGCAGCAACAGAAAATGCACAATATACTTTCGAAGTAAAAAAAGATGCAACTAAAATTGAAATTGCTAAAGCTGTTGAACTAGCTTTTCCTGGAAGAAAAGTTACAAAAGTAAGAACAGTTTATATGCCATCTCACGAAAAAAGAATGGGATATAAATTCGGAAGAACAGATTCTTCTAAAAAAGCCATCGTATCAATCGAAGGCGAACCAATTGAATTCGTAGAAATCTAGAATTCAAAACGGGGCGTAAGGCGTATGTCCCGAAAGAAAAGTACAAAGCCAATTAGTAGGAGAAAATAAAATGGCAATTAGAAAAATTAATCCGACGTCTCCGGGACAAAGAGGCATGACAAAAAGTGATTACCAAGAAATCACAACATCAACTCCTGAAAAATCATTGCTAAGATCTTTGAATAAAACAGCAGGAAGAAATAATACAGGTAGAATTACATGTCGTCACAAAGGCGGCGGTGTAAAAAGAAGCTATCGTGTAATCGATTTTAAAAGAGATAAATTTGGCGTACCAGCAACAGTTAAAACTATTGAGTACGATCCAAACAGAAACGTAAGAATTTCTCTATGTTTCTACGCTGACGGTGAAAAAAGATATATCTTAACTCCGGAAGGTTTAAACGTAGGTGATACAATTGTAAGCGGACCAGAAGCACCGGTTCAAACTGGTAATGCTCTTCCTCTTGAATTGATTCCGTTAGGTACTATCGTTCACAACATTGAACTTAACCCTGGTCGTGGCGGAGTTATGGTTAGAGCTGCAGGTAACGCTGCTCAAGTTATGGCTAAAGAAGGTAACTATGTAACTATTAAACTTCCTTCTTCAGAAATGAGAATGGTAAGAAAAGAATGTATGGCTACTATCGGTATGTTAGGTAATGCTGAATTCAAAAACTTATCAATCGGTAAAGCTGGTAGAAAACGTTACATGGGTATCAGACCAACAGTCCGCGGTGTAACAATGAACCCTTGTGATCACCCTCACGGTGGTGGTGAAGGTAAAACCGGCCCAGGTGGAAATCCTAAAACACCTTGGGGTAAACCGGCTCTAGGTTACAAAACTCGTAAAAAAGGTAAAGCTTCAGACAAGTTAATTGTAAGAAGACGTAAAAAATCTAGATAATTAATAAGGTAAGGAAGATGAAGTGGATTTCACTTCTCTTCCTCCCAAATTCACAAAAAAGTAAAAGGAGAAATAAATGGCACGTTCATTAAAAAAAGGTGCATATGTAGAAGAAGCTCTACAAAAGAAAATAGACAAAATGAATGCTAACTCTGACAAAAAAGTTATTAAAACTTGGTCAAGAGCATCAATGATTGTACCTGATATGTTAGGTCATACTATTGCTGTTCATAACGGTAAAACTCACGTACCAGTTTATGTTACAGAACAAATGGTAGGACACAAATTAGGCGAATTTGCTCCAACAAGACTATTCAAAGGTCACGCTGGTGCAGATAAAGCAAAAAGAGGTTAGTACAAATAATCCAAAGTGATATTTATATTAAATAAAGGATAATAAAAATGGAAGCAAAAGCAAAACAAACAGACATAAAAATGACAGCAAGAAAACTTCGCAGAGTAATCAACGAAGTTAGAGGTAAAGCTGTTATTGAAGCTCAAGATATGTTACGTTTTATGCCTTATTTTGCAGCAAGAGTAGTTGAAAAGAATTTAAAAGCTGCAATTGCAAATGCTCGTGAAAAATATGGCGTAGCTCCTGAATCATTAAAGATTTCACAAATCTTTGCTGACGAAAGTGTTACATACAAACGTGCAAGAACAAGAGCTCAAGGTCGTATGTATTCAAGAATGAAACGTACATCACACCTTACATTAGTAGTTAGTGATACAACAAAATAGGAAATAATAAAATGGGACAAAAAACACATCCAACCGGATTTAGAGTAGGAATAATCCAAGACTGGGCTAGCACCTGGTATGCAAAATGGAAAGACTACAAAACATTCGTAGCAGAAGATGCTAAAATTAGAAAATTCGTTAAGAAAAAACTATATGCTGCTGGTGTATCAAAAATTTTGATCGCTAGAAAAGCACAAAATACAACAATCACAGTTGTAACAGCAAAACCTGGTATAGTTGTTGGTCGTGGCGGACAAGGTATTGATGAACTTCGTCAAGAAGTAACAAAATACATTGGCAAACCTGTTATCATTAATGTGGTAGAAGTTGCAAGAATTGATGCAGATGCTCAATTAGTTGCAGAAAATATCGCACAACAATTAGAAAAACGTATCGCATTCAGACGTGCAATGAAACAATCAATGCAAAGAACAATGAGATCAGGCGTTCAAGGTATCAAAGTTATGGTATCAGGACGTTTGGGTGGTGCTGAAATCGCTCGTTCAGAATGGGCTAAAGAAGGAAGAATTCCTCTTCAAACTCTTAGAGCTGACGTAGATTTCGGTTTCGCAGAAGCTGATACAATCATGGGTAAAATCGGTGTTAAAGTTTGGATTTTCAAAGGCAACTTAATGCCAGGCGAAAAAGCAGACAAAAACATCAAATTAAAAAGCGGCAAAGACAATGCTGAAAAAGGCGGCAGACGTCCAAGACGCAGCAGAAACGTTGAAACAGCGTAAGCTAGTAAAAAGGTATAAAAATAATAGGAGCAAAATATAATGTTACAGCCTAAAAAGACTAAATACCGCAAAATGATGAAAGGCAGAATGAAAGGTACTGAAACAAGAGGTACAAAACTTGAATTCGGTCAATACGCTCTACAAGCATTAGAGCCAGGTTGGATTACCAGCCGTCAAATCGAGGCTGCACGTCGTGCAATGACTCGTGAAATCAAACGTGGCGGTAACGTTTGGATTAAAATATTCCCGGATAAACCGATTACTGCAAAACCTGCTGAAACTCGTATGGGTTCAGGTAAAGGTAATGTGGAATACTGGGTAGCAGTTGTAAAACCAAACAGATTGTTATTTGAACTTGACTATTTCGATAGAAATACTGCAGTGCACGCTCTTGAATTAGCTGCACAAAAACTTCCTATCAAAGTTAAGATTGTTGAACAACCAAGAGAACAAGCAAAATAAGTTTCTTCCTTAACGAGGGGTAACCCCCAAGGTCGGTATAAGGTAAGGACAAAAGATAAAGGAAAATAAAAAATGAAATTAAGTGAAATGCGTGAAAAAACAGTAGATGAGTTACAAAATGCTATTGTTGATTGGAAGAAACAATTATTGGAAGCAAGATTGCAACTTTCAACTCACAAATTAGAAAATACAGCAAGTATTTCTAAAACTAAAAAACTTATCGCTCAAGCAAAAACAGTTATAACAGAAAAAGAGGTACAAAATGCCTAAAAAAGAAAAACAAGGAATGGTAGTTAGTAACAAAATGGACAAAACAGTTGTTGTAAAAGTTGCTGATTATGAACCACATCCAAGATACAAAAAAATTATTGAATCTAATAAACACTACAAAGCACATGATGCTGAAAATGTTTGTAACGAAGGTGATATCGTAAGAATCGTAGAATCTAAACCGGTATCTAAAGACAAACGCTGGACAGTAGCTGAAGTAGTAGAAAAAGCACGCTAGTGCTTAATACGCTGGGGCAAATTTAGCACTAGCGTGTCCTGAACTCGTTTCAGGACCTCCGAAACAAAGTTTCGGTCAACCCATTATTTGGGATGCAACATTACCACAGAGTAATGAGAGGCAAAAGTAGTAGATTAATACTAAAAGGAAAGAAAAATGATACAACAAGAAACAAGACTAGAAGTAGCAGATAACACAGGTGCAAAACAATTGTTATGTATCCGCGTTATGGGAAGCTCAAATAAAAAATTTGCAGCAGTAGGCGATGAAATCGTTGCTTCTGTAAAAGATGCGACTCCTAATATGGCTGTGAAAAAAGGTGAAGTTGTTCGTGCAGTTGTAGTAAGAACTAAAGCAGACATCAAACGTAATGACGGTTCTGTTATCAGATTTGATGAAAATGCAGCAGTTATTATTAACAAAGACGGCAACCCTAGAGGAACTCGTGTTTTCGGACCTGTAGCCCGTGAATTAAGAGACAAAGGTTACATGAAAATAGTTTCTCTTGCACCGGAAGTTATCTAATATACACAAACCATGTAATAGACTCTATAGTGTTAGAGTCAGTCCATGTAAGGAAACCAGGAGAAAAAAATGACAAACAAAGATAAAAAAAGTTTACATGTAAAAACAAGCGACAGAGTCGTTGTTATTGCAGGTAAAGACAAAGGAAAAATCGGTAACATCAAAAAAGTTGACACTGAAAAAGGCAAAGTAATTGTTGAAGGTGCTAACATGGTTACTAAGGCTCAAAAGCCTCAACCAGCTGCCGGAATTCAGGGTGGACTTATCAAACTTGAAGCTCCAATTGAATCTTCAAATGTTATGGTTGTATGTCCAGCTTGTGAAAAAGCAACAAGAGTAGCAATGAAAGTTATCGATGGCAAAAAAGTTCGCGTTTGTAAAAAATGCGGTGAACAACTAGATGCTTAATGTGTAATTTATTACGACATTAATACCAATAGTAAAGGAAAAGAAAAATGACAGTAACAAAAAATTTAAAAGCAAAATATGTGGAAGAAGTTATTCCTGCAATGAAGGAAAAATTCGGATACAAAAATGATCATCAAGTTCCAAAACTAGTTAAAATTGTTTTGAACATGGGTGTAGGTGAAGCTTCTCACAACTCTAAAATTGCAGAAGCAATTGAAGCTCAATTAACAAAAATTGCCGGTCAAAAAGCAGTAGTTACAAAAGCAAAAAAATCAATCGCTTCATACAAATTAAGAGAAGGAATGCCGGTTGGAGCAATGGCAACATTGCGTGGCGAAAGAATGTATGATTTCTTACAAAAACTTATTTGCGTAGTATTACCAAGAATTCGTGACTTCCGTGGTATCAGTGCAAAAAGTTTTGATGGTCGAGGAAACTATACAATGGGCTTGAAAGAACAAGCTTTATTCCCTGAAATCACTTATGAAGAAGTAGATTTAGTTAAGGGTATGAACGTTTCAGTTATCACAACTGCTGAAACAGATGAAGAGGCTAGAGAATTATTAAGACTTCTCGGAATGCCATTCAAAGGTGTAAACAAGTAATATGAAACATAATTAGCAGATATACGTCTGTATAATTATAAGTAAAAAAGGAGAAATTCATGGCTAAGAAAGCGATGATTAACAAAGAACTTAAACGCGAAAAACTTGCTGCTGCCGGAAAATACCCAACAGTAAGACTTCACAACAGATGTTCAATCTGTGGAAGACCACACGGATTTCATAGAGATTTCGGTTTGTGCAGAATTTGTTTAAGAAAAATGGCTCACCAAGGTTTATTACCTGGTGTAACAAAAGCAAGCTGGTAGTTTGTTAGCCAAATTTGTTAATAGAATTAAAAAGAGCGGTTATATACCGCTCTTTTAGTGTTACATAGACAATATTATCGGAAGCTTCTTGGGTATCTTTCTCTTTTATTGCGAGTAAAAGAGAAAGATACCCAAACCCAGAAA
>CATLLJ010000016.1 GCA_950022495.1 uncultured bacterium
GCTCGTCGGGCTCATAACCCGAAGGTCGTTGGTTCAAATCCAGCTCCCGCAACCATTTACAAAAAGGTTTCAGTCAATTGACTGAAACCTTTTTTAATGTAAAAATTAGTAAAAGTAAAAAATGTTTTAAAAGCTCTATGTTATTTGACAGGACAGTTGCGAAATGGCGGTTATAATGCGAAATTACCACTGTATTTAGACAGACATTTCAGGAATGTGCGGTTAAAATGCGAAATTGGCTGTATCGCCCTGTGTGTTTGAAAATTAACTGTCGGAAGTATTCCAAAATTCGCATTTGAACTGTCCTCAAAAGTCCACGAGCTGTCCGAATTTGTCCGAGCTTGGACAGTTGGTTCAAACCCTGTTATAGCCGAAGTTTAGACGGTGTTTATCTTTGTGCGGCTGAAATGCGACTTTTAGAACAGGACTTTTAAAATTAAGTCGGAAGTTTTATGCAAGATAACAATTTATTCAACTGGCTAATTTGGTTTGATTATAATTCAAACTTAAATTATTCGGGCTTCATACTTTCTGGATAAAATGCACGACCAGGCAAAATACATTCACCTGTTTCAATATTAATTATAGCAGGTTTAGCCATATTAACATCTTTGAGTTTGCCTGAATATTCAATATAAAAATTTTTACTATCTAAATCTTTAGATGGTTCTACTATTTTGCATCCTAACTGTTCAAGACAATCATTTATAATTTCACAGAATCTTTGCTTGGCATTTCTGTCAAGAGTTTGAGCATCATGGTAAAGAGTTTGAATGGTTTCTAGAAATATTTTTTTGCCTCCTTCAATACCATCTAAGTCTGAAAGTTTTGCTTTTAACTTATTTATATTATCTTCTAGTGCTTTTATTTTCTCTCCATCATTACCAGATATGGCAAGAAGTTCTTCAAGTTTAGCTTCTGTTCCTTTTAACTTAGTTTCAGCTGTAGTAGCTCTTGAAAGTGCTTCTTCAAGTTCTTTACCTTTACCTGTAAGCTTATTCAAATGTTTACCTTTGCAAATTAAGACATCCGCCATTCCAAGAACCCCAACAGTTGCAAGTGAGCCTAATATAACATTAGGTGCTGTAAAATATTTTTTTACAGATGATTCTTTTGTTTCACTATTGTCTTCAGGTTGTGCCATAAAACGAATTTGATTTGTACCTGATAAATTTACTTTTTCTATACTTTGCATATTCATAAATCTACTATTTTACACACTTATATTATATAAAACATAAACATTATGATTTTTGCGTAATTATAGTCTGATTATGTAGAAATATTAAACATATTGGAGGTCGGAAGTATTCCAAATTTCGCATTTGAAGTGTTACTGTTTCGCATTTGGAGTGTCATTGTACAATAGGTTACAAATTTAGACGTCAATTTGAAAGTGATTATGGAATTGATGCCCATATTGAAATTAGATTAGCAGAACAATACCCAACGGGGAAATTAATAGGCGTTCAGGTGAAAACGGATAGAAGTGATTGTACGGAGGCGAAAGATCATTATAATTTTACATCTGACTATACACATCTTAATTATTGGTTAAATCATTCGCTACCAGTGATAGTTGTACATTATGATACACAAAAGGACTTGTTAAATTGGGTTCAAGTATCTGAGGATAAAATTACCCGTAATGATAAATCTTGGTCTATAAAAATTCCTAAGACGAATATAATAGATAACTCTTGTAAATCCCAGTTTGTTAAAATTGCTGAAAATGTTAATGTACAAGCTAGGAAGTATAATATACTCCATGAGTCATTAGTTTTAATGGAGCATATTCAACAAGGTCATAAAGTTTGTATTGAATATCAAGACTGGGTTAATAAAACTTATGCAATAAGAGCTCTAGAAATTAATATTTATTCAGACGATGAAGAACTCCTAGATTCTGTAGAGTGGCCTTTTGATGTATTTCCACATGCTAATTTGGAAGAAGGGCTTTCAAAAATGTTTCCGTGGGCGGCTTTTGAAAATGATTTTACAGAAGATGATGAAGATGATGACTTAAAATATGAATATATGGATGAGTTTGGTATTAGTGGTGAAAACTATATTGATTGGGATGATTATTCAATCTGGAAAGAGCAACGAATATCTTCATCCGAAAACCTTAGACCATATCAAAACGTAGCCGAAGAGGCGGATTTTTATAAAATAAAAGTTTCTTTAAATGAACTAGGGCAAAGTTTTTTAACGCTAAATAAATATCTGGATTCGTTAAATGATTTCATACGATAAAAATTTCCATAAAATAAAACCCTTTTAGATATTATCTAAAAGGGTTTTATTTTATTCTATCTTACTTGCTTCTTTTGCTCGCATTCTTTCAATGTTCTTTCGTATTTTTTCATTTATTTCACTACCTTCTTTATAGGCAGCTAATCTATCTTGCAGGTCGTGATGTTTAATTTTTTTAGATAAATCCAATGCCAGTTTGTCTTGATATTCAGAAGGTATATGTGCAAATTTGTATAGAAGTCGTTCATGTAATGCATAATTATCAATGTTTGCTAATAACGCATGCTGTTTTGGAATAATTGTTCTCGGTAGCAGATGAACGAAACTTGCCAGATGTTCAATCGTTTCAGGATGTGCATATTGTTCTGATATTTTGTAAAATTTATGAATTCTTTCGGGAATAATTTCTTGCAATGTTGCAGTTATATCATCTTTCATTTCCATAGAAGGACCTTTGCGTTTTGCAAGTAATGGGATTTCATTGAATAATATAATCTGAGTTACCCTGTCTTCAGTTTGAACAAGTCTTTCAAAATATTTTACAGCATCTTTATGCGGTAAGTATTTTAGAACGTAAGCCAATGCTTGATTGACTTTTGGTGAATTTAATTTTAAACATTTTTCTATATAGAAAGGTTTATTTTCCATATATTTGATACCCAATGCTAAACCTGCATTTACGCTGTCACTATTAGATGAGTTATTGTGTCTAAATCTTGTGAACCAGTAATCAACTCTTTTTTCCGGCGGCATATTTTTATTCTTCTCTAATTCTTTTCTAGCTACCTTATCTGTATTTTTAATTCTGTTTACTACACGCATTCCGCCGTAATCGTAGTTGTAACCTTTTATTCTGTTGTAGCCGACAAGTGGTCCTGATTTTTCTTCGTCAGTACATTTTATTCCATATTTGTATTCTGGAACAATTCGTTGTGGCAACCTTACATCTTCGTCTAAAAATTTGCTCACAATATATCCGGATCTCATACTCCCAAAGAAGAATTTGCCGCGGTGGGTGTCTAAACCTTCGTGGTTTCTCCAGTAAATGCCGTTATTTATTTCAGCATAACAGCCGTGGCTTTTGTATGGATGCCAATTTCTGGCTTTTATCTGGTGATAAACTTTAATAACAAATTCGTCATCTTCTTTTGTATCACGAAGCCCGCTAAGCTTAAATACTTTTCCTTTACCTCCGGCGTCGATGTATTCAACATTAATGTCGTCCCATGGGTGAATGATATTATGTTTTTGGAGTACATTTGTTAAAATTTCATTTACTTTTTTAGGACGTCTGTTTTGAATTTCGTCGAGTGAACTGTAGGCTGTGGGTTCAAAATCTCTAATTGCAAATGTTGCATCATCAAATGCATTTAGGATTTCTAATATAGCTTCTCTGCGATTTCCGGCAGGTAATTTTTCAAAAATGAACTTTGGAAGCAGACCTACAACCGGATTTGTGTTTGGATGGAGTTTTAATATTTCTTCAATATCTTTTTGTCCATCAATAAAAATTTTGTTTTTGAATACTTTAGTTAATCCTGTAAAATTGACGTTGTTCAGGGAAGCCGGCTTATTACCTAAATTCTTATCCCCTCCTCCAGTATACAAATTTCTTTGGACCGGATTTGGACCTATTGCATTAATTATCATATAAACTTAACTCCTTATGCTTGTTAATAGATAAAACATAACAAAATATTTTTTGCTATCTTTTTTAATAAATTTTTACATCAATAAATTTGAAAACGGTGTCGGTAGGATGCAAATTTAACTATTTGTAAAAAATACTTGATTTTACATATTTAGTATTATAAAATTTTGTTAGTCGAATGTAAATAATATTCAAGTTTGGAATCTTGAAGGAAAGAGGTAAAAATGAAAAGCGGAATTCATCCAGATTATAAGAAAACCACTATTAAATGTGTATGTGGTAACGAAATTGAAACCGGTTCAGTAGTTGAAGGTTTAACAGTTGAAATTTGTAACAACTGCCACCCATTCTACACTGGTCAACAAAAAATCTTAGACTCTGAAGGTAGAGTTGAAAGATTCAACAAAAGATACGGTAAGAAAAACTAATCGCAGTTTTGTTGTAAAATTTTTAAAAAAGGAGATGGCTTACTTGTCGTCTCCTTTTTGTTTAATTCAAGTGTTAAGAAAAGGGGTGTAAGATGTTAATTCAAGCAGTAAATTTTATTAATAATAAGGGGTATCTATCCAATAATAATTTAAATAATGTTCAAACAGTAAAACAAACTAATAATGCTGATAAAGTTACGTTTGGCTATAGTTATGCATATAGAGATGTTTTTTCTCGAGCACTTTCTCATACTTTAACCAACGGAAGACATGCTGATGAGATTTTTGATATGTTGAGAAGAGCTGCAATTTCAGAAGGTTCTGTCCAAAACGGCAGATTGATGGAAGTTTTGAATAGCGGACATAGTTTACGGGATTTATTGTTTGATTTTAAAATGGCAGTAAAAGGTTCAAATTACTCTTATAATGAAAAAATTGTGACAACACCTTCTGGAAAATCTATTATTGAAGCAAGTGACACCTCAATTAAGTTTCCGGATCCTATTTCCGGTGATTTTACAGGACCTATAGAGTTTGGTATTGATAGTAAATACGATGTAGTTGTTGAACGTCCATTTGATAAGGTAAAATTTTATCAGAATAATCAATTGAGAGAAAGAACCAAATATACATCAGATTATTCATCTTCTGATACACAATATTATAATAAAGATGGAAGCGAACGCTCTGTCAGAAATTTTTTCTCGGGACTAGGTTTATAATTTGTATTATTTAGGTGATTCGTGGGAGATGTCACGTCTGAGATAATCAAGGTTTTTGTTTTGTAGTACCCATCCGGTACAAGATGCACCATTTAAGTTTGATGTATTTCTAAATTGGCAAATTTCATCATCAATAGACGGTGTTGCCGGTATAATTCCAGAAGGCGTTATTATGAATTCAAAGTAATCAACACCTGATTGGTTAGGTCTTTGGTTGCCATTAATATCTACATATACCGTACCACATATAATAATTGTTCTGCTCTCTTTACAACTGCCGTTACTCCAGAAAGCTAAGGATGTGCCATCTAATAATCTGCCTCTGGCATATCTGCTCCAAGTTCGAGGATGCCATGATATTGTATTGCCAAACAGTGACTTGTAGGTTCCAGAATAAAAACAACCGGACTGACTACCGCAGTCTTCTCCCAGCTTCAAATACGGACGAAACATATTGTATAGTTTTACAGCACCTGTCGTAGTATCACTATTCGGACCAATGTCCCAGCCTTCTATGCCGTCATAATCCGCAACAGCAAGTTTAAATGCTTGATTTAATACAGCATGTGTCTTGTGTAATTGATTTACAATAATTTGCTCCCTGCATTTTGTCACCAGTGTAGGAATTGTCATGGCTGCTACAATTCCAATAATACCCAGTGTTATTAGTACTTCTGCCAGAGTGAATGCTTTTAGATTATTTTTCATAAATGGTATTATAATATACAGAAATGTATATGTAAATACTATGTATTGAATATTATAATACTATATTATTAATAAATGAGCTATGAAGTTTTTAATAATAAGTTTGGTACAAAATTAAAATATTACAGATTATTAAATGGTCTAACACAGGAAGATTTGTCTGAAAAATTGGAAGTTGATGCTCATTACATAAGTGATATTGAAAGGGGCACCCGAAATATTACTCTGAAAACTTTTTATAAAATCGCATCAGCTTTAAATGTTGAACCTTATAAGTTATTTTATTTTGATTAAATCTTTAATTCTATAGATAAATTTATTATATTGCCATGTTTTTTTATTTCATATATGATTATTAAAAGAAATTTGAGGGGGATTTATGGAAGGTAATAATAAACCGGTTGTAAATTTGATATCAAAACCGGAAAATATGTTAAAGACTGTTTATACTGCTTGCAGAACTTGTTATAGTGCTGATTATCCTATAAACATATATGAAAGCACCGATGACGAAGAAAAAATGCTGAAACTAATCAAAAGGGTTATTGGCTCAGGTCACTACTCTACGATAGAACATATTCAGGTTAGTTTTGCAATTTCAAATGTTTCAAGAGCCTGTACTCACCAGCTTGTGAGACACCGTCACATGTCTTTTTCTCAAAAATCTCAAAGATATGTAAAAGAAAAAGGACAGTTTGATTATATTATTCCGCCAACAATTGAACGTAATCCTGAGTTAAAAGAAAAATTTGTTAAATTCATGGGACAAATTTCAGAGCAGTATCAAGAGTTTGTAGAAGCCGGCATTCCTGCTGAAGATGCCCGTTTTGTAATGCCAAATGCTGCTGCCAGCTCTCTTGTTGCAAGTTTAAATCTTCGTGAAATGATTCACCTTGCTAATTTAAGATTGTGTACAAGAGCTCAATATGAAATCCGCTGTATGGTAAAAGCTATGTGTGATGCTTTGGTTGCAGAAGAACCATGGTTAAAAGATTATCTTGTTCCAAAATGCGAGAAATTAGGTTTCTGCGATGAAGATAAATCCTGCGGAAGAAAAATTACGAAAGAAGAATTATTTAGCAAGGTTTAATAATTATGAAAGCATTGATTCAAAGAGTAAAGCATTCCTCTGTTACTATTGATGGACAGTTGTATTCTAAAATTGGCAAGGGAATACTGGTTCTTCTTGGTGTTGAAAAAGGCGATGACAAAATTAATGCTGAAAAATTAGCAGAAAAAATTGCAAAACTGCGTATTTTTGAAGATGAGGACGGCAAAATGAATCGTTCTGTTATAGATGTTTGCGGAGAAATCCTTGTAGTTTCTCAATTTACACTATGCGGAGATTGTAAAAAAGGCACCCGTCCGAGTTTTGATAAATCTGCACCTCCTGAGGTTGCAGAAAAATTATATGAATATTTTGCCCAACAGCTTAAAACTCTTAACATTCCGGTTTGTACCGGTAAGTTCCGTGCTATGATGGATGTTGAGCTTATTAATGATGGACCTGTCACCTTCATGATTGAAAAATAGTTTTTGTGGGACTTGATAATATTTTTATTATATGTTACAATATTCGTATAAGTTAGAATTTTTATTTTAAATCGATTTATATTGTGAGGATGATATTACCTTAATTTATTTTTTATTATGAGTTATTTTTTTATTATTAATTAAGAGGCTTTTATTATGTATGTAAACAAGTGCATTAAGTGCGGTCGTGAATTTGAAACCAAAAACCCTAAAAGAGTTATTTGCCCGGATTGCTTATATCCAGATAAGAAAATGATGGTCAATTCTACAGAAGAAGCTGCTGCTCCGGTATCAGCTAACGAACCTGTAAATAATTATTCAACAGAAGAAAAACCACAATTCTACAGCAGTTATTCAAGCGGCGGTGAAGAAAACCCTAGACCATACAATAACAGACCGCAGCAAAGACCTTATAATTCAGGAAACAGACCACAGCAGGGCGGTTACAATAATAATTACAACCGTCAGGGTGGATATAACAACAATCGTCAAAATTATAACAGAGATAATCGTCAAGGCGGTTATAACAATAACAGATCATATAATAGAGACAATCGCCAGCAGGGTGGTGGTTACAACCGTCAAGGCGGATACAATAACAACAGACCTGGAGGTTTCCAGCAACGCAGACCTCAAGGTTCTAACAGATTTAATAATAACAGGCGTCCGATGAATAATCGCAACAAGGCTCCGAAACAGTTACTTGTCAGCAGAGAACAGTTGGAACAAATTGAATTGTTATACAAATTGATGTTACCGCTTCCAAACCCTGATGCACATGAAGTTATTGGTGAAAAAATTGGTTTGGAACCAAGAAAAGTATTTTTCGGTATAAATTTGGTTCGTCAAAAAATGATGCTTCCAAAATTACCGTTCCCTAAACGTAAATTAGCAATCACTCCGGATCAGTTGAATGCTATTAAAATGTTGTACGAACCATTGCTTCCTGTTCCTCCAATCGGCTGTCATAAAATTATTGCAGCTCAGCTTAAGATGGATGAATGGAGAGTTCACGTTGGTATCGGTTTAGTTCGTGCTCAAATGGGTATGGAACGTTGGAATCAAGATAGACCTGATGTTCCGGAAGAATTTAAAAATCAAAAAACAGAAGATGCACCTAAAAAGACTTCTAAATCTAAAAAAACTGTAGAAGCAGAAGCTCCTGCCGCAGAAGAAGGTGAAGAAGCTCCAAAGAAAAAAAGAGGCAGAAAACCTAAAAAAGCTGAAGAGGAAGCTTCGGAAGAATAATTATGGGTAAATACATTTCTGTCGGAAAAATTCTTAATTTCCATGGAATTAAAGGTGAAGCAAGGGTTGGTTATTCTAAAAACCAGCAGGATTTTCTTGCATCTTTAGATACTGTATTTATTAAGCAGGACAATGAATATGTTGAATTTGAGATTTCATCAATTCGCCCGAATAAAAATGTGATGATTATCAAGTTTAAGGGCATTGATTCTATCAATGAAATATTACCATATAAAGGTTGTCTTTTATTTGTCGAAGAAGATGTTGTCCGTGAAAATCTTGATGAAGACGAATTTTTGATTGATGAACTTGTTGGTCTTGAAGTCTTTGACAACAATGATGGTAAAAAACTCGGATTTGTTATCGGGGTTTCAAATAATGGTGCGAGTGATTTGATTTCAGTTAAAACAAATTCTAAGAAAATTGGTCTTGTGCCGTTTGTTAAGGCAATTGTTCCGGTTGTTGATATTAAGAATAAAAAAATTATGCTGAATAATATTGAGGGACTTTTAGAATGATTTTTGATGTCTTAACATTGTTTCCTGAAATTATTCAATCGTATTGTGATGTCAGTATAATGAAAAGGGCTCGTGAGAGCGGAATTTTTAACGTCAATGCTATTAATCCGAGAGATTTCACTCTTGATAAACATAAAAAAGTTGACGATACCCCTTATGGCGGCGGAGCCGGAATGGTTTTAGCACCTCAGCCATATATTGATACCTATGACAGTATTGAAAAATTAGAAAATTCAATAACTGTAATGCTTTCCCCGCAGGGTGAGCCTTTATCTGAAAATTTGGTCGTTGATCTGGCAAAGTATGATCAAATTATAATGCTATGCGGTCATTACGAGGGATTTGATGAAAGAATTCGCGAAATTATTCAGCCAAGAGAGATTTCAATCGGTGATTTTGTGCTAACAGGCGGAGAGCTGCCGGCATTATGTTTAATAGATGCTGTCAGCCGCAAAATCGAAGGAACTCTCGGTAAAATAGAATCTGCCGAGGAAGATAGTTTTTCTAATGGTTTGTTAGAATATCCGCAATATACAAAACCGCGAGATTTTCGCGGGTATAAAGTTCCTGAGGTATTATTGAACGGTAATCATAAAGAAATCAATGAATATAGATTTCAACAGCAATTAGAACGCACAAAAAATCGCAGACCTGATTTGTACAAAAAATATATAGAAGAAAATAGTTCTATTTAATTGGGCCGCCCGGTGTGCCCCAGCCGAGGAAGTTTCTTAAAAATTCATAAGCTCCATATAGTCCTAGACCGCCAGCACAAATTTTCCCAAGTTTACCTTTTCCAAAGAGTGCACCAATACCTAAGCCAAGTGGTACTACATGGTCAACAAGCATTGAGGTAAATCCTTTTACATATCCCACGCCTTCGTTTATAAAACGTTTCCAGGCACAGTCGAGTTCCATATTATAAGAAGCATTTTTTACGCCTTCTTGAACTTTACTCATATTTGTAGAGTATAATGTATTGTTCAAAAAATAGGCTGTAGAACTGGCATCCTTTTCGCTTGAGTATAAATCAGCCTGCATTTTTCCTAAATAGTGAGCGTCATATCCGACAAGTCCCAGTGCAGCAAGCCCAACCCCTTTTGCTAAAAGTTGAGATTTAGTATTATGTCTAAAATAATTTTGTATTGATTTTGCTATCTTCATACTTATGCGTTCCCGCTGCTTTCTGTTTTAGTTTCTGTCTTTGTTTCGGTTTTGCCTGATTTATTGTCGTTTTTTACCGGAAATTCTTTTTCCACTTGTCTGCCTGACATTTTTAACAAGATTTTACTTGCATCTTCTGCATCCATTCCATAGGAATCTTTTGAAGCCTGCATATTAGTTAAGACTTTAACTGTAAAATCATCACCTGTTGCTATTCTGCTGTCTAGTGCTGACAATGCTAATACTCTGACTTCAGAACATGGGTCTTGAAGCATTTTATTAACAAGTGCGTTTAAGGCTTTGTCATCGCATCTTGAATCATCTTCTTCAAGTCTTGCATAAACTTCTTTAGCTGCAGACAATCTTATATTTTTATCCTGACTATTTAAGTAATTTTCAAGATTTCTAATATAATCGTCTGTTAATTGAACAATTTTTCTTTTTTCAGTTTTTTTCTTGTCATTATCATTAGAAGTTTGTGTTGTTGAGCTTGTTTGAGTTGATGTTTGTGCAGGACTGGCAGTCTGTCCTCCCATTTGTCCTGTGTAATAATTTGAAGGATAACATGGAGCATTTACGTTATATGTTGGAGGTAAAGCTCCCGGAGGAGTAACAGAAGGGTTAAATATTTGAATATTTACACCTGCCATACTTGCCGGAACCTGTACATTTTGAGGTTGAGGTGCCGGCATTTGCGGTTGAGGACATTGTGCCTGACGCATTTGAGGCTGGTTAACATAATACCCTTGCGGATATGCATTTGGTAATGCGTTTTGCTGTTGAACCTGCTGCGGTTGTTGAGGTGTTTGTTGATATGCACAATCTCCGCAATTATAACTACTGTTGTATTGCGGTTGTGTAACAGGTTTTTGCTGTATATTGTTTTGACTGTTAACTTGCATGGAACACTACCCTTATTACTACCTACTATATAAAAGTATTTCGGTAATAAGAATTTGCCATGTTTGTAAAGTTATGTTAATTATAGTCCGAGTTTGCTTAACTGGATTTTATAAAATTCTACATTAATATTCAGGTTTTCACCTATTGCAAGAAGTAATTTTATAAATTTAATATCTTTTTCACCCGGTTTTTCGTTATTTTTTTCTAAAATATCACCAATACGATGATAAATTTTGTTGTAATAAATATTTTGGGCTTCAGAGATATCAATTTGAAGTTCCAGTTTTTCAATAATTGCAAATAATTCTACAATACTGTCAGCCTGTTGAATTTCAAAACTTTTAGTTAATCTGTTCAAGTTAGTGATAATTTTTTTAGCAAAGTTCTTATTGGATGGAGTTTTGTCTATTTCAATATTCATTTTCTTTGCTTCAAAGTTTATATCACTTATTTCTTGGATTATAGGAGTTTCAACAAATCCATTGCTGTCTGCAAGCAAATCATTATACCTGTGGCTGAGAGCATAAGATGCAGATATCTTGAATTCTTTTGGTATTTCAAGTCCAAGATTTTGCATGTGGTATATTGAACCTTTGCCCTGATCGTACATATCTTTGTATGTGTTTGCAAATTTTTCAAGCTGGTCTTTTAGAAGAATTTGAAGAATTTTCTTTCTTTCTTCAATAAAGATATCTTTTAATGTAAAGTATTCTTTTCCAAATTTTTCATCAATTGCTCTAATTATTTCAGTAAGTGGATTTAAAGCAAAAGTTTTAATTAAAGAAGTTTTTAATTCGTTAAATTCTTCGTTTGTTGAAAATTCTTTAATTGCACAGTGGAAATCGCCTCCTGAATATTGCATAATTGCAAAAATCAGATTTGACTTTTGTAAAGTAACTTTTGATTGGATTTCAATATTGCCGATAACGAAGTTAGAATTGCCTTTTTGTACTTTTTGATAACTTTTACGTTTAACGGTGTAGCAATATACGTCTTCTTCGTCTTCAAAGTCTTGATAAATTGAGGATATTGCCCATAGGCAGGCAATTTCTTTGGATGAAACCACAGAAGGTTTTACAAATCTTTCGTAAATATCTTTACCAGTGCCAAATTCTGCAATATTGCTTTTTGCTTCTGACAAAATTTCTTTGAATTTTTCTTCAAAATTTTCATTAGAGAAAGATGCTGCTAATTGCATTGCACGTGCAGCATATTTCATTATTTGTACGGTTTCAATTCCTGAAATTTCAGAGAAAAACCATCCGCAGCTTGTGTACATAAGCATTGCCTGACGTTGGATTTCCAGAAGTTCCATACCTTTAACTTTTTCTTCTTCTGTTAAATCAGAATTGAAGTTTTCTTTTTGGAATTTTTTAATATTTGAATAACTTCTGTCCAAAATAACTTCTATATAGTTGTTTCTAACATCCCAAGGATTTTTGTTAAAGTATTTCGGACCTTCATTTTCAAATAATGCAGCAAGTTTGTCTCTTAAATAATCAAGAGCATTTCTAAGCGGTTGTCTCCATTTTTGATTCCAGCCCGGATGACCGCCTGTTGAGCAGCCGCAATCTTCGCACCATCTGCCGACACCGTGGAAGCAGCTCCATGAAGAAGCCTGTTTTATGTCAGCTTCGTAATCACTTTTATATTTGTCCAGATATTCTGCATAATTTGTGATTTTGAAACCTTCATCTTCTGCTTTAATTTTTAAAACATAAGAAAGTGCCATATCGCCAAATTTAGTGTGGTGTCCGTAACTTTCACCATCTGTTGCGATATTTACTAGTTGTGGATAATCTCTGACATCTGATACCCCTTCTTTTAAACGCTTGATAAATCTGTTACCGTCTTTTAGAAGTTCATCAAATGCAACAGAACGGGAAATTGCACCATCATAGAAGAACAAATCAATTGATTTAGACGGGTCTTCTTTAATAGTGTAGCTGTAAGAACGTGCAGGGTCGATATTTCCCCAGCTTACATCCTGCCATTCTTTATCAGAATTCTTTTTAATTTTTAAAGCTTGATATGGAGATAAAACAGTGAATTTTATTCCGTTATCTACCAGAACTTTAAGTGTTGCATCATCAACAGCAGTTTCTGCAAGCCATATACCTTCAGGCTTTCTGCCAAATCTGTATTCAAAATCACGGATACCCCATTTTACCTGCGTTTCTTTGTCATGAGCGTTAGCAAGAGGCATAATTATGTGGTTGTAAACCTGAGCCATTGCATTTCCGTGACCGTTGTGTTCTGAAATACTTTCAATATCGGCTTTGATAATTCTTTCATAAGTAAGAGGTGCAAATTCTTCCATCCAGGAAAGTAATGTGGGACCGAAATTAAAACTCATATATTTGTAATTGTTTACGATATCAAGAATTTTGTTTCTGTTATCAACAATTCTGGATACTGAATTCGGATTATAACATTCCTTACAAATTCTTTCGTTCCAATCATGGAATGGCAGAGCACTGTCTTGCAGCTCAATAGCTTCAAGCCATGGATTTTCTCTCGGCGGCTGATAAAAGTGTCCATGAATTGTTAAAAATTTATCTGTAGTCGTTTTCTTTTCCATAATTTATTCCACACCTCTCCCGTGTTAAAATTTATTGATTTTGAGTATCTTTTTTAGGTTCTTTTTTAGTTAGAACTTTAAAATCGTCAACATCCATCCAGGGATCTCCTAACGCAACAGAAAATACTCTTCCTGTAAATTCAACTTCATCGCCTGCATCTAAATCAATATTTTTTTCAGCAATATCTTTGTCTAAAAATATTTTTAATTCAGACAATGGAATATTATGATTGGTTATATCCGGTCTTTGAATTAAGAAAGAAATATATTTTTCTGAAGATCTCATAGCTGGAGCATAATCAAGTCCGAGTGTTGAAAATTTGTCAAACTTAGCTTTTATACGAATATTCTTTTTTAAATATTTATAAGGATTAGCTACAACATCAAGAGCATTAACTGTTGTATACTGTATGGCTTGCTGTTGTGCCGGTGCATTCATTACCGCAACAGGTGCAGCGTTAGTATTAACATTGTTTACTGTAATCCCGATAGTTAGTGCGATAGCTAAAGTAAGGCTGATTATATTTCTTTTTTTCATTTTTACCTCTTATTTAAACTTATTTACCCTAACAGTGTAGCATATAATTGAAAGAAAATAAACTGTACACATTAATTATATTATTTTATATGTTAAGCATATATTATAAAATATTCAAAACTCTTGCCTTTTTCTTTTTTATCAGGTATAATGTTTCGTGTAAAAGATTAAGGGTTTTTATAGAGGCTTCTCTATATAAGAATTGTCACCCTTAGAAGGAAAAGAGATATACTCTATCGATGAGTAAAACAGAATTTAACTACAAATTTATAAAAGAAAAAGCGGGTCCAGGGAATTGGCGTAGAGGTTATGAATACCATTTAAAAGATATGGTATTCGATAATTATCCTGAAAAGAATTTTTATATGGGCAAAGTTAAAGGTAACTTTCAGGCTCATTACAATACGGATTTGATTTTTAAGAAAAATAAGGTAGAAGCACGCTGTAATTGTCCTTTAAAAGACGAATGGTGCAAGCACGCTGTTGCTGTTGCATTAAAAGCAATTGACGAGCATGCTTATGAGGACTGGCTTGAAACTAAATTTGGTATGGAATTTGATTTTCCTGACGAAAATACAGCATTAACTGAAGAACCTCAGGGCAGCTATATTTTTCACTTTAACCCGAAACGAAAAGCTAATTTCTTTTCTATTCTTGTTCGCTCACGTGAAAACGGTAAGATTGTAAGACAGATTGAACCTATTCTTCGTGCTGTTATTGAAGCTCAAAAGCAGTCAGGCTTAGAATTAAATAACTCACAAAAAGTTGAACTCTTGATATTCCAGCAGTTACTGAAAATTTCAAGACAGGACAAGAAAGCCGGCTGGTATGACATTCCTATTGCAAAATTTGGACCGGTATTTTCTCTACTAGCCAAAGCTGATGAAGTTCTTGATGAAAAAACTAAAGAACGTTTAAAATTTACAGATGATGAATGGAAGCTTGTTCTGTATGTTAACACCTCAAATGTTGCAGGAACTCTGTTGCTGTCATTAGAATGGCAGCGTCCTGATAGTGATGATGTTTATCCGTTTGAAGAAGTCAGATATTTTTCAAGACACTTAAAATGGGGCAGATATAAAAATATTATATTCCCTACAAATGTTGCTATTCAATCAGTTCCGCAAAATTTGATTAAATCATCTTTTACAGATTTGAAAGACGCTGAATGCGGAAAGTTTATTTATGAAGATTTGCCGAAGCTTCGTGAAGTGATGGATGTTGTAATTGATGAAAAAATTTCAAAATTGATGCTTGAAGAACGTCCGCCGATTAATGTTGTGACAATGGGTATTGATTATGATCAGTCTTTGAAAGCTTCGCTGGATTTTGAATATGATGGTGTAAGAGTTCCGTTTTCAAAATCTTCTAATGATAAGGCTCCTTATATCACAGTCAAGAAACCTGACGAAGATATCATTTACTGGGTTAAACGTAACTTGAAACGTGAAAACGAAGCTTATGCAATGCTTTTGGCTTGTAAATTTGTTCCGATGCAGACAAACAACCTTGCTTTGGAAAAAGAAAATGCTATTGATTTTTATAACTATTATTTGAAACAAGCAGGTGAAGGCTGGAAATTTGAAGAAAAAGATGACATGTCTTTCTTTAAATTAATGGATGAGCCGTTTAAACTTTGTGCAAAAATTGACTTTTCTGATGAGCAGCCGGATAGCTTTGATATAAATATTTATGGGCAGGCAGGAGAAGAGATAATTAATTTTGATGATATTTATGAAACCATTCAAAATGATGAAAAATATGCCCGCATCAGAAGTCTTGGTTTTGTAGAGTATCCTGCACAAAATATTTATTCAATGATGCGTTCATTTAACTCATTTGATGTTTATAGAAACCCTGACAATCGTTTTACTGTTAAGACCTATCGTGCAGGTTTAATTAATGAGTTGAAAAACTTAGGTGTAGAATTAATTTTAAGCGAACGGTTCCAAAAATTCTGGGATCAAATGTCTACATTCTCAACAACCGATGATTTGAAACTTCCGGAAGGTATCAATGCTGAATTCCGTGAATATCAGTTGAAAGGTTTCGGCTGGTTGTGGTTTATGTATAAATATGGTTTGAACGGTATTCTTGCAGATGATATGGGGTTAGGTAAAACTCTGCAGGCATTAACTCTTTTGCAAAAAGCCAAAGAAGAAGACGGTCCTATGCCGGCTCTTGTTATTGCCCCGACAACTGTTGTATTTAACTGGGAATCAGAAATTGAAAAATTCGCACCAACTTTGTCCTGCTTAAAACTTCAAGGCGGAGAAAGAAAACAATTCTTCAAGAAAATTCCTGAATATGATGTTATTATTACAAGCTACGCTCTGGTCAGACGTGATATTCAGAAATTAAAAGATATTAATTTCCGCTATGTGATTTTAGATGAATCTCAAAATATCAAAAATGCTACATCTCAAACCGCTCAGGCTGTAAAACAGTTAAATTCACAGCATAAATTAGCACTTTCAGGTACTCCGATTGAAAATAAACTGGAAGAATTGTGGTCTGTATTTGATTTCTTAATGCCGGGATTTTTATTCTCAATGGCTGATTTTAACTCAAGATATGTTAATCCTATTATGGAACGACAGGATAAAATTGTTGAAAAACGTCTCAAATTGCAGATTTATCCGTTCATTTTACGCCGTATGAAACGTGACGTTGCAAAAGATCTTCCTGATAAAGTTGAAAATATTGCATACTGTGAACTTACAGATGAACAAAAAGATTTCTACTTACAAGTTCTTGACAGTACAAAAGAAGAATTGTTTAAATCAATTGAGCAAAACGGACTTGAAAAGAGCAGATTATCTATCTTCTCAGCTCTGCTTCGTATGCGTCAAATCTGCTGTCACCCTAGACTTTACGATAAAAATAATGTTAAAAACGTTATTTCATCAGGTAAATTTGAAAAACTTAAAGTTATGCTTGAAGAAATTATTTCAGAAGGTCACAGAATTCTTCTTTTCAGCCAGTTTGTTGACATGTTAGATATTGTAAAAGCCTGGTTAGACAAATCAGGTATTAAATATGAATACTTAACCGGTAAAACAAAAGATAGACAGGGTGCAGTTGAAAGATTTAATTCTGATCCTACAATTCCGATTTTCTTAATTAGTTTGAAAGCCGGCGGTACAGGTTTGAACTTAACCGGTGCAGATTATGTAATCCATTACGATCCATGGTGGAACCCTGCGGTTGAAGATCAGGCAACTGACCGTGCTTACCGTATCGGACAAAAGAAAAAAGTATTTGTATACAGGCTTATTACAAGAAATACTGTTGAAGAAAAAATTCAAAAACTTAAAACAATTAAACGCAACCTTGTTGACAGCGTAATTTCTGTTGATAGAAATATCACCAAATCGCTTACAATGGATGATATCCGCGAAATATTCTCTGTAGATTAGGGGTAAATCAGGGGTAAATTATATTGCATATTTATTTAGTTACATTTAGAAATATTTCTATTCATAACTAGCAAAATATGCAAAAAGTGTGTTTTATAATTTGTGGTGAAATTATGCGTATACCTCAAATTAAATTTTCAATAAATAAAAATAATAGATTTTCTAATGTAAGAAAATCATTTAATAATTTTTGTACTAAAGCGGATAGACTTATGAATCCTGAAAATAAAATTACAGGATTATTGCCGGCTTCAATGAAAAAAAATAAAGATACTAATCTCACTACTACCCAGCTTATTGATTTAGTACTTCGTAATATTTAAAATTATTATTTATAAATTTTATCTGCAAGTGCAGCTAGGACTTTGAGTACCGTCATTGCAAATGTAGTAACCATACTTACCGCAATATGCAACACCGCCATGGTGTGAGCAGCATCCTGAACGAGTTTCTACTTGAGTTGTTGGTGCCGCTTGGATTGCAGAATATCCGATACCAAATAATAAGCCTAATAATGCGATTGTAAAAATTTTCTTTTTCATAATACCCTCCTGTAACTCTTTTAAACCATACCCTCCGCCACTTTTCTATTAGCCATTGTGCTAGTATTTTTAATTTTGGGGCAATACAATTTTGGCTTCAACGCTTTTAGCCGATTCAATACTATTATTAAATCCGTTTAAAAGTTCAGCTGCGGTTTGTGCGTTATAGAATTTTCCGCTTGTAACAAGAGCTGTGCATTCCAATTGTTCTAAATCATCTGAATCCTTTACATTGAATGCAATAACATCTATGTGTACATCCCGTCGTATTTTTATTAAATTCATAACAAAAGTACATGGGCTTTCGTCGCAATTTTCTCCGCCGTCAGTAAGTAATATGATATGTTTTTTGCCGTTAAAACCCATAAAATCATATTTGATTGCCTGTTTCAAGGAATATGTAATAGGTGTCATCCCTCGAGGTTTTGTTCTGGAAAGTGCGTTTTCAATATTGGCACTGCTGTTTTGTGAAATTGGAGAAACAAGAACCGAAGCCCTGCAAGCTTCCATAGGTGTGAAGCCCATTCTGTGCCCGTATACTCTTAAACCAACCCATGTTTTAGGATTGATTTTTGGCAGGATTTTTTGCATTGTATCAAGCATAAGGTTAAATTTTGTTGAACCTTCAAGATTTTCAGTCATGCTGTTGGATAAATCTAATATAAAGAGAATTCTTTCACCAGCTTCTGTATCAAAATTATTTGTAAAATTTTGAGGTGAATGCAACCCATATTGAGAACATAATGCAGGTAATCCCAATATAGAAACTATTGAAAGTAGTAATAAAATTTTCTTCATAGGGGTAGTTTAAATTTTATTTTTGTAAATTTAAATTACTCAATTATCTTATATTTTTGATTTATTGATATGGTTGAAATATGATAATTTCAAGAGGATATTAAAATGACAACAAATAATGAAATTATTAAACAAGCAGAAAAAGATTTACATGAACAATTTGAAATTATTGACGAAATAAGAGACTACAATCAGGAAAAAGTACTGCAGGCTTTTATTGATAATAGAGTAGCTCCCGAACATTTTTATACTGTTTCAGGATACGGGCATGATGATTTAGGAAGAGAAGTTCTTGATAAAGTTTTTGCACAAACTTTTAAGACAGAAAAAGCTCTAGTAAGAATTCATTTTGCTTCAGGTACCCATACTTTAGCCTGTGCTTTGTTTGGTAATTTAAAATACGGTGATAAATTGTTATCAGTAGCCGGAACTCCTTACGATACAATGCAGGAGGTTATTGGAACAATGGGAGATGAAGAAACCCGTCGTGCCTCATTAATTGGTAATGGTGTTTTGTATGATGAAGTTCCTTTGATTAATGATATGGATATTGATTTTGAGAAACTTGAACAAATGGTTGATAATTCAACAACTATGGTTTTAATTCAACGTTCAAAAGGCTATTCAACCAGAAAATCATTGACTATTGACACAATAGAAAAAATTTGTAAAGTCGTAAAATCAAAAAATCCTGAATGTATTTGCTTTGTAGATAACTGTTATGGCGAGTTTGTTGATAAAAAAGAACCAACCGAAGTTGGTGCAGACTTAATGGCAGGTTCATTAATTAAAAATGCAGGCGGAGGAATTGTCGAAGCAGGAGGCTATATTGCCGGTAAAGAACTTTATGTTGAAAGAGCTGCAAATCGCTTGACCGCACCGGGTATTGGGTCAGAAGGCGGAGCTATGTTTAACCAGCACAGGCTAATGTTTCAAGGATTTTTTATGGCACCGTCAGTTGTTTCTGATGCAGTTAAAGGGGCAGTCCTTGCTTCTAAAATTTTTGATGAAATAGGTTATGATTCTTCTCCAAAATATAATGAAAAACGTACCGATATAATTCAGAATATTACTTTTGGAGCACCTGAACCTCTAGAAGAATTCTGCCGTACAATTCAATCTTTATCCCCTGTTAACGGGTATGTTACCCCTATCCCTGAAAATATTCCGGGTTATGAGGATAAAGTAATTATGGCTGGTGGCACATTTATAGAAGGTTCTACAATTGAATTGTCTGCAGACGGTCCAATGAGAGCACCTTATGTTGCATATATGCAGGGCGGGCTTACTTATGCTCATGTCAAAATTGCACTTAAAAGATTTTTAGATAAAATCAAGGCATAATAAAGTTATATAATATATGTTAAGATTTTTTAATTGCAAAATCTTTGTATACATAGCATATACAAATTAATTATGTAGGACTGTATTTTTTTTAATTTATATGTTACAATGTCAAAGCACAGTTATGTGTACATGAAAAATTTAGTGTATAGAAGTTATAAGAGAAGAGAGGTAAATTTATGGCATTACCAAATGTAGCGTATTTTTCAATGGAAATCGCTATGGACCAATCGCTAAGTACTTATTCTGGCGGTTTAGGATTTTTGGCAGGTTCACATATGCTATCCGCAGGTTATTTACAAATGCCTATGGTAGGTGTAACTATGTTATGGTCTTATGGCTATTATGATCAGCGTATTGACCACTCAGGCAATGTAGAAGTAGCATATATTAGAAAGTATTATGATTATTTAACTGACTTAAATGTTCAAACTGAAGTTGATATCTTTGGTGAAAAAGTTAAAGTAAAAGCATTTTTAGTTAAACCTGAATTGTTTGGAACTTGTCCTGTATACCTTTTAACAACAGATTTTGAAGGTAATAGTGATTGGGCTAGAAGCATTTCTCATAAATTATATGATGGTAATGAAAAAATAAGAATTGCTCAAGAAACAGTTCTTGGTGTTGCAGGTGTAAGAATCCTTCAACAAGTTGGATATAATTTTGATGTTGTCCACATGAACGAAGGTCATGCTCTTCCTGCTGCATTTGAACTTTTAAGACAATATAACGGCGACTTGAACGAAGTTAAAAAACGCACAGTATTTACAACACACACTCCTGTTGCTGCCGGTAATGAAGTTCACTGGGTAGATACCTTATTAGAAGGCGGCTTCTTTGCTGGTGCTTCCCGCGAAACTGCTGTTAATTTAGGCGGTGAAAACTTCTCACTTACAGTTGCAGCATTAAGAATGTCAAGAATAGCAAACGCCGTATCTCAGTTACACGGTCTAGTTGCTAACAAGATGTGGGAATGGGTTGATGGTAGATGTCCTATCCGAGCAATTACTAATGCTGTAAATCTTCAATACTGGCAGGATAAAAGAATTGCATCTGTTAAAAATGATCCTCAAGGTTTGTTAGATGTTAAGCGTGAAATGAAGGCTGAATTGTTCCAGTATATTGCTAATGTTGCCGGTAAAAGATTTGATCCTGATGTGTTAACAATTACCTGGGCAAGAAGATTTGCTGATTATAAACGTGCTTGGCTTATTCTTATGGATAAAGACAGAATCGGTAAATTGTTGGATGAAAATAAAGTTCAAATCATTTTTGCTGGTAAATTCCACCCGGATGATGTTATGGGTAAAGAAATGTTTAATAAATTATTAAATAGATCTCACTCTTTAAAGAATGTTGTTGTTCTTCCGGGTTATGAACTTCAATTATCAGGCATGTTGAAAAGAGGTTCTGATATCTGGTTGAATACACCATTAAGACCTTTTGAGGCATCTGGTACATCTGGCATGTCTGCGAATATGAACGGAGCACTTCACTTATCAATATTCGATGGCTGGACTGTTGAAGGTACATTCTCTGGTATTAATGGTTATGCTATTGAATATCCTGAAATTGATGATGAAATGTCCTGGGAAGAAAGACATTGGAAAGATCATAAATGCTTGATGAGTATAATTGAAGAGCAAATTATTCCTACGTATTATGAAAATAAAATGGAATGGGCTAGATTGATGCGTCAGGCTATTAGAACTTCTGAAGCTTACTTCAATTCAGACAGAATGGTAGTTGAATACTATAACAGATTGTATAAGCCAATCGCTCATGACGGTTCATGCTCTGGTGAAGAAAAGCAAGAAATGAAAATTACAGAAGCACCAACGTTTGATGCTTGGACATTCTCAAATATCAAGTAAGATATTATTTGAATAAGAAAAAGAGGCGATTAAATCGCCTCTTTTTCTTATTATTTATATTAATAAATTTTATTGTAACAAATTATTAACAAAATAAAACAAAACACTTGAAATCATATTTTTTTAGAGTTACTATATCAAATGTGCAGTGAATGCACTGACCTTAAGTTTATAAAACCAGATACTTAGAATTTATTATCTAAAAACGAAAGTTTTATTTAAGATTAAAAAAAGTAAAAATCTTACTTGACAATTAAAATTCAAGTGGTAAGATGAGGAAACTCGGGCAAGGCCAGAGTAAGGAAAGAATCCAGCAGCTTAGGCGTTGGGTATACATAAGTCGAACATTGAAAACAGAATAGCTGAAAACGAGTGTGAGTGATATAGAGATATGTCACAAGCAAAAAATAACTTGTTAATTTCGAAAATGATTTCACGAGTGCGAGCAGAGGCTGGAGTAGCGTAAGTGATGAACTTACGATACAAAATGCCGTTTAATGCGAGCACGAAGGACAACAACAAAAACGCAAAGCGAAAGCTAGCGAAAACGAAGTCGAGCAGATAGAATGCGAGCCGCATATCTATCGATGGACATAAACTTTCTGACAATGGAGAGTTTGA
>CATLLJ010000017.1 GCA_950022495.1 uncultured bacterium
ATTATTTTAGTGCAAATTAGTGCAAATTTAAGAACAAAAGTGCAAGAAAAGACCAGCAAATCTCAACACTCTAAATCAGCCTCAAACTCCCAATAACTCGGTACTTCTGCCTAAAATCAATCGTTCCAAATGTCCTGATAAACTATACTGCCATCCAAAAGTCTCTAATACATTATAATAAATTCTTGAAACTTGGTGCAAAAGAGTGCAAGAACAGAGACATTATAATTATACATGTCAGAGTAGAGATTAGAACTCTCGCAAAATCCGAAAAACCGCTCGCCTTAGATTATACGACGCCTTCTTGTGTATTAAAATTTTAAAATTTTTCTTATCTTTCTATAACTTTCCTTTCGTTTTGTCTCAGCATACACATTAATCGCTCTTATTTAAAGGAAAGTCAAGTGTTTTTATTAAAAATCTTATTAAGAAGTTATTAAGCTATTTTTTATTTTTCTTTTCTAAAATCTTTTGCGTCTGTTTTACGCTTTCTATAAAATGTTTTTCAACTGCGGAAAGCTCGTCTTTAACTGTTTCTTTATATTTAGCATACTCTGCCAGTGCTTTATTCTCAGCCTCAAGTTTTGATATAGTTCCTGAGTTTTCAAGCAATTCTGACCCTGTCATTTTAATAAAATCATCAAGTTTTACAATCCAATCTTTCATTGTCATTGGAACTTGTCTAATTGCTTGTAATTCAGCAAATTCAAGGTAGGCTGAAGTAATTCTGTTTAAAATATTCAATTCTTTTTCATCCAGATAGTTTTTTGCAACAGTAACTTCATTTTTTCTTGGATGATTACCTTTAAAAACTGTTAAGCCCATGTTATCTTTGGCACTATCTGCTCTTAAATAAATAATTTCAGCAGCAGTATGACCATGGGCTGCAAAATGCATTTTATTTTGAACAACTTTAAAGAATTTTATCGTTTCATCTGCCTTAGGGCTATAATCAATGCTTGTTGCATAAATATCTAAAATCTGGCGGTAAAAAACTTTTTCAGATGAGCGAATATCTCTAATTCTCTCTAAAAGTTCTTTCCAATACCCGCCACCGCCGGATTGTTTTAATAATTCATCATTAAGAGCAAAACCTTTAATCATGTATTCCTTGAGAGTTTGCGTTGCCCAAATTCTAAATTGAGTACCTCTTAAAGATTTAACGCGATAACCGACAGAAATTATAACATCAAGGTTATAATGTTTTGTATTGTAGTTTTTGCCGTCATTGGCAGTTATTCGGAAATTCCGAACAACTGAATTTTCATCAAGTTCACCTTCTTCAAAAATATGGGAAATATGTTCGCTAATATTTGCCTTACTTGATTGAAATAATTCAACCATTTGATTTTGGGTTAGCCAAACAGTTTCATGTTCAATTTTTACATCTATTTTTGTTTTGCCGTCTTGGGTTTGATAAATTATTATATTATTTTCCATTAAAGCATTATTCTCCTAAAGTGTATTATATAACAAAATGGGGATTTATGCTTGAAATCTAAATCTCAAAGATAATTCATCGAATCTCATTTTATGAGACAAATTATTTTTGCACTTTGTTGCACTGTTTTGCACTCTGAAAAAGTTTGATACGGTGGGATATTTGGGCAATTTAATACAAAAGAATTTAAAGCTTGGTGCAAAAGAGTGCAGAAATAGAGACAAAAGTGCAAATTTTGACCGCCAAATCTCAACATTAAAAAATCGCCTCAATGGGCGATAGTGTGGGCGATTGGGTTATATAATCTGCCATCCAAAAGTCTCTGTAAGTAATCTACACAGAATGGACATGAATATTTACGCATTAAAAAAGAGGGTATCAAAACCCTCTTATAATATTTAGCAAGGGAGAGACTCGAACTCTCGACCTCTCGGGTATGAGCCGAACGCTCTAGCCAGCTGAGCTACCTTGCCATAGTTTCCTTATTGATTTTCCAACGGTTTAGAACCGAATACGTTTATTCTTACACGAAGATAAAATTTTTTCAAGTATTTTTTCATAAAAAATCCTCAATTAAATTATTGAGGATTTTTTTAGTTATCTTTTTGCTGTTGTTTTTATTATGTGCCACCCGAATTTCGTACCAACCGGATCTGAAATTTGGTCTATCTTCTGGTCAAATGCAACATCTGAAAAAGGTTGAACCATTTGTTTACGATTGAAAAATCCTAAATCTCCGCCATATTGACCTGATGGACATAATGAGTATTGTCTTGCAGCGTCTTCAAATGTTATTGTTCCTTTTTCTATATCTTTTTTTAGTTGAACAGCTTCCTGTCTGGTTTTTACAAGAATATGGCTTGCTCTAACTTCATATACATCAAGATTAGGGTTTAAAAAATTAGCAAATGAACCTAAACCTGTAAATAATATTGCGATTGCCATAAATAATTTTATAATTGCTTTCATTATTCCTCCTTTATAAAGTTATTTTAGTACAATAACTATTAAAAACAATACTACAATTGGATTGAACGTAATACAAAATAATATCTGTAATTTCCCCAGTAAACTATTATTGAAACAAAACTGTTGTCTAAATCGGAAGCTTCTAAATATGTATCTGGAATGGGTTCTCTTTTAGAACTTTTGAATTTATTACCTACAAATTTTAGAGCTTTTTCTCTAATTCTCTGGGTTCTTGTAAGTTTAATTTGCGGCAAGTTGTTTTTATAAAAATCCAGCGGAACCATTTCTTTTTTATAACACGGCACAATATATCTTACTCTTCCGGCTTGTTTGAATAATATATACCATGCTCCTTTGTGTTCTCTCGGTGTTAATAAGTAATATCCGGGTTCGATTGCTATGGATTTAAAATATAGAGGGGAGGTTAATCTGAAAAGCGGATACGGTGACCATGTTGAATTTAATGTGTCTTGATACTCTCCCGGGTCTATGCTGTGTACATATTTGAACTCCGGAACAGGCATATCTCTATACATTTGTTCAACATCAATCTCTCCTGCGTATTCATCGTTTGCAATTTCTTGAGCATTAACGTCTTCTGGATATGATGCAGCTTGTTCTTCTGCATTTGCTGTAGATATGCAGAAGACTGAACATATAATTATCAAAATTGTGATTATATATTTTTTCATATTTCAATTTTAATATTTTTTTATTCAAAATCAATCATTCTAATAATTGATAGCAAAAAATATTTTTAGGTGTCTTAGTACTAATATGGAAAATAATATATCATTTACAGGCATTAATAATTTATTTATTGGTAAAAATATTTCTCAAAAATTTGGTACTTATATTGATTCTTCGGGTGTACCAAAGCAGGGTAATAAAAATTATACTGTTATGAAAATTAAGTGTGATTTAACAAATGATGCTACAGGTAAGGATTTATCTGAATTTAGGAAGGCTTTAGTAGATTGTGATTGCTTTCAGGCTAAGGATGTTTTAGATACAGATATAAGCACTTTAGAGTTCATTACAAAACGATGTGAGATAAAAGATGGATATGAAAATGTTTCAAATTCAAATTTCTTTTTAAATGGTGTTCAAATTATGGCTAATGAACGAAAAATTATGCCATTGTTTACATATCTTGCAGCTTTAACAAGAAAATTAAAAACACATCCTGTTATGAATGATGCAAAACAGGTTTATGTAGATCTTACAAATAAATCTGTTCATGAAGAAGCTATGAGATTTATTGATAATATGTATTAAACAGCTTGGGCTTCTTGTTGTTTATTGTTCATCGGGTTCCAACTGTCTTCAAGGTTATTTTCTATTAAATTCTGATAAAATTTTTCTTTGTAGTCCAGTAAATCAAGCTGATTTTGCAATTCTTTCATTTGCTGGAGTGCTTTTATTTTTGTATTCTGAATGATTTCATATCTTTCAGGAATTGTGGAATCGCCGATTATGCATAGGTCAATATATCTTTTTATAGCTTTGTTTTCTGTTCCGACAGCACGAAGACATTTTACAATTCTAACCCAGGCTAAATCATCTTCTGTGAATATTCTAATATTATTTTTGTCACGTTTTACAAAAGGGAAAAAATCACTTTTTGCCCAGAATCTAAGAGTGTGTTCTGATATATCCAATTTATCTGCAACTTCTTTGATTGTGTACATAATTAAACCCTCCTTGTTAATATCAGTATATCACAAAAAGGGTTTACTTGAGAGCTGCTCTAATGTTGTTGTTTCTAGTTATAAAAGTTTAGCAATATCTTCTGTAATAAGTTCTTTGGTAAGATGGTAGCGTTGGTATAATTCTTCTAATGGCACTCTATCAGTAAATTCTTTGTAACCGCCGAAATTAAGAACTTTAACATCTGAATTTCCGTAAAATCTTGCAATTTTTTCACCAAATCCCCCGTCAAGTTGTCCGTCTTCCAGTGTGATAACAATGTCATGATTAGCTTTTAAATCTTCCAGCATTTCGGTATCAATTCCAGAAACAAATCTTGGATTGATTACTGTTGCATCAATGCCAAATTTTAGCCTTAACTCTTGTTTTACTTCATTTGCTAAACTTAAAAAGTTTCCAACACCGATAATTGCTACTTTTTGTCCGAAAGTTTCGATTTTAAATTTGTTCAATTTTAAATAATCAGTGTTGTCTTCAATTCCTGTAGAAATAAGTTGAGTATTCGGAACTCTTATTGCAACAGGATGTTCGTTTTGTTTGTAGGCATATTCAAGCATTGCAAGATATTCTTCTTTATTTGTTGGTGATAAGTATACAATATTCGGAATATTACTGATAAGCGGTATATCAAAAGAGCAAAGGTGTGTTGCATCAGCTCCTGACAATCCTCCCCAGTATACAAGCATTGTTATTGGTGAACTATTTAATGCTAAATCTTGTGACATCTGGTCATAAGTTCTTTGAATAAATGAACTCATGACTGCAAAAAACGGTTTTGCTCCGCATTTTGCAAGTGCAGATGAATAAGCTACCGCGTGTTCTTCTGCAATACCAACATCTGTGTATTGTTTACCGAGTCTTTCTCTGTAATCTTTGTTAAATCCAAATACCCCCGGGGTTCCTGCGTTTACTGCAATAACAGTTTTATCTTCAGTTGCTTTTTTTAGTATGAAATCTTTAGTTAAAGATGTGTAGTCTTCTGTTTGAACTACTGGTGCTGTTTTTTGTTTTTCATCTAAAGTACCAGGTAAAATCCAGTGGAAAGCTTCTTTGTTTTCTTCTGCCGGAGCAAGTCCATGTCCTTTTATAGTATGAATATGTACAACAACAGGATGTTCAATATCTTTAACTTTATTGAATGCTTCAATAAGTTTTTCGATATTGTTTCCTTCTTCAACATAAAGGTAGTCAAAACCTAATGATTTAAATAAGTTGCATTCTGCCTGTCCGTTGGTTTCTCTTAATAATTTTAGATTATCGTATAAACCTCCGTAGTTTTCAGCAATAGACATTTCATTGTCATTTACGACTATAATAATATTACTGCCTAATGCCGCTGCATTGTCTAAGCCTTCTAATGCTTCACCACCGCTTAATGAACCGTCGCCGATAAGTGCTATTACATTGCCTTTTTCTTCTTTTAAATCTCTGGCTTTTGCAACCCCTGCGGCTAAACTTACTGAAGTTGATGTGTGACCGACTTTAAATAAATCATGTTCACTTTCTTCCGGAGCAGTATAACCTGTGTATACGTGATATTTGTCAGGATTTGTAAATCCTTCTTTACGTCCTGTCAGGATTTTATGCGGGTAGCACTGGTGCGAAACATCAAAAACAATCTTATCAACAGGTGAATTGAAAACATAATGCATTGCAATTGTGGCTTCAATAATCCCGAGATTAGGCCCCATGTGACCACCTGTTGTGTTTACTTTCTTTATTATTAGTTCTCTCATTTCATCAGAGAGGGTATTCATTTCATCAATAGATAATGCTTTTAAATCTTCCGGCATATTTACTTTGTCTAAAATCATAAAATTCTCCTTTATCTTATATAACTAATTATATTATTATTTTAAATCTTGAGAGTTGCTATCAGTCAAGTGTTTTTTTATTTTTACTTTCTAAGCAATATGAACATTAAATAATAGACTTTTTGTATTGATTATTTTAAAATTAACTTATAAATTGAATGTTTTGAAAGGTGGGTTGTAGTTAATGAAAGTATTATTATTAAATGGTTCTCCACATGAGTTTGGCTGTACATATACAGCTTTGCAAGAGGTTGCAAAAGCTTTGAATAACGAAGGAATTGAAACCGAAATTTTTTATCTTGGTCAGGATGCAATCGCACCTTGTAAAGCGTGTTATGCATGTCGAAAGCTTGGACGATGTGTAATTGATGACAAAGTTAATGAATTTGTGGATAAAGCTGCGAATTTTGACGGTTTTGTTTTTGGTTCACCTGTACATTATGCTGCGGCAAGCGGTGGTATAACAGCATTTTTGGATAGAGTATTTTTTGTTGGTTCGGCAAAAGGTGTTTTTCGTTTAAAACCGGGTGCCGCCGTTGTTAGTGCGAGAAGAGCCGGTACTACAGCAGCTCTTGACCAATTGAATAAATATTTCACAATATCAGAAATGCCTGTAATATCTTCAAGATACTGGAATATGGTTCACGGTGCAAAGGCAGAACAAGTTCAGGCGGATGAAGAAGGTGTACAAATTATGCGTGTTTTAGGCAAAAATATGGCTTGGTTTTTAAAGTGTAAAGAAGCTGCAAAGCTGGCTGGTATACAAGAACCGCAAAAAGAAGAACCTGTTTGGACTAATTTTACCAGATAATAAAGGAGTTTTATATGGAAAATAATGTTATTTTTACAAGACGATCAATAAGAAGATTTGAGGCAAAACCAGTTGAACAAGACAAAATAGAAAGAATTTTGAAAGCCGGCATGCAGGCTCCATCTGCACATAATCTCCAACCTTGGGAATTTCTTGTAATTACAGAGCAAGAAAAACGAGATGCAGTATCTCAAATGAGTCCGTGGGCAGGTATGGTTGCGAAAGCTCCTGTCACAATTATTGTAATCGGACATCAAGAAAATGAAAATGCAATGAAATTTTTACCGCAAGATTTAGGTGCATGTACCCAAAATATTTTACTGCAAATTGCAAATGAAGGTCTTGGCGGATGCTGGATGGGATTTTATCCTGATATGGAAAGAGTTGATGCAATTCGTCAATACTTTAATCTTCCGCAGGACAGAATTCCGTTTTCTGTAATTGCATTAGGGTATAGTCCGGATGAGAATAGATTTATTGACAGAAGTGATATGTCAAAAGTTCATTTTAACAACTGGTAGAAGTCGTGTCTAAAGATTTATTATTTGACTTATTTAATATTGATAAATCGTCTCCTGAGGTTAATAATATCGGGAACGATATACTTTGCTTATTTGACTCGGCAATATTTAGCCTGTTAGAAACCTCTATTGTATCAGATGAGGTTTCTGCGGTCTATAAAAGGTTTGTTTCAATGAAGCAAGAAGCTCCTGATTCAATGAAAAATAATCTTTTTTCTACAATACGAAATTTTGCAAACGAACAATCAGGTTGTGGAAAATATCTGGATAGTCTGGTATTGTATAGGTTTTTGATAGTAAAATCAGAACTTATTTCTACGGATTTTTATACTATAGCCGAACTTTTAAACTATTTAGGTTTGCCTGATTTATCTTTTCAATTTGTTGAATTATATAAGGAAAAAGAACAAAACAAGCCTTTAATGTTTCTTACTCTTGCCAATTTTTATAATATGCATCTTAAGGATTATAAAAGTGCAATCAAATATTATGAAAAATATTTAGAGATTGATAAAACAAAATCTGTTATTTATAAAATAACCGCAAATTTATATTCCAAAGTCTACGGTAATGATAGTTTAGCACAGCAAATAGATTATTATAACTGTGCGTATAACTTAAATAATACCGACAGAACTGTCCTTCATGCTCTTGCATTTGCCTATGAAAAATTGGGACAGAATGAAAATGCGAAAAGGTTTTATCAGGAACTTCTGGCAAATAATCCAACACCTATTGACTATTTTAATTACGGAGCATTTCTTATTAGCTGCGGAGATTTTATTGAAGGGCATAAGTATTTTAGATATAGATTTAATATTAATAATGAGAATTATAAATACCCGCAAACTTTGCCGGAGGCGAAAAGATGGGATTTAGAAACTGATATTTCCGATAAAACCTTGCTTGTGCATTATGAACAAGGGTTTGGGGATACAATTATGTATTGCAGGTTTGTGCCGGAACTGAAAAATTTTGCTAAAAATATAATTTTTGTAGTTCAGGATAGCTTATATGAATTGATTAAAAATTCTCACCTTATATCAGATGGCATAAATGTTATTTCCGATAAAGAAGATTTGTCAGGCGTTGAATATGATTACCACATGGCACTTTTAGATGCTCCTTATGTATTAAAAATCGAAGTCTCAAAACTTCCTTTCTGTGATAGATATCTTGATATAGAGGATAAGTTGACTGAAGAGTATGCAAAAAAATATCTCAACCTGTCAAAAATTTTGAAAGTTGGTATTGCATATAGCGGTGATAGTGCTGCAAATTATGCAGGGCGTGATATAGATTTGAATAAATTTAATATTCTGACGGATATTTCAGGTATTGATTTATACTCATTGCAGTATGATGAAAAAGTGTCTAATCCAAAAATAACACCGCTCGGAAAAACTTTTAATAATTTTACAGATACTTCTGCAGCTATTAAAAATATGGATTTAGTTATTACAACTGATAATGTTATTTTAAATCTTGCAGGAGCCCTAGGTGTAAAAACCATAGCTTTGTTCAATAAAGAAACGAATTACAGATGGTTCAAAACTACCGGTGAAAATGTCGGCTGGTATAATTGCGTAAAACCTTTGCAGGTAGATTATGAAGATAATTGGAATTCTGTATTCTCACAGCTTGTGAATATTGTTGCGAATAAGTAATTATATAAGGTATGTTTGAATTGTTAAGTTTCATGAAGCGGTATTTCATGAGATTAATTGACGGGTTCATGAACGAAATGGTATAATATATACGTAATATATGGGTTGTGTGCACCTAATCTAAAAACTATCTTCAGACTTGGTTATTTATATTACAAAACAACTAGCCGAAAACTAAAAATATTCAAAATAGGTATTTAAATACCTTTATTTTGAGCTGCAAAGAAAGGAAAAGACATGAAACAAAACACAAACAATTTAGAAGAATTATTGAATGATAATACTTTAACAAAAGAACAAAAAATAGAAGCTTTATCTCATTATAGTAAATCAGTAGATAAGGAATTAAACCAATACATTGCAAAGCAATGGCTTAATTTGGGTGTAGAAGTCGCCGCTGCTGCATTGCCAGTGGGTGCTGGTGCTTTTTTTAAAACTAAGCAAGGTATAAGTTTTTTAGAAAAAACTGTAGGTGCAGAACTTGCTAAGAAAATTTCAGAAAATGGTCTTGGGGCTCTTATTCAAAAGGAGTCTATGACTAAATCAATTGGCAATAAATTATCTTCAGCGATTGATAACGGAGTTTTGTATGGGACTACTTCAGGTGCTCTGTTTGGAGCAATTGAGGGTGCACTCAATGATAAAAATGTTTTAAAATCTGCTGTTGAAGGTGCCGGTGCCGGTCTTTTATTGGACGGGTTGGGTATGGGTGCTTATGGATATATGAAAAAGTTAAAAAATGCTAAACAGTTAGAAAATTTAGATATTAATAAATTGTCACCGGAACAAATACAAGAGATAAGAGCATTGGGTAAAAATTATTACAAAGATTATTTGCAAGGTAGAGAAATATTCTCAGAAAAACTTGGAGATATTAGATTCCCTCGTTCTCAGGCAGGAGAAATTGGGCTTCATAATTATAAAATGGTTCCAAAACTACCGGAACAAATTAGAGGTGCAAAAAATGTTCAATATAGCAACGACAAACCTCACCGTTTAGATGCTGATAATTTTTACAAATTATATAATGACCATAATGGAAAGAATTACGAATATGTAATAAGGAAAAATTCAAATAACACAGGTCATGATTTTTATCAAATAAAAGAAGTAGGTTCTAACCCTGCATACTCGCACCAAAACCGAGCGCTTGAGCTAGAACCCAATAACATTATGAACGATATTTCATCAGATGTCAATCCTGCCCAAGTGGCTATTCCTACAGAGCCCACATTTAGTAATGCTCCTATAAATATTAGAATTGAGAAAAATCAGTGGGATGCTATTCCGATGGCGGATCCGTTAAAGATGAATAATCAATATAAGACAGAAGATAATCAGCATATTTATACCCGCCATGAAATTGGGAAAATGAGTAATGATGAATTTGTTCAGAAACATGATATAATTATGCAGCAAATGCAAGATGGATTAATTATAAACCAAGTTCCGACAAGTTCTTATTCCGGATATGTAAATCCTATTACAAATGACAATCAGATATATTCCCGAGAAGATATTGCTTCCATGTCATTGGATGAATATTCGGATAATGAAAAAGCTATTATGGCTCAATTAAATTCTATAGGTATTCCTTTTAATATGGAATTGCAAGCTGCACATGTTAATGGAAATGGGGTTGTTTATGTAAGACCTTATACGAAATCTGATGGCACTCAGGTTAGAGGTTATTACAGGGCTAAGTAATAAAAGAAGAGCCGGAATGAAATTCCGGCTCTTTACTAAAACTACACTTCACACTATTTATTATTAAGTTGTACTTTTTCCTGTTATATAAGACAGGGCTGCTGTTACCAGACCTATCCCTGCGGCAATTAAACCGACTTTTCCTGGTTTGACATTCTTTAAGACTCCGGCGGCATTGCATTTTTGTAATCCTTTTACTGCTCCGTATGCAAGTCCTCCAACACCGGCTGCACCGACTGCACGACCGACATTCTGGGTGAATTTTTCTTCTGTACCCACAGATTGACCTCTTATTTCTGCAATATTGTCTTCTGCTGAATGTCTGTATCCCATACTGAATGTTAGAGATTGCAGCAAGCCTTGTGTAAATGAACCGTGAGCATTATCTCTAATATCTTGAGTTAGAGATTTTCCTGTCAACTGTTGATATAATGACAGTGCTCTTGCTTTTACTTCAGCTTCAGAACCCTGACCGTATGCTGCAGAAACTTTGTCTAAATAAGCCTTAAATGCTTCTTGGATTTGATCCTGTTCATTTTGTCGGATTTTGTCTTGAAGGGTTGCTGCTGCAGTTTGAATACCTTCCATTGATGCATTTATTCGTAAATCTGCATTTCTCTGCATATTTTGTTGATCTACATTGTAGTCAATGTAAAATTTTTGATATTGTTTCATATTATCAAAATATGACTGGTTGTTTCCTGTACCGCCATACATTCCCGGAACCATAGGCATTGCCCCCATTCCGGTAAAACCATTATAACCCGTGAATATACTTCCGTTCATACCCATCGGATAATTATTGAAATCTAAGTCTAAATCATCTAACCCGTATGCGTATGGATTGAATTGAAAAGCTCCAACCATCGGAACGTTATTCAATGCACCTACATTGTCTGCCATACTAAACCTCCATAAAATATTAACCTTTTAACCTACCTTATATATATAAACAATTTTTCTCTTCTAAAATTGCTTTTATTTTAAATCCCGTTACATTCTGTTACAAATGTAATGATAAAAATTCCGGTTTACATTATTTAGTTGATGTATAATTTTTTTAATTTCATTATTATATCTATATATAACGTTATATAGGATATCTGTCTTGAAGAAATTTCTATCAGCTTTATTTTCATTATTTGTAATTTGCGGTATTGCTGCTGCAGGTTACTTTAATCAGCAGTTTGTTTTAAGACAGTATGATAAAGCAAAAGGGATATATTATGTTTTTCAGGGAGATGAAGCATACAGGCAACTTGATAGAGCAAAGGCTATAAGACTCTATAATAAAGGGTTAAAGTTGTTTCCTAATCATTACGGTGCCTGGTATAATCTTGGTAATATTTATGTGGCTTATGAAGATTATGAATCAGCTTTGTACGCATATTCGCAAGCTTTTAAATATAACCCTAAAATGATGGTTGCAAGGATGAATTATGGAATTATTGCAACTGAAAAGATGGGTAATTTTGATTCTGCATTAAAACAATATGATAAAATTATTAAGACAAAACGCAAACTAATCTCAATACCTTATGTCTATAATAATAAGCTAAGTACGGCTGAAAATAAGGCTATTGCTTATTATAATACAGGTGTAACTTATAGGATGAAATCTTTATATGCAGGTGATGACTGGGAATTGCAAAGAAAATATTTATCAAAAGCGATAAAAGCATACCAAAAATCTCTGTCTATTTATCCTGATAGTTATGATACATTATTTAATTTAGGACTGGCTTATCATATTTCCGGAAATTATGAAGGTGCCGGAAAATGTTATTGCAAGGCAATAAAACTTGTTCCTATGAATTATGAAGCACATTATAATCTCGCGGTATTGCTGAGAAAAATGGGTTATTATAAAGAAGCGTTTGAAGAAATTGATAAAACTTCAACACTAATTACTGCACTTGATGAAAATTCTGCAACACAGCAATATGTTGCTATTTTGATGAATGATATTATGAGAAATGTTTATCATAACGAAAATTATAGAAAAAAACTTGAAAGTATTCTTGCCGATGAAGAAAAAAGTTTAAAAGAACGACCTTCAAAAGGTTTATTTCAACCTAAAGAAAATAAAAAAGATAAAAAGAAGAAAAAAACTACACTTGAAAGTGAAGGTGTAAACCTTATAAATGGCAAAGTTACAGCTACTAAAGATTTAGACAAAGCTATACTTGAAAACTTCGCATCCTGCCCTGCAATGATTTATTTTGAAACTGAAGAAGAATAATTGTTTTTTTGTTAAAGTTTTTGCGAAATTTTCCGATAATATATATACTTGTATAAGCAAGGATATCTGTCATGAAGGTCTCGCCAATATATGTTAATAACCTAAGCGGGTATTGTGTAAAACCAATGCCGCAAGGTGTATTGCGGATATCTTCTCTTGAAAATGATAATAATATTTCAGATTTGTCCGGCATGCCATATTTTTATCCTGTAACTTTTTCAGGTTTGGCAAATTCTTCTAAGTTAAGATTATTATTTAGTTATGGATTACCGTGTATGTATAGCGGTATTACAATGATTGACCCGAAAGTTTTATCCAGAATGCAGAAATCTCAACTTTTCAGCAAGCCGGCTTCAGAAGTATTGACAGCTTTAGAACCTTATCATGATAGTTTTATTGGTATGGAAGCAAAAGTAATAGAGCTTATACGTGACAGGGCAAGTGTTCATCCTGAAAAAACAATTAAAGAGCTATTACAGGAAGTTGAACCTATTTATCGCCGCAGACTTAGAAAGAAACAGGCTCCGATTTTTCATGAGTTAATAGAACTTTCTCATTCTTTACCTGAGTATTATCAAAGAAGGTTTAATATATTAATGCAGGAAACAAATAACAAGTTAAATGAAAGACCTGTAATTATACCTTTTTCATCTTATGAATTTAAATATCGTCTCGGTAAAATTAAAGAAGATATATTAAAAACTAATAATACTAAAGCAAAAAAGGTAATGAATAAATTAATAAAAGAGTCGAAAAGATTTTCAAATTCAACGAATGCTAATACTATTGAAAATCAGAAAAAAGTCGTTGATTTTCTCGATATTATTCTAAAAACATCTGTCCTAAAAGATAATGTAGACTTACGTAATTTAATTGATGTGTCTAAATCAAGATTGACAAAGGAAGAAATTATTGTTCCATTTTCCAGAAAATCTTTTATATATGATTTAGCAAAACTTATTGAAGGTTTGGATGAAAAAACTCAAGAGAAATTTATTTTAACAGCTCAAAAACTGCCGACATCACAAGAATGCTTTTCTGCTTATGTACTGAAAATTGCAGCAGAATCTCCGGATAAAATCGGGCATAGGATTATTTGGCCGTCTTTAGCATCAGTTGAGCATATTTTACCAAGAGCTAACGGCGGTCCTAACGAGTTGTTTAATTATGGCGGAGCAACTACCCGTACTAATTCTGATAGGAAAAATATAGATTTTATTGTTCAAATGAAAAGGGTTCCGGAAACTCGCCAATATACTCAAAAATATCTGGATAGATTAATCGAACTTTATCATCAAGGCGTATTCAAAAAGATTAATTTAAGTCCAAGATATATTACTGATTTTGCTAACAGTATTTATGAACAATCCCGTCATACATTAAATTTGGATTTGTCAAAATTGTATAATCAAAGTGCATAAATTTAATAAAAAATTATATATGCTGAAACAAGTTCAGCATGACTCTATATTTATTTTTGTTTTATAAAATCAGGCAGTTTATTTTTAGCCATTTGCATCTGCATATATTGTTCTTTTAATTTAGCTTTTTCTTCATCATTTGCGGTTTTGGCTTTTTCGTTCATTTGAGTATAGATTTCTTTTTCAGCTTTATTTCCCTGAATATATACATCCATATCTTTGCCTTTTTTGAAAGCATTAACATTACCGTCATAATTTATTTTAGGAGCTTTAAACATTGTGTAAAGTATTCCGAAACCGCCGACAAACATTGCAATTAATCCGCCGAGAGCACCAAGGGTTAAAAGTAATTTTTTAGATGAAGATGCATTTTTGTGTTGTTTTTCAACAATTTTTTCAGCTTTTGAACCTAATTCATCAATAAGAAAATCGCCATCAATCAATTCTAATAATAATTTAGCACCAAGCCCCAGCCCTGCAAGAAATGTAGTTTTTAAAAGCAAAGCTTTTTCTCCGGATTTAGAGATAGGATTTTTATCGTTTTTAACTTGATTTTTATCCTGTTTTCTATCCGGTGAAGCGGTGAATGAATAAGATTGTACTGAAATTGGAGAAATTAGCATTAGTTATGCACCTTTTACAAGTAAACCTTTGCCGTTATTTGCCATTTGAACAGTTGCGTAATGGTTGATTTTATCGTCTAAAGATACTTCTTCATCTTTAATTTCTTCATTAACCTGTTCCATAATATTTGATTTTAATTCTCTGTCACGAGAGAATACGTCCATTTCTTTTTCTCTTGTGAAAGCATTTACTTTTGTATTATAAAGTTTTGCAGGAAGAGTTAAAGCCATTGTTAATAAACCTGCAGCGGCTCCAATTCCGCCTAGTTTTAAAGCTCTTTTTGCTGCTCCTGATTTAATAAAGCAGCTTCCGATACCGGCTGCGGTAGCTCCTACTAAAGCACTTCCTCCGATAGAACCCCAGATGGCTAAACCTTTTTCTGTGCCTCTGTTAATCGGGTTTTCATATTCTCCCTTGTTTGATGTGAAATTTTGTTGAGGTTTTGGGCAGCATGCTCCGATTGATGCGATTTTCATAAGTTAAACTCCTTTTGTACTACACTTGATATTTTTATAATACCTGAAAATATTTTTTTTTTCTATTAAAAAGGGATTGTTTTAAACAATCCCTTGTGCTCTCATTGCTTTTGCTAATTTTTGGAATGCTGCGATATTTGCACCCGCGACATAATTACCGCTGACACCGTATTTGTCTGCCGCATTTTTACAAGAATTAAAGATGTTTATCATAATTTGATTAAGTTTAGCATCTACTTCTTCAAATGTATAATAATATCTCATACTGTTCTGTGACATTTCAATTGCAGATGTTGCAACACCGCCTGCGTTAGATGCTTTTGCCGGAGCAACAAGAACTTTTTGTTCAAGTAAATAATCTGTTGCATCCTGTGTACAAGGCATATTGGCTCCTTCGCCTATTGCAATTACTCCATTTTCTACAAGTTTTTTTGCTGATTCAAGAGTTAATTCATTCTGGGTTGCACAAGGAAGTGCAATATCTGTTTTAATATTCCATATTGGAGATTCGTCACCTGTTCTTTCAAAATATTCAGCTTCCGGATGATTATTTAAATATTCTTTTATTCTTCCGCGTTCAACTTCTTTAATTTGTTTAATTGCATCAAGGTCAATACCGTTTTTGTCATAAATACAGCCGTTAGAGTCACTCATTGCAACAACTTTAGCTCCATACTGATAAGCTTTTTCGCAGGCATAAATCGCAACATTACCCGAACCTGAAATAGTTACTGTTTTGCCTTCTAATGAATGACCGTGAGCATTTAACATTTCTCTCATAAAGTAAATCAAGCCGTATCCTGTTGCTTCTGTTCTAGCTAGAGAACCTCCGTAGCTGATTTCTTTTCCTGTTAAAACTCCGCCTTCATAAGCACCGCGGATTCGTTTGTATTGTCCGTATAAATAACCGACTTCTCTTGCTCCTACACCGATATCTCCTGCCGGAACATCTGTATCTGGACCGATATGTCTGTATAATTCTGTCATAAAACTCTGGCAGAAACGCATAATTTCGTTATCTGATTTACCTTTAGGGTCGAAGTCACTGCCACCTTTTCCGCCGCCAATAGGTAGTCCGGTTAAGGCATTTTTGAATATTTGTTCAAATCCTAAAAATTTCATAATGCTTTGATTTACACTAGGGTGAAATCTTAATCCGCCTTTGTATGGTCCGATTAAAGAGCTGAACTGTACTCTGTAACCTCTATTAACGATTGTTTTACCCTCATCATTTACCCAGGGAACTCTAAATGTAATTATTCTTTCAGGTTCAACCATTCTTTCCAGTAATGCGATATTTTCATATTCATCGTGTGCATTAATTACGGGTTCAACAGTTGTAAGAACTTCCTTTACTGCTTGTAAATATTCCGGTTCATGTATGTTTTTTGCTTCTGTTTCTTTTAATACTTTTTCTAAATATTCGTTCATAGCTTATCCTTTTTCTTTTTATGTGTCTTTTTGTATTGTTGGAAAGATTTTTTATGAATATTTATTATCTTCCACTAAATATTTATTATTGATTAATTCATCTTTCAGGTTATATATTACCTCAAAAAATGGTGGATAATTTGCAGTCTCGCCTTGATTATACTATTATAATCTACTTCAATATTATCAAAGTTAGCATTGCAATCTTGAAGGTTTAATGTAAGTTTCATATTTATTTTCCTAACATTTACTATATATATCTTTTCACTGCTTGTCAATATTTTAGGGCATATTTTATAGTTAATTTGTTATGCCTGTTTGTGTAATTTTTTGATTAGGTTTAATTATTATACTGGTAATGTTATGAATGAAGTTAATAAATTGTTAATTGCACTTGGTGAAAATACTGAATTAAAACCTGATAAATGGACTATGCAGCACATGACTATTTCTCAAAATAAGAAATGGATAGCGAATATTGTCCCTTGTGAACTTCTGGAAAGATCTGTTAAACAAGCTGTAGAATCCTTGGTTACTCTGTGTGAATGCAATGAGTTCTTTAGTGTTTTCCCTGATAATATTGAAACTCCAAATTATGGAGATAAGTGGGGAGTTCGTGCAAATTATATAGAAATTAATAATCGTGCCATTGCAGAAATGGATGGTAACAGGACAAAAAATGGAATTTTAAGTTCAATAAAAATTTTGCCGGCAATCCCTCCATCTGCAAAAAGCTGGGCAAATTGTATTATTTTATCTCAGATTTTCCCGAATATATTTGGAGATGGTTACAATAAGGCTCCAAATGAAGAAAATTCTATATACGGTATAAAATTAAATGCGGGTTATAGCGGCAATATTATTGATTTTGATATTGTAGATAAAATTTCACCGGAAGAACAGTTTAAGGCGTTTAATCTTCTTGCCAATCTGCATGGAGTAAAAACAGGATTTAGAACTGTAATTTCTGCGGACCAGATAAAAATTGCAAATCCAGACGGCGACGATATTATTTTTAGATGGGATAATCCGGAACATCAAGAACTATTTATTGAAGAACATGTAAGACTTATAAATACTGGTTTTGAAGCTATCTTTGTGGATTCTGCTAAACACATTGGCGGCTATGAGATGGAGAATTATACGGGTGTCGGTGCGTTGCCTGAATATGGTCAAATGCAATATATTATAAATGAAATAAGAAGACGTTCAGGTAAAACTAATTTAAGTTTTGCAGGAGAAAAGAGTACCGGAGACTTTGAACGATACAGAAATTTAGGATTAACTACGGGTACTGCATTTGTTGAACCTGATGATTATGAAGTCGTTAAAAACTGGTCTTTTCAATTAAAGTATAATCAGGAGTATACTCCTGGCGTTGAAGTCTCTAATGATAACGATGAAGGCGGCAGGACTTATGAAGCTCGTTTAAATCGAATTAATAATTCTTTGTTTGCTTATGAATATCCAAGTGACAAGTTACCGAGCTTTATGCAGATGGAAGATTTATTCCCATTGCGATGGGATACCTGTACACATCATTTAATGATGTGTAATCCTTCATATTCTTCTGATGGAAGTCCGCAAAGTCATTGGGAAAATTTATTTTCAAAAGATGATGGCAGAGCTTATAATGCAAAAGTTGCAGACTTGTTTTTGCATGCACTAAATCTGTAAAGTGTTATTATATTTGCATTTTGAAACAATTAAATAAAAAAGCTTGATTTTTTAAATTTACGGAGCATAATATAAGTGTTGAGGGAAATTTCCTTTACACGCGAAAAAATAACGCGGGATGGAGCAGTCTGGTAGCTCGTCGGGCTCATAACCCGAAGGTCGTTGGT
>CATLLJ010000018.1 GCA_950022495.1 uncultured bacterium
AAATAATACGAGTCATCAGAAACTACGTTTCCGAACCTTCCTGAGATTATCCTGCGGATAATATTGTTTATGTAATTACACTATAATGATTTTTTCTTTGATTAAAAGTAATATTTCATTTAACCTTTCTGGTGAGTTTGTATGCCACCAGCCGATTAAAGCTTCAAATGCAGTTGCTTGACGGTATTCGGTTTGAATATTTCTTCTGCCTATCGGAATTGGTAAATTCCTTGCTCTTTTGGCAATCTCGTGCTCTTCTTCTGTAAGATGTCCGCTTATAAAATGTAAAAGTTCACTTTGGAAATGAGTTTTTACTAAATTAGTTGTAATCTGGTGCAGTTTTTTTGCATTATTTGTTTGGCGTATGGTTTTTTCTCGTATGTATAATTCCCATACTGCATCACCTAAATAGGCATAATTTCTAAGGTTAATTTCTTCCATATCCGAATTCTACTACAAATATAACCTGTTTGATATTTTTTTATCTCAATATAAAAATAAAATTGTTTTAGAGGTTATTTTATGTGGAAGAAATTATCTGCAATTTTTTTTATATTGCTACTTGGAGCAACAGTTACTTGTGCAAAATGTCCGATTGAAAAAGATTTTGTGAAAATTGATAATAGCGGTTCATTTTGTTATAAAACTTATATTATTAGAATTCAGCAGGAAAGAGCAATTTTTTATAATGCCTTGAATTTGTCTGACGAACAAATACAAAAAAGAGAAGAATTTTTGCAGGTAAATAGTGCAATTTATGAACAAAAATTTCAAGAGCTAAAAAAAGAAAGTCTAAAACTTAAAGCTTTAAAGTCTGTAGGAGCTTCTGAAAGAGATATTTTTTGCCAGAAAAATGCTGTAAGAAAAGTTAAAAATGAAATTGATAATCTTTTACACGAGGAAAATAAAGCATTTAAAAAATGTTTAACCCGAGATCAGAGGGCAAAGTCTTCAATGATAAATAAATTAGTTAGATTAGAGTGTAAAAGAAAACTGCATTGCAAAAATTATTACAAATCAAATCCGCAAATGAAACATTTTGGAAATCCTGCTGCTGATTCATGTTCTGTTTGTGATTCTAATAATTAAATATAAAGTAAATAAATGATGATTTTTCATGAAAAATTATTATAATTAGAGTATGAATAAATGTAAATTCATTTGCAAAATATTATTTGTAGGTTTGCTCTTTGTGCAAGGGGTATTTTGTTATGCGAAATCCTTGCCGACAAGTACTGATGCTAAAGGTTATGTGGGTACTTTGCCTGACCTGACAAGAGAATATGAAGTTAAAGAGTCCCCGAATTCAACACCTGAAGTGCAGCCTTCTAAGGACTTTAATTCAGAAAAAGCTTTAAAACCTGTTCCGAGAGACAATCCGGCGTTTGTAAATATAATTTTAAAATCAGATAAAACATCTCAGTATATTAATGATTTGAATGAATTTATTCCGATGCTTGAAAATATTGTTGATATTATTGACGATGACGAAAATGTTCAAGTGTTTAATGCAAAGGTTTATTACTTTAATAAAAGTGCGGATTATTTTAAAGATAAATATGACAAAAAACCTGAAAGTCATTTTGCATCTTATAAAAAAGTTTTAGACTTGAGCCTTCATGCACGTTCTATTGCACTTTTGAGAAATGAGGCAGTAAGATACAATCCATATTTATCTTATGGTAATTCCGGCTACATTTATAATCCAAATAATATTCAAGAGCAATTGGGATTTTTAAAGACAGAAATTGAACAGACTATTTTGATTTTAAAAGAATCTAATTAGAGTTTTTTTAATTATTTCCTATTAAATATTCTTCTTAAAGTATTTGATAAAAACTTATTTTTGAATTAAAATCAAATTATTATGGAACGTTTAAAACAAGTTATAGAGTATTTAAAAGATAAATATAATAATACTAAAATTCTTGACAGATATTTGTTAAAACAAGTTATAGAACTTTTTTTAATGGGTGTATTTGTTTTTACAACAATTATTTTTGCTTCTGATACATTTATAACTTTGATTAAACAAATTGCGAAATTTGGCATTCCGTTCAAAATTGCATTTATAATGATTTTGTTGAATTTACCATCTGTCATTGTAATGACAATCCCTATGGGTGTTTTACTATCAACAGTAATGACATTAAACAGATTAAGCTTGTCCTCAGAAATTACGGTTATGAGAGCTTGCGGAATCGGACTTAATAGAATTGCAAAACCAATATTTATATTTGCAATTGTTATGTCTTTGTCAAGTTTCTTTATAAATGAAACTGTTGTTCCTGTAATGACAAAACAATCTAAGGATTTGGCTCTATGGGCACTAGGTCAGAAAAATATTCCTGATGGTAAACAAAACTTTGTATTTAAAGAATTAAATGATACTGGCGGGCTGAAAAGATTATTTTATGTAGGGCTTTGCGAAAAGAAAACTCTTCATAACGTAACTGTTTTAGATATGGCTAAAAAAGATACAATTCAAGTTCTTCAGGCTCGAGAAGGAAAAACATCTCCGGAAGGCTGGGTATTTGAAAAAGGTGCTGCATATACTATTGGAAAAGAAGGTGAAGTGTTAAATACAACATTATTTGATACTTCAACAGTAAAATTTGGCTTGGATTTATCAAAACAATTAAATAAAAATCTTGCCAAAGAGATGAATTTTTCACAATTGTTGAAATATTTAACCCGTTCTGATATCCAGGATAACGAAAGAGCAGTATTTACAATTGAGTTGTTTGATAAAATTGCGTTGCCTCTGACAACAATAGTTTTTGTACTTGTTGGTGTGCCTTTAGCGATTACTCCGCCTCGTGTACGATATAATAGAGGATTTTTATTTAGTATTTTAATTATTTTTGCATACTATGTAGTGAGAGCACTATCTATATCATTCGGGGAAGCCGGTTCTTTGCCTCCGTTCCTTGCTGCGTGGCTGCCTAATATTATTCTTGCTTTGTGGGGCTCATATTTGTATTATAAAAAAGTCTATACTATTGAATAAATTTTGTAAAATCATACTTTTAATGGTAAAAAAAATTTTATTCTTGTTTTAGAATATAGGTATGGATAGTAGTGGAAACAAAAATAACATATCTGAAAATATTTTCAGCCAAAAATATGGATTTTCTCCGGTCAATCCTTTTGGCGGAGGTTTTAGTCCTGCTGAAAATATTCAGGAGAAAGTTTCTACAAATCCGATTAAACGCCTAAACGGTTATGATTCTACAATTCTGAATAAGGCAAATATTCAGGAGTCTGAAGGTGAAGAATTAAGTGTTGAATATAGAATAAAAGAAAAAGAATCTATATTGAAAGATTTGGAATCTAAAATCAAGATTGCAGATAATTATGGAACACAAAATGAAGCTTTAGGATTAAAAGCTAAACGACAAAGAGTTCTTGATGAATTGAGATCTCTTAGAAAGCTGCAGGCTTATGGCGGCAGAACTCTGGGAGAAAAAGCACATTTTCACGATTCCTTTAAGAAAAGAATGCCGTTGATATATAAAGTTCAGGAGTTTATTTCTAGACAAATACTTGCAAGGGTTTCTAAAAAGATTAATTCGGTTGTTACATTGAGTGATTCCTTGGAACAGCTTTCTGAAATCAGCCGCAGTGTTGATGAATTAATTGATATGAATGTACCTTATGGTGAAAAAGTTCAGAATTATGAAAAATTAACTGAATATTTGAAACAAGCAAACATGATACATTCTAAAATCTCTAAATCTATGACAAAACGAATTTAATTAATTGTTTCTTCTATAGGGGCAAATAAAAAAGATAATAATTATTTGTTTTTGAATGGGTCTATGTTTAAAACTAATCTTGATTGTATACCATGTTTGTCTTACAATCAGTTTGAGAATTAGCTTTAAGGAGAAATTATGAACGAGCTGTTAAAAAAATCCGCTGTAGAGCAAAGCAAAGCTTTAAAAAATAAAGAAATTTCGGCTGTAGAACTTACAGAAGCCGCATTTGAAAGAATAGATTCTTTAGAAGATAAAATCGGAGCATTTAATTCTTTAACAAAAGATACCGCTCTAAATACTGCGAAAAAAGTTGACGAAAAAATTGCAAAAGGCGAAGAATTACCGCTTCTTGCAGGTATTCCTCTTGCATTGAAAGATAATATGAATCTTGTTGGTTCTAAAACAACTGCATCAAGTAAAATTTTGGAAAATTTTGTTTCACCATTCAATGCAACTATTACTGAAAAATTATTAAATAATTACGTTCCGATTGTCGGAAAAGCAAATTTAGATGAATTTGCAATGGGTTCTTCTAACGAAAACTCAGCATTTAATAAAGTTCATAACCCTTGGGATTTGAATAAAGTTCCGGGTGGTTCATCAGGCGGTTCTGCTGCCAGTGTTGCAGCCTGTGAAGCTACTCTTGCTTTAGGTTCAGATACAGGCGGATCTATTCGTCTTCCGGCAAGTTTCTGCGGTATTGTTGGTATGAAACCGACTTATGGCAGAGTTTCTCGTTACGGTTTAATTGCATTTGCTTCTTCTCTAGATCAGATTGGTCCTTTTGCAAGAACAGTTGAAGATGCTGCAAATCTTTTAGAAGTTATTTCAGGACATGATCCTAAAGATTCAACTTCATTAGATTTACCTGTTGAACATTATTCTCAAAGTTTAAGTAATGATTTAAAAGGTAAAAAAGTTGGTGTTATCAAAGAACTTATGACAGAAGGCAACTCACCTTGTGTTCAAAAAGCTCTTCAAAATGCTATTGAAACTTATAAAAAATTAGGATGTGAAATTGTTGAAATTTCATTAAAGAAATTGAAATATTCAATCGGTATCTACTACATTCTGGCTACTGCAGAATGTTCATCAAACCTTGCCAGATTTGACGGTGTTAAATACGGATATAGAACTTCAAATCCTGAAAATCTTATGGAAATGTATACAAAAACACGTGCAGAAGGTTTCGGACCGGAAGTTAAACGTCGTATAATGCTTGGTACTTATGCATTGTCTTCAGGTTACTATGATGCATACTACAAAAAAGCTCAACAAATGAGAGCGTTAGTTACTGAAGAATTTGCAGAAGCATTTAAACAAGTTGATGTTTTAATTTCACCAACATGTCCTAATACAGCATTTGAATTGGGTGCAAAATCATCTGATCCGCTTGCAATGTATTTAACTGATATTGCAACAATCAGTTGTAACCTTGCAGGGCTTCCTGGTATCAGCGTTCCTGCCGGTTTTGATTCTGATGGTATGCCGATTGGTTTACAAATTCTTGCTCCACAGCTTCAAGAAGCTAGATTATTCAATTTCGCTTATCAGTTTGAACAAGCAAATGATTTCTATACTAAATTAGCAAATATTTAGTTGGAATATTTTAAATATTTAAAGAGCCGTTTCAAGAATTGAAACGGCTCTTTTTAATTATAAGATTTAACTTAAGGCTTTTGGAAAACGAAGATATATTCGTGTGTAAATATGCTGAATCCGCCTGCTAAAGCTCTATATCTCCATAAGTTAGCGGTTCTGCCTTTTCCTCTTTCATTGCCTTGAATATCTTTTACGATTGTTGATTTCAAGACAAATCCAAGTTTTCTCATTCTGTTCATACACTCAAAACCAAGAGGCTGAACTTCTGAATTCTTGTAACTGTCACCGATAATTAAGCAGGCAAATCTGCCTTTTTCAAGCAAATCATAACCATTTTTGGCAACTTTTTCAAACATATCATAGAATTCTTCTGTAGATTCGCAGTTTGATAAATCTTCTTTTTTATCTGAAAATCTGATAATGTCATCATAAGGCGGATGAAGCATTAAGAATTGAGCTTTTTCTTCGCCCATAATATCAAGTCTTGCTTTAACTTTATCAACTGCCAGTTGGCTTGTTGAGTCTGCACAAATTATGTTCACATCAGTAACGAGTTGTTTTGGTGTGAATTTTTCAGAAACACTTTCTGCTAATTCTTCTTTTAATTCAACACCAATGCAGCGTCTGTCCATATTTATAGCTTCAATACCGGATGTTCCGGAACCGAAAAATAAATCAAGAACGACATCACCTTTTTTTGTATAACGTTCATACATTTGCTGGGCGATTTGCGGAATGTAGTTTCCGTGATATTCGTTAGAATGACCGTGTTCACGGAGTCTTGACGGGAATTGCCATAGGGTTCCTGTTAAAATATGTGCATAATCACGCCATTTTTTTAAGTTTATATCACTGTATTTGGTTGTTTTTACTTCGTTCTCTTTTACAACTTTTAAATTAGGTTTAACCTGTGGTTGTAATTTTAGATTTGTATTACTTTTTCTAGCCAAAATGTCCCCCGTAATCTATAATTTTATAATTTACATGTCCGGTAATTTTATTTACCTACTAATCTTATAAAAATGTTTCAATATTGTAATCAAACATTTAGATGATTTTGTGTTTGCGGTAGATTTAGATTGAGGATGAGTATAGAGATTTAGGCTTACGGAAGATTATTATGGCAAGAATAAAACAGTTATCAAAACATTTAATAAATCAGATAGCAGCGGGTGAAGTTATTGAAAGGCCGGCTTCTGTAGTTAAGGAGTTAACTGAAAATTCAATTGATGCCGGGGCAACAAAAGTCAGTATTGAAATAACTAATGAATGCCGTGATATCAGAGTTGCAGATAATGGCTGCGGAATTCATCCGGATGATATTTTGCTTGCTTTCTCAAAACATGCAACAAGCAAACTTCAAAATGATGAGGATTTATTTGAAATTCAAACTCTTGGATTTCGCGGAGAAGCTCTTGCCAGTATTATTTCTATTGCAAAGTTAACCTGTACAACCAGAACTAAAGATTTTGAAACCGGAACAAAGGTTAAATGTGAAAATTCCGAAGTTCATCAGGTCGAAACAGGTTGTGCTGTCGGTACAATTATGGAAATTAAGGATTTATTCTATAATGTTCCGGTAAGGTTAAAGTTTCTAAAAAGTTCTAATACAGAGTTTTCTTATATTCAGGAAATTGTTCAATCTATTGCACTTTCTCATCCCGAGGTTTCAATTGAACTGAAAAAATTCGGTAAAACTGTATTGAAAACTACAGGACAGAATAATCTTACTCAAACAATTAAAGAAGTTTACTCGTCAGATGTTACAAACAGCCTGAAAGAAGTTTTAAAAACAGATGAACTTTCAGGGTTGAAAATCAGTGGTTTTGTAAGTACCCCTGACTATACGCGTTCAAGCAAAAAAAGCTACCATATTTATATCAATTCAAGAAGCGTTAAATGTCCGGTTTTCCAAAAAGCTATTGATATGGTTTATAAAAACCTGACAGCAAATAATAAGTTTCCGTTTGTGGTTTTGAATTTAGAAATTCCGCCTCATGATGTTGATGTAAATGTTCACCCGACCAAAAAAGAAGTCAGGTATAAAAATCCAAATCAGATTTTTAACTTTATTTATTCTTCAATTGAAGCAGGATTATCAAACTATGTTGAGAAATCTTATCCAAAAACCGAACAAAGTAACAGTTTTCAGTTTGATATGTCAAATAGCAACTCTAATGTAGTGCCATTTACAACAGACTCAAAAGAAATTTATGTTGATGAAAAAAGTGATACGATTTATGTTTCAGATTTGGGGATGAAAAAAATCGAACAGGATTATTTGCATAATAATAACACTCCTGTGCAGCAGAATTTTGAGCCGGCTCAAACGCAGATTTTTGCTAAAGAAACTCAATCTCCTATTGAACCTGATGAAAAAATTATCGGGCAGTATCATGATACCTATATCTTGATTGATACGGATGAAGGGTTGGAAATAGTTGACCAGCACATAGCTGAAGAGCGTTATATATATGAAAAATTGAAGTCAGAAAAAAATATAATTTCGCAAATGCTGTTTGTTTCTGATGTTATCCAGCTTTCAGTTTCAGATGCCGCAATTATACGTGAAAACCTTGCAAAATTTGAGCATTTCGGGTTTGGAATAGAGTTTCTTAATGATACTGAAATTATTTTTAGAAAAGTGCCTCAAGTTTTGGCAAAAGTTAATCCGAAAGATATTATTGCAGATATTTTAGATAATATTGAAGGTGATATTGACAATCTGGAAGAGAAAATTTTAATTACATCTTCTTGCAAGGCTGCAGTTAAGGCTAATACAAAATTGTCTGTATGGCAGATGCAGGAAATTATTAAAAAATGGCGGACAACTAAAATGCCTTACACCTGCCCTCATGGCAGACCTATATCAAAAGTTATTCCGCATAAAGAACTTGCCGGATTTTTTCAGCGTGCTAAGTAGGGAGTTTTTACCATAGTCTAATTTTGTAAAATAAGCAGTGTGTGGTTTTGTGCTGCAAAAATTCTGGCAAAAGAAAAGGCAGATCGGATTACGAGTCTGCCTGCTTATTTTAAACTATCTCTCTTCTCATACCAAATATTTATTGTAGAGATGTTCTCCACAATGAATCATTAAATTTGCTTTGTTGAACAGCTGTTGTATCTTCAGATAATGTTACGTTGCTTGGAGCGAATACAAATACTAAATCTCCAACTTTTTTAGCATTACCGTTAAGAGCTTGAGATGCTCCGCATACAAAATCAATTGTTCTTTGAGATTGTTCTTTATCTAAAAGATGTAAGTTCAACATAACAATTTTTCTGTCTTTTAAATATTGAACAATAGTAGCCGCATCATCAAAAGAACGAGGGATAACTGTCATAATTTCGTTACCGCCTCTGTTAATACTAGGGTGGCTTACAACTTTTGATTCTTGACGTTTTTCAATAACAGGTGCTGAATAATAATCAGGAGCAACTTCTCTTAAAGCACTTCCTTCTTCTACATATTCATAATCATCGTTATCATATTCATCATCATTCATATCTTCAAAAGGATTTTCTCCACGAAATCCGTCCATAACATAATTTACAACTTTTTTCAAACTATCTGCTATTGCTGCCACCGATTTTTCCTCCGTCTGTTATTTAAATAATTTTCTACCTACCCTAAGCATTGTCGAACCCTGTTGAGCCGCTATTTTGTAATCCTGACTCATGCCCATTGAAATTTCTTTCAATTTGCAGTTAAAATCTTTTTCTAAACTATCCCTTATTTGAGTAATTTCTGAAAATAATCTTTCAATTTCTTTGTCTTCAGCATTTAATGGAGCCATGTTCATTACTCCGACAATCTCAATTCCATTCAAACTTTTCAATTGTTCAAAATTGTCGAACACTTCATCTTTGGAAAACCCGAATTTTTGTTCTTCGTTCGCATTATTTATTTGAATAAGAACTTTCTGGACTTTTCCTAATTCAAGTGCATTTTGAGAAATAGTTTGTGCAAGCTTGACGGAATCTACTGAGTGGATAAATTCAAAAACCTTTAAGGCTTGCTTAACTTTGTTAGTTTGCAGATGTCCTATAAAGTGGAATGTTGAATTTTCTCTCACTTCATCAGGAAGATTTTCAATCTTTGCTGAAGCTTCTATTACTCTTGATTCTCCGAAGTCGCGAATTCCTGCATTGTATGCTGTTTCAATCGCTTCTTCGTCAAAATACTTTGTAACTGCAATTATTCTGGGTTTACAAGGTGCGATTTCTTCTTGTATTTGTAAAAGATTTCGCTTTACTGTCTCATACATCATTCACCTCTACAAGAAAACTGCTCAAACATGAGCATAATTTAATTGTACTTTATCTTTGCGGTATGTCCAAAATATTTATTTCGTTATAAATTTAAGATAATCAGACAGGGCTGAAATCATGTCACAGACATGATTTCAGCCTTCTAATTACAAGGTTTACAAACTTAATAAAACTTAATAATAGCGTTTTGTAGAGCATGCTCAAAGCATTATTTCTAGTGAAAGGCATGCTTATTTTAAAAATTTGCATCAACTTTTAGATTGAGGCATGCTTTTTAACAAAATTTTTGTCTTTTTTACAAAAAGTTACAGTAAGATATTTTTATATTGGCATGTAATATTGTGCGATAAATAAAACTTAATATATTCTTGTTTGAGTATATATTTATAATAAGATTAAATATGTGGATATTATTAAATTTGCGGAGAGATGATTATGCTTGATAAAAACGTTATTTGCATTAAATGGGGAGATAAATTTGGTCCGGAATATGTAAACAGATTGTACAAAATGGTTGAAAAGAACCTTACAATCCCGCATAGATTTGTATGTTTTACAGATAAACCGGAAGGAATTGATGCAGGAGTAGAAATAAGACCGCTTCCTGAACTTAATGATGATGGACTTCCTGAAAAAGCATGGAAAAAATTGGGTTTATTTACTGATAAACTTGCAGATTTAGAAGGTCAAGCTTTATTTTTGGATTTAGATATTGTAATTATGAGAAATATTGATGCATTGTTCACTATCCCGGGTGAATTCCTTATAATTAAAGACTGGGATTTTGAAGATGATATTATCGGTAATTCTTCAGTTTTCAGATTTGATGTGAAAAAATATCCTGACATTATTGAGAATTTCTATAAAGAAGGAAAAGATATCAGAAAAAGATATAAAAATGAACAAGCTTTTCTTTCTCATCAGATGAATAATAAAGGTATTTTGTCATATTGGCCTCAGCACTGGTGTGTAAGTTTTAAAAGAAATTGTCTGCAAAAATTCCCTATGAATTTCTTCAAAGAACCAAGAGAACCTTGGGAATGTAAGATTTTAGTATTTCACGGGCGTCCAAATCCAGATCAGGCATATAACGGATTTATGGGTAAAGGCGGTTTACGCTATGTTAAACCTACTAAGTGGCTTGACAAATATTGGGATAAAGTGTAAGAAGGTATTCTGATTTGAATAAGTTATTTTGTTTAAATATTCAAGAAGCAGATTATTATAAAAAATATTGTTTTACAGTTTTAGGTATTCCTTTCAAGGTAGGGGTACCTAAACTTTCTCAAAATGAAATTAAAAAACTTAATGCGAAATATGAAGCAAATACAGAAGATGTTTTAACCCCAAAAGTAGAAAATATTCAAAATACTTTAAATGAATTGATTTATACGAACAAGTCTATATGTCGTTATGGCGATGGTGAGTTTAATTTGATTTTCGGGAAAGATATATCATTTCAAAATTATTCTGAAAAATTATCAAATCGTTTAAAAGAAATATTATGTTCTAATGCTAATGAAGTTATAGTCTGCATTCCTGACAGATTCGGTTCGTTGGATAAAGTTAATAATATTGATACAAACTTTTGGCGAAAATATATGGTATATAATAGGGATAGGTTAAATAATGTCCTTAGACCTGATAAACAATATTACGATGCGTGTGTATCTCGACCATATATTGCACTTAAGGATAAATTCCCATGTAAAGATTACTTTGAGAAAATTAAGATGATTTATGCAGGAAAAGACATTATTTTTGTAGAAGGTGAAGCTTCAAGATTAGGCTATAAAAATGATTTATTTTCTTCTGCAAAATCTATTAGACGGATTATTTGTCCTGCCCAAAATGCTTTTGATAAATATGACGAGATATTGGAAACTTGCAAAAAGTATGCATCACAAAATACTATTTTTATAATTGCACTTGGACCCACTGCAACTATACTTGCTTATGATTTAGCAAACGCTGGATATCGTGCTTTAGATTTGGGACATATTGATATTGAATACGAATGGTTTTTGATGGGTGCAAAGAAAAAAGTTGCAATAAAAAATAAATACGTCAATGAAGTTAAAAGCGGCAGAAAAATCTCAAATGTTGAAGACGAAAATTATTTAAATGAAATTATTGCAAATTTAGCTAAGGAGTAAATATGATTGAGTTTGTAACAAGAAGTTTGACTTTTTTTATTCCCTCTAAGAAATTAAGAACAAAATATAGAATTAAGTTGAAAACTCTTTATTATGCAAGAATAATGCTGCATAAAGCAAAAAGTATAGGTAAAAATTTTGTCGCAGGGGGCTATTGTGAGTGTGGCAAAAATACAATAATTGGAAATTTCGTAAGACTAAACGGGATGCGTGAAAGCGGGGGGGGGTGCCTCTTTATAGGCGATTTTGTTCACTCTGGGACTAACTGTTTGGTGATTACAAGGAATCATAATTATGATACAGGGCATGCTATTCCATACGATGAAACATTCGAGTATAAAGATGTAGTTATAGGGGATTTTGTTTGGATTGGCTCGAATGTTACAATTTTACCTGGAACAACAATAGGTGAAGGTGCAATTATACAAGCTGGTGCTGTTGTTCATGGTGAAATCCCACCTTGTGCGATTGTTGGCGGTAATCCTGCAAAGATTTTTAAATATAGAGATGTTGAACACTTTCAGAAATTAAAATCCGAAGGTAAATTTCATCAAGATGCAACTTAATTAGCCTAATAAAATTAGGCTTAGCCAGATAAATAAAATTCCTGACATAATACCAACAATTGATAAGTGCCAGTTTCCGTATTCTTTGGCAAGTGGTAATAGTGTATCGAATGATATGTATGTCATTATTCCGCCGACTGCTGCCATTAAGAAACCAACAAGAATTTGAGGTATAAATAATCCAAAAATGAACATTCCCACTAATGCTCCTATTGGTTCTGTTATTCCTGATAATGCGGCATATAACATTGCATAACGTTTTTTACCTGTTACATGATATATTGGCAATGCTACAGCAATACCTTCCGGAATGTTATGGATTGCAATTGCAAGAGCAACTGAAAAACCTAATGTTATATCCTGTGTTGTTGTTAAAAATGTTGCCATACCTTCAGGAAAATTGTGAACACAAATAGCAATAGCAGTAAGCATTCCGGCTCTTTTTAATTTGTAATGTTTAAAGTGGTTGTCTTCTTCCGGAGCATCAGGATGTAAAAGTTCTTCCGTATCAACGTGATCCGGTAGAAAATAGTCGATTAATACAGAAACAACAATACCAAGTATAAATCCTCCAAATACCAGCCATTGATACATATTTGGAAAGTTAACTTTTAATAATGATTCTGAGCTTGGAATAATGTCTACCAATGACACAAAAATCATTACACCTGCCGAGAAACCTAAGCCTACTGATAGTGTTTTAAGGTTATCTTTTTTTGTCACAAAAGCAATCGCACCGCCTATTGCGGTAGTTAATCCTGCTAACATTGTGAGGCTAAATGCTAACCCTATATTATTTGGTATGTTCATTACTAAATCCTTTGCAGTGTCTATATTATCACAAAGAAACTTTTTCTTAAATAAGTAGTCTTAAATATTAAGGAAGAGAAAAGGAGAGGTTTATGGAATTATTTAGTAATTTGATTTATGAGATTAAAAAAGGTATGAGAGATATTTCTTTATATACTTGCAAAAAAGAGGATTTAGACAAATTTGTTTCTCATCTTGATAAGACTGATACAAAGTATCTTTTAACTAATGCGGGCAAAGACAAAGTTAATATATTTTTCGGAAATCCTTTATGTCTCAGGATTATTGAGCAATTTTCTACACAAGAGCTTAATAATTTAACCCCTTATGAGGATTGTTTATTAGGAATAATGCTCGGGTATTCGAGACAGGAGCAGTATTCAAGATTTCTTTCAAAATCCGCTGCGTAGCCTCAGCAATTTCCATAATAATTATTATCCGCAGGATAATCCAATGAAGGTTCGGAAACGTAGTTTCTGATGACTCGTATTATTC
>CATLLJ010000019.1 GCA_950022495.1 uncultured bacterium
TATTCTTGCGAGCTGTCAGGCTTAGAAATCTTGCTTGTGATGCACTCATTCCCATGAGGTTAGTCCTTTCTCATTTGTTTCCTATATTAATATCTATCGGCAATTTTTATATATACTTTAGAAAGTTAACTATTTTTGTAACATTTATTCACATTAAAATTTTTTTACAAAATCATTAAATAAAAATTAAATTCACCGTAATAATTTATTTTTGAGTTAAAATATAAGAATAAGGAAAGGGAAAATACTATGTGGGATTATTCGGAAAAGGTTATGGATCACTACAGAAATCCACGAAACGTCGGTTCTATTGATAATGCCGATGCTGTTGGTATTGCCGGTTCATTAACCTGCGGAGACCAATTAAAAATATATTTAAAAATCGAAAATAACATTGTTACAGATGCAAAATTCCAAACTTTTGGATGCGGTTCAGCGGTTGCAAGTTCAAGCATTTTGACCGAAATGATTATCGGAAAAACACTTGACGAAGTAAAAAAAATAACTAACAAAGATATTGCAGATGAACTTGGAGGGTTACCTCCTGAAAAAATGCACTGTTCTGTTATGGGATACGAAGCCTTAGAAGATGCTTTAAAAAAATATTCTGCTGACGGTTATGTTGATTTGGACGAAATTCTCGATGAACATTACGGAACAAATAAAAAAGAAAAAATTATCTGCACCTGTTTCCAAATCACAGAAAATATGATTTGGGATGCTATAAAACAAAACGGATTGAAAACAGTGGAAGAAGTTACAAACTACACTAAAGCCGGAGGTGCCTGCGGAAAGTGTAAAGCGGTAATTCAAGATGTTATTGACACTTATTACAATAAAGAAAAAGCTGAGGAGCAAAAATTAACTCCAACCCAGTGGATTTTGAAGGTTAATAATATTATTGAAACTCAAATTTCACCGGAACTGCAAAAAGACGGCGGAGATATTGAACTTATTGATATTAAAAACAAAAGTATCTATGTAAAATTAAGAGGAAAATGTTCCGGCTGCAAAAATTCTATTATGACATTGAAAAATTTTGTAGAAAAAACCTTACAAAATTCTCTTGGTACAGATATCACTGTTATAGAGGTAAACTAAAATGACAAATCTAGTATATTTAGATAATAATGCAACAACAAAAGTTGATGAAAAAGTGCTTGAAGCAATGCTTCCTTATTTCAAAGAGGAATATGCAAACCCTTCAAGTATGTATAACTTTGCAAAGACATCATCTAATGCAATAGTTGAAGCTCGTGGAATTATTAAAGATTTTGTAAATGCAAAAGACGAAAAAGAAATTTTATTTACGTCCTGCGGTTCTGAAAGTGCAAATACAGCAATTCGTGGAGTGTTAAACTACAACAAAAATAAAAAACATATTATTACAACAAAAGTTGAACACCCATGTGTGTTAAACCTGTATAAAACATTAGAAAAACAAGGTTATAAAGTTGACTATATCGGCGTAAATTCTAATGGGGAACTCAACCTTGAAGAACTTGAAGCTGCAATTAATGAAGATACAGCTCTTGTTTCTGTAATGTGGGCAAATAACGAAACCGGAGTTATTTACCCTATAAAGAAAATTTCAGAAATTATCAAATCAAAAAACAAAGAAACTAAATTCTTTGTTGACGCGGTTCAAGTTGCAGGCAAAATTCCTATTGATGTTCAAGAAAACGGAATTGATTTACTGGGGATTTCCGGTCACAAATTCCACGCACCAAAAGGTATCGGAGCATTGTATGTTAACTCAAAAACTATGATTACACCTTTAATTATCGGAGGCCATCAAGAAAGAGGCAAGCGTGCAGGAACAGAAAACACACCGTACATTGTCGGACTTGCAAAAGCCGCACAACTGGCTCAAGACGGACTTCAATATGAAATTACAGAAGTTAAAAGACTGCGTGACAAGCTTGAATCTAATATTCTAAAAAGAATTTATAATGCAAGAATAAACACAGGAATAGCAGACAGAGTACCAAACACAACCAATATCGGATTTGAATACATTGAAGGCGAACTGATTCTTCTTCACCTATCCGATTTAGGTATTTGTGCATCTTCTGGTTCTGCATGTACATCAGGCTCATTGGAACCAAGCCACGTTTTAAGAGCTATGAATGTTCCGTTTACTGCTATTCATGGCAGTATCAGATGGAGCTTAAGCCGTTTTACAACAGAAAAAGAAATTGATTATGTAATTGAAAAATTACCGGGTATTATCGAAAAGGTAACTTCAATATCACCTTATCAAAAAGAACTTCAAGCTTTAAAGAATTTAAAAAATAATACTTTAAGCTAAAAATACTACTTTCGGGTTACGAAAAAAGCCCTGAAAATAAAAATATTAAAACTCCTTATTTGTTGAATTGGTTTGGATAACAAAAAAACTTATTCTAACTCTAAGGAGTTTTTAATTATGAAAAAAATAATTATTTTCTTAGCGTTATTATTAGCCAGCCCTGTTGCTTTAGCAAGCCAGTACAGTTCAACACTTGATAAAATAGAAAATTCATTATATGGTTACACATACTCAAATGAATCAGAAAGTGCCAGATTAAATCGTATTGAAAAACAGGTATACGGAAGCAGTTCTACATCTCAAATGCAAACTCGTATTGCAAAATTAAAAAAGGATTTATCTGTAGATCAAATGGGACAGGAAATTGAACCGAAAGAAGATACCTTTGCAAATCCGGAAGACTCCTACATTGTTGAAAAAGAACCTGCTGAAAGTTCTAAAATGGACTATCCGGCAATCAACGAATTAGAACGAGAAGTCTTTAAGAAAGAGTTCAAAGATAAAGATATTAAAACAAGATTAACAAATCTTGAAACAAAAACATTCGGGAAAACATATACAAATGATGATTTATCTTCCCGTGTTGACAGATTGAAAGCTGAAATCAAGCCAAAAACATTTATGGCTAATGGTATGAGTCAGCAGGAAAACAATTTTTATACTGATCCGTTTCAAAAAATGAATCAAAACTACCATCTTGATCAATATGGAAGCCCTGATATTGATTACGGCAATTATAACAATTTTGATTTTCCACAGGAAGATGACTATTTCTCATCCTCAGCACCGGCTCCAAATGTATTCAAACCCGGCAAACAAATGAGCTTATCATCAATAGAAAAAGCTTTATATAAGACTAAATTTGAAAACGAAAGTACTGCCGCACGTCTTTCCAGAATTGAATCCAGTGTATTTGGAACAAACTTTTCAAACGACAGCGAATCGGAAAGAATTGCAAGAATTTCCAGTGCAATAAATGCACAAAAATCCGCACGACGCTATGATAGCAACAAATTCGGACAAAACATGGCAACAGCCATGCAAATCGGAACAATTATCCTTATGGTTCTGGCATGTATTTTGTAGCAAATTCAAAAATCAAGCATCAACAGATATAAAACCTGCGATACCGACATAATGCTTAGAATCCTTAGCTTAAGCAAAAAAAGCCATTAAACAAACATTGAAAAAAGGTTCATACAAATCACTTTTTTTAATCATAATTAAGAATAACCTTCTTTGGATCATTAACTCCAAATAATCTGCTCGTATAAGGACAATCTCCTGAAGGACACCAGCGATGTTTTTGTGTAATATCAGCCCAGGGAATAATTACATCAATATCCTCATCATAATACCCCCTTTTAAAACTATTTGTAAAATACATTACATATCTGTCACGACCAAATGAATTAGGCTTTGAAAACCCGTTAACGTCCACTATAATAGGCCATTCATCAGGATTGTACAAGAAATACTGGATTCCTGAAGCATCCATAAATGCATAATTAAGCTTACACTGTGCCGGCGACAACGCAGACTCCCCATTACAATCCCAACAAGAAGTACTATCACCCTCAAAACAAGTAGTAACACCCGAAAAATAATTGGCTAGAGCAACAAAATTTTTTCCAACCAAACCTTTACCTTTCCCATAACCTTCAACAACATAACCACCGCCTTTAAGACTGCTAATTACCCCATCTTCATTTGCAGCTTTCAATGCCTGATTCAAAATTGAATAAGCTTTTCTATAAGCAACCTGATACTGCCTATTTTGAATTTTAGTCGCTAATGAAGGCAGGGTCATTGCAGCAACAACACCGATAATCCGAGAGTAATTAGAACTTCTGCTAATGTAAAAGCAGACTTCTTACACCCGTAAAACGCTGGATAGGAGAACTTTAAAAGGTTACCCCCCCCCGAAATTCTTTACTATTTCTTAATTTCAACATAATCTCTCCTTTTGTTATATCTCCTATTATACAAAATTTTTCAAATATTGCAATAAAATTTCTATTCCTGTGCCGGCACCTCAGATGACGGGACTTTTTTCTGTGAATTTTGAGCAGCGTTTTTGAACAAATTCTTCAAGTTTTCAACATTTTGCTTTGAGTTCTCCTTAGCTTTTTGGAAATCTGCCTTTGATTGTTCAAAATTCTGCTTAGCTGCTTCAGTTCTGTTTTTGTGAGTTTCAACAATATTATTTATGTTATTTTTCACATTTTGAACATTTGTTTTAGTTGTCTCAATTTGATTGTTAATATTGTTTTTTACAGCTTCTTTAGTATCTTGAAGCTCTTGTTTCACATCTGTTTTTTCGATTTCGCATTGTGACAGCCATTTGAAACTTCTTACAGATGAAGAACTTTCAACAGGACCATTGAACACAACTTTGAAATCTTTATACTTTGTACTTCCGTTTGTTAATGCCGGAATTAGCTGCGTATTTTCACTTGCAGGATCTGCTGTAAGATTTTTCAATATATTTGAAGTTATTGCACCAAACTTAGGAATATATGAAAGAATTTTTTCTGCTGATAAATCACCTAAAACGCCAAGACTTGATACAACTTTAGCCTCTAATCTACCAAGAATTATAATATTTGCAGTATTCGACAAAATATTATAAACTCCGGAAACATAATATGCCATCAGAGGACCTGCAACCTTTATATTAGAAATATTTGCCATACCGTTAGCAATATTAAGTTCTCCGGTTATAGATTTGTATTTATCAGCTTCCTGAACAGTTGCAAGCGTAGACAAAGAACCTAACGCAGATTTCAATATCGAGTTAGATGAAACGTTTTGAGCAGTTACAAGATTTTCCAATCTGCCAATACTTAAAAATTTACCATCATCAATATTAAAGTTAATATTACCTCTCATTGACTGAATAATTTCTTTATCGGTAACACCTTTCATAACAAGTTTTGCATTAAATCCCATCAAACCTGTCAAAGCATTTTTTATACCTGCAGCACCATAAATAGCTTTCGTAGAATCTAATCCTTTTCCGGAGAATTCAACCCCGATTGATGCATCAGATATACCATACGAAACTTTACCTGCTACCTTACCGTCAAAAGCATCAGCATTTATATCAGTCAGATAAAAATTATTATAATTAACCAGTGAAACTTTAGATGAAAGATTTTCAGCAGCAATTCCACCGAATTTGAATTTATCAGCCGTTGCATTGCCGTTAAGAATTGAACCATTCAAATGTGCAACAAGATTAGTTATTACAAAATCCATATCCTTTATTGAAATATCGGGTACATTCACAGTGCCTTTCATTTGCGGATTCATAATATCACCGGTTACTGAGACATTACCGTTAGCAGTAATATTAGATTGACCCAATCCGGGTATCGGGAATGAAATATTCTGCGGAACAGATATACCCAGTTTTAATTTAGGTGAAGAATATAATTTTGAGATACCTCCGATCAATGAGGCAATCGATTTTTCTCCGGCAAAAATTCCAGAATTAACAAAGGTTAAAGTATCACCTGAGATTTTCATATCTGTGTGAATTTTTGTATTTTTACCATTTAATGCATCAATATCAAGTAATTTTATATAATTTGAAGAATCTGCGATAAGTTTTACACAAATGTCCTGAACTTTTGAATTACCTTTTGCAACAACAGAAAGCGGTAATTTACCAGCATACGGAAACATTGAACGAACTTCTGTAGGAATAAATCCTGCAATATCAGCTGCTGCAATCTTACCTTCTGCTAAAATGTTCATCGACATTTTGTCATTTATATAATTTTTAACCGAACCTTTAACATCAATTCTTGAATTATTCAACATAATATAAGAATTTTTGATACTAATATCTTTAGAATCCATTACAATCTTTGTATCCGGAACTGAAACAGTTGCAGACGGATGAGTAAGTACAAGTGATTTAACACCAATATCGCCGGCTAACGTTTTCTTATCACAAATAAGTTTTACAACAGTATTCAACAATGAAATCTTTAATTCAGACGGATTATTATAAATATCTAAATTATCAACATTTACTGTAACATCAGGTTTCAAATCTTTAAGAGTACCTTTAAATAAAGCATTCAAAGATAGAGTCCCGTTATTTATATTATTTTCTTTAAGTAAAGCAACCTGACCAAGAGCCAGCAGCAAACCTTTTATCGAAAGTTTATCCGCCGTTAATCTCAAATCTGTTTTTGCGTTCGATTCAATAGTCCCTGAAAGTTTTAACGGGTGTCCTAGAACAGAAAAACCTGCATTTGCAATATTGATATTATTATTCATCATATCAATATCTGCGGTTATTTTATCAATAACAATGTTATATAAACCGTAAGTAAGTTTTGATGGTTTTACTTTTAAATATCCGGTTGAAGAAACCTTTTTCATATCAGAATTTATATTAAAATCAGCATCAATCCCCCCAACAGCCGAAAGAGTGCTGAAATCATCCACTCCAAAGGATTTTGCAACACTATCAATCAAACGAATAATATTGTTAAATTGTGCATTTGATCTGAATGTCAAATCAACTGACGGTCTTTTACCAGTATTAACACTTCCAATAATTTGTGTTTTTTCGTTTTCATCAGAAGAAGAGAAAAATATTGAATCAATATCAGTCTTAGAACCTTTAAAAGTCAAGTCAGCATAACTTTCAGGCAAGGATTTACCGTTCACAGCAACAGATAATGCTTCCGCTTTTAAATGACCTTTTAAATTTATATTCTTTAAAGTTCCGGAAGTTTTTACATCGGCAAACAAATCACAATGTAATTTGTTGTTATGAACAGCTTTAAAAATATCAATCACATTAAACGGTAATGGCAAAGGTTCAACAACAGGAGCCTCAACATCTTCAACAACTATATCTTTTGGAAAAACTAAATCATCCAGTTGTAAATCCGGCATAATTTTATTAAATATTTTTATATCAAAATTGGAGATTTCAGAACCGGCAAATACAATTTTACCCTTAGTTGAAAGTTTTACCTTTTTATTAAGTACAAAATCACGAACTTTTAATTTTTCACCTTCAACAAAATAGGATTTATTATCGTTCGCATCAACAAATGCCAGTTTATATTTTTTTGCACTCAAATTTGGCAAATGATTAGATAGTTTTAAACCATAAGGAAGTGAAGTCATAGGTTCTGCTGACTGATTATCTGTTTTCGGCAGGTAATCCAAAACCTGCAAATTACCGTCTTTTTTCACCAGAATTTCACCATCTACAGATTTTACAGAGATTTCATCAATTTGAACTTTTTTAATAAGCAAAGGAAGCAAGGCTAATTTAAATTGAAAATTATCCGCAGCTATAAACGGCTTTTCTGATGCAGGAACAGAAAGTGTAAAATCTTTTACTTTTACACCAGCTGAAAGTTTCGGAGATGTGACAACACCAAGCCCCTCAATTTTTGCATCAAAACCTGTTGTCGTTTTAATTATATCTTCAACCTGACTGCTATAAGAATTAGCAATCGGCGAAAGTATCAACGGTAAAATTAAAAATAAAATATATAAACTTAAAAGTGTTACGCCAAATACTTTACCAAATTTCTTCAAATTTGAATTATTAAAATTTAATTTCATATCCCTACCTCTTGTTTATTCAAATTTATTTTAGCATAAAATATAAAATTTGAACCCTAGACTACAAGAGAGTTTTTACAAAGTTTACAGCCTCATCTTTAGTCGTAACATCACCTGATATTTGAGCTTCATATAAGGCTCTCATAACTTCACCCAGCTTTGGTGAAGGTTCAATATTTAATATTTTCATAACCTCATTACCGTCCAATAATTTTGGCAGAGGTTTCAAAGTTTCTTTTGCTTCAAGATAAAAGTTTAGTAAATTATTCAATGCTGATATATTTTCATTCACAATATCATCTGTAATTTCAGGACCGCGTGCAGACAATCTGTCAGCCTGAGCAATTAAAATATTGTCAATCGCATCATCTTCCATCTTTCTAACAAACCGCATCATAACTTTTTCATTTAAATCTGGAGCTGAAACAACTGCTGTCGGATACATGTGTTTTTTCACCATAAGTTTCAAATATTCAATCTGCTTATTGGAAAAAGTCAAGGATTTCAAAATCGGCACAATCAACTTAGACCCCACATCATCGTGTTTTATAAACCTGTGCCTGCCTGTATCTTCCTCAATAGTCCAGGTAGAGAATTTTCCGATATCATGCACAAAACACGCAAGTTTCAAATGAGCAATCCGCGAAAAACCTCCAAAACTAACTTTATCCATGTGATTTTTAACTTCATCAGATGAATTTTCATACAAAATTTGAACTTGTCTGACTGTTTCAACGCTATGATGATACAAATTCAAATGATGATGAAGGTTTGGCGGAACCTGTTTTAACTCTTTTACAAAAGGAAAAATAAGTTCTAAAATCCCACACTCATCCATTTTAAGAAGAGCTAAATCCGCATACTTTCCGCTAAAAAGTTTCATTAGTTCATACTGTACTCGTTCTTTTGCAGGTTTAAAAATAAGTCCAGAATGTTTTTTTATAATATCTAACAAATGTTTATCAATTTGAAACCCGAGTAAAGAATAGAAACGAAAAACTCGTAAAAGACGCAATGGATCATCAACAAAATTTTCATCTCGTACTCCACGGATAATTTTGTTATGCAAATCAGCAACTCCGCCACACAAATCAATAATTTCACCGGTTCTAATATTAGCCGCGAGAGAATTTATTGTCATATCCCGACGCATAATATCTTTTTCTAAAGAATTTTCGACAGGATTTGTTATGTCCAAAAAATTCAATTTATCAGGCATTACAACTCTATAGATTTTATTAATTTCATCTAGCGGAACAAATGCTGCAGCGAAAAATTCAGAAATTTTTTCTGCAAAAATTTTTGCATCTTCATCAACAACAATTAAATCTCTATCAAAAGTTGTTTTCCCTAAAAAATAATCACGAACAGACCCCCCGACAAGATATATTTCATTAGGGAAAAAACTCGCAATGTTATTTAAAATTTCGTCATTTTCTATTTTATTTTTTATTGATTGAATATTCATAAATAATATTTCCCAATGCCACAACAGTTGCCGTTTCCGCCTTCAATATCAATTCACCAAGAGTAAGCATTTCCAAATTTTTCTCTTTGAAATAATTAAATTCGCGTTGTGAAAAACCGCCTTCCGGACCTATTATAACAAGAACATTATCACCTTTTTTAATAGGGTTTTCGACAAAAGAATCTCGTATAGTTTTATCTGCGATTCGTTCACAAAATACAATTATTTTATCAAAACTATTTTCGTTTATAACCCTATCAATATCCGTCACATCATAGCAAACAGGAACAAAGGCCCTTTCACATTGTTTTGATGCCTCATACATAATTTTATTCCACTTTGCTAATTTCTTTTCAGCTACAGATTTATTCAATGCACAATTATCAGTTAAAACAGGATATACACCGCAAACACCAAGTTCTGTTGCCTTTTCAATCAACATTCCTTGAGCGTCTGAACGCAATGGGCTTTGAGCCAGATACAGGTCAAAATCCAAAAATCTTTTAGACTGGTAGAATTTATCAATGTCAACTGTAATTTTTGAATTAGTAATCTCAGCAATAGTTGTCTCATACTGAATTTGATTTTCATCAATCAAAAGAAGTTTTTCACCACATCTTGCACGCAAAGCTCTGGCGATATGTTGATAATTTTCTTTATCGCAAATAGTGATTTTATTATCAGTTTTTTGATTAGAATTTATAAAAAAATGCGGCATACCTGAACCTCTTTTTAATAAGATTATTATAACATAAGAAATTACATAAACTATGTTAGGGGTAAATATCAAGTCGATATTTATATAAGGGGGTTCGGGGGCGATGCCCCTGATGACTCGAACCATTTAATCAAGCGTGTTTTTCTTTTTCGGTTCTACTTTTTCTTTTT
>CATLLJ010000020.1 GCA_950022495.1 uncultured bacterium
CAAATCTCAACTCTCAAAATCAGCCTCAAACTCCCAATAACTCGGCATTTCTACCTAAAATCAATCGTTCCAAATGTCCTGATAAACTATATTCATTTTTCTAATATTGAAAATCATAAAATTACTCTAGGAATTTATATAACAAAAGAGCCAGAAAAATCTCTAGCTCTTTTAAAATCCGGAAAAGGTGGGATTTGAACCCACGGTACAGGTAACCCCATACAACACCTTAGCAGGGTGCCGCCTTAAGCCACTCGGCCACTTTTCCACGGCTGGTAATCTTTAAAAACTGATTACATTGTCCATTGTATCATAAAGATGATTTTTTGAAAAGTATTTAAAAAAATTTTTTATAATATATAATAATATTAACTTAAGAGAGGTAATTATGATTGAAATGAAAGTTATGGGCATCGCCCTTGATACCAGAACAGGTTCACCTATAGTAGTTTTACATGATAAAGATAACAGAAGAGCACTTCCTATCTGGATTGGTTCTGCTGAAGCAAGTTCAATTATTAGAAAAATTGAAAATTTATCTGTTACAAGACCTATGACACATGATTTAGTCATAAGTATTATTGAAAAAACCGGTTATAAAATTTCTAAAGTTGAAATTAATGATGTTGAAAAAGAAACATACTTTGCAACTATATTTTTAGAAGATAATGATGGCAATGAAATTGAAATAGATTCAAGACCATCTGACGCTATTGCAATTGCAATAAGAATTGATGCACCTATATATGTTACTGCAAATGTTCTTTCAAATGGTTCTGTATCCACAGACAGTGCTAAAGATCAGGAAGAAGCTGAAGAATTTAAAAACTTTGTTCAAAGTATCAAACCTTCTGACTTTGCAAAAATGATGAAAGACAGCGACCATCACGAAAGTGACCAATAAAACAAATGAATATTAAAGCACTTATCAAAAAATGCCTTATAGATAAAGATGCAATTGAAACCAGACCATTTAAAGATGATTATGAAGAAATTATAGTTATGCGTCATAAAAGTAATAACAAATGGTTTGGTTTGATTTTTGAAATGAATAATGAGCTTTGTATTAACCTAAAATGTCCGCCGGATTTAATACCTGTTCTTAAAGATCAATATACCTCAATTAAACCGGCGTGGCACATGAATAAAAAACACTGGTGTACAGTTGAAGTAAACAAAATTCCACCAGAAGTGCTTGAAAACCTTATAAATATAAGTTTTAATATCACTGCACCGAAAAGAAAACGAAAAATATCTGAATAAAATATTAAATTTGTAACAAATAGAAATTTTTTTGAAAATTCATAAACTAAAAACTCTTTATTAATACGAGAGAGATTAACTATGTTCAATAAAATTAATGAAGTTCAAAGGCAGTATACAACTGCAATACAACCCGTTCAGTTATTTGAAACAAAAAATAACAAACCGGCACAAGATAACCCGTTTGCATTTATTGACGATATGAAACAAAAAGGATATAATCCTTTTCATCCAAGTGTTTCAAACTCTGAAAAAGGTAAAAAACTTGATTTAATGGGTTAAGCTAAGAAATAGCAGCAAGCACCAAGTGCATTCGGATCATAACCCGGTAATTTAACATTAGAGCCAATCTGATTACGAGATTCCGGACTGTATGGATTACCCAGCGGGCAGGTCGCATTCTGTTTTGTAAGCGTATATGTTTTTCCAACATTTTTCGCCTCAGCAGCAGCTACCGGTTTTGCTCCAGCTAAATATGTTAATAAATTTTTCCCTAATGAAACAGCCATATTTGTCCCCAATTTTTCCCTTATATTATAATAAAGGATTTTGGATGTCAAAAATTGCTAAATTAATATAATTTTATTAAGAATTATTAATACAATTTATAACAAAAAGAAATTATTACTGTAATCAGGTTTAAATATTGGTCTGTTAAAATTTAATTTTGGCGGTTCAAAATAAGAATATTTATCTTTTTTCTCTTTGAACTTTGCTAGTCCTACTGCTGGAACTTCGTCTTTGATAAAAAATTTTAATAATTCCATAATCTGCACTTCCTTCTTTTTTTCGTGTATAATATTTTTAATAACGGATGTGAAAAAGTCAAAAAGGAGATAAGATTATGGCTGAAAAAGTAACAAAAGATATGAATATTTTAGAAATTGCACAAAAACACCCTGAAAGTATTGAAGTTTTTCATAGATATGGTCTTGGATGCTTAGGTTGTGCTGCTGCAAGATTTGAAAATCTTGAAGCAGGTGCTAAAGTTCACGGATTTGACCCTGATGCAATGGTTGCAGATATCAACGCTTTAATTGAAGCTGTTGAATAATTCTGTATAATGATATTTAAAAAGCGGCGAACTGAATAGTTCGCCGCTTTTTAAGTTTTATTATTCGGTTTTATCTATTATTTAAGAATCCTGCCATTGATGGTGCATTCTCAGGAATACTGCCTGCTGACAATTGCTTAACTGCCATTTTTTTAGAAGCATCATCTGCTGCATTATCTAAAGGTTTAACATTATTAGCAGCTTCTTTATGCTGTCTGCGTTCAGTCATCTTTTCACAGAAATCAGTAAGCCATATAATCAATCCAGGTACAAGTACTATTGTTGAGAAGAAGCCAAATGCACTATTACATGTTTTAGCTTTTCTTAATAAGCCGTTGTCTCCTTCAAATAATTTATAGAATTTCTTTATTAAATCAGTTTTGTTTTCATTTGCAGCTTTTAATGCTTCTTTTACTTCTGCAACAGTTGCATCTTTAAAAGATTTACCGTTAAATTCTTTAAGAATTTTTTCTACGGTTTCTTGAACATTTTTATCTTGAGCAAATGCTTTCTTGATATTACCACCGCTTTGTTCGATAAATTCAATAAATCCATTTACTCCACCTTTATAATCTTGAAGATTAGTGTATTTAGAAGTTAATTGATGACTTGTCAATACTTTGTGTCTTGAATCATTTGGATTCAGATAATCACCAATTTTCTGGAATACATTACGACCTTCCATGTTTCTCTTATTCAAAGCTAAACCTGTCAGTTTAGTAAATCCATCAGAGAAACCTCTTGCTAAGGCTTTTGCACCGAATAACAACGCAGTAAATGCGGTCATATCACGAACAATGATTTCGCCGTAATCATACTTATCCTGAGCATGCTGTAATCTTGGTGGAATACAGAAGCCATAAAGCAGAACAGGCATTGCTGCACCGGAGATAATTGGTCCGTTCAATTCAAAAATATCAGAAATACTTTTTGCATGTTTGCTATTAAATACTTTTTCACCGGTTTTGCTCAACATTCCGCCTAAACCGCCGAAACTAACGTCTTTATTGTTTTCAGCTTTACCGGTAGTTGATGCAGCATCAGCAGATTTAGATGTTTGAGCTGTAGTATTTTCCTCCTCATCATTAGCTAACGCAGGGTTTTTACCGCCTGTTCCCATGTTATACAGTTTAGGAATTTGAGTATAAGCGGCAGCAACTACACCAAAAATACCAAGGTTAGTTAATATTCTTGATCCCATTCTTCTATGAGTAAATTCTTTGATAGCTTTTTCAATTTGTTCAGGTGACAAATTATCTTTTAAAGCTTTTTTAGTTGTATTAGCAGCATCTGCAAAATAATCATTCATAGATTTAAGTAATTCGCCAATCGAACCACCTTTCAATGAACCATTTGAAGAAGTCATGCTGACAGCCAATTCATCAACCGCACCGCCGATTTTACTTTTCTTAAGCTTCATGAAGGCATCTTCAACAGTACCTAGCTCAGCAACCTTAGCTTTTTTAGCTTTTTTGCCAAGAGATTTATCAGCCATGATTTCTTCAATTTGAAGTTGTTTTTGAGTGAATTCTTCTGCAATTTTTTCAATTTCAGCAGCAGACATTTTTTCAGCTTCAGGTAATACAGTATTTATAGATTTATCAATAGTATCTTTCAACACTTCTCTATAGAATTCTGCTTTATTTGCGGTACCTGCTTTTAGCTGCTCCATGTTTGCTTTAGCAAATTTTGCAAAAGGAGCATTAAAACTATCAATATAATTCAATTTAACATTATTAGCAGAGCCAAATTTTTTATTAATACCTTTCAACATGAAATAAGGGATAACAAATGCACTAGGACCTGTTATAATTTCACGAAGACCTTCTTTTCGAGCATAAGCCCAATTCAATTCGCGTTCAGGCTTGCCGTCTTTACCAATGATATCATTGCCGTTTTCATCTTTTTTCTTTTTACCGCCGCGAACTAAGCCCTTACCAACACGAGGGGCAATAAAACCTAAACCGTCTTGAATAATAAATGATGCAGCGAATCCGCCGGCTTCAATAAAATCCATCAAACCAACAACAGGATTAGCTCCACCCTGGAATGACACACTTTTAGCCGGAACATTGTTAGCTTTAACAACATTTGTTTTATATTTCTTAACGTTATTATTCGAGTCAATACTTGATATTATTGGTTTTACTGACATAGTCCCTACTAATTTTCCAAATCTTCTACACAGTTAAAAAAAACAACAATTAGCTTCAAATTGCTATTTTTTCGGGCAATGTTTCAAAAGATTTACATTATTATGTAATTTCTCTTTGAACAAGTGTACTTATTATACTTAATCCGAGAAAAAATTTCAAGCTTTTTACTACAATTATAACAGTTCTGTAACATTAGTTTACATAAGCAGTTTGACAGAAAAGCATATCTTGGTTACACTACAGAAATGGAAGTTAATGTAATTGGTGCAGGTTTAGCAGGCTCAGAAGCCGCACTGCAATTAGCAAAACGAGGTTTTAAAGTTAATTTGTATGAGATGCGTCCGAACGTAGAAACCGGAGCTCATACAACACATGATTGTGCAGAATTTGTTTGTTCTAACAGTCTTGGTTCTTATGATATTACAAACGGAAGCGGTCTATTAAAGCATGAAATGGAAATCTTGGGCGGAGAGCTTATTGAAATAGCAAAGGCATGCTCGGTTCCGGCAGGAAACGCTCTGGCTATTGACAGACACTTATTCTCTCAAACAGTAACTAAACAAATTGAAGAAAATCCGAATATTACTCTAATAAGAGAAGAAGTTACAGAAATTCCGGAAACACCGACAATTATTGCATCAGGCCCATTAACAAGTTCCAAATTCACAGATGCAATCAAAAAATTTACAAAAAGCGAATATTTACACTTTTTTGACGCAATCGCACCAATTGTAGAAATCGACAGCATAAATTTTGATGTTGCATTCTGGGCAAGCCGTTATGACAAAGGGGAAGCTTCATATATTAACTGTCCGATGAACAAAGAACAGTATGAAAAATTTTATAATATCTTAATCAATGCACCTCGTATTGAACAGCATGACTTTGAAAAAGGTGCAAAATTCTTTGAAAGCTGTCTTCCGATAGAGGTTTTAGCTTCACGCGGAGTTGACACACTAAGATTTGGACCAATGAAGCCAATCGGGCTTATCGACAAACGAACAGGCGAAAAAAATTACGCAGTTGTTCAATTAAGACAGGACAATTCTGCTAAAACATTATTTAACCTTGTAGGTTTCCAAACAAACCTTAAATGGGGAAGTCAAAAAGAATTGCTTCAAAATATTCCGGGGTTAGAAAATGTAAACATCGTCCGCTACGGTGTTATGCACAGAAACACATTTATCAACTCTCCAACTCTTTTGAAGCCGACACTTCAAACAAGAGAAAGAGAAGACCTATTCTTTGCAGGACAAATCACAGGAACAGAAGGTTACACAGAATCAATCGCTTCTGGACTTTTAGCCGGAATAAATATGGCAAAACTTCTTTCCAAAGAATCATTACTTGATTTACCGCTTGATACAATGCTCGGTGCTCTAACACATTACATTACTAATCCGGAGCATGACAACTTCCAGCCAATAAATTCAAACTGGGGAATCGTACCGCCTGTAGAACTACCTAAAAAAGAACGTAAAAACAAAAAGCTCAAGGGTGAACTTATGTCAAACCGTGCACTTGAGTCTTTGAAAAATTATTTGAATTCTACCTTCTAAACATTGGATAATGGGTAAAAGAAAAATTCAAAATTTCAGCATTATATTCTTTTGGTAAAGGTTTAAATGGGGCTGTTCTATACACTGCCTCAATAACGGCCTTATCTAATTTTTCGTTACCTGAAGATTTAAAAACAATACAATTTACTAAACTACCATCCCTTTTTATGTTAACAAGAACGGTAACAGCCTTTGCGGTATGGTCAACTGGAAGCTTTAAGTTGTACCGAATCTGTTTTCTCATTTTTTCTAAATATGGTTCAAGTTCAGCCGTAGATATTCCGCGTGAAGGATTTTTAAAATAAGAATCTTGATTATCAACTACAGAAAGTTTTTGCTCAAAAGAGAATAGGATATCAATAGATTTACCTTTATACTCTTGAGGCAAAGGTCTAAAAGGAGCAGTCATATACACAGCATCCCATGCAGCTTTATCTGCTTGTTTATCACCTGAAGATTGAAATATTTTACATTTTTCTAATCTTCCATCTTTCATTATAGTCATCAAAACAGAAATTCGTTTAGGATTTTTATCTTGTTCCTGCTGCGGCTTCCAATTTAATTCAATACGACGCTGCAATTCACGCAGATAAGGCACAAAATTAATCGCAGATATATTCTCTTGTTGTTGTTTATCCAGTTGTCTAGATGTCTCAAATAAAAAACATACATCTATAGATTTATCACCCCATTCCGGCAAAAATACTTTTCCTTTTGTTTTCGTCAAAGTATCTAATATAATCTTTTCAGAATCTTTATCGTAAGAACTTTTCACAATTTTAGCATCAGTAAGACTGCCGTCTTTTAAAATTTTAACATTTACAGTTAATTCCCCGCCATCTTTACCAATTTTATGTTCATACAAATTTAGACTAATATTCCACGTCAGGTGACTTAAATATGGTGAAAGATTTAAATTATCAGGATTTGATAATATTTCCCACCCAATAATAGGTTTATCTCCAATGCCACTAATTATATCATTTTTACTAGGATAAAAAATCGGATTTTGGTCAAGAAAAAGTTTGTTAGAATTTAAGTACATAGGATTAGATAATTCAACCTTGGTCCCACCATCTGGGGTTAGAGTTACAGTATTCCCATTAATTTCATAAGCAAAACTATAACAAGTTATCAAGAAAAAACTAAAAAGCACCAAAATTATTTTAATTCTTAAATCCATAACAAAAACATAATAATCCTAAAATATCTAAATGCAAGGCGGCGGGAATTTAATAAATTCCCGCCGCCTTTATATTTATAACCTTTAGTTCAAAAATTAGAACATTAAACCAGCTTCTCTAGCTGCATCTGCTAATGCTGCAATTCTTCCGTGATATAAGAATCCGCCACGGTCGAATACAACACATTCAACACCAGCTTTTTTAGCTTTTTGAGCAATTGCTTCACCAACAACTTTAGCAGCTTCAATGTTACCGCCGTGAGCTAATTTTTCTTTTAACTCTTTGTCATTTGATGATGCAGCAGCTAATGTTACTTTATTAACGTCATCAATCAATTGAGCATAGATGTGTTTTGTACTTCTGTAAACTGCTAATCTTGGGAATTCTGCAGTACCAGAAATTTTAACTCTGATTGATCTGTGTCTTTTTTGAACGATTGGTTTTCTAGTTTGTTGTTTAATCATTTTTCTTTTCCTTTCATTTCACCCAAACCTTCTCAAGAACCACCCTGAGGGTTTATGCGGGCTTATACATATAAATTTATTTGAGTTTTGTTTATGTAATCTTTTGCAACCTTCGGACTTATCAAATTGAAAAGCATATAATGTAATTGAGGACTATCAACATTTGTATTCACTCCAATAACAAAGTCATGTCCCGGTTCAATTCCTGCTTTTACAACCCGTTCTAAATTATTTGCCTTAATAAAAGCATTTAATTTTCGATTTTCTGCCTTAACCCTTTCCTTACCATAGCTTTCTGGAAAGTTTATTGCATAAATTCCGCGGAATGCAATGTTACCTAGCATTATTTTTTACCAGCTTTACCAGCTTTACGTCTGATGTATTCACCTTCGTATTTTACACCTTTTCCTTTGTAAACTTCAGGTGGACGTTTAGATCTGATTAAAGCAGCAACATCACCAACTGTTTGTTTGTTTGAACCTTTAACAGTGATTTTTGTATTAGCTTCAACAGTAATTGTAATTCCTTCTGGAGGAACGATATCAACAGGGTGAGAGTATCCCAAAGCCATATTCAAAGTATTACCTTGCATTTGTGCTCTGTAACCAACACCATTGATTTCTAATTTTTTAACGAATCCGTCTTTAACACCTGTTACAGCATTTGCAACTAATGTTCTTGACAAACCGTATAAAGCATCAGTTTCTCTTGAAGTTCCAACTTTTGATAATACAACATGGTTATCTTCAATTTTAACTGCAATTTCAGGACGAACGTTAACAGATTCAGTACCCATAGGTCCTTTAGCTGTAACTAATTGTCCTTCTATTTTTACCTCAACGCCTTGAGGAATTTCGATAGGTTTTTTACCAATTCTTGACATTTTAATTTCTCCTTGTGGTATATCTACTTACTTTCAAACTTTTCTACCAATTATGTTTGAACTTTTACCGGCTTCACACCGGCTTCGCATTTCCCGCCTGACAAATCAAGATTTGTTCGCTCATTCCGTTATGACTTCATTCGCAACGGCGGTCTCGTAGTGTTTCGCCCTGCCCGTATTGCTTATCGCAATCCGGCTCCGGCTTACACCGGCTTCGCATTAATAAATGTAGCAAAGAACTTCGCCACCAACATTTTCTTTTCTAGCTTTTCTATCAGTTAATAAACCTTTAGAAGTAGAAACAACAGCAACACCTAAACCACCTAAAACTTTTTGTAAGTTTTTAGATTTAGAGTAGCTTCTCAAACCTGGTTTTGAAACTCTTACTAATTTTGTAATTACAGATTTACGGTTAGCATCATATTTCAAAGTAATGGTAAGGACTTTGAATTTACCATCTTCTTTAACTTCATAATCAGAGATAAAACCTTCTTCTTTTAAAAGTTTAGCCAATTGAACTTTTAATTTTGAAGATGGAACATCAACTGTTTCATGAGCTACCATACCTGCATTTCTGATTCTTGTTAGCATATCTGCTATAGGATCTGTCATTGACATTTTAATTTCCTCCGGACTTACCCACACAGTTACGGGCAGTATCCTTATTAACTATTACACCGCTTGCTGAATTAATTTTGCTCAATAAATGAACTTCTTTCAGTAGTTCGGAACTGTATATGTTTATTTTATAACAAACATCGATTTTGACAAGACTATACAAACTTCATGTTACGAAGTTTGTACATAAACAATATTATTTCCCGTAGCCAATTTCTTTTCTTTTGATTGCGACGCAAAAGAAAAGAAATTGGCGGAAA
>CATLLJ010000021.1 GCA_950022495.1 uncultured bacterium
TTTCCTATTGATTTTCCAACGGCTTATACTTAAGTCGTTTTTTTTTGTAAAGTTTGTTTAATATCCTTCTATTTTTTCTAAAGATTGTTTTTAGATATTCCGATATTAGATATGGAGATATTTATGGAAATTAATGGTAAATCAATAAATTTTCTAAGCTATACATCAGCTAAAAAGTCAATTCAGGAGACTGTCTCTGCTGAAACTTTAAACAGCAAAGCTGATACTAATTACCTGAATTATCAGTATACTGATGACTCAGTGAAAGTTTTTGATGTAGATTCAATTGGCTCCACTCTGTCAGATAAAGCTATTGAAAAACTATGTAAGAAAACCTTGCCTGAATTATCTCCGGCAGCTCAGGCTTCTAAGCTTGCAACAACATATAAAGATTTATCTCCTGCAAATATTACTAAAATAAAAGAAGTTATTTATGCTTTACATAATCCGGACCCTGAAACTCCGGATAATCCGGTTTATCCGCCTCAAGGTGAGAAAAAATCGTTTATTTCTGAATTCGGTGATACGGAAACTATGTTTGAGTATCTTCATAATATCAATCCTGCAATATCTAAAGAATATGGTATTACCCGTTCTCAACTGGTTGCATTGACTCAGGATGATAATTGGGAAGATTCTAATAATGATTTCTTTGGTTCTTTAAACAGAATTTTTGATAAATTGGATAAAAACGGTGATGCCGTATTATCCTACAGTGAAATTAATACTTTTATAGGGGAAGAACTTGGGGAAGATGTTTTAGCTTATCAATCTAAAGTTCAAAATTATACTAATCAAATTCAACAAGAGTATCATAATTTATCTAATCAAGAGAAATTAGAATTTGCTATTGATAAAACTAGAGAATATCTTGAAGCGAGTGGTATGCAAGAACAATTGGATGCATTAGACAGGCTTCTTGGTATGGAAGATAGATGGAATTCTATCAAGGTTGGGCAAATCGCTATTGCAGATTTAAATAAAGACGGGGATTCCGATTGGGTTACATTAGGAGCTTATACACCATATACGTATCAAATGAGTTATGAAAAAGATGGCAAAACTTATGGTATATCTATTTTTGCCACTGATGAAGATATGGATACCGATCCGGAAACAGGTGTTGCTAGAAAGATTGATTTAGGTATAACACTTGATATAAGCCTTCTAGATAAAAATTGGTATGAATTGGTTAATGTTCTGGTTCATGAGTTAACACATGCTACAGCGTATAAGTATTCAGCACAAGATGGCAGTACTGATATTGTTTGGGATGGTGTTGAGCAACTGTATAATTTAGGCTACATAAGTGACGCTGAATACAATTGGTATGATGAAAACTGGAGTGAAGATTGGACTGATGCTCAAATTAAAAGGCTTTATTATTTAATGTCATGTGCCTGGGGTGAATATACGGCATATCAGGCAGATGCAGATTATCTTGACAGTGTTGCCGGTGATGTATATGACAAACACCTGACAACTTCTGCTGATGGTGCCGATGAAAAGCAGGTAATTATTGACCATGTAAATGCTTCTTACAATGTTCCGGGAGAACCGGAGGAAGCATATCCGGATTTTAAATGGTGGAGTTATGCTTAATATTTAACTACCTATTATTTTGAATTAGAAAAATATAGTTATTTAGTATTAATGCACTTTCATTTGGTTTATTATATAATTTTTATATAGTGAAAGAGGGTTTATTATGTCAATTGATGATGCATTAGTTATGATTTTAGCAGGTGGAGAAGGCAAAAGGTTATTTCCTTTAACTAAAGATAGAGCGAAACCTGCCGTTCCATTCGGTGGACGTTATAGAATTATTGATTTTGTTATTAATAATTTTATCAATTCAGGTTTTTTTAAAATTAAAGTCTTAACACAGTATAAATCAGATTCATTGAATAAACATATTACAAGAGGCTGGGCGTTGTCACCTTTCTTAAATCAATATGTTGACCTTGCTCCGGCTCAAATGAGAACAGGTAATGATTGGTACAAAGGTACTGCTGATGCAATTTATCAAAATGTTTTTCATATAACAGATGAAGATCCAAGATATGTTTGTATTTTTGGCGGTGACCATATTTATAAAATGCAGGTGGCACAAATGCTTGAGTTTCATAAAGAAAGACAGGCTCATTTATCAATTTCAGCTATACCAATTCCTATAGAAGAGGCTTCTGAATTTGGAATTATGGAAGTTGATGAAGATTGGCGTCTTGTTAATTTTGTCGAAAAACCAAAATACAGACCAAAATCAATTCCGGGTAGACCTGATATGTGTCTTGCATCTATGGGAAATTATATTTTTGATAAGGAAATATTATTAGATGCATTAACCAGAGATGCTCAAATGACTGATTCAAGTCATGATTTTGGAAAAAATGTTATTCCTATGCTATTGAGTGAAGGGAAGAATATATATGTATATAATTTTGCCGATAATTCTTTTCCTGGTATGGCACATGCCGAACAGGGTTACTGGAGAGATGTTGGAAGTATTGATGCATACTGGCAGGCAAATATGGACTTGCTTTCGTATTCTCCTGAGTTGAATTTATATTCTAAAGAATGGCCATTGAGAACTTTCAACTACAATTATCCTCCTGCAAAATTTGTTTGGGAAGAGGGTGACCGTGTTGGTATGGCAACTAACTCAATGGTTTCAGAAGGTTGTATTATTTCCGGCGGCGGATTGTCTCATTGTGTCCTTTCACCAAAGGTTAGAATTAATAGTTATTCAAGCGTATCAGATAGTATTTTAATGGAGAATGTTGAAGTTGGTAGATATTCTCAAATTAGAAAGGCTATTATTGATAAAAATGTTGTTATTCCTCCTCATACAAAAATCGGTTTTGATAGAGAAGAGGATTTAAAGCGAGGATTCCACGTTTCAGAGGGTGGCGTTACTGTAGTTCCAAAAGGTGCTATATTATAATTTTAGTGTTTGATTTTTTTATTTTTGAGGTACAATCTATATTGTGCCTCATTTTTTGTAAATTTTTATGAATATACTAGCAAAATAAGGCAATTAATATGTTTTATAAACATTATTGATGTGGGTAGGTGTACAAATCTATGGCGATAGGTGCAGTAAACAATTCAATATCCCGTGCCGCGAATTCCGTAACCCAAAAAGTTATGAATAAAACCCCCGGTATGACAGTGTCTAATAAAAAAGTATTAGACTCGTTGAAGTGGATTGGTGAAAAAGTCAGTTCTCCTCAAAATCGTTTGATTTTAGGTGTTACAGCTTTAATGAGTCAGCCATTTATTGATTTGTCTAATAAAAAAGTAGATGAGGAAACTCGTAAGGTTTCTGCTGCAAGAACTGTTGCCAAAATTATTGCTGGTACTCTTACCGGAGTCGCCATTAGATATGGCTGTATTAAAGCTATTGATGCCTTTACAAAACTCCCGCATGAAATTAAACCTAATATGAAATTTAAAAACTTGAGAAGGCTTTTTATCCCAAGTGATGTTGTGTTGGAAAGTTTAAATCAATATAAAAAAGCTCTTGGTACAATTATATCTATCGCAATTATGGTTGTTACAAATTTCTTGATTGATGCACCTTTAACAAAATTTTTAACCAATAAGTTTGTCGATAAAATACATGAAAAAGACAAACAAAAACAAGTAAATAAGGAGGTTAAAGCATGAGCTTAGGTTCCTTATTTAATAAGTTTAAAACTGTTGTTGCACAAAAATATGGTAAAGACCCCGGTAAAATGTTAATTCATACCGGTGTTATAGGCTGGGTATTTTCATCTCTGGCACAGGTTGCAGCAATTGTAATCAACGATAAAATCCCAAAAGAACAGAAAATGTTTCTTATCCCTCAAGAGATTGCAGATGCCGGAGTTAATATTGCGTCATTTTATTTGATTACAAATTGCTTTAAATCTTTAGCATCAAAACTTGTAAAATCAGGTAAATGGGCTCCTAAATCTGTTCGAGAATTCCTTAATGCTTCACCAAAACTTAAGGCTAAAGTGGGCAAAGTTGGATTTGATATTTTAAAAGATGTAAAAAATGTGCCAGAATCAATAGCAAAAGATTATAAATCTTTTGAAGATGGAGTTGATGTTATTGCAACAACTATTGGTTCTGTATTATCCTGCAATATTGTGACCCCATTATTAAGAAACAGATTTGCTTCTGATAGACAAAAAAGTGGTATTGCCAGAATGAATGAAAATTCAAAAACAAATGAATCTAATGACGTAAAAACTGTACAACGTCCGACTATGGAAACATTTAAAGCTTTATCTTATGCAAGACCATCAGGTTCTTTAAAAATATAAATAAACAAATCCGCTGATAATCATAATTAATATAACAAAAAATGCGGCAATAAGTTTATAAAAATAGTTTGTTGTGTAATCAGTATTATCCTGTAGATTTGCTATAATATCTCTTGAGTAATCGTATTTAGAACTGTTTTTAGTCTTTTCAAAAGCTGAATGCATAAATTTTTTATATTTGTACATTGTTTCCAATTCTTTTCTTGCTGAAGGGTTAGAGATAGTCATTTTCTTAATTTTGATATTTTCGTCAGTATTTAATTCATTATCAACATAAGCCGACAATTTTGTAATAAATTCATTATCAACATTTTTTTCTTTTATTGTTTCTGGCTGAGATTTATTATGAAATGTTTTTAGTATTTTTTGTAATTCGGTTATTTTTTTTCTACAGGCAGGACATTTTGAAAGATGATTATCAATACACTCTTTTAATCTCGGGTTTAGTTTATCTTCTATATAAAAATTTATTAAAGCGGCAACTTGATTGCAGGTGAGCTCTTTATTTTTCATTTTAACTCCTTAGATATAATTTTTTAAAACTTCTTGTAATTTTATGCGTGCCCGTGATATTCGGGATTTTACCGTACCAATACTTGCATTTGTTGCATTGGCAATTTCTTCGTAGCTAAGTCCCTGAAATTCTCTGAGTATAATTGCAATTCTAAAACTTTCAGGTAAATTTCTTATTGCATTTTTTATTATTTTTTCGCATTCACTTGTTATGCATTTTTCAATAGGTTTACTTTTTTTATCAGGAATTTCAATTTTTATAGCTAAATCAAGCGGAGAGCACTCATAATCTAGAGGTATGGTTTCAGGTTTGTTTTTTTGTTTTCTTAAATCATCATAATAAGTGTTTGTTATAATATGGTTTAACCAACCTTTAAAGCATTTGGGATTTTTAAGATTAGTTATGTATTTTGCTACTTTAAGCAGCACTTCTTGGGTTAAATCCGATAACCTGTCATTATTTGGTGTCATGTATGAAAGGGTTGCAAAAACTTCTTTCTGAATTTTTTTTATTAATTCTTCTATGGCTTTAAAGTCTTCTTTTTGAGCAAGAATGACAAGTTCATCTATGCTCATTTTTTTATAGACTAACTTATTTTCGGCCATAAAAATATTCTCCTTAATTAAAATATTAAGAAGAATGTTTTTATTTTCATATATTCGTCTGTGTAACAGAGGAAGACAATATTTTTATATAATAAATAGGAAATCTTGCCTATTTATAACTTGTATCTTCTAATTGAATTTGAACCTTGAGAAGATACAAATAATAATTCACCTGTTATATGCATACAATAAGGTTTTTGTATGTCTGTAATAAATTCAGATATTGCACCTTTATTGTCAACTTTAATAATATTATCTTTGTTGTAATTTGCAATATAGATATTACCGGAATTATCAAGTGCAAGACCTATAGGACCATCAATTTTTTCACTTTTTATGTATACAATTTTTTGTCCTTCAGGACCTATTTTGTAAATTGTATTATCTGAAAAGCCTGCAACATAGATGTTCCCGTTTGTATCTGTAGCAACCCCTGTAGGGCTTGTGATATCTTCAAAAGTTCTATACGTATTGTTTAACGGACTTGCTTCTGCATAACTGGCAGGTTTATTTTGTTCTTCTTTAATTGTCGGAATATCTGTGCCCATAGAATCCGCAAGTTCTTTTGCTTTTGCACCTAATAAAGTATTTGTTGGAATAAGACTGAGGTACATTTTTGCTTTTTCGGTTTCGCCTAACTTTTTGCTAATTACTGCAGCCTTGTATACAGATTCATAATCATCGGGTTTTCTAAGTATTATTTGTTTGAATACTGTTAAAGCTGTTTCATCCTGTTTTAAGTATTCAAGAATTGCACCCAGATTATAATAAGCGTCAATATAATTAGGATCTAGTTCTGTTGCACTTTTGAAACATTCAGCAGCTTCTTCAAGCTGTCCGAGTTTATAATAATCAATACCTTTGTTATATTGAAGTTTTGCATCTGTTGCAATTGACGCAATACTTACTGTTGAAGTGCAGCAGATTATACTTATAGCTAAAATTGTTTTTAATATGTTATTGAATTTCATCAAGTTCCTCAATTAGGTTTTTATGTGCATTTGCAAATTCGCTTCCTCTAGCTATTATAGCTTTTTTCAATAATAGAGGCAAATTGATAGTCTGCATCTGTTCAAAATTATCAGATAATCTTAAACTCCAGTTCTTGTCGCCGGATGTTCCCGGTGTGTTGTATGTCTGGCTCATGTTGAAGAAATCAGTAAAGAAGATTTGAATATTTTCAGCTTTTGACGCAAATAATTCTACTAATTTTGTTTCTTTTAAGAATTCTTTGTCGTTTGTCATTTTAACAATTAACGCATCTTTGTCTGCTTCTTCTGTGAATAAATCTTCAACTAAGTTTTTAACATGAAGATAACCGGTATGAGTGTTAACCATGTTTTTTGCCCAGATATTAACAGGCTGATTGTCATGAGTTCCAATCATAGCCCAGCATTTTTCGGTTATATTTTTGTATCTGTATGGATCTTCAGGTTCAGTTGGAACTGTAAACTGGGTTAATCTCATTCCTAATAATTCATATTTTTTCATAACTGCAGCAACCGGATTTGTTAAGGTTCCTAAGTCTTCACAAACTATTGCATCTTTAGTAAGTCCTTCTTCTTCGGCTGCAGCAATAACGATTTTTTCAATTAATCTGCCATATAATTTAATCTGTTCATCAGATAATGTTTTAACACGTTTCTCATTATCAGCAGTAAGGGTTTGGTCTAAATCTTCAATTTTTGCAATTGCATATTTGCTAAGCTCAGGATGTTCCGGTGAAGAATAAAGTCTGCCTGCACCTTGTTCAGGCATTGGTTTTTTGCCTGATTTGTATACCCATGGGTCAATCAAACCAACAATGTGGTCAATTCTAACTCCGCCCGGATTTTCACGGAACATTTTTTTGTATAAATTCTTCATTAAAATTCCGGCTTCGCCTAAAGAACCATCAGTGTTGTACATTTTTTCAGGATCAATTACAGGGAAGCCCCATGCTTGACCATCTTTTGAAAAATAATCAGGAGGGCAGCCTAAACACCATCCTTCAAGGAATAATGACTGATAAGCCCATGTGTCACGGTCAGAAAAAGCAACCTGTCTGTCTGCAATCATTTTGATTCCTTTTGAGTCTGCAAGTTTTTTAGTTTCAGAATTTTGTTTGTTTAGAACAAATTGTATAAACTTGTATTCATCAATTTCTTTTGCGTATTTCTTAGAAATTTCATCAATACGTTTTCCATATTCCATTTTTTCTTCATATGATTTAGGATTGAAAAGGTTTTTGTCGATTGAACTTTTCCAATTCGGCCAGTAGTCAGTATCATGTTCGATTGTCAAAGCTTCGTACAAGCTGTCTTTATCCAACCAGGAATCGTTTTCTCTTTTGTAATTTTCAAACTCTTTATTAAGTTCTGCGTTGTTTAGTTTTACGAAATTCTCATAAGCTTCTGATAACGCAAGTGCCTGCTGTTTTGTTATATAAGAATAACTTGTTTTGTTGGTGTCTTTGTTCGGGTTATTTTCAACAATTTGATTAAAAGTCTCTTCGGATAAAATTTTGTGCCACTTGGAAGTTGTCAATTCTTTCAAATCAATAAATAGCGGATTGTTTGAAAAAATTGTACCGCAGTATGGTGACGAATCTGAACTTTTAGTTTTTCCTGCCGGTCCCATTTGAATTGCGTCAAATAATCCTGCAGCATAGTTGATAAAATTTTTACCGCCGTTAGAGTTTATGGTTCCAAAACCTGTGTTTTCAGCATTTGCAGCAGGAAAACTTCCATTATGCATAATGAAAACGAAATTCTTTTTACCTAAAGCTTTTAATGCTTTTTTTATCACTGCTAACTTGTTATTTGTTTCGCAAACCATATCTACCCCTTCTTATTTAAACTAAAACATATACTCTCTTAGAAAAAATGGGCCCGGTGGGACTCGAACCCACGACCAATTGATTAAGAGTCAACTGCTCTACCAACTGAGCTACAAGCCCATTCAATGACTTTAGTTTAGCACGTAAATATTAAGTGTCAATTGAAAAAAGGGAAACTTGAAGGTTAACTTTTGTCTAAACCCTTGCAAAATTAATAAAACAATGTTATACTAGAAATATCCAAGAAGATAT
>CATLLJ010000022.1 GCA_950022495.1 uncultured bacterium
GAGCCTGAATTACAACAAAAACTTCGTGAGAATGAAACAAAATCAACGGCACTTGCACCGCTAAATTATCAACCGCCGGTTGTAACAGATAAAGCCAGACAAACCGCTAATCATAGAATAAATATTGTAAAAGCTGCTCTTGAGTATCGAAAAAAATATCCGACTCAAAATCAGGCAGACCATGAGTTTTTGGAGTTATATAATACAGGATTATATTTACCAAAAGCTTACGAGTTTATCCACTCCGTTTTTGCTAAACCTTACAACGCAAGAGCCAAAGTCATTGAGAGATTTTTCTTAGAATTTCAAGAAGAGTTTGAAAAATTAATGCCATCATACATTGGAACATCAATTGAAAATCGCCCGGCTTGGATGAACAGAAACGAAAAACTCCACCTTCAAATTCATCAAAAACAAACGGGTGGAAAGATTCCAACGGTACAGGAAGTAATTAAATATATTGATTGTTGGCTTGAATTTCACAATAAAAAACCTTGTCCTAATAATCGTTCAAGAAGTATTCAAGAAATGTTAGATGATTTATTTTTTTGATATGGGGCAAGTTGATGTTGATACCGAAAAGGAAATAAAAGAACTGACAGAAAAAAGTCGGTTTAATGTAAGACCAAGTTGTTATTTCAAATTATACTTTCTACCAATGCCACAAGAACAGATTATTGAAGAACCTAAAGATCCATTGGATAGGTATAGAATAGGCAAAAATTTTTAACTTATTCATTAATTACTTCTTGTGCCATTTTAACACCTGAATTATATGCTTTTTCAAGGTCTTTTGGAAACTGTTCTTCTCTTTGTTTTAGTTTATGATTTTTGTCAAATATTTCACAAACATATCTATCATAATTCAAGAATTGATATGTGTCATATACACATATCCGTTGGGGTTTGCTAAATGCAATTTCTATAAACCATTCAAACCTATTAAATAAATCTTGATACATTTGATTTGCTAATTCTTCATTGATATTCATTGTATAAATAACTGCTGTTTTTAATTTTTTTGGAGCAATAGAGGGATATCCTTCTTTATATTCAAAAAACGGGAAGAAAAGTCTTTCAACTAAACTTCTCATAGCACCTGTTAAATCTCCAAAATAAATCGGACTTGCAAAAACTACTCCATCTGCTTGTGAAATTTTATCTAAAATAGGTGTTAAACCGTCTAAGTAACTGCATTTCCCAAAGTTTTTGCCATTTTTTAATTTACAAGCAAAACAACTTCTGCAACCTTTAAAGTCAATATCATAAAGGTTTATTATTTCAGCATATCCTCCGGCATCGATTACTCCTTTAGCAAAACTTTCGCACATTTTAGAAGTGTTCCAATTCTTTCGTGGTGAGCCATTTACAATATAAATTTGCTTTGTCATTAAATTCTCCTTCTTTCTTTATTTTTTAATTTTATTCAATATTATATTTATTACAAGTATTTACTTTTTTGTAATATACTATATAAAAAGATAGAATTAAGGAAAAACAATGAAAAATAAACTTGAAAAATATAATTGTCCGCTTGGTTTAACACTCGGAGTCTTTGGCGGAAAATATAAAGTTATGATTATATGGTTTTTGTATCAGAATAAAATTTTAAGATACAACGAACTGCAAAAAACAATAAAAGGTGTCACCCCTAAGATGCTGATCTCTCAGTTAAGAGAGCTTGAAAATGACGGAATAATAGAAAGAAAAGTTTATCCTGTTGTGCCGCCAAAAGTTGAATACTCTTTAACTGCAAAAGGCGAAAGTTTGATTCCGATTTTACTTGAAATGAGGAAGTGGGGTGAAAAGTATGGAGAATAAATTTTTATATAAATATATTCTTACAAGTTTTATTGTTGTATTTGTATTTCCCTATTTATTAACAAAATTGCCTTTGAAAGAATGGGGATTAATTTTATCAATAATTTATTTCCTTATAATATTACCGATTTATTTTATAACAGCACCATTAACATACAAAAACAAATCAAAAATATTGTGGTTCTTGCCAATTGTTAATATCATATTATTTTGGTTAACTTCAATATTATTTTTTAATTCAGGGATAACTGTATATTTAGCAATTTATGTGCCATTATCATATATCGCAATTACAATTAAATATTTTTCACAATCCAATCAATAAGTTTTTTATATAGGTTTTCAAGTTCAGATTTTTCGTTTGAATTAATTTCTTTTCTGTTAATACAAATATTTAAAATTTCTCTGTCTGCACCTTGCAAAGATTCAAGTAATTCATTTTTAGTTTTTATATAAACACTGGTTTCAACAAAATATTTAGCTTGCAAAATAAAGAATGTCATTTTATAAAGATTTTCCAAATCCTCTGCATAATTAACAGAATGTACAAAACTATGAACTGCTGCGTGGTATAAAGTTTCAGAGCTTGTCTTGATTGATTTTTTTATATCTTCAATACTTGGTGGTTGAATTATTTCTTCCAAGTTTCCGTACAACGGTTTTGTATCATAGAAAAATTGAAACAAATCAGACTTAGACCAGTTTTGCAGTTCTTTTCTGCCGGAAATAAACCCGCAGGCAAGTTCTTTATAAGGCATTTCGTCTATAATTTGGCGATACTGTTTTAAATTCTCAAAATTTAATTCCTCTATAATAACAACTAAATCAACATCACTTTCAGGTGTTGCCTCTCCTCTGTTATAGCTTCCTTGTAAGCCAACAAAAAGTAGTTTTTCAGAAAAAGTTTTTTGCAACTTTTCTATTGAAATATTTAACCATTCTTCAATATTGATTGTCATTATAAAGCTCCCATTTATTATTGCTTTAATTTTATAACAAAAATACAAAAGAAAAATGCAAACATTAAAGTTAAAAATTTTGTTTGTTTTGCCCAAAATAGTCAGACCATCTGACCCAAGTAATCAAACCATGTGACCTTTTACATATGAATAATAACATAACCTTCGGTTCAAGAAATAATCCAATAAACCCATTTTTGATAAAAACTAAAATTGGTAATCTTAATGTGCGAGAATTCACTTTAAACGATAAAAATATTGAAAAAGAAATACTGGATACAGCAGATTTGTTTGTGTATAACTTTGCAACAAATACAAAGGATCCGACTTATTTATGTTTACCCTTTGCACCTAAGCAAATTTACAAATCAGTAGTAGAGGGCTTTGCCAGATATATAAAAAATGTATTACAAACGGATGATGGAAATGTTACATATTTAATCGCAAAAAATCAATTTGGTAAAACAGAAGCATGTTGTATGACTTCATCATTGAATGCGTTTGGCAGCTTAAATGAACCGAATTCTTTATATGTCAGCAATATAGCTGTTAACAAAAGCTACAGAGGAAATAAAGTTGGAAGTACAATGGTTAATAAAATTATAGAAGCTTCTTATAACAGATTTTCAGATTTGGTGTTAGTAGCTGATAATTGTGCAGTCCCTGCTTATAAGAAAAGATGGAACCTTGAAGAATTTAAACCTAAAGATGAAATCCAAGAAAAAGTTTTTAATTTAATGAGAGAAACTCAGGATGACTATCCGGAATATGTGACTTTTATGCATAAGCCATTGGATATTACTCAAGAAAGATGGTGGGAAAAATTAGCGAAATTAATTGCTATTTCACGTTAAGTTAGCTGGTTTTAAGGTTTTAATAATTTTAGACTCAATTTTCTTTTTTTATGTCTTTAATAAAAGATTTAATAGGAGTTTCAAGGTTTTGTTTTATTGACAGTTTTACTTCTTTAATAACAACCAATCCTAAATCTTCCAGCTGTTTTTGCCATCTGGCTTCGGATTCTTTCAAAGCTTCTTTGGTTGGATTAATCATAATATTTGCAGGTACAGTCTTAGTACTTTTTATAAGTCCTGTAAAACGAATAGGTGAGTGGCTTTGTATTCTCTGTGTTTTCATTGGTTGACCTTTTTGATAAATAGATAGCATAAAAAATGCTGGATGAAAAGATTTATTTCCGCACCATATTTACACCTTCATGTTGTAAAAGCTTACTTTTTGTTTCTATCCCGCCGGCATAACCTGTTAAATTACCGTTTGTACCTATAACTCTGTGACATGGAATAATTATCGAAATCGGATTGTGACCAACCGCTCCGCCGATAGCCTGTGCGGACATTTTTGCAACTCCCCTTCTCTGTGCAATTTTCTTTGCTATATCGCCGTAAGTTGTAACCTGTCCGTATGGAATTTTGCAAAGAATTTTCCATACTTCCTGCCTGAAATTGCTGCCAATAGGAGCAAGCTGTAATTCTGAAATTTTAGGTCTTTCTCCTGCGAAATATCTATCGAGCCAGTTTTTAGTCTTCTTAAAAATTTCAAGAGTATTGTTTTCAATCATTTCTTCCTGAATTATAGAGGCAAAATATTTTTGATTTTCTAACCACAGCCCGATAAGATTTGTGCCGTCAGAGCATATTGTAATCTTTCCTAACGGCGAGCTGTACCGAGTTTTATAAATCATTTTCAAAATTCCTTTTTACTATATTCATTATTATATCAAATTTTTTTAAAATCCAAACACTTGCAAAATTAATAAAACAATGTTATAATGAGAGTATAATTAATCTATATAGAGGATTAAGAGTTAGTAAAGCTGATATAGAATAAATATACAAATACACCAGAATACTTAAA